>NZ_JBIWGG010000004.1:0-680445 GCF_044763415.1 Streptomyces sp. NPDC096048
AGAAATACCAGCTCAAACCCCGCGACTGGGCCACCGCCGCCCGCGAGGGCACCACCATCGCCCCCCTCATCACCCGGCTCAACACCATCCGGCGCCATCACCCCGCGCTGCACCGGCTCAGGAACCTGCGCTTCCACCGGACCGACAACGACGCGCTGATCGCGTACAGCAAGCGCGTGGGGTCCGACGTCGTGCTGGTGGTAGCCAACCTCGATCCTCACCGCACCCAGGAGGCCACGATCTCGCTCGACATGCCGCAGCTCGGCCTGGACTGGCACGAGTCGGTGCCGGTCCACGACGAACTCACGGACGAGACCTACCACTGGGGTCGGACGAACTACGTGCGGCTGGAGCCCGGCCGGGCGCCCGCGCACGTCTTCCACGTCCGGCGACCGTCGGCCGCCGCGCCCCAGAACGGAGGGTCAGGAGCCTCATGACCGTGAACGAGCCCGTGCCGGACACCTTCGAGGACACGCCGGCCAAGGACCGTGACCCGGACTGGTTCAAGCGAGCCGTCTTCTACGAGGTCCTCGTCCGCTCCTTCCAGGACAGCAACGGCGACGGCGTCGGCGACCTCAAGGGCCTCACCGCCAAGCTGGACTACCTGCAATGGCTGGGCGTGGACTGCCTGTGGCTCCCGCCCTTCTTCAAGTCACCGCTGCGCGACGGCGGTTACGACGTCTCCGACTACACCGCCGTACTGCCCGAGTTCGGCGACCTGGCCGACTTCGTCGAGTTCGTGGACGCCGCCCACCAGCGCGGCATGCGCGTGATCATCGACTTCGTCATGAACCACACCAGCGACCAGCACCCGTGGTTCCAGGAGTCGCGCAAGGACCCCGACGGCCCGTACGGCGACTACTACGTCTGGGCGGACGACGACACCCGGTACTCCGACGCCCGCATCATCTTCGTCGACACCGAGGCGTCCAACTGGACCTACGACCCGGTCCGCGGGCAGTACTACTGGCACCGCTTCTTCACCCACCAGCCCGACCTCAACTACGAGAACCCGGCCGTCCAGGAGGAGATGCTGGCGGCGCTGAAGTTCTGGCTGGACCTGGGCGTCGACGGCTACCGCCTCGACGCCGTGCCCTATCTGTACGCCGAAGAGGGCACCAACTGCGAGAACCTGCCCGCCAGCCACGCGTTCCTCAAGCGCGTCCGCAGCGAGATCGACGCGCACTATCCCGACACCGTGCTGCTGGCGGAGGCCAACCAGTGGCCGGAGGACGTGGTCGACTACTTCGGCGACTACGCCGCCGGCGGCGACGAGTGCCACATGGCGTTCCACTTCCCGGTCATGCCACGCATCTTCATGGCGGTCAGAAGGGAGTCCCGCTACCCGGTCTCCGAGATCCTCGCCAAGACCCCGGCCATCCCGTCCGGCTGCCAGTGGGGCATCTTCCTGCGCAACCACGACGAGCTGACCCTCGAAATGGTCACCGACGAAGAGCGCGACTACATGTACGCGGAGTACGCCAAGGACCCGCGCATGCGCGCCAACATCGGCATCCGCCGGCGGCTGGCCACCCTGCTGGACAACGACCGCGACCAGATCGAGCTGTTCACGGCGCTGCTGCTCGCCCTTCCGGGCTCGCCGATCCTGTACTACGGCGACGAGATCGGCATGGGCGACAACATCTGGCTCGGCGACCGCGACGCGGTACGGACCCCGATGCAGTGGACACCGGACCGCAACGCCGGCTTCTCGACCTGCGATCCGGGGCGGCTGTATCTGCCGACGATCATGGACCCGGTCTACGGCTACCAGGTGACGAACGTCGAGGCGTCCATGGCCTCGCCATCCTCGCTCCTGCACTGGACCCGCCGCATGATCGAGATCCGCAAGCAGAACCCCGCTTTCGGTCTGGGCACCTACACCGAGCTGCCCTCCTCCAACCCGGCGGTGCTGGCCTTCCTGCGCGAGTACGAGGACGACCTGGTGCTGTGCGTGAACAACTTCGCGCGGTTCGCGCAGCCCACCGAACTCGACCTGCGCGAGTTCGCCGGACGCCATCCGGTCGAACTATTCGGCGGAGTCCGCTTCCCCGCCATCGGCGAACTGCCGTACCTGCTGACCCTCGGGGGCCACGGCTTCTACTGGTTCCGGCTCACCCGAGTCGCATCCCGCATCGGCCGCCGCGTTTGAGCGTGGGCCGAGGAAAGGACGCGTCACCATGCCGAAGACCGCACCCCTGCGCCCGAGACGCGGGCATCTCGCCGAGACCATGGCCTCGCTCGGCGAGCTGCTGCGGGAGTGGCTGCCGCGCCAGCGTTGGTTCGCGGGCAAGGACCGGCTCGTGGCCGAGCTCGGTCTGCTGTCGATGACCGAGCTGTTCCCGGGCTGTCTGCACCTCCTGGTGCACACCGGGCAGGGCCCCGTGCCCGCCCCGGGCGGCGCTGCCCCGGCCGGCGACTGCTACCAGCTGCTGCTCGGCGTGCGCGAGCAGCCGTCGCCACGCCTGGGCCGGGCGATCATCGGGCAGGTGCAGGACGGCCCGCTGGCCGGCCGGACGGTCTACGACGCGCTGCACGACCCCCGGTCGGCCCAGCTGCTCCTGGAACGGCTCAGGCACCCCGGCAAGGCGGGTCCGCTGCGCTTCGAGTCCGACCCCTCGCGGCCGGTGCCCGGCGGGCTCGTGCCGCGGCTGCTGGACGCCGAGCAGTCCAACTCCTCGCTGATCTACGGCGACGAGTTCATCCTGAAGCTGTTCCGGCGCATCCAGCCCGGCGTCAACCCCGACCTGGAGGTGCCGGACGCACTGGCCAGGCAGGGCTGCGGCCGGGTCCCGGCGCCGGTCGCGTGGATGCGGACGACCCATCCCTACGAGGCGACGCTCGGTGTGCTCCAGCCGTTCCTGCACGACGCTTCCGACGGCTGGACCCTCTCCCTGAACGCGCTGGCCTCCGGGGACGACTTCACCGTGCAGGCCCGCGAACTGGGGCGGGCGATGGCCGACGTGCACCTCGCGCTGGCCTCGGCCTTCCCGGCCGGACCGCCCGGGGAGAACAGCCGGACGGCGGCGGCGATGACCGAGCGGCTGACCGCCGCCGCGCACCGCGTACCGGCACTGCAGCCCTTCGTCCCCGGGTTGCGGGCGGCCTTCGCGGCGCTGTCCACCTGTGACTCCGGACCGCCGGCCCAGCGCATCCACGGCGATCTCCATCTGGGGCAGGTGCTGCGGGCCGGACGGGACTGGTTCGTCATCGACTTCGAGGGCGAGCCGTCCCGCCCGCTGTCCGAACGGCGCAGTGCCCACTCCCCCGTGCGGGACATCGCGGGCATGCTGCGCTCCTTCGACTACGCCGCCCGGCAGCGCCGCCCGTGGCGCCCCGAGTGGGCGCGCCGTTGCCGGGAGGCGTTCTGCGCCGGCTACGCCGCTCGCGCCGGATGGGACCCCCGTAAGAAGCACGGCCTGCTGCGCGCCTACGAGACGGACCGCGCCGTGTATGAGGTGCTGTACGAGGCCCGGCACCGCCCCGACTGGCTTCCCGTACCCATGGCGGCGATCGAACGACTCGCCGTGAGAGGAGACTGACCCGTGGCCCTCCGCGACACCTCGCTCCCCGAGCCGTCCGGCCCCGTCCCGCCCGCATCCGGTGCGTGCGGAACCGCCCCGCCCCTCGACCCGACCGACAGAGGGCGCCTCCTGGCGGGCGCCCACCACGATCCGCACGCCCTGCTCGGCGCCCACCCGGTCCCGGGCGGTGTCGCGTTCCGGGCGCTGCGCCCGTTCGCCCGCGAGGTGAGCGTGGTCGTCGACGGCGAGCGCCACGGTCTCGTGTCGGAGGAGGACGGCCTCTTCTCCGGTGTGCTGCCCCTGGCGGAGATCCCCTCGTACACCCTCGTCGTGACGTACGAGGAGGGCGAGCAGCAGACGCACGACCCGTACCGCTTCCTGCCCGCCCTCGGCGAGCTCGACCTCCATCTGATCGGCGAGGGACGGCACGAGCAGCTGTGGCAGGCGCTCGGCGCGGAGCCGATGACCCACGAGGGCGTCACCGGCACCCGCTTCACGGTGTGGGCGCCGAACGCCCAGGGGGTGCGGGTCGCCACCGACTTCACCCACTGGGACGGCACGGCGTTCCCGATGCGCTCGCTCGGTTCGTCCGGGGTGTGGGAGCTGTTCCTGCCGGGCGTCGGTGAGGGCACCCGGTACAAGTTCGAGATCCACTCGCGGTACGGCCACCGGTTCCTCAAGGCCGACCCGATGGCCCGCGCGGCGGAGGAGCCGCCGAACACCGCGTCCGTGGTGACCGCCTCGGCGTACGAGTGGGGCGACGGCGAGTGGATGCGGACCCGGGCCGACACGCCCGTGCACGAGGCGCCGTTCTCCGTGTACGAGGTGCACCTGCCGTCCTGGCGGCCGGGGCTGACCTACCGCGAGCTGGCGGAGGTGCTGCCCGCGTACGTCACGGACCTGGGCTTCACCCACGTCGAGCTGATGCCGGTCGCCGAGCACCCGTACGGCCCGTCCTGGGGCTACCAGGTCACCGGGTTCTACGCGCCGACCGCGCGCCTCGGTACGCCCGACGACTTCCGGTACCTGGTCGACGCCCTGCACCGGGCCGGGATCGGCGTGATCATGGACTGGGTGCCGGCGCACTTCCCGAAGGACGACTGGGCACTGGGGCGCTTCGACGGGGACCCGCTGTATGAGCCCGGGGACTCCCGGCGCGCGGAGCACCCGGACTGGGGGACGTACACCTTCGACTTCGCGCGCACCGAGGTGCGCAACTTCCTCGTGGCGAACGCGGTGTACTGGTGCGAGGAGTTCCACATCGACGGGCTGCGCGTCGACGCGGTCGCCTCGATGCTCTACCTGGACTACTCGCGCGACTCGGGCCAGTGGGAGCCCAACCAGTACGGCGGCCGGGAGGATCTGGCGGCCATGGCGTTCCTCCAGGAGATGAACGCGACCGTCTACCGGCGCTGCCCCGGCGTGGTGACCATCGCCGAGGAGTCGACCGCGTGGGGCGGGGTGACCCGGCCGACCGACACCGGCGGGCTCGGTTTCGGCCTGAAGTGGAACATGGGCTGGATGCACGACTCGCTGGAGTACGTCGCGCACGAGCCGGTGCACCGCAAGTACCACCACCACGAGATGACGTTCTCGATGGTGTACGCCTACAGCGAGAACTACTGCCTCCCGATCTCGCACGACGAGGTGGTGCACGGCAAGCAGGCGCTGGTGTCGAAGATGCCGGGCGACTGGTGGCAGCGGCGGGCGAACGTCCGGGCCTACCTCGGCTTCATGTGGGCGCATCCGGGCAAGCAACTGCTCTTCATGGGCCAGGAGTTCGCCCAGGGCGCCGAGTGGTCGGAGAAGCAGGGCCCCGAGTGGTGGCTGCTCGACGAGGGATACCACTCGGCGAGCGACCACCGCGGGATCCAGGACCTGGTCCGCGAGCTCAACACCCGCTACGGGCGGACCCCGGCCCTCTGGCAGCGCGACACGGATCCGGCCGGTTTCCGGTGGGTCGCCGTGGACGCGGCCGAGGACAACGTCTTCGCGTTCCTGCGGTTCGACGCGGACGGCACTCCGCTGCTGGCGGTGTCGAACTTCTCCCCGGTCGTCCGGCACGAGTACGGACTCGCCGTCGGCGACGGGGTCACCGCCTGGCAGGAGGTGCTCAACACCGACGCCGAGGAGTACGGGGGCAGCGGCGTGGGCAATCCCGCCCCGGTCAAGCCCGAGGACGGGAGCCTCTGGATCACCCTCCCGCCACTGGCGACGGTGTGGCTGATGCCGTACGCCCTGTGAGCCGCGGCGGCGCGACCAGGTGTCCGACGGCCCTTCCCGGGGCAGTCGGTGGTCCAGCGACCGAGAAAACCTCGTCGTCGCCGCGGCCGGGCCCACAGAAAGGCGGCACCACGTGCGCACCGTCGGAGTGGAGGAGGAACTCCTCCTGGTCGACCCCGAGACCGGCGAGCCACGGGCACTGTCCGCCGCCGTGCTCGCCCGGGCCTCGCTGGACGATGCCGAGCAGGACGTGTTCGAGAAGGAACTGCACGAGCAGATGCTCGAGTTCGCCACCCATCCGCAGTCGGACATGGAGCGGTTGCACGGGGAGATCGTCCGCTGCCGTGAGGAGGCCGGGCGGCATGCCGGGGGGATAGGCTGCGCCGTCGCCGCGCTCGCCGCCTCGCCGCTGCCCGTCACCCCCTCCATCGGCATGAACCGCCGCTACGACTGGATGGCCGACCAGTACGGCGTCGTCGTCCACGAGCAGCTCGTCCTGGGCTGCCACGTGCACGTCTCGGTGGAGTCCGACGAGGAGGGCGTCGCGGTGATCGACCGGGTGCGGCCCTGGCTGCCGGTGCTGGCCGCGCTGAGCGCGAACTCGCCGTTCTGGCAGGGCAGGGACTCCTCGTACAGCAGCTATCGCAGCCGGGTCTGGCAGCGCTGGCCGTCGGCCGGTCCGACGGAGCTGTTCGGCTCGGCCGAGACCTATCACCGGCGGGTCGCGGACATGCTCGCCACCGGCACGATCCTCGACGACGGGATGATCTACTTCGACGTCCGGCTGTCCCAGCGCTACCCGACGGTCGAGTTCCGGGTCGCGGACGTCTGCCTGGACGCCGGGACGGCCGTCGTCGTCGCCGCGCTCGCCCGCGCGCTGGTCGACACGGCCGCGCGGGAGTGGCGGGAGGGCAGGGAACCGGCCCAGCACAGTGTGAGCCTGCTGCGCCTCGCGGCCTGGCGGGCGGCCCGGTCCGGGCTGACGGAGGAGCTGCTGCATCCCGCGACGATGCGGCGGATGCCGGCCGAGACGGTCGTACGGGCGCTGCTGGACCACGTCGGGGAGGCACTGACCGCCGACGGCGACCTCGACCGGGTGCGGGACGGCGTGGGCGAGCTGCTGCGGCACGGCAACGGGGCCCGGGTGCAGCGCGAACTGCTGGAGCGCACCGGCAGCCTGCGGGACGTCGTCACCGAGTGCGTACGCCGTACTCAGGCGGCTTGAGACGCCCCGCCGGGCCGTCGCTCCCCGGACCTCCTCAGAGGATCAGGACCAGGGCGTACCCCAGGAAGCCCGCCGCGACGAGCAGCACTAGGGCGAGAATCACGGTCAGGGGCGCCTTGGCCCAGCCCTTGGAGGGGTTGTCGCCCTCCCACGGGCCCGCCTCGGACATACTGCTCTCCCCCGGCGGGGTCTCGCCGGGCGGCACACCGCCTCCCTGTTCCAGTCCGGTGGTGCGTTCGGGTTCCGGGTCGGGGTTCGTATAGCTCATGCCGTCCGGGTCCCCCGATCCGGCCGAGATCACCAGGCGGGAACACTTCCGCCGTCCCGGCCCCCCGCCGCCTGCTGCTCCGCTAGATTCCGAGCACCGCCGATGACGGTGCTCGTCGGCGGCGTCACCGTCCGTACATGTCAGGAGCCAGCGCATGCGCGACCTCGCTCTCGCTCCCCCGGCCGTCTCGCCCCTGACCGGCGGGCTCGCCGACAGCCTCTTCGAGACGGCTGCGCTGAGTCCGACCTTGCCGATGCTCGCCCGCCGTACCGGGCCGGACTCGACGGTCTGGCACGAGGTGACGGCCGTGGAGTTCCGCGACGAGGTGGCCGACCTGGCCAAGGGACTGATCGCGTGCGGGATCTCGCCGGGCGACCGCGTGGCGATCCTCGCTCACACCCGGTACGAGTGGACGGTCTTCAGCTACGCGCTGTGGACGGTGGGTGCCGAGGTCGTGCCGATCTATCCGACCTCCTCACGCGACCAGGTCGAGTGGATCCTGCGGGACGCCGGCTGTGTGGCCGTGGTGGTCGAGGACGAGCAGAGCGTGATGACCGTCGGCTCGGTGTGCGCGTCGCTGCCGTCACTGCGCCATGTCTGGCAGCTGGACGCGGGCGCGATGGACACGCTCGTGGCACGCGGCGAGTTCCTCCCGTTCGCCACGGTCGACTCCATGCGCCGCATCGTGCTGCCGGACTCCACCGCGGTCGTCGCCTACACCTCGGGCACGTCCGGCCGCGCCATGGGCTGCGCGCTGAGCCACCGCAGCCTGGCCAGTCCGTGCGACACGCTGCTCGAGGGCTGGGGTCACACGGTCGCGCCACCCGGGGAGCAGGGCGCCGTCCTGGCCTTCCTGCCCTTCTCCCACGTGTACGGGCTGATGATCCAGAGCCTGTGCGTCCGGGGCGGGCTGCTCATGGCGCACGAGCCCGCCACGACCGAGGAGGCGCTGGCCTCGGCCCTGCGCTCCTTCCGCCCGACCTACTTCTACGCCGTCCCGTCCGTTCTGGAGAAGCTCTACAAGAACTTCCTGCGCACGGCCCAGACGGCGGGCCGGGGGGCGCTGTTCGAGCGGGCGGCCGAGACGGCGCGGGACTTCGCCGCCGCACTGGAGCGCCGGCGGCTGGGCAGGGGGCCGGGGCCCGGCTTCGACCTCCGCCTCCAGCACGCCCTGTACGAGCGGACGGTGTACCGCCGGCTGCGGAGCGCGCTCGGCGGTCGGGTGCGCCGCGCGACGTCCGGTGGTTCGCCGCTCAGCCGCGAGCTGTCCCTCTTCTTCGAGGGCATCGGCGTCTACGTCCACGACGGCTACGGCCTGACGGAGACCAGCGGCGGGCTGACGATGCAGCCGCTGGGCCGGGAGAAGTCCGGCACCGTCGGGCAGCCGCTGCCCGGGATGGAGATCCGGGTGGCCGACGACGGGGAGATCCTGGTGCGCGGGCCGTCGCTGTTCCAGGGGTACGTCGGTGACGAGGCCGCCACCCTGGAGGTGTTACGCGGCGGTTGGCTGGCCACCGGGGACCTCGGGCATCTGGACGACGAGAACTACCTGGCGATCACGGGCCGCAAGAAGGACATCATCATCACCAGCGGCGGCAAGAGCGTGGCCCCGGCCGCCCTCGAGCAGCGGCTGCGCATGCACCCGCTGGTCCACCAGGCGGTGGTCGTGGGCGACAACCGGCCCTGTGTCGGCGCCCTGATCACGCTCGACCCGGAGTTCCTGTCGCACTGGCGGGCGGGCCTGGCCCTGCAGGGCGACGCCCCGGCCCGTGAGGCGCGCGAGGAGAACGCGCTGCGGGAGGAGGTCGCGCGGGCCGTCGCCGCGGCCAACAGTGCCGTGTCGCCCTCGGAGTCCATCCGGGTCTTCCGCGTCCTGCCCGAACCGTTCGACGTGGCCAACGGGCTGCTCACCCCGTCGATGAAGCTCCGCCGGGACGAGATCGTACGGACCTACGCCTTCGAGATCGACGCGATGTACGAGGCGCGGTCGCACCGTCGGCCGCCGGTGCCGCCGCAGGAGCCGGCCGGGTGGGAGGACTCGGACAGCGTGTTCCTCCGGTGACCGCGGAAGCGCCCCGGTAAGGCGCGGACGTGCGCGGGCGCGCCGGTGGGGTACCGGCGCGCCCGCGCACTCGTGGCCTGGTGGGCCGGCCGGATCAGCCGCCCACGTACCAGCTGAAGCCGCCGCTCGACGCGCTCACCACCATCAGTACGGCGAAGAGCACGAGGGCCAGGATGCCGAGCACGACACCCGCCTTGGCCATGCCCGCGCCTCCCTTGGCCGGGGCCTGCCGCAGCCCGACGGCGCCCAGCACGATCGCCAGTGGTCCGAGGACGACGCTGAGGAAGAACAGGCCGACGATTCCGCAGCAAAGACTCGCGATGGCCAGACCGTTCGTGCGTGACCTGGACGACGCGGCAGAGGAACTGCCGTAACTGGTCATCAGAGATCTCCCGAGTGGGGTAGTCGGACAAAGGCGCCCCCTGGCGGAGCGCTCTGCTGTGTTCCGCCTTCCGGGTTCCCGCGCAATCCGCTCTGTATTCCGGCGAATTCGCCGGCGGTGACGGGGCGGTCACCCCAGGCCACCGCGCCCCGGCCCGTACAGCGAGGCGCGTAGGGTCGGCCGGCACGGGAACTAACAAACGAAGGGAAAGCGATGAAGGGACAACGCCCGGCCGATGCCGGGCCGGGGAAGGCGAAATGGCAGCCGAGTCGCGTTGGGACAGGACACTGGCTTCCGAGGAGATCACGAACCGCACCGCCAGCTTCACCGGGGAGCTGCACAATGTGACCGGTGCGCGCCTGGTCGCGGAGGAATTCCTCTACGACCTGGCCCGTGCGTCACCACCCTCGCAGGCCGAGCACTGGGACGACATCCTCCTCGTCGTCACGGAGCTGGCGGCGAACGCGGTGCAGTACGCCCCGGGGCCGTTCACGCTGCGGCTGCGCCGCACCTTCGACGGAGTGCACGTGGTGATGCACGACACGAGTACGACCGAACCCGCGCCGCGCCCCTTCCATCCGAGCAACGGCGGCGGCGGCATCGGCTGGCACCTGATCCACACCCTGTCCGACCAGGTGAGCGTCGTCACCGGCGAGCGGGGCAAGGACATCCACGTCTTCCTGCCCTGGTGACCGCTCCGCTCACGGGGCGCCCGCGTCCCGCAGGGGTACCAGCACGCTGATCGACTTGCCGCCCCCCGGGTGCCGGTCGACGGCGATGTCGCGGGCCAGGCGGGCGACGAGCGGCCAGCCGTAACCGCTCCCGTGGTGCCTGGTGGGGAACTCGTACGCGGCCCGGGGCACCACCGAGCTGTTGTCGTGAACGGCGATCCACATGCCCTCGCCCATCGGCCGGACCTCGAATCCGGCCAGCCCGTCGCCGTGCCGGATCGCGTTGGTGACCAGCTCCGAGACGACGAGCAGCAGGTCGACGACGTCCTCGTCCCGCACTCCTCGGCCCGACCCCCATTGCGCGCGGGCCACCGACTCCGCGTACGCGCGTGCCGTCGCCGCGCTGGTCACGGTGCCCGGTGCGGGTGCGCCGGACGGCGCGACGCCGGGTGAGGCCGTGGTGGTCCCGTCGGTTGGTTCCATGTCAGTGGTGTCCCTGTGTCCCTGGTCGTCGCCGTGCTGTCGTCCGGCGCCGGGTCAGTCCGCGGAGGTGTCCCGCGGCGGCAGCCGGTGGTAGTAGTCGCCGACGGATGCCAGGTACTCCCGGTCCATCGTCTCGCTGTCGGTCCGGAACCGGGGCGCGGCCTTGACCTGTGCCCTGGTGCAGGCCACCGTGACCGTACGGGCCTCGGAGTCGATGCCCCTGACCATGCCGACCGGCACCAGCACGCTCCGGCCGAAGACCCAGACGCCGGTGTCGACGACCAGGTGACGCATGCCGAAGTGGTCGGCCTGGCGGTCCACGTGACCGATGGTGCCGTCGCTCGCGACGACGGTGCAGCCCGTCAGGTCCTGTTCCTTCGCGTAGCCACTGCCCGCCGCGTACGACCAGATGCTCTCCATCGGCACGCTGTCCTTTCCCTCCCACTGGATGACGACTGCTGGGCCGGGCGGACGCCACGGGCCGGACCGGCTCCACAGCAGCGGATACCCGGCCCGGGCCGCCGCATTCGGGCGCCGTGGGCCGATCGGCGGCGTCGGAACCCGCCGGGGTACCCCCGGCCGGTTCCGCGTGCGCGGCCTGATCCGTCCGGGTCCGCGCTCCACCGGGTGACGTCCCGCTTTGTTCGGACCCGCGACCTGGGTTAGCCTCTGGCGTATTTTTCTCATCGGGCATTCCGTGAACTGCGGAAATGCGAGCACAGCAGACCGGACCGGGCAATCGGTCCGGAGGGGGTTGTCGAGTCCTCGCTCCGAGGGCTCCTGGGGAGCGGAACGAGGGTGCGCATGACCAGCGACAGCGCCGGGACCGTCGACACGGTTCCGGGCGATCAGGAGTTGAGCCGTCTCCTCGCGGGCCTGACGGCCGTGCGGGACGGCGACTTCGGCACCCGTCTTCCGGACGACGCCGATGGCCTGATGGGCGACATCGCCAAGGTCTTCAACGGCATGGTGGACCAGTTGTCCGTGTTCACCTCCGAGGTCACCCGGGTGTCCCGCGAGGTGGGCACGGAGGGGACCCTCGGCGGGCAGGCCAGGGTGCCGGGCGTCTCGGGCACGTGGGCCGACCTGACGGACTCGGTCAACGCCATGGCGGGGAACCTGACCACCCAGGTCCGTGACATCGCCCAGGTCGCCACGGCGGTGGCCAAGGGCGACCTGTCGCAGAAGATCGACGTGGACGCGCGCGGCGAGATCCTTGAGCTGAAGAACACCATCAACACGATGGTCGACCAGCTCTCCGCCTTCGCCGACGAGGTCACCCGCGTCGCCCGCGAGGTCGGCACCGACGGGCGGCTCGGCGGCCAGGCCGACGTCCAGGGCGTCAAGGGCACGTGGCGCGACCTCACCGACTCGGTGAACTTCATGGCGGGCAACCTGACCAACCAGGTCCGCAACGTCGCCCAGGTGGCGACCGCCGTGGCCAAGGGCGATCTCTCCCAGAAGATCACGGTGGACGCCCGCGGCGAGATCCTCGAACTGAAGAACACCATCAACACGATGGTCGACCAGCTCTCCGCCTTCGCCGACGAGGTCACCCGCGTCGCCCGCGAGGTCGGCACCGAGGGCAACCTGGGCGGCCGCGCCCAGGTACGCGGTGTGTCGGGTACCTGGAAGGACCTCACCGACAACGTCAACTCCATGGCCAACAACCTCACCGGCCAGGTCCGCTCCATCACGCAGGTCGCCACCGCCGTGGCGCGCGGCGACCTGTCGCAGCGGATCACCGTGGAGGCCAAGGGCGAGGTCGCGGCGCTGGCCGACGTCATCAACACGATGGTCGACACGCTGTCGGCGTTCGCCGACGAGGTCACCCGCGTCGCCCGCGAGGTCGGCACCGAGGGCCGGCTCGGCGGCCAGGCGCAGGTGCCGAACGTCGCGGGCACCTGGAAGGACCTCACCGACAACGTCAACTCCATGGCCAACAACCTCACCGGCCAGGTGCGCAACATCGCGCTGGTGACGACCGCGGTGGCCCGGGGAGACCTGTCGAAGAAGATCGACGTCGACGCGCGCGGCGAGATTCTGGAGCTCAAGACCACGATCAACACGATGGTCGACCAGCTCTCCGCCTTCGCCGACGAGGTCACCCGCGTCGCCCGCGAGGTCGGCACCGAGGGCCGGCTCGGCGGCCAGGCCGAGGTGGAGGGCGTCTCCGGTACCTGGAAGCGCCTCACGGAGAACGTCAACGAGCTGGCCGGCAACCTCACCCGCCAGGTCCGCGCGATCGCCGAGGTCACCTCCGCCGTCGCCGAGGGCGACCTGACCCGCTCCATCAACGTGGAGGCGTCGGGCGAGGTCGCCGAACTCAAGGACAACATCAACTCCATGGTGGAGTCCCTGCGCGAGACCACCCGGGCCAACCAGGAGCAGGACTGGCTCAAGACCAACCTGGCCCGGATCTCCGGGCTGATGCAGGGGCATCGGGACCTGCCCGTGGTCGCCGAGCTGATCATGGACGAGCTGGTTCCGCTGGTGTCGGCCCAGTACGGCGCGTTCTATCTGGCCGAGGACGGCGACGACGGGCCCGAGCTGCGGCTCGTCGGCTCCTACGGCTACCCCGAGGACGGGAGCAGGCCCACCCGCATCGCCTTCGGCCGCACCCTGGTCGGCCAGGCCGCGCGCAGCCGGCGCACCATCGTGGTGGACGAGCTGCCGGCCGGCTACGTGACGATCTCCTCCGGGCTCGGCGAGGTGGTGCCGACGGCCCTGGTGCTGGTGCCCATCGTGGTCGAGGGGCAGGTCCTCGGCGTGATCGAGCTGGCGTCGGTCGCCGCGTTCACGCAGATCAACCGGGACTTCCTGGAACTGCTGATGGAGACCATCGGTGTCAACGTCAACACGATCGTGGCCAACGCCCGTACCGACGAGCTCCTCTCCGAGTCGCAGCGCCTGACCGCCGAGCTGCAGGCCCGTTCCGCCGAGCTCCAGGTCCAGCAGGAGGAGCTGCAGCGCTCCAACGCCGAGCTGGAGGAGAAGGCGTCTCTGCTGGCGACGCAGAACCGGGACATCGAGGCGAAGAACCTGCAGATCGAGCAGGCCCGGCAGGAGCTGGAGGCCCGTGCCCAGCAGCTGTCGCTGGCCTCGAAGTACAAGTCGGAGTTCCTGGCCAACATGAGCCACGAGCTGCGCACCCCGCTCAACAGCCTGCTCATCCTCGCCCAGCTGCTCGCCCAGAACCCGTCGCGCAACCTCACCCCCAAGCAGGTCGAGTACGCGGGCATCATCCACTCCGCGGGCTCGGACCTGCTCCAGCTGATCAACGACATCCTGGACCTGTCGAAGGTCGAGGCGGGGAAGATGGACGTCACTCCCGAGCGGGTGACGCTGCGGCAGCTCATCGAGTACGTCGAGGCCACCTTCCGGCCCATGACGACGCAGAAGGGCCTGGAGTTCACGGTGTCGACGGCCGCCGGGGCACCGGCGGACCTGCTGACCGACGACTCCCGGCTGCGTCAGGTGCTGCGCAACCTGCTGTCCAACGCGGTGAAGTTCACCGAGCGGGGCGGGGTGGCGCTGGCCGTCGAACCGGCGTCGGACGGCGAGGTACCCGCCGGCGTGCTCCGTGGCGGTGCCGTGGTGGCCTTCCGGGTCAAGGACACCGGTATCGGCATCCCCGAGCAGAACCTGGAGTCGATCTTCGGCGCGTTCCAGCAGGCGGACGGCACGACCAGCCGCAAGTACGGCGGCACGGGACTCGGCCTGTCCATCACCCGGGAGATCGCCCAGCTGCTCGGCGGCGCCGTCACGGTCGACAGCACGCCCGACCGGGGCAGCACGTTCACCCTCTTCCTGCCCGTGGCCCGGCCCGACTTCGAGGAACTGCTCGACCGGGGCCCGGAGCACGCCACGGCCGAGTCACCCTCCGACGTGCTCTCCCGCCCGGCGACGGTGCCCGAGCTCACGGGCGGCCACCGGCAGCGCCCGCGGCGGCTGCTGGTCGTGGAGGAGCGTCCGCGCGGTCTGCTGACCCTCGTCGCGGAGAGCGTGATCGCCGACCTGACGCACGGACGGGACGACGCGGACGACCGGCCTCCGCTCGACGTCATCACGGCCGTGGGGGCGCAGGAGGCCGCCGGCGCGCTCGCGGCCGAGCCGTGCCACTGCGTCGTCCTGGAGCTGGGCATGCCGGACTCGGAGGCGTCCCGCTTCCTGGAGGCGCTGCGCGGCGACTCGGCGCTGGCGAGCGTGCCGGTGCTCGTGCACAGCGGTCACCGCGCGGACGCGGCACTGGAGGAGAGCCTGCGCTCCGGGGCCCGGGGCAGCGCGCTGGAGTTCCTGTCCAGCCTCGACGAGCTGCGGGAGCGCATCGCGCTGCACCTGGCCGCCGAGGAGCCCGGTGACGTCCTCCCCCTGGTCCGGCCCGAGGAGCCGCGGAACCCGGCCCCGGCCGCCGTGGACGACTCGTCGACCGGGCACACCGTCCTCGTCGTCGACGACGACGCGCGCAACCTCTTCGCGCTCAGCGGGATCCTGGAGCTCCACGGCTTCCGGGTCCTGCACGCGGAGAACGGGCGCCGGGGCATCGAGACGCTCGTGGACCACCCGGACGTCGCGCTGGTCCTGATGGACGTGATGATGCCGGAGATGGACGGCTACACGGCGACGGCCGAGATCCGCCGGATCCCCCGGTACGCCGAGCTGCCGATCATCGCGGTCACGGCGAAGGCGATGCCCGGCGACCGGGAGAAGAGCCTCGCCTCGGGCGCCAGCGACTACGTCACCAAGCCCGTCGACACCCAGGACCTCATCGCCTGCGTCCGACGGTGGCTGCCCGCATGAGCGCGCCGGCCCCCGTACCGTGCACCGGTGGGCCGGGCGGTGCGCGGCCCGTCCCGTCGCGCTCCGTGGCGGTCTCCAGCCGAGGAGCGTCCTCATCGTGAACATGTCCGAGCAGCCACGCGGACCGGCCGGCGGCACGCCGCGGGACGCGTCCGCCGCACCGTCCCCGGCGTCCGGGCCTCGGCGGTCCCGCGCGGTCGACGGGCCGGCCGCCGGCTTGCGCGCGATGGCCCCGCTGTCGCCCGTGGGCAGACTGGCGGCCACGGTGGACCGGCTCAGCCGCGAGGTGCGGGCCGCCCAGGCGGAGGCCGAGGGCCGGGCCCTGGTCGAGCTCGCCAAGGGCATCCTGGTCGCCCGGCTCGGGTGCGGACCGGCGCAGGCCGCACGACAGCTCGCCGAGCTGGCCGAGCAGTCCCAGGTGACTCCCCTGGAGTTCGCTGTCGACGTCATCAACCAGGCCGCCCGGGACCGGATGTCGGAGGTGACGGACGCGTTCCTGACGGCCACCGCCACCGTGCGGGCCTCGGACGCCGGGGAGGCCGGGGACGCCGGGGACGCCGGGGAGGCGGTGGCCGAGTCGGCCGCCGTGCGCCTGCGCGCGGCCGAGAGCGGCGCGCTCGCCGCGGACGACACCCAGTCCGTGGCCGACGCCCTGCTGGAGCAGGCGCTGCGCCCGCTCGGCGCGGTCGCCGTGGCCATCTGGGCGGCCGGGTACGACGGGTCGCTCACGTTGGCCGGCAGTGCGGGGTTCTCGACGGCCGAGGCCACCCGCTGGCGTTACGTGCCGCCGGACGTGGCGACGGTGGCCCGCCGCGGGCTGACCGAGCGCGAGGGCCAGTGGATCACCTCGCTGGCCGATACCGGGCTGCCCAGCGTGGGCCGGCACCAGTACCCGGACGGCGGCAGGGTCGCCGTGCCCGCCGGTACCGGGGGGCGCATCCACGGCGTGCTGGAGATCGCCTGGCCGGCGCCGCTCGCTCCGCAGCCGCCCCAGGTGGTCCGTCAGGTGGAGGCCCTGGCGGAGCTGTGCGCGCACACGCTGGAGTCGTACACGCCGCCGCACGGCGCCGGGCAGGAGCCGCGGGTCATGCCGGACGCGGTGGAGCTGATGGACCTGGCGGACGGGCTGTACGACCCCGCCCTGGTCCTGGTGCCGCACCTGGACGCCGCGGGGGAACTGGCGGACTTCCGCATCCAGCACGTGAACAAGAGCTTCCTGGATCCCGCCGGACGGCCGCGTGCCATGGTGGGCGGCGCGCTGCTCCTCGAGGCCTATCCGATGGCCGCCGGGGAGAGCGAGCTGTTCCGGTACGTGGAGCGGGTGTACGCCACGGGCGAGCCGTTCCGGGCCCGGCGTATGAACCTGACCGCACTGGTGGACCAGGTGCCGCTGTCGGCGCTCGCGGACATCAGCGTCAGCCGGCACGGCAACGCCGTCCTGCTCATCTGGCGCATCGAGGACGAGGCGGCGCGGCTGGCCAGCCTGCTCCAGCACGCCCAGCGCCTCGGCCGCATCGGCGGCTTCGAGGAGAACCTGCTGACCGGCGAGATCACCTGGAACGGGCAGCTCTTCGACCTGTACGGGCGTCCGCGGACGAGTACGCCGGTGCCGCTGGAGGAGCTGCCCGCCCACGCCCACCCGGACGACGCCGTCACCATCGGCCGGTTCCTGCGCACGCTCATGCACCACCGGCGGCCGACGTCGGCGGCGTTCCGGCTGCAGCGGCCCGACGGGGTGACCCGGCACGTCCGGGCGGTGGCCGAGCCGGTCCTGGACACCGACGACCGCCTTCTCGTCGTACGGGGCGCGTACCAGGACATCTCGGCGCAGCACTGGACCGAGGTGGCGCTCGCCGCGACGCGCGACCAGCTGGCACACAGTGAGCAGCAGGCCATCGAGCGCAACCGGCTGACCCTGCAGCTGCAGCACGCCATCATGCCGCCGGCCCAGACCCCGCTCAGGGTGCCGGACCTCCAGGTGGCCGTCCGGTACCGGCCCGCGGAGACGGAGCAGCTGGTGGGCGGCGACTGGTACGACGCCGCGATGCTGCCGAGCGGGCGGGTGCTGCTGTGCGTGGGGGACGTGGCCGGGCACGGCATAGAGGCCGCGACCAGCATGGTGGTCCTGCGCAACGCGCTGCGCGGCCTGGCGGTGACCGGTGCCGGGCCGGGCCAGCTGCTGTCGTGGCTCAACATCGTGGCGCACCATCTGACCGGCGGGGTCACCGCCACGGCGGTGTGCGGTCTGTACGACCCGGCCCGGCGCACGCTGCGCTGGGCCAGGGCGGGCCACCTGCCGCCGGTGCTGGTCCGGGGCACGGAGGCCAAGCCGCTGCCGCTGCTCAAGGGCATGCTGCTGGGAGCGGCGGCCGAGGCGGCGTACGAGGAGGACGAGGTGCAGCTGGCCGGCGCGGACACGCTGCTGATGTACACCGACGGCCTGATCGAACGCCGCGACCGCTCGGTGGAGGAGGCGCTGACCCAGCTGCTGAGCACCGTCCGTCCGACGCCGAACACCCTCGACCAGCACCTGGACCGGCTGCTCACCTACAGCAGGTCGGACACCGACGACGACACGTGCCTGGTGGGCATCCGCGTCGGGTGACGGAGAGCACAGGATCCCGGCCCCGACCGGACAGGTGTGACGAACGGATCCGGGGGTAACCGCCGGGCGCGGTGGGACATCACGTCCCACCGCTCGGCCGCATTGTTGGAGGTACACGTGCCCATAGCCCAGAACCCGCTGTCCGTCGAGGTGACGCTGCCCCGGGAGGAGGTCGCGCTGCTCAAGGTGGAGGGCTACCTGGACGTCGACACCGCGACCGAGTTCCAGCACCATCTGGCCAACCAACTGCACCACGGCCGACGGCACTTCCTGCTGGACCTCTCCGAGGTGCCGTTCATGGACTCGTCCGGCATGAACATCATCCTGCGGGTCTATCAGGAGGCGCGCGAGCTGCCGGGCAGTGTGCACATCATCTCGCCCACCCCGGCGGTGCGGCGCGTTCTGGATCTGACGGGGGTGAGCCTCACGGTGCCGGTCTCCGAGAGCCTCGACGAGGCGCTCGCCCGCGTCGACGCCCAGCCGGAGGGACCGAGGATACCGGAGGTCTGAGTTCCGCCTCCTCACTCTGCGCTCATCCGGACCGTTCACGCGGGAGCAGGTGTCGTACGAGGTCGGCGGGTGGTTACAGTTGTCGCCCGGCAGAGTCACGTCGCCGTCACGTCGCCTCCCGGGGCTGTGCGGCGCAACGCGGATGAGGAGTGGAACAGGTGCCGGAACAGGCCGAGGAAACAGCGGGATCGGCGACGAACGAGGTCAGGGACTTTCTGCGGCGCCGCCGTGAGCAGATCGCCCAGCGATGGGCGGACGAGCCGTTGTTCCGGGCCGTGTTCACCGTCTCGCGCGACGAGGCGGTCGAGGCGGGCAAGGCGGTGGTGGACGCGCTGGCCCAAGTCGCCGACGCGGCGCGGGTGGAGGACCCGGACGCCGCCGGATTCACGACGGTGCGCGAGCAGTTGGCGCGGATGGGCGCGGCCCGTTCCCGGGCCGGTCTGAGCACCGCCCAGGTGTCGAGCGAACTGTCCACCCTGCGACAGCCGGTCGAGAACCTGCTTCTGTCCGACCTCCCGGACGCCTCGGCCGAGCACGCCCGGGACTGCGTCACCACGCTGAGCGTGCTGATGGGCACCCTGCGGGTCGTGGTCATGCAGACGGCGCTCAGCGAGGGGCAGGCCCTCATCGACCGCCAGCGGTTGCAGTTGCTGGAGGTGGCCACTCCGGTCATCAAGCTGTGGGACGGCATCGTGGCCGTTCCGCTGATCGGGACACTCGACAGCGCCCGCAGCCAGGTCGTCATGGAGACGCTGCTGGAGTCCATCGTGGAACAGCAGGCGCGCTACGCGATCCTGGACATCACCGGGGTGCCGACCGTCGACTCGCTGGTGGCCCAGCACCTGATGAAGACGGTCGCGGCGGCCCGGCTGATGGGCGCCGAGTGCATCGTCTCGGGCATCCGGCCCGCGATCGCGCAGACCATGGTCCACCTCGGCCTGGACCTGGGCACCGTGGTCACCCGGGCGAGCCTCGCCGACGCGCTGGGCTACGTGCTGCACCAGCTCGGGGTCGGCATCGTGAACCCCGTCGTGAACGGTCCGGTCACGCGGTGAGCGAGGCGTTCCCGGGGCCCCACGCGGGTCCTGTGACAGGTCATGTTCCGGTCCTCCGGCTCGGCGAGGTGCTGCTGGTCACCCTTCAGGGAGACCTGCACGACAGCACGGCGCAGCAGCTCCAGCAGGACCTCGCCGAGACCATCTCCCGCAGCGGGGCCACCGGTGTGATCATCGACATCTCCGGTGTGGAGATCGTCGACTCCTTCCTCGGCAGGGTCCTCGCGGAGATCGCCGGGCAGACCGAGTTGCTGGCCGCGCGCACCGTGCTGGTCGGCATGCGGCCCGCGGTCGCGATCACCCTGGTGGAGCTGGGCCTGACGCTGCCGGGGGTGCACACCGCGCTCAGTACCGAGGTGGCTCTTGACCTGCTGACGCGGCACGCCCCGTCGTCCCGCTACGGCGGCCTGCGCCAGGAGAGTCCGTGATGCACACTGCCGCGGGCGCACAGGCCCGCCTGCCGATCCGTTCGGACATGGATCTGGTGTGGGTACGTCAGCACGTGCGGCAGGCGGCCGCCCAGCTGGGCTTCGGTCTGGTGGACCAGACGAAGCTGGTCACGGCGGCCAGCGAACTGGCCCGCAACACGCTCGTGTACGGCGGCGGTGGAACGATGGAGACCGAGCCTCTCGCCGAGGGTGGCGCCCGGGGCCTGCGGCTGACCTTCAGCGACGAGGGGCCGGGCATCGCGGACCTGGAGCAGGCCCTGAGCGACGGCTTCACCTCGGGGGGCGGGCTGGGCATGGGGCTGGGCGGCGCGCGGCGCCTGGTGCACGAGTTCGCGATCGAGAGCGACCCGGGGGCGGGCACCACCGTGCGGGTGACCTCCTGGGTGGGCCGGGCGCCTCGCCCGCGTGAGGAGTCCTGATGCCGCGCGTGTGGGACGTCCCGGTGCACGACTCGACCCGGGTGCGCGACGCCCGGGTGGCCGCGGAGCACGCCGCGGCCATGGCCGGGCTGGACGATCGGCGCACCGCCACCGCGTCGCTGGTGGCGACGGAGCTGGCCACGAACCTGCTCAAGCACGCCGGGGGCGGCCAGGTGCTCATCGACGTCGTCGCTCCCACCGTCCTCGGGGCCGACCGGGACGGTGAGACCCGGCTCGTGCAGGTCGCCACGGTCGACCACGGCCCCGGGATCGCCGACGTGTCCGCCGCCCTGCGCGACGGCTTCACCACCACGCACTCCCTCGGCGCCGGTCTCGGCACCTGCGCGCGCCTCGCCG
Source organism: Streptomyces sp. NPDC096048 (assembly GCF_044763415.1). Lineage (NCBI taxonomy): Bacteria > Bacillati > Actinomycetota > Actinomycetes > Kitasatosporales > Streptomycetaceae > Streptomyces > Streptomyces sp. NPDC096048. Next base: position 21,034 of record NZ_JBIWGG010000004.1, read on the forward strand.
ACACCTTCGACCTGCACAGCGTCCCGGGCCGGGGCACGGTGGTGGTCGCCCGGGTCGGCGCCGTACCCGACGGCCGTGCCACCGAGCCCGGTCCGGCGGCGGGGGTACGGGCCGGCGCGGTGAACGTCCCCTTCGGCGGGGCCGACTACTCGGGCGACGCCTGGGCGTGGGTCCGGGCCGGGGACCGGGTCACGCTGATGCTGGCCGACGGGCTCGGCCACGGTCCGGAAGCCGCCCGCGCGTCGACCGCCGCCGTCGAGGCGCTGCGCGGTTCGGCCCACCTCGCGCCCGCCGAGGCGCTGCGGCGGCTCGACAGGGCGCTGGGCGGGACCCGCGGCGCGGCCGTCGCGGTGGCCCAGGTCGACACGCGTGCCGCGGTGCTCAGGTTCGTCGGCGTCGGCAACATCGGGGCGCGCCTGTGCGCGGGCGGCACCTGGCGGCACATGGTGTCCCAGCCCGGCATCGTCGGCACCCACCGGCCCACGACCCTGCGCGAGGAGGAGGCGGCCTGGGCGGACGACCGGGTGCTGGTCCTGCACAGCGACGGTCTGCCGAGCCGCTGGACCCCGACGCCCGACACCTGCCGCACGGCCGCCGACCCGGCGGTGACGGCCGCCGTGACGGTCCGCGACGCCAGCAGTTCCGCCCGCCCGGTGCGGGACGACACCGCCGTGGCCGTACTGGCCTCGATCCCACCGGACGCCCGATGACCCGCACCCCGCACACCACCGACGCGGCCCGCCCTCGCCCCACCGCCGCACCCGCGACCCCCGGCGCGCCGCCCCGTGAACACCGGCACCCCGCGGCACCGCCCCACGACAACCCCGCCCACCCCACGCGGAACGACACCGCCGCGACCGGTCCGGCACCGACCCCGGTGGACCACCCATGACCCGCATCTGGCACATCACCGACACCACCGACGCGGCCCAGGCGCGTATCACCACCGCGCGTCTGGCCGCGGCCTACGGTGTGCCGCCCCTTGAGCGGGCACGGCTGGCGGCCACGCTCGGGGCGCAGCTGCGGCTGTGTCTGGCCAAGGGCGGTACCTGGCGGCTCACCCTGGAGGCGGCCACGGCTTCCCGGGCCACGCCGGAGGCCGGAGCGGGCGTGCTGCACGCCGTGCTGACGCCGTCGCGCGACGCCGCGGCCGCCGGGGAGCCTCCGTGGCGGGTCACGGTGCCCTGCCCCGAGGCCGTGCCGGCCGCCGATGTCGACGCGCCGGCGGACGACCCGGCCACGCTGGCCGAGGCCCTGCTGGGGGCCGACGAGGACACGGCGCTGGTGCTGGACAGGCTCACCGAGCAGGAGGCTCTGGTCGACTTCCACCGGGAGGAGCTGCACCAGACGAACCAGGGCGTCGTGGCCCTGCACGCCGAGCTGGACGCCGCCGGGCGGGCCCAGCGGGAGGCGTTCGCCGCCGAGCGCAAGGCGCGTACGGAGGCGGAGAACGCCCGTCGCAGGCTGACGTTCCTGGCGGACGCGAGCGCGGTGCTGACGGCGTCGCTCGATCACCACGAGATCGTGCGCCGCCTGCCGGAGCTGCTGGTACCCGAGTACGCGGCGAGTGTCGACGTCTGGCTCTTCGACCAGGACGGCGACCGGCCCGGGCCCGCGCACGCGGCCGCCGCCGTGATCGCCGCCCGCACCGGCCGGCCGCAGTACGCCGCCCCGCGCCCCGGCTGTCTGCCCGGTGTCGACGACCAGCCGCCCTCGGCGCTGGACCCGGAGCGGGCTCTGCTGTGCATCCCGATGCCGACACGGCAGGCGCCCCTGGGCGTGGTGACCCTCTCCCCGCCCGGGGAGCGCTGGGACCCGGACGACGCCGTGATGCTGATCGAGCTGGCCCGGCGGGCCAGCACCGCGATCGACCACGCCCAGCGCTACCAGCACAACCGGGACATCGCGGAGACGCTCCAGCGGGCCCTGCTGACCGAACTGCCCGCCCCGCCGGGACTCGGCCTGGCCGCGCGCTATCTGCCGGCCACTCACGGGCTGAACATCGGCGGCGACTGGTACGACGCGTTCCGCCAGCCCGACGGCGGCGTCATCGTCGTGGTCGGCGACGTGACCGGGCACGGGCTGCGCGCGGCCGTGATGATGAGTCAGCTGCGCACCGCGCTGCGCGCCTACGCCGTCGACGGCGGCAGCCCCGGCCGGCTGCTCACCCGGCTGCACACGTTCCTCCACCACCTCCAGCCGGACCTCTTCGCCACCGCCGTCATCGCGCGCTTCCACCCCGACGACCCCACCATGACGTGGGCCGCCGCCGGCCATCCGCCGCCGGTGCTGCGGACCCCGGACGGGCGGGTCCAGACCCTCGACGCGAAACCGGGTGCGATGCTCGGCATCCCGCTCAAGCAGGAGATCGCCGACCACACGGTGCGGCTGGCGCCGGGCTCGACGCTCGCGCTGTACACGGACGGTCTGGTGGAGCGCCGCGCCCTCGGCATAGACCCGGGCATCACGCGGCTGGCGGAGGTGCTCGGGTCGTTCGGCTCGGCGGAGCTGGAGGCGGACCTGGAGGGTTCCGCGGACGGGATCCTGCGTCCCCTGCTCAGCGACTCCGAGCGGGACGACGACGTGTGCCTGCTGCTGTGCCACCTGCGCGTACCTCGCTGACCTGCGCCGACACCGTCCGCCCACGGAACAGTCCCAGGCGCTTCACTCCCGCCCGGTGCACCGCGGGCCCGGGCGGGGCATGGTGGTGATCAGGATGTGTCGCCTGGCTGCCGCGTCCGGCTGGCCGAACCGGCGTGGGCGCGGTGGGATCGACGAGGTGCGAAGCAGCGATCCAGGGGCAGGCGAATGGCGTTCGCGGCAGACCGCCTGGAGCCGCAGAAAGGGATGAACACCGTGACACGACCCAGGATCCTGGTGGTCGGCGCAGGTTTCGCCGGCGTGGAGTGCGTCCGTCGTCTGGAGCGGAAACTCTCCCCCAACGAGGCCGACGTCACCCTGGTGACGCCATTCTCCTATCAGCTCTACCTGCCGTTGCTGCCCCAGGTGGCCTCCGGGGTGCTGACGCCCCAGTCGATCGCGCTCTCCCTGCGCCGCAGCAGCAAGTACCGGACCCGGATCATCCCGGGCGGCGCCATCGGCGTGGACCTCAAGTCGAAGGTCTGCGTGGTGCGCACCATCACCGACCAGATCGTCAACGAACCGTACGACTACATCGTGCTGGCCCCCGGGAGCATCACCCGCACCTTCGACATCCCCGGGCTCACCGACAACGCGTTCGGCATGAAGACGCTGGCGGAGGCCGCGTACGTCCGCGACCACGTCATCTCCCAGCTGGACCTCGCCGACGCCAGCCAGGATCCGGTCGAGCGCGCCTCCCGGCTGCAGTTCGTGGTGGTCGGCGGCGGCTACGCGGGCACCGAGACCGCCGCCTGTCTGCAACGGCTGACGCACGCGGCCGTCAAGCGCTACAGCCGGCTCGACCCGAGTCTGATCAAGTGGCATCTGATCGACATCGCCCCGAAGCTGATGCCCGAGCTGGGCGAGAAGCTCGGACGCGACGCGCAGGAGGTCCTGACGCGACGCGGGATCGAGATCTCCCTGGGTGTGTCCATCGAGAAGGCCGGCCCCGAGGAGGTCACCTTCACGGACGGCCGGGTGGTGCCCACCCGCACGCTGATCTGGACCGCCGGAGTGGTGGCGAGCCCGCTCATGTCCACGCTCGGCGCGGAGACGGTCAGGGGCCGGCTCGCGGTCACCGCCGAGATGTGCCTGCCGAACCACGACGGGGTGTTCGCGCTCGGCGACTCCGCCGCCGTGCCCGACCTCGCCAAGGGCCAGGAGGGCGCCGTCTGCCCGCCCACCGCCCAGCACGCCATGCGTCAGGGCCGGCACGTCGCCGAGAACCTCATCGCCACCCTGCGCAACCAGCCGATGAGGCCGTACGTCCACAAGGACCTGGGCCTCGTCGTCGACCTCGGCGGCACCGACGCGGTCTCCAAGCCGCTCGGCGTCGAACTGAAGGGCCTGCCCGCCCAGGCCGTGGCCCGCGGCTACCACTGGTCGGCGCTGCGCACGGGCGTGGCCAAGGCCCGGGTGGCGACCAACTGGGCGCTCAACGCGGTGGCCGGCGACGATTTCGTACGCACCGGATTCCAGGCCCGCAAGGCGGCCAAGCTGAAGGACTTCGAGTACACCGACGCCTATCTGACGCCGGAACAGGTCCGCGAGCAGGTCGAGGGAGCGGGCCGGGCGCGGCAGTGACCCGGCGGCGGTGGTCCGTTCGCGGCATGACATGCTGAGAAGTGGATCTCGGCGTGAACCGGCCGGGAGTCGGGCGTGAATCGGGAGAGTGTACGGCGGCGTGAAGGCAGCGGGGCGCTCGGTGCGGACACGGCTGCGGGACCGCGTCGCCGCGTCCGACCCCGGGCTGCTGCGGTTGACGGCGGGCCTGCGGACGGTGGGCGCCATCGCGCTGGCGCTCGCGGTGCTCGCCGCGTTCGGCGCGGACGTCACCCATCTGGTGGCGGGCGCCATGGCGGCGATGGTCGCGACCTTCGCCATCCGGGAGAAGGAGCCCAAGGGCCAGGCCGTCACCCTGGCGCTGGGGCTGCCCGTCGCCCTGGCGTCGGTGTCGGTCAGCGCGCTGCTCGCCTCGCGGGTCGTCATCGGTGACGCCTTCTTCGTCGTACTGATCTTCTGTGCCGTCTTCGTCCGCCGGTTCGGCGACCGCGGCACCGCGCTCGGGCTGATCGGCTTCCAGGTCTACTTCGTGTCCCTGTTCGTCGGCGCGAACGTGTCGGTGCTGCCGGGGCTGTGGGGTGCCATCGCGGTGGCGTTCGGGTGCAGCGCGGTGGTGCGTTTCGCGGTGGTGCCGGAGACTCCGGCGGGCGTCCTCCAGCGGCTGCGGCAGGCGTTCCGCGCCCGGCTGGCGCAGCTGATCGCCACCCAGAGCGAGCTGCTGGACGCCGGTCCGGACGAGATCGACAAGACGCTCGCACACTTGCGCGACGGCACCGCGCGCCTGCACGAGACGGCCCTGATGATCCAGTCCCGGCTGGAGGAGGGCACCCCCGACGAGTCCACGGCGCGTCTGGTGCAGCGGCGCATCGCGGACGCCGAGATCGCCGCCGAGCGCCTCGGCCTGCTGCTGCTGACCGCGCGCAGCGCCGAGCGGGCGGACACCCTCACCCTGCATCTGCCGGGGGCGCCCGCGCCCTCGGTGGGCCGCTCACCGGCGCCCGGCGAGGCCACGGAGACCCTGCGCCGCGATCTCGGGGCGCTGCGCACGCTGGTGTTGCGGCCGCCCGCCGAGGCGCGCGGTACCGCGCTGTCCCATCTGCGCAACCGGCTCCTCGGCTACCGCGACGAGGAGAACCTGCCCGAGGCGATCGCGGCGGTCCAGGACGTGTTCCGCGGCATCGGTGAGACCGCGCGTGCGGTCATGGGCCTGAGGATCGCCCTCGACGGGCCGCAGGACGAGTCGGACGACACGCCCTCGACGACCCGTTCCCGGGAGGAGCTGGACGCCGAGGACGCCGCCATCGACGCCGGTGAGGAGGGAGCGCCGAAGGAGGAGCCGACCGGGCTGCGGCGGCCCACCACGCGCGCCGCGGTGCAGGTGTCGGTGGGGTCGTCGCTGGCCATCCTGGGCGGGGAGCTGCTGTCCTCCGAGCGCTGGTACTGGGCGGTGCTCGCGTGCTGGATCGTCTTCCTGAACACGGCCTCCACCGGCGAGATCCTCGTCAAGGGCTACCGCCGCGTGCTGGGCACGATGCTGGGGGTGGTGGCCGGCATCGTGCTGGCGGGCCTGGTGGGCGGCCACACCTGGATCGCCTTCGGGCTGGTGCTGCTGTTCATCTTCGCGATGTTCTACACGGCACCGCTGTCCTACACGCTGATGTCGTTCTTCGTCACGGCGATGCTGGGGCTGCTGTACACCCTGCTGCACACCTACAGCCTGTCGGTGCTGCTGCTGCGGGTGGAGGAGACGGCGCTCGGCGCGGCCTGCGGGATCGTGGCGGCGGCGCTGGTGCTGCCGATACGCACGGACCGGCGTACGAACGAACTGCTCGGCACGGTGCTGGAGCGGCTCACCGACGTCACCGAGGGGGCCGTCGACCAGCTCAGTGGCGGGCCGGCGGCCGATCTGCTGGACACGGCGCGGGAGCTGGACCAGGCGCTGGGCGATCTGCGGGCCGCCACGCAGCCGCTCACCCATCCGATCACTCCGCTGCGGGCCCGGCGCAACACCGCCCAGTACGTGGTCGCGCTGCTGGAGACCTGCGCCTATCACGCGCGGTCGCTGGCCGCGACGGCCGAGCTGCTGCCCGCCCACCCCTCGATCGCGGCCGACCCGCGGCTGCGCGGGGCGGTGCGGCGCACGGTGCGCAACATCGAGGCGATCGCCGCCCGCGTCGCCGACGAGGACGCGGAGACGCGGGTAGAGACCGGGCCGAGCATCGCCTCGCTGCTGACACCGGACGCCGCCGGGGTGCCGCGGTACGGCCGGATCACCGGCCGGGTGCTGCGGCACCTGGAGCGCCTGGACGAGGCGGTCATGGGTCTCGCCCGGCCGCTGGGCGTGCCCGTCGTGCCGCCGAAGCGGTGACGCTCAGAAGTCGCTGGGCAGACCGCTCGCCTCGGCGATGCCGCGCAGTTCCTCGTTCTGCACGTGGCGTTCCTTGAGGTAGTCGGCTATCTCCCCGAGGCGTTCGGGGTCGGAGGCGGTGGCCGCGTCGGTGACGACCCGGACCGGGCCGGTCTCGTCGGTGCTGATCTCGACGACCTCGTTGTCCAGTCGGCCCGTGACCGCAGTGGCGATGACCAGGGCGGCCTCGTCCCTGATCGCCTGGGGCAGCGCCTCGGCGTTGTCCCCGTCCAGGGAGAAGTCGATGGTGGGCATCTGGTGCTCGTCGATCGCCTGGAGGACGGGTTCCACCACGCTGAGCAGCAGCTGGTAGTCGTCGGTCTCCATGCGTATGCGCAGGAGGTCGAGGTAGACGTCCACGGGACGTCCGTCCGGCGGAGGAATCTCGTGTTCGTTCATTCGCCCCGTGTTCCCCGTGCGGCGCGGCTCAGACGCGGCGCCATCGGGCGAGAGCGAAGGAGAACCCGCCGAACAGCATCAGACCTGCGGCGACGCAGATCAGGAGCCAGGGTCCCAGCGGGGTTTCGGCGAAGGAGCGCAGGGTGTCGTCCAGTCCCTTCGCCTTGTCGGGTTCGTAGTCGACGGCGGCCCGCACGGCGAAGGCGCCCGCCGCGGCGAAGACCAGCCCGCGTGCCGCGCCGCCCCCGAGGCCGGTGACGTCGACCAGCCGCCGGGCCCGGGGGCCGAGCGCGCCGAGCTTCAGCTTCTTGTGGTAGCTGCGGCGCAGCGCCTGTACGCCGATCACCACTCCGGCGACGACGACCGCGGCGCCGGCCACGCCCACGAGCCATCGTCCGGCGGGCATCTCCATCACCTTGGCCGTGACGTCCCTGGACTGCCGGTCGCTGGAGCCGCTGCCGCCGGTCCCGGCCGCGAAGGCCAGTACGGAGTAGGCGACGAACGCGTAGAACACGCAGCGGGCGGCGGCCGGCAGCCGCTTCTTCGCCGTGTGACCGTCCTTGCCCGTGGCGCCGAACAACGCCTCGGACAGGCGCCACAGCGCCATGCCGACGAGCCCGATGCCGAGCGCCCACAGCAGTACGGCGCCGAAGGGCTTGTCCGACAGCTCGGCCAGGGCGCCTCCCCGGTCCGCCTGCCGGTTTCCGGTGCCGAAGCCGATCTGCAGGGCCAGGATGCCGACCAGCAGGTAGATCACGCCGCGAGCGGTGAGTCCCGCCCGGGCGGCCCCCTCGGCGGCCGAACCGTTCGCCGCCCGCCTGGCCCGACCGCGGCCGGTACGTGCCATGACACGTGCGTTCATGTGGACCTCCCCTCCCGGACTCCGCATGCCCCGGCATCCTCCGCGCACACCGGGCGGCTGGACGCCGACCCGGCGGAACCCGCGCCGCCCCGGTCACCGTGACGCGGGACTGCCCGTACGCCGCCTCACGGCATACGGGCAGTCACCCACCACACGTCCCCCCGTGGTTCACTCCGCCACGCCCGCGGGCTCGGCGCCGGGTACGGGCACCGGGGCCGGGCCGGCCGCGAGCCAGCGGCGGGCGGCCTCCAGGGCCGGCGCCACGTCACGCGTACCGGTCGACACGCACAGCGTGTACGCCAGGTCCCGGGTCCGGGGACCCGGCCCGCCCGTGTCGTCGGCGGGCTCGCACAGCGCGGCCGCCTCGTACTCGTCGACGAGCCCGCGCAGCACCACGGGGTCGGGCATCAGCATCCGTCTCGTCCCTCCTTCGTTCCTCTGTACGTCAGGTGCGCACCGGCCGGCCGGTCCCCCGGCGGCCCGGCCGCTGGCCCAGCGCCTCGTCGCGGACGCGGGCGCAGCTGCGGCTGATGAGGCGCGAGACGTGCATCTGGGAGATGCCCAGGCAGTCGGCTATACGGCTCTGCGTCATGTCCTCGAAGAAGCGCATGTAGAGGATGGCGCGCTCGCGTTCGGGCAGCCTGCGCAGCCCTTCCTTGGCGGACTCGCGGTCGATCACGGTGTCGTACGAGTTGTCCGCCGCGCCGAGGGTGTCCGCGAGGCTGTAGCCGTCGTCGCCGGCCGACAGTTCGGCGTCCAGCGAGAGGGTGCTGAAGCTCTCCAGGGCCTCCAGCCCGGCGCTGACCTCGTCCTCGGTCAGTCCGGTGTGGGCGGCGACGGCGGCCACCGAGGGTTCGGGGCTGCCCGGGCTCTGGGTGAGCTCACGCCGGGCCACTCGCACCTTGTTGCGCAGTTCCTGGACCCGGCGGGGCACCCGCAGGGCCCACATCCGGTCCCGGAAGTGGCGCTTGACCTCGCCGGTGATGGTGGGCACGGCGTAACTCTCGAAGGCCCCGCGTTCCGGGTCGAAGCGGTCGATGGCCTTCACCAGGCCGAGCGCCGCGACCTGGCGCAGGTCCTCGATGGACTCGCCGCGGTCCCGGAACCGCCCGGCGATCCGGTGGGCCATGGGCAGCCAGGCCGTGACGAGTTCGTCGCGCACGGCGTCGCGCTCGGGTCCGTCCTCCAGCCCCGCCAGCCGGCCGAAGAGGGCCATGGTGTCGGGGGCGTCGTCGTGCCGACGACGGGCGGGAGCGGCGGAGGTGGTGGTGGGCTCGGGGGACGCGGGACGGGTGGTGGGCGTTTCGATGAGCATGCGGACTCGCTCCTGAACGGTGGTCTCAGGGGAACTTTCCGCGGGAACGGCGCTGTCCGGGTCACTCACCCGGAGGGCCGAAGCAGCCATACCGCTCCCGCTGCTGCGCCTCCGGTCCGAAGCACGAACTTGCGACTGCCCCCACCCCGGTGGAACAAACTCCGCTTTTCGAAAAGTACTCAGGACAGCGGAACGACGACGGTGATGCACTTGCCTCCCGAGGGAAGGTCTGCCACGCGCACGTCGCGTGCCAGCCGGCAGACGATCGGCCAGCCCCGGCCGCCCACGCGGCGGCGCCCCTGGGGGTCGGTCTGCGGCACGGCCACCGGAAGGTCGTGGCTGCGGTCGCACACCGAGAGCCGGACGCCGGGTCCGACGACGTCGACCTGGAAGTCGGTGACGCCGCCGCCGTGCAGGATCGCGTTGGTGGTCAGTTCGGAGGCGACCAGCACGGCGTCCGACAGGGCGCCCGCGTCGCACGGCGTGCGGCCGTCGGTGCCGCAGCATTCGGTGACGACGCGTTCGACGGTCCGACGTGCCTCGGCGGGTTTGCACGGCCGGTACCGCCGGTGCCGGTCCGCGCCGTACGGTTCGACGACGGGTTCGGTCGTGTGCCTGTCACACATCCGTCAGCTCCCTGGTCGGTGGGATGGGCCGGATCCGGTCGGCCCCACGTCGTGTGTGCGCCGTGCGGCCTCGTTACTTTCGGCTGACCTCTGCCCGTACCCCCAAACCTCCGGCCCTCCTTACGGCCCAGCGGCCATCCAGGCGGCGTACATCCAGGCGGCCTATGGGGGTACGCGGAGTGCATGACGGATGTTGTGGACTCGGACGAACTGCTGCGCCGCATGCATCGCGCGAGGGCCTGCGCGGTGGAACAGGAGCGGACCTGGCGGGCGCGGCGGGAAGAGTTGCGGCCGACCGACCCGGAGGGCTCCCGGGAGGCCGCCGTACGGACGATCGCGTACGAGGCCGTCCTGCGGGTGCTGGACGAGGTGCTGACACCGGGCCGGAACGCGCGGTGAGGAGCCGTGGGGCGGATTGACGGTGGGGCGGTCGGGAAACCGGATCGGCATGACAGCCGACCACACCCGCGCGCCCGTTCTGGAAGCCCTCGTCGACTACCGCCGCGAGGGACGGCTGTCGTTCACCCCGCCGGGGCACAAGCAGGCGCGGGGGGCCGACCCCGCGGTGCGCGAGGTGCTGGGTGACGCCGTCTTCTACGGTGACGTACTGGCGACCGGCGGACTCGACGACCGGCTCACCCGGGGACGGGTGCTGCAGCGCGCCCAGGAGCTGATGGCCGATGCCGTGCACGCCGACCACACGTTCTTCTCGACGTGCGGGTCCTCCCTGTCGGTGAAGGCGGCGATGCTGGCGGTGGCGGGGCCGCACGAGAAGCTGCTGATCGGCCGGGACGCCCACAAGTCCGTCGTCTCGGGCCTGATCCTGTCCGGTATCGAGCCGGTCTGGGTCGAGCCGCGCTGGGACGCCGAACGGCACCTGGCCCATCCGCCGTCCGCCGAGGAGTTCGACAAGGCGTTCGCCGCCCATCCCGACGCCAAGGGCGCCCTCGTCACCAGCCCGACGCCGTACGGCGCGAGCGCCGACCTGCGGGCCGTCGCCGAGGTCTGCCACCGTCGCTCGGCGCCGCTGATCGTCGACGAGGCGTGGGGAGCCCATCTGCCCTTCCACCCCGATCTGCCGTCCTGGGCGATGGACGCGGGCGCCGACATCTGTGTGACCAGCATCCACAAGATGGGCAGCGGTCTGGAGCAGGGCTCCGTGTTCCATCTGCGCGGTGACCTGGTCCCGCCGAAGCTGCTCGGTATGCGGGCGGACCTGCTGGGCACCACCAGCCCCTCGGCGCTGATCTTCGCCGGACTGGACGGCTGGCGCCGCCAGATGGCGCTGCGCGGGCGCGAGCTGATGGGCGGCGCCCTGGAACTTGCGGCCGACGTCCGCGCCGCCGTCGAGGAGATCGACGGCATGCACGTCAACGACCGGGACGACTTCTGCGGCCCGCGACTGGCCCACGGCTTCGATCCACTGCCCGTCGTCATCGACCTCGACGGGCTCGGCGTCTCGGGCTTCCAGGCGGCGGACTGGCTGCGCGAGCACCGGAGCGTGATCGCGCACATCACCGACCATCGCCGCATCGGCACGCAGATCACCCACGGCGACGACCGGGGGACCGCCGGCGAGCTGCGCGCCGCGCTCAAGGATCTGGCGCACGCCGCCCCCGGCCTGGGCCCCGCCCCGCGCGTCGAGGTGCCGTCGCCGTCGGAGCTGCGGATGCCTCAGGTCGTTCTGCCGCGGGACGCGTTCTTCGGCCCCACGCGGGACGTGCCGCTCGACCGGGCGACGGGACGCGTCGCGGCGGAGATGATCACTCCGTACCCGCCCGGCATCCCGGCCGTCCTGCCCGGCGAGCGGCTGAGCGAGCCCGTCCTGCGGTATCTGCGCAGCGGCCTGGACGCCGGGATGTACCTCCCGGACCCGAGCGATCCGGAACTGGAGACGATCAGGGTCGTCGCGGAGGACGCCGGATGAGGCCCGGAGCGGGAGACGACGGCCGGGGTGAGTGAAACGGGTCACGTGCCCCGGTACCGGTTTCACGGAACGCCCAAGATGGTTTAGCGTTCACCCATACGTGGCGACGAAGTCGACCGAAGTGTCCTTCGTACGTCACCGCTTACGGCCCTGGCTGGCTTCCCCCGTCCAGCCAGGGCTTTTTCATACCCCGACGCGGACGTTCCCCGTTCCGGCACGCAATCCGTACGGGATCCGCCGTCCGCCGAGGTGCTCAGGGCACCGAAAGCGACTGAAATGGGCATAGGGAAAGCCCCGGAACCGAATCGCCGGCGAGGAGCCCCGTGCCATGACCAAAGCGATCAAACTCCTGACCGCACTCCCCCAGCCCCAGCGCGAGCGGCTGATGGCGCTCGCCCAGGAGGTCGCCTTCCCGGAGGACGCCCGGATCTTCGAGGCGGGAGACAGGGCCGACCGCTTCTGGGTCATCCGCTCCGGCGCGGTCTCCCTGACCCAGCAGGTGACGTCCCTGCAGCGGGTCACGGTCGCCAGCCTCGGCGCGGGCGACCTGCTCGGCTGGTCCTGGCTGTTCCCGCCCTACGAGTGGGACTTCGGCGCCGAGGCCTTCAGCCCGGTGCGGGCCTACGAGTTCGACGCGGCCTCGGTGCTCGCCCTGTGCGAGGAGGACCCGAAGCTGGGCATCGTGCTGGTGCGGTCGGTCGCCGAGATCCTCGCGCACCGGCTGGAGGCCACCAGGGGCCGGCTCATGGAGCACTACGCGTTGCACGGGCGCGGCTCCCTGTGAGGCGCCGTCAGACGCGATAGCGGCGCAGCGCGGGGACCGCGGCCGCCAGTCCCAGCATCACCACCACGACGAGCAGCCCGCCGCCGGCCACCGCCTCCCGCGCGCCGAAGGCGGAGCCCGCGCCGCCGTGCAGGACGTCGGCCAGGCGCGGGCCGCCCGCGACGACGACCGTGAAGACGCCCTGCATGCGCCCGCGCATGTCGTCGGTCGCGGCGGACAGCAGGATCGCGCCGCGGAACACCATGGAGACCATGTCGGCGACGCCGGCCACGGCGAGGAACGCCACCGCGAGCCACAGGCTTCCGCTCAGTCCGAAGCCGGTGATGGCGGCGCCCCAGACCACGACCGATCCGATCACCATCCAGCCGTGCCGGCGCGCCCGGGAGAAGGTGCCGGAGAACAGTCCGCCGGCCACCGCGCCGATGGGGATCGCCGCGAAGAGCAGGCCGAGGGCGAGTCCCTCGCCGTAGGGGGCGTAGGTCTCGGCGGCGAGTTGCGGGAACAGGGCGCGGGGCATGCCGAGGACCATGGCGACAATGTCGGCCAGGAAGGAGAGCAGCAGCACCTTGTGCCCGGCGATGTAGCGGAAGCCCGCCACGACCTCGCGCACGCCCGCGCGCCGTACCGCCGTGCCCGACAGCGGCGGCAGGGCGGGCAGTCTGTACACCGCCCACACCGTGACGCACAGGGCGAGGGCGTCGATCAGATACAGCTCGGGCAGGCCGACGACCGGGATGAGCACACCGGCGAGCAGCGGCCCGACCACCTGTCCGGTCTGCATCACGGTCGAGCCGAGCGCGTTCGCGGCGGGGAGTTCGTCCTCGGGGACCAGGCGGGCGATGGAGGCGCTGCGGGCCGGGGCGTTCAGGCCCCAGAAGGCCTGCTGCAGCGCGAGCAGCAGCATCAGGGCGGCCACCGACTCGACGCCGGTGACCGCCTGTACCCAGAAGAGCAGCGAGGTCACGGCGATGCCGGTGTTGGTGACCAGCAGCAGCTTGCGGCGGTCCACGGTGTCGGCGACCGCGCCGCCCCACAGCGCGAACACGATCAGCGGCAGCAGACCGGCGAGGCTCGCGGCGCCGACCCAGGCCGAGGAGCCGGTGATGTCGTAGATCTGCTTGGGCACGGCTACGGCGGTGAGCTGGCTGCCGACGGCCGTGACGATGGTCGAGGACCACAGCCTGCGGTAGGCCGGCCGGCGCAGGGGACGGGTGTCCATGGCCCACCGGCGCCACCCGCCCCGCCGGGTCCCGTCCGGGGCGGGGCCTTTCGCCCCGGCCCGGGCACCGCTCTCGCCGCTGCTCTCGCTCGTGTCCACGCGCTTCCTACGTGCTCGATACATCTTTCGACTGCGGGGATCACTATCGCAGCTGCGTTCGAGGACTGGGAGCGCGCGTCCGGGACCGGGCCGGACCGACCGGACTGGGCCGGCCCGGGCCCCGCTCAGGCTCCGGCGACGAGCGTGACGCCGAGGACGATCATCGTGGCGGCGACCAGTCCGTCGAGGACCCGCCAGGCCGCGGGCCGGGCCAGGAAGCGGCCCAGGTAGCGGGCGCCGAACCCGAGCGCGGCGAACCAGCACAGGCTGGCGGCCGCGGCACCCAGGCCGAACGTCCAGCGCAGCGGTCCCTGGTCGGCCGCGACCGAGCCCAGCAGGAACACCGTGTCGAGGTAGACGTGCGGGTTGAGCCAGGTCAGCGCCAGGCAGGTGAGGATCGCCCGCCGCCGCGAGCCCGCGGCGTCGCCTTCCGCCCGCAGCGCGCCGGTCGGCCGGAACACGCGCCGGGCGGCCAGGGCGCCGTAGCAGAGCAGGAAGGCGCCGCCGATCCAGCCGACCGCGGTCAGGGCGCCCGGCCAGGCCACCACCACCGCGCCCACCCCGCCGACGCCCAGGGTGATGAGCAGGGCGTCGGACAGGGCGCAGATGCCGACCACGGCGAGGACCGCGTCGCGGCGGATCCCCTGGCGCAGGACGAAGGCGTTCTGGGCACCGATGGCGACGATGAGCGAGAGGCCGGTGCCGAAGCCCGCGGCCGCGGCGGTGAGTGGGCTGGTCATGCCCTTGACGCTAAGCGGACGATCACGGGAGGTACAGCTAAAGATTCTTACGTATCCTTAGCGATTGTGATGACGGGCACGGGATGACAGGCACGAGAGACATGCTTACGGCCGCCTTCGGGGATCTTCCGCTCGACCAGGTACGGACCCTGCTGGCCGTGGTGGACGAGGGCACGTTCGACGCGGCCGCCGCGGCACTGCACGTGACGCCGTCCGCGGTCAGCCAGCGGGTGAAGGCGCTGGAGCAGCGCACCGGCCGGGTGCTGCTGCTGCGCACCAAGCCGGTGCGGCCGACCGATTCCGGCGCGGTGCTGGTCCGCCTGGCCCGCCAGGTGTCCCGGCTGGAACGGGACGCGTACGCCGAGTTGGGGCTGAGCGGGGCCGGGGAACCGACGCGGGTCTCGGTCGCCGTCAACGCCGACTCGCTCGCGACCTGGTTCCTGGGCGCCCTCACCCGGGTGCCCCGGGAGCCGCAACTCTGTTTCGAACTGCGCCGCGAGGACGAGGACCACACGGCGACCCTGCTGCGGGAGGGCGTGGTGATGGCGGCGGTGACCTCGTCGCCCGACCCCGTTCCCGGCTGCACCGTCCGCTATTTGGGCCGGATGCGGTATCTCCCCTGCGCCCACCCCGGTTTCGCCGAGCGGCATCTGGACGGGCCGCTGCGGGAGTCGCTCGTCGAGGCGCCGGTCGTGGTCTTCGACCGGCGGGACGACTTCCAGGACGGTTTCGCGCGGCGCCTCGGTCTCGACGGCGCGGGTGCCGCCCGGCACCACGTGCCGACGTCGGAGGGCTTCGCCGAGGCGGTCGCCGCCGGCCTGGGCTGGGGCATGGTGCCCGAACCGCAGGCGGAGCCGCTGCTGCGCGGCGGGCAGCTCGTCGAGTTCGCCCCGGATCTGGCGGTGGACGTCCCGCTGTACTGGCAGCAGTGGAAGCTCGACTCCCCGGCGCTGGCGACGGTGGCCGATGCGGTGGTGGCGGCGGCGCGGGAGGAGCTGCGGAGGTAGCACGACGGCACGACCGAAGGCGCGTCGCCGGTTTCACTCCGCTGTCGACAGGTCACCCGCAACGGAGTAAGGCATTCACGAGGGCGCGAACGATACCGATCGCAGGTGACTTTGATGGACAACTGGCGAGAGCACGCCGCGTGCCGCACGGAGGACCCCGACCTGTTCTTCCCGATCGGCACCACCGGCCCGGCCGCTTTGCAGACCGAGCAGGCGAAGACGGTCTGCCGGCGCTGCCCGGTTCAGGAGCAGTGTCTGCGATGGGCACTGGACACGGGGCAGACCATCGGCGTCTGGGGCGGCACCAGTGAACTGGAACGCCGGGCGCTCAAGCGGCGCGAGGCCGTGCGCAGGAGGTCCGGCTGAGCCCGGTGACGGCCCCGCCCCGGGAAGGACCGGCCATGAGCGTACGTGCGCGCCGCGTCCACGAGCCGCCCGAGCCGGACGACGGCGTGCGGGTCCTGGTGGACCGGCTGTGGCCGCGCGGCAGGGCGAAGGACGCCGCGCACGTGGACGAGTGGCCGAGGGGGCTCACCCCGTCGACCGAGCCGCGCCACCGGTACCACGCGGGCGACGGCTCCTACGAAAAGTTCGCCGAGCGGTACGCGGGCGACGGCTCCTACGATTCGCCGAGCGGTACGCGGCCGAGCCGGCCGCCGCGGAGGCGACCGAACTCCTCGACCATGTACGGGAACTGGCACGCGAGGGGGACGTGACCCTGCGCACGGCGTCCAAGTCGCCCGAGGAGAGCCACGCCGCCGTGCTCCTCCGCCTCCTCGACGGGGCGTGAGGAGACGGGGGAGACGGCGAGTCACGCCCTCCGCTCAGCCGGTCTGCCGCGCCGCGGCCCGGCCCGCCGCCCGCCCGGAGAACAGGCAACCGCCGAGGAAGGTGCCCTCCAGCGCGTTGTAGCCGTGCACTCCACCGCCGCCGAAACCCGCCACCTCACCGGCCGCGTACAGGCCCCCCACGGGTGTGCCGTCGGCGCCGAGGGCGCGGGAGTCGAGGTCGGTCTGGATCCCGCCGAGGGTCTTGCGGGTGAGGATGTGCAGCTTGACCCCGATCAGCGGGCCCGCCGCCGGGTCGAGGATGCGGTGCGGGGTGGCGACCCGGCCGAGTCGGTCGCCGATGTAGCGGCGGGCGTTGCGGATGCCCTGGACCTGGGCGTCCTTGGCGTAGGGGTTGGCCATCTGGAGGTCACGGGCCTCGATCTGGCGCCGGATCACGGCGGCGTCCAGGAGCGGCTTGTCGGTCAGCCCGTTCATCCTGTCGACCAGTTGCTCCAGGTTCGGCGCGGACACGAAGTCGGCGCCCTTGCGCAGGAAGGCGTCCACCGGGCCCGGCGCACCCTTGCCGAGGACGCGTTCGCGCAGGAATCCGGCGCGGTCCTTGGCGGTGATGTCGGGGTTCTGCTCGGAGCCGGAGAGCGCGAACTCCTTCTCGATGATCTTCTGGGTGAGGATGAACCAGGAGTGGTCGTGGCCCGCGAGGTCCTGAGCCGTGCGCAGGTGCCTGAGGGTGCCGAGGGTGTCGTAGCCGGGCAGGCAGGGCTCGGGCAGGCGGCGGCCGAGGGCGTCGAACCACATCGAGGACGGTCCGGGCAGGATGCGGATGCCGTGGCCGGGCCAGATCGGGTCCCAGTTGCGCACGCCCTCGGTGTAGTGCCACATCCGGTCCCGGTTGACCAGGCGTGCACCCGCCTCGGCGCTGATGCCGAGCATCCGTCCGTCGACGTAGGCGGGGACGCCGGTGACCATCTCGGCGGGTGCGGTGCCGAGGCGCTCGGGCCAATGGCGGCGGACGATGTCGTGGTCGGCGCCGATGCCTCCGGAGGTGACGATCACGGCCTGGGCGGTGAGTTCGAACTCGCCGGCCTTGTCGCGGTTGGAGGCGACTCCGCGGGGCGAGTGGTCCTCGGCGAGGACCGTGCCCCGCACCCCGCGCGCCGTGCCGTCCTCGACGACCAGGTGGTCGACCCGGTGACGGTGGTGGAAGGTGAGCAGCCCGTCGCGGGCCGCCTGCTTCGCGTACCGGACGAACGGCTCGACGACGCCGGTGCCGGTGCCCCAGGCGATGTGGAATCGCGGCACGGAGTTGCCGTGTCCACCCGCCCTCAGGTCGCCGCGCTCGGCCCAGCCGACGGTGGGCAGGAAGGTGATGCCGTGTCCGGCGAGCCAGGACCGCTTCTCCCCCGCCGCCCACTCGACGTACGCGCGGGCCCAGCGCACCGCCCAGGAGTCCTCGTCCTCGGTCCGGTCGAAGCCCGCGCTGCCCTGCCAGTCGTTCCAGGCCAGGTCGAAGGAGTCCTTGACGCCGAGGCGGCGCTGCTCGGGGGAGTCGACGAGGAAGAGGCCGCCGAAGGACCAGAAGGCCTGTCCGCCGAGGTTGGCCGCGTTCTCCTGGTCGACGAGGGCGACCCTCCTGCCCCGGCTGGTCAGCTCGTGGGCCGCGACCAGGCCCGCCAGGCCCGCTCCGACCACGATGACGTCGGCATCCATGGCGACCGTCCCTTCCTGTTCCGTGTCATGGGGGCTCACGGGGTGCTGCCGCCCCCGGTGAGCAGTGCGGTGAGCAGCTGTCCCAGCCAGGCACGGGCGTGCTCGACGTCCCGGTCCAGGAGCAGTTGGGTGGTGACCCCGTCGTACGCGGCGACCACGGCGTGCGCGGCACCGTCCGCGTCGCCCAGTACGGCGGGCAGAGTGGAGTGCCCGCGCGCGCCGGCGAGCCGGTCGGCGATCGCGCGTCTGAGCCGTGCCCGGTGCTCCAGCAGCGTCCGCGCCACGGCCGGGTCGCGGGCGGCGTGCACCAGGAAGTCCGTCTTCACCAGGAGCCAGTCCCGGTCGAGGAGCAGCACCTCGGTGACGCGGTCCACGGCGGCGGGGACGTCCAGGTCCGGACCGTCCAGCGCGAGGGCGCCGGACACCTGCTCCGCGATCAGGTCGGCCCGTTCGCGGTAGAGGGCGAAGAACAGCTCGTCGAGGCTGTCGAAGTTCGAGTAGAAGGCGCCCCGGCTGTACCCGGCGGCCTCGCAGACCTCCTCGATCGACACCCGGCCGAACCCCTTGGCGCCGAACACCGCGAAGGCCGCGTCCAGGAGGTTCGCGCGGGTGCGCGCTCGACGCCTGGTCACGCGCCCGGTCGTCGCCCTCACCACCATCTCCGGCACCTCCGTTCGGTACGCGAATGTATCGGATACACCGGCGTATCCGAAGGCCCGTGACACACATAGAACACACTTTCGAATGAGGAGTACGCTGGCGCCATGACCACGCACCTCCAGGGATCGCTCTTCGACCAGACGGACGAGGCCCGGCTCGGCTCGCTCGCCGGGCTGCACCGCACCCACCTGGGCTCCGGGGCCTGGATCGACCTGCTCCCCGGGTGGCTGAGCGGCGCCGACACGCTGTTCGGGCGGCTGGCCGCCGACGTCCCGTGGCGCGCGGAGCGGCGTGCCATGTACGACCAGGTGGTCGACGTACCCCGACTGCTCGCGTTCTACGGCGCGGGCGACACGCTGCCGCACCCCCTGCTGGCCGGGGCGCGCGACGCGCTGTCCGCGCACTACGCCCAGGAGCTGGGCGAGCCGTTCACCACCGCCGGCCTGTGCCACTACCGCGACGGGCGGGACAGCGTCGCCTGGCACGGCGACCGGATCGGGAGGGGCGCGCGCCAGGACACGATGGTCGCCATCCTCTCCGTCGGCGCACCCCGGGACCTGCTGCTGCGCCCGGCGGGCGGGGGCGGCGGCACGGTGCGCCGACCGCTGGGCCACGGCGACCTGATCGTGATGGGCGGCTCCTGCCAGCGCACCTGGGAGCACTGCGTCCCCAAGAGCACCCGCGCCGCGGGCCCGCGCATCAGCGTCCAGTTCCGTCCGCACGGCGTCCGCTGAGGGGCGGGCGGCCTTCCGCGTGCCGGGTCTGGTTGGCTGTCCTGTCGGGCAATCACCTGGAACGCGGGAGACCACCATGCGCGTGGACGTGCGGCAAGTCGCCGACGGCACCTATCTGGTGCACGGCGGCAACACCAACTGGGTCCTGCTCACCGACGGCGACGCGGTGACCCTGGTCGACACCGGCTACCCCGGCGACCGGCGGCTCCTGCTCGGCTCCCTGGCCGCCGTGGGGAGCTCCCCCGAGGCGGTCGAGGCCGTGCTGATCACCCACGCGCACAACGACCACCTGGGTTCGGCCGAGTACCTCCGCGCCGCGCACGGCACGCCGGTGCTCCTCCACGAGGCCGAAGTGGCCCACGCCCGGCGGGACTTCCTCCAGCAGGTGTCGGTCGGCACGGTCCTGCGCAACACCTGGCGGCCGGGCGTGCTGCCCTGGGCGGTGCACGTGCTCCGCTCCGGCGGCACCGAGCGGCACCCGGTGACCGCACCGGAGCCCTTCCCGACCGACGGCGCCCTGGACCTTCCCGGTCGGCCCGTGCCGGTGTACACCCCCGGACACACCGACGGGCACTGCGCCTACCACCTCCCCGGCACCGGGGTGGTGATCTCCGGCGACGCGCTGGTCAGCGGGCACGCCACCTCCCGGATCGCGGGACCGCAGCTGTTGCCCGGCATGTTCCACCACGACCCGGCGCGCGCCGCGGCCTCCCTCGACGTCCTGGCGGGGCTGGACGGCGACGTCCTGCTGCCCGGGCACGGCCCCGTCCACCGCGGCCCCGTGAAGGAAGCCGCGCGACAGGCGCGGGAACGGGCGTTCTAGAGTCGGGGCATGGCCTTGCAGATCAGTGCCACCAATCCGGAGCACCCCGCGCTCCTGCTCGAACTGCCGTGGCAGACGCCGCTGGAGGAGTGGCCCGAGGAGTACCTCGTGCCGCTGCCCCGCGGCATCTCCCGCCACGTCGTCCGCTACGCCCGGGCCGGGGACGAGGTGATCGCCGTCAAGGAGCTGGCCGAACGGCCCGCGCTGCGCGAGTACCAGCTGCTGCGCGACCTGGACCGGCTCGCCATCCCGGCGGTGGACGCGCTGGCCGTGGTCACCGGCCGCACCGGCACCGCCGGCGAGGCGCTGGAGCCGGTGCTGGTCACCCGGCACCTCGGCGGCTCGCTGCCGTACCGGTCGATGTTCGAGACGACGCTGCGCCCGGCGACCATGCACCGGCTGATGGACGCCCTGGCCGTGCTGCTGGTCCGGCTGCACCTGGCCGGGTTCGCCTGGGGCGACTGCTCGCTGTCCAACACCCTCTTCCGGCGCGACGCGGGCGCCTACGCCGCGTACCTGGTGGACGCCGAGACCGGGGAGCTGCATCCGCGGCTCAGCCCCGGGCAGCGCGACTACGACCTCGACCTCGCCCGGGTGAACATCAGCGGTGAGCTGCTGGACCTGGAGGCGTCGGGGGCGCTTCACCCCTCCGTCGACCCGATCGACTTCGGCATGGAGATCTGCGCCCGCTACCGGAGCCTGTGGGAGGAGCTGACCCGCACCTCCGTCTATCCGGCGGGCAAGTACCACTACATCGAACGCCGGATCCGGCGGCTCAACGACCTCGGCTTCGACGTGGCCGAGATGCAGATCGAGCACGCCTCCAACGGCGACACGGTCACCTTCGTGCCCAAGGTCGTCGACGCGGGCCACCACCAGCGCCAGCTGTTGCGCCTGACGGGCCTGGACGCCGAGGAGAACCAGGCGAGGCGGCTGCTCAACGACCTGGAGAGCTGGATGGCCACCCAGGACGACTACGCCCCGGGCGACCCCCTCGGTGCCCGCCCGGAGGTCCTCGCCCACCGCTGGGTGCGCGAGGTCTTCCGGCCCACCGTGCGGGCGGTACCGGTGGAGCTGCGGGGCGCGATGGACCCGGCCGAGATCTACCACGAGCTGCTGGAGCACCGCTGGTACCTGTCCGAGCGGGCCCAGCACGACATCGGCCTCGACACGGCCGTCGCCGACTACATCGAGAACATCCTGCCCAAGGCCCGGGAGACCTTGCAGCCCACGGCGGACTGATCGGCGTACCGGTCCGTCAGGTGTGGGGGATCACCGCCACCGGGCAGTCCGCGTGGTGCAGCACGCCGTGCGCCACCGAGCCGATCCGGGCGCCGACGGCCGTACGGCGGGCGCGGCGGCCGACGACCACCAGATGGGCGCCCGCGGCCACCGACAGCAGCACCTGCCCCGCGCTGCCCATCTCCACGTGCTCGATCACCGGAACGTCGGGGAAGCGCTCGCGCCACGGGGCGAGCGCCTCGCCGAGCGCCTTCCTCTCGTACTGCTCCAGACCCCCGGCCTCGTCGGCGAGCCGCATCGAGCCCGGACTGTAGGTGAACACCGTCGGCAGGGCCCAGGCCCGGACGGCACGCACGGTGGCACCGCGGGCGGCGGCCGCCTCGAAGGCGAAGCCGATCACGTCGGCGCTGTCCTCCGGCTCCCCCTGCTGCCCCACGACGACCTCGCGGCCGGCGGCCTCGGTCGCGGCCTCGTCCCCGGCCCGTACGAGGACGACGGGCCGGTTCGCCTCGGCGATCACCTGCTGGCCCACGGAGCCGAGCAGGAAACCGACGACCGCCCCGTGGCCGCGCGAGCCGAGCACCAGCGTCTCGGCGCCGGCCGCGGCGGCGAGCAGTACGGCGACGGCGTCGTCGGCCTCGCGGACCTCGGTGGACACCGTGAGGTCCGGGTGCCGCTCGGTGACCGTCCGGACCGACTCGGCGACCGAGTCCCGCGCCCACCGCTCCTGGGCGTCCCGGTCCCCCGTGCCGGCCGCGTCCAGCTGCTGGGACCGCCAGGCGTGCACGACGTGCAGCGGTGTTCCGCGGCGGTCGGCCTCCCTCGCGGCCCAGGCCAGTGCGGCCAGGCTCTCCTCCGAACCGTCGACCCCTGCCGTGATCGGGCGCGTCATGCGGGTCCCTCCCTGTGTCGCGGTCACGTCCATGGGACCAGTGTTCCCTACGCCGCCCTCATGATCTCGGGGTGGGCGTCTGCGTGCTGGGCCCCGGGGCGGCTTCCGGCTCTCTGGGCGGGGCCCGGCGATCGAACCCGCGGTGGACGGTGGGCCGCCGCGGTGACGGGTCCCTGTTCCGGCGCCTCGGTCGGGCGGACCAGGGACCTGGTCCGGCGGCCCGGTCGGGCGCGGCCGTCCGGTGGGCGGCACCGAGGCGCGATGATGGCGCGATCCGGTGGGGCCGCCCGGCTCCCTCGCCCTCCCGGGGCGGTCGGAGGCGCGTGCCAGGATGGGCATCGTGCAGCAGACCTCTTTCGCCAGCCCGCTCGTCGGCCGCGAGGACGAACTCGCGCGTCTCACCGGCGTACTGGAGCGCGCCCGCTCCGGTGAGGCCCGCGCGGTGCTGATCGCCGGGGACGCCGGGGTCGGCAAGACGCGAACCCTGGACGAGGTCGCCGCGCGGGCCGCCGCGGCCGGGACGATCGTCCTCACCGGGCACTGCGTCGACCTGGGCGACGTGGGCCTGCCGTATCTGCCGTTCACCGAGATCCTCGGTGTGCTGGCCGCCGACGAGCGGTTCACCGCCGTGCTGGCCGCGCATCCGGTCGCCGACCGGCTGCTCGGCGGCGGGCCGGACGACGGGGGCGACGGGGGCGACGGGGGCGCGACCACGCGGTCGCGGCTGCGGCTGTTCGAGGGCGTGGCCGCCCTGCTGACCGAGCTGGCGGACATTGCCCCGCTGCTGCTGGTCCTGGAGGACCTGCACTGGGCCGACCAGTCCTCCCGTGATCTGCTGCGGTTCCTGCTCAGCCGGGGGGTCCTGCAGCGGTCGGCGGGCGGGGCGCCGGGCGGGCGGCTCGCGGTGTTCGCCTCGTACCGGGCGGACGACCTGCACCGCCGCCACCCGCTGCGGCCCCTGCTGGCCGAGCTGGTCCGGCTGCCCGCCGTGGAGCGGCTGGAACTGCGGCCCCTGCCCGACGCCGACGTGGCGCGGCTGGTGCGCTCCCTGGGCGACCGGCCGCTGCCGGACACCACCGTGCACCGGATCGTCGAACGCGCCGAGGGCAACGCCTTCTACGCCGAGGAGCTGGTCGCGGCCACGGACGCGCCCGCCGGGGGTGTGCCCAGCGGACTGGCCGACGTCCTGCTCATCCGCTTCGAGCAGCTGTCCGAGATCGCCCAGCAGGTGCTGCGCACCGCCGCGGTCGCCGGGCGCCGCGTGGGACACGACCTCCTGCGGGACGCGGTCGGGCTGCCCGAGGAGGAGCTGGAGTCGGCGCTGCGCGAGGCGGTGGAGCGGCAGTTGCTCGTCTCCGGCGACGGGGACACCTACTCCTTCCGGCACGCCCTCGCGCGGGAGGCGGTCTACGCCGACCTGCTCCCCGGGGAACGGGCCCGGCTGCACGGCGCGTTCGCCCGGCTGCTCGCCGCGCGGGACCGCCGGTCCGACAGCGCGGCCGAGCGCGCCCACCACTACCGCGAGAGTCACGATCTGCCCGAGGCGCTCGCCGCGTCCCTGGAGGCCGCCGACCACGCGCAGCGCGTCGGCGCGCCCGCCGAGGAGTTGCGGCACGTCGAGACGGCCCTCGACCTGTGGTCGGCGGTCGACGCCGCGGCACGGCCCGCCGGGCCCGACGCCGTGACGCTCACGCTGCGCGCCTCGGCGGCCGCCGCGCACGCCGGGGAGCTGCACCGCGCGGTCTCCCTCACCAGGTCGGCACTGGCCGGCCTCGGTCAGGACGCCGACCTGGAGCTCGCCGCCCGCGTCCGCTACACGCTCGCCGGGAACCTGCTGAGCGTCGACAACCTGTCGGCCGCGTTCGCCCACAGCAGCGAGGCGCTCGGCCTGATCCCCGCCGAGCCGCCGTCGTCCACGTGGGTGTGGGCCGCGGCGACGCACGTCATGGCGGCCCGTCAGGTCGGGGAGAACAAGACGGCGCTGCGGGTGGCACGCCGGGCCCTGCGGGTCGCGGAGGACCTGGGGGTCACCGACGCCCGCGCCGACCTCCTGATCTCCCTCACCAGCCTCGAAGGCGGCAACCGGAGTACTGCGCAGGGCCGGAAGCGGCTGCTGGAGGCGCGGGAGCTGGCGCGGCGGGCGGGGAACGCGCCGGTGGAGATGCGCGCGTTGTTCAACCTGGCCATCGGCTGCTTCGAGTCGGGCGATCTGGAGGACTGCCTGCCCTGGGCGGCGGAGGGACTGGACCGGGCCCGCCGCTCCGGTCTGCTGTCCTCGCCGTATCCGCGGGAGATGCGGTATCTGCGGCTGCTGGTGCAGTACACGCTGGGCCACTGGGACGAGTGCGTGCGCGGGGCCGCGGACAGCGCCGGCGTGCTGCCCGCCGCGGGCGGTCACGCCATCGGGCCCGCCCTGTACGTGGCGCTGGCGCGCGGCGACTTCGGGGCGGCGGAACGGGCCCGCGCGATGCTGGAGGGGCCCTTCGACTGGATGGGCACGCTGGTCGCGGGCATCGTGCTCACCGACGCCGCCGCGCTGCGCGGGGACGCGGAGGAGGCGGTGCGGTGGGCGCGGTCCACCGTGGAGGCGCTCACCGACGAGGCGGTCCCGCGGCCAGCCGTGACCGTCAGGCTCACCGCCCTCGCCCTGTCCGCGGTCGCGGACACCGTCGTCGGGCTGCGCCGAGCCGGCGACGGGGCGGGGGCCGGCCGCTGGACGGACACGGCGGCGGAGCTGCTGGAGTGGGCCCGGTCGTCCGCCGCGTACGGGGAGGACGGCAGACCCCAGGGTCCGGAGGGTCAGGCATGGCTGGCGCGTGCGGAGGCGGAGGGTATCCGGATCGCCGGGTCCGGCCCCGATCCGGCGTCCTGGGAGAAGGCGGTGGCCGGTTTCGCGTACGGCGACGCCTACGAACGCGCGCGGTGCCGACTGCGGCTGGCGGAGGCCCTGTTGGCGGCCGACCGCCGCGAGGAGGCGGCCGCCGAGGCCGACAGCGTACGCCGGGAGGCCGACCGGCTCGGCGCCACGCTGCTGCGCGAGCGGCTGAACGACCTGGTCCGTCGCGGCCGGCTGACGGAGGCGACGCCCACCGGCGACCGCGCGTCGGTGCTCACCGCCCGTGAGCAGGACGTGCTGCGGCTCCTCGCCCTCGGCCGCAGCAACCGCCAGATCGGCGAGGAGCTGTTCATCAGTGCCAAGACGGCGAGCGTCCACGTCTCCAACATCCTGGCCAAACTGGAGGCGGCGAGCCGCACGGAGGCGGTGGCGATCGCCTACCGGCAGGGCCTGATCACCCCGGAACCGACGACTTCGACCTGACCCCCGCCGCGGGAACCCCCGGTGTCCGGCGGACGTTGACCCGGCACCGACACCCCTACCGGAGCGAGAACCACGACACAGGGCGGCACGATGAGCGAATTGGTCCCCGGGGGCAACGTCCCCCTGCCGGGCGGCCCCGTGAGCGTGCGGGTGCCCGGCGCCTTCGACGTGTCGGCGCTCGTGACGGACGACGGCGGCAAGGTGGGCGGTGACGGCGACTTCGTCTTCTACAACCAGCCGGATGCACCCGGCGCCCGGCTGCGGGACGACACGCTCACCGTCGATCCCGCGCGGCTGCGCCCCGGTGCCACCCGGGTGACGGTGGCGGTGAGCCCCTCCGACCCCGGGGCCGCCCTGGGCGAACTCCCCTCCCCCACGCTCCACGTCACCGACGCGCGCGGCCGGGCGCTGACCCGGTTCACGCCGCCGCGCCCCCGGCAGGAGACCGTGCTGCTGCTCGCGGAGTTCTACCGGCGTGGCGAGACCTGGAAGCTGCGCGCGCTGGGGCAGGGGTACGCCGACGGTCTGGCCGGCCTCGCCCGGGACTTCGGGGTGGAGGTCGTGGACGACACCCCAGCGCCCGGCGACCAGGCACCGACCGTGTCCCCCGCGCCTCCCATCACCTCATCACCTCCCATCACCTCGGCACCTCCCATCGCCTCCGCCCCTCCCATCACCTCCATACCACCCCCCGCCGACGGCGACGGCTTCCTCGGCCTGGTCAACTCCGCCCGGGCCGCCGCCGGTTCCGGCGCCGTCTCCGCCGACGCGCGCCTGGCCTCCGCGGCCCGGGCCCATGCCGCCGCCATGGCCGCCGCGGGCACGCTGAGCGTCGAGACCCGGGACGGCGTCTCCGTCCACCAGCGTGTCGTCTCCGCCGGGTACGCGTATCTCACCGTCGGCGAGCACCTGGTCTCCGGCCCGCGCACACCCGCCGAGTTCGTCGCGTACTGCCTGCGGGCCGAGCGGACCCGGCGCACGCTGCACGGTGCCGCCTTCACGCACGCCGGTTGGGCGTACGTCACCGGCGGCCCCTCGGGCGACACGTACTGGACCGCTCTGTGGGCCGTACCGTTCACCCCGGACGGCCTGGTCCGTACGACGGCCGAGGTCGTCGAGCTCACCAACCGGGAGCGGATCCGGGCGGGTCTGCCCGCCCTGGCCGTCGACGCCCGGCTGGCCCGGGCGGCGCAGGCGCACAGCGCGGACATGGTCGCCCGCGACTTCTATTCGCACACCGACCCGGACGGCGGCAAACCGTGGGACCGGGCCGCCGCCGCGGGCGCCACTCGGCGCACGGTCGGCGAGAACATAGCCTGCGGCCAGCGTTCCCCCGCCGACGTGGTGGAGGGCTGGATGAACAGCCCCGGACACCGCGCCAACATCCTCAAGTCCGACTTCACCCACATCGGCGTCGGGCTCGCCGGCGGCGGCCGGGCGGGTACGTACTGGACCCAGCTCTTCGGCGGCTGAACACGGCACCTGGCGCACGATCTTGGCGGAACGGGACGCTCCGGGCCAGGATGCCCGTATGAAGGGTGACCTCTTTTCCAGCGAGCACATGGTGCAGCCCGCCGCGGCGCCGGGCATGACCGTCGAGAACTCCAAGTGCATCCGTTACACGGTGAACGGCGACATGCTGGCCCGGCAGGGCGCGATGGTCGCCTACCGCGGCAACCTCCAGTTCGAGCGCAAGGGCCAGGGCGTGGGCGGCATGCTCAAACGCGCGGTCACCGGGGAGGGGCTGCCCTTGATGGCGGTGCGAGGACAGGGCGAGGCCTGGTTCGCGCACGAGGCGCAGAACTGCTTCATCGTCGAGGTGGAGCCCGGCGACGAGTTCACGGTCAACGGCCGCAACGTCCTGTGCTTCGACTCCTCGTTGTCGTACCGCATCGCCACGGTCAAGGGCGCGGGCATCACCGGCGGCGGGCTGTTCAACAGCGTCTTCACGGGACACGGCAGGCTGGGGCTGGTGTGCGACGGCAGCCCGCTGGTCATCCCGGTCTCGCCCGACTCCCCGGTCTACGTCGACACCGACGCGATCGTCGGCTGGTCCGCCGGGCTGTCGACCTCCCTGCACCGTTCGCAGTCCATCGGCTCGATGCTGCGCGGCGGTTCCGGTGAGGCCGTGCAGCTGCTGCTCCAGGGCCAGGGCTACGTCGTCGTACGGCCCAGTGAGGTGACGCCGCAGAAGACGCAGCAGCACTGAGGCAACCCGGTCCGCTCCGTCGACGTCTTGATCGGCAACAGGTGACGCCGCCCTGGTCGCCCCACGTGGCCAGGGCTTGTTCTCGACGCACTATACACACAGCGTATACACGAGGTGTATATGGGTGCGGCCGAGCACTCGCTGATGGAGCGGGCGCGCCTGCGTACGTGCGTACGGGCACACGGACCGAAAGGAATCCATGTACGGCAAGGCATTCGCCCCGGAGTACCAGGGCGCCCTCACCGCCCTCTCCGTCAACTCGTCACTGACCGACGTCCTGGCCGCCGGCGCGGAGCGGCTGGCGGCGGCCGAGCGCGCGGGACGGCACGGTGAGGCGGCGCGCTCCGGGCTCGCGGTGGCCGAGGCCCAGCGCAGGCTGGGCCGGGTCGGGGAGGCCGACCGGGCGTGGAAGGCGAGTTACCGGGCGGCTCGCACGGCCGGGGACACCGCGGCGATGGCCTGGGCGCTGTGGAGCGGCGGGACCCTGGCCCGGCAGCGCGGTGCCCTCCGGCTGGCCCGGCGGCTGCTCGGGCTGGCGGCCGGCCTCGGTGAACGCGGCGGCGACGTCGTGGTCCGCGGCTACTCGCTGGCGGGCCTGGCCGAGACCGGCCGGATCCAGGGCGACTACGAGGCCGTCGGGCGGCTGCACGAGCAGCTGCTGGCCGAGGCCCGGCGGCGCGGCGAGGCACGGCACACCGTGTGGGCGCTGGAGGGCATCGCGCAGATGCACCGCAACACCGGCGCGTACGACAGCGCGTACGCGCTGTTCGAGGAGGCGGCCCAGATCGCGGCACGGGCCGAGGACCGGCGCGGTCACGCCTGGGCACTGCGCGGACTGGCCGATGTCGTCTCGGTGCGCGACGGCGACACCGGACGGGCGCTGGACCTGCTCACCGAGGCCGAAGCGGGGTGCCGGGCGATGAAACTGTCCGGCGCGCTGGCCTACAACCACAAGATGCGCGGCAACGTCCTGTACCGCGCCGGGCGTTACGCCGAGGCCCGCGACCTCTATGAGCGGGCCCTCGCGGAGTTCCGTGCCATGGGCGAGCCGCGCGGGGAGGCCCTCTCCCGGCTCGGCCTGGCCAAGTCGCAGGCCCGGCTGGGCCGCGACCGTACCGAGACGGCCACCGAACTCGCCGAGCTGGCCGGAGTCCTGGAGGGGATCGGGCTGATGCACGCCCGGAAGATGGTGCAGCGGGCACAGGAGGAGTTCGGCCTGGCGGGCGCGCAGGACGACGGAGGCGCGCAGGACGACGGAGGCGCGCAGGACGACGGAGGCGCGCAGGCCGACACGGGCACGCAGGCCGACACGATCACGACAGCGCAGGCCGAGGCGGACGCGGGCGCACAGGCCGACGCGATGGCGGTGGCCGCCCGGTGACGGCGCCGACCGCGGCCGTGGTGGCGACGGTGGACGCCCCGCAGGTCCTCGGCCGCAGCCGCGCACTGGTGCGGCCCGCGCTGGAGGAGGCTGTGGGGCGGCTGCACCCGTGGGTGGCCGAGATGGCCGCGTACTCCTTCGGCTGGTGCGAGGTGGGCGGGGCGCCGTCCGGCGTCGGCACCTCCGGTGGCAAGGGCGTACGGCAGGCGCTGGCGGTGCTCGGCGCCGAGGCGGCCGGTGCGTCCGGGCGGGCGGGGGTGCCCGCGGCGGTCGCGGTGGAGCTGGTGCACGCCTTCTCGCTGCTGCACGACGACATCATGGACGGCGACCCGGCGCGGCGCCGCCGCCCCGCCGTGTGGAAGGCGTACGGCACGGGGCCCGCCGTCCTCGCGGGCGACGCGTTGTTCGCCCTGGCCGTCGAGACGCTCGCCACCGCCCCGGCGGGCCCCCGGACGGTCCGTCTGCTGTCCACCGCGCTGACCGACCTGGTCCGCGGACAGGCGGACGACCTGCTGTTCACCGAGCGGCCGTGGACGGGTCCGAAGCGGGTGCGGCCGGGCGAGTACCGGGCGATGGCCGAGCACAAGACGGGGTCGCTGCTGGGCTGCGCGGCGGCCATGGGTGCCGTGCTCGGCGGGGCGCCCCGGACGACGGCCGACGCCCTCGGCCGGGCCGGCCGGCACCTCGGCATCGCCTTCCAGGTCGTCGACGACGTGCTGGGCGTCTGGGGCGACCCGGCCGTCACCGGCAAACCCGTCCACGGCGACCTGCGGGAGCGGAAGAAGACCTTGCCGGTGCTGGCGGCGCTCGACGCCCCCCTTCCGGCCGCGCGACGGCTGGCCGCGCTGCTGGCGTCCGACACCGCCGATCCCGAGGAGGCGACCGCCCTGATCGACGAGGCGGGCGGGCGTACGGCGGCACTGGCCGAGGCCCACCGGTGTCTCGGCGCGGCGGAGGCGGCGCTCGCCGAGGCGGCGCCGGGCGTGGAGACGGCCCGGGAGCTGCGGTCGCTGCTGGACTTCCTGGTGCGGCGCGACCTCTGAGGCCACTTGACCTGCGACACCGCTCACCCACCCCCTCGGCAGCGTGTTGACCTTCGGCGCGCCGCGCGAAAGGGTGCCCAGGGTGCGGATCACCGCCCGCGCCGGAAGGATGACTGCCTTGATCGGGATCACGGAGATCGAAGCCGCTGCCGAGCGGATCGCCGGGCACGTCGTGCGCACGCCGACCGTGCCCAGCCCGGGGCTGTCCGGGCTGCTCGGCGTCCCGGTCACCGCGAAGCTGGAGCTGCTCCAGCGCACCGGCTCGTTCAAGGCACGCGGTGCGACGGCGAAACTGCTGTCGCTGACCGAGGCCGAGCGGGCCGCCGGTGTCGTCGCGGTCAGCGGCGGCAACCACGGCATCGCCGTGGCGGTCATGGCCGCCGCCCTCGACGTGAAGGCCACGGTGGTCATGCCGCGTACGGCACCGGCCCGTTCCGTGGAGACCGCCGAGGAGGCGGGCGCGCTGGTGCGGCTCACCGATGGCATGGACAGTGCCTTCGCGCTGGTAGTCCGGCTGCGGGAGGAGGGTCTGACCCTGGTGCACCCCTTCGACGACCCCGTGGTGATCGCGGGACAGGGCACCGTCGGGCTGGAGTTCGCCGAGGACGCCGGGGAGCTCACCGACGTGATCGTGAGCATCGGGGGCGGGGGTCTGATCGCGGGCGTAGCGGCGGCGCTGCGGGCCCTGCGGCCGGACGTGCGGATCTGGGGCGTGGAGACCGAGGGCGCCGAGGCCATGTCGCGGGCGCTGGCGGCGGGCGCGCCGCTCCCCGTACCCCTGTCCTCGATCGTCACCACGCTCAGTGCCCCGTCCGTCTCCCAGCTCACGTACGACCATGTGTCGGCGCTGGTCGGCGAGGTGCTCGTGGTGCCGGACCGGGAGGCCGTCGAGGGTTCGCTGGCTCTCGCCGAGCACGGCAGGGTGTGGACCGAACCGGCCGCCGGCTGCCTGGTGCCGGCGGCCCGCCACGTGGTGGAGCGGGTGGGCGACGGCGCCCGGATCGGACTGGTGGTGTGCGGAGGCAACGCCACGACCGCCGACATGACGGCATGGGCGAACCACTTCGGGCTGCGCTGACGCGGATTTCCCGCGCGCGCTCCGCATTTACCGCGGGTTACTCCCAGGTCGGTCCCGTATTCCGGTGCCACGCGCACCGAGGGCGGAATTACAGGGCCGAACGGGCGTGCTGCGGTGCCCAGTTCAGGGGCCGTGCGCGCCCGCGCGGCCGCTTTTCCGGAATGCGCCGTCGTGCAGGCGTTCGCTTTTTTGAAGAAGGGTCAGAATCAGCTCTTCTCGCGCATTCGTTGAACGCAACGCGGCCCGCAGACCGTACCTCTGGGCAAGCTGAGAGCCAGCGGCGCGAGCGAGGGATGGCCATGGGCAGGGCGCACGTCTCCACACACGAGTTGGTCGCCGGTCGCTACCGCCTGTTCGAGGTCGTCCACCGTGAAACGAACCGGGTCTGCTGGTCCGCGGAGGACACCGGGACGGGCCGCCCGTGCCTGGTCACTCAGGTCGGGCTCCCGGAGGAGGCCGGTGAGGCCGCCCGCAGGGCACCCGGCCGGGTGGTCCGCACCTGCGAGACCATGCACTCGCTGTGCCCCGGGCGGGTCCCCGCCGTGATCGACGCGGTCGTGGCGGACGGCGCCCTGTGGACGGTGACCGAGTGGGTCGGCGGCGTACCGCTCGCCGAACTCCTGGACCGGCAGGGCACGTTCAACTACGTACGGGCGGCGCGCATCGGACTGGAACTGCTCGACGTGCTGAACGCGGCGCACGATCTCGGCGTCACACACGGCGAGCTGAGCCCGGGGCAGGTGTTCGTGGGCGAGGAGGGTTCCGTCGTCGTCACCGGCTTCGGCCTGGCCGGCGCCACCCTCGCGCCACGGCTCACCGCGCCCTCGTACGCCTCGCCCGAGCAGGCCCGCGACGAGCGGATCGGCCCCGCCGCCGACCTGTGGACGCTGGGCGCGATCCTCTACACGATGGTCGAGGGCCGTCCGCCGTTCCGTGACCGGGGCCGGCCCGAGACGACGCTGAAGGGCGTGGACCGGCTGCCGCTGCGCACCCCGGTGCGTGCCGGTCCGCTCACCCAGGCCGTACAGGGACTCCTCCGCAAGAACTCGCGGGAGCGGCTGACCCGACCGGTGGTCCGCGAGGCCCTCGTCCG
The DNA here is from genome assembly GCF_044763415.1 of Streptomyces sp. NPDC096048. Classification (NCBI taxonomy): domain Bacteria; kingdom Bacillati; phylum Actinomycetota; class Actinomycetes; order Kitasatosporales; family Streptomycetaceae; genus Streptomyces; species Streptomyces sp. NPDC096048. The sequence continues at coordinate 53,594 of NZ_JBIWGG010000004.1, forward strand.
GGTGCTGACGGACGACCCCGAGGCCGCCGCGCGCCAGGTACCCCAGCCCCGGCTGCGGGGCGCGTGCGCCGCCGCCCGGCACGCGCACGGCGCATGGAGCCGGCGGACGATGCTCGCGGGGACGGCCCTGGCAGTCGTCACGGTCACGGTCGCCGTCCTCGTCGCCACCCAAGGGCTGCCCCGCGCGGGCGGCGGCTCCGCCACCGGCGCCCGGCAGAGCCCCTCCGCCCCCGCCCCGCCGCCCGCGGACGGCACCGCTCCCGCCTCCCCCGCTCCCCCGCCGAGCGCGACTGCCGCACCGTCGAAGCCGGGCGACGCCGTACCGGCCGGGTTCCGCCGCTACGACGCTCCGGAGGGGTTCTCCGTCGCCCTCCCCGAGGGCTGGCGGCGGCTGGACACGTCGCGGGTGCCGGACGTGGCGTACCGGGTCGTCTTCGGCTCGTCCGGCGACCCGCGCACCCTCACGGTCACCTACAGCGAGCGCGCGGGCGCGGACCCCGTGGCGGTCTGGCGCGACGACGTCGAGCCCGGCCTGGAGCGGTCGGGCGACTACCGCAGGATCGGGGGGATCCGCGCGACGACGTACCGGGGACGCGAGGCGGCGGACATGGAATGGGTCGCCCGGGACGACGGCACCCGGGTGCGCACCTTCGGCCGTGGTTTCCTCCTCGGTGGCGGACGCAGCTTCTCACTGCGCTGGACGACCCCGGCCGGCGACTGGGACGCCATGGCGAACGAACAGGCGCTCGCCGCCTTCCTCAAGACGTTCCGGGAGGACTCGGACTGACGCGTGCCCCCCGGATTCCTCCGTTTTCGCTCCGCCTGGCCGGGGACTCGGCCGTTATGGTGCAAATCGGATACACGATGATGACCGAGCAGGCCGGCCCCCGTGAACTCGTCGACCATCTGGTGCGGGCCGAGGAGGTGGGGTTCGACTTCTCGGTGACCTCGGACCACTACTTCCCGTGGCTGCGCTCGCAGGGCCACTCGCCGTACGCGTGGAGCGTGCTGGGCGCCGCGGCCCAGGCGACCTCCCGCATCCCGCTGATGACCTACGTGACGTGTCCGACGTTCCGCTACCACCCGGCGGTGGTGGCGCAGAAGGCGGCGACGATGCAGTTGCTGTCCGAGGGCCGGTTCCGGCTGGGGCTCGGCTCGGGCGAGAACCTCAACGAGCACGTGGTGGGCGGTGGCTGGCCGTCCGTGGACGTGCGGCACGAGATGCTCACGGAGGCCGTGGAGATCATCCGGGCGCTGTTCGAGGGCGGCCATGTGAACCACCGCGGCACGCACTTCGACGTGGAGTCGGCCCGGCTGTGGGATCTGCCGGACAGCGCGCCGCCGATCGGGATCGCCGTCTCCGGGGAGCGTTCCTGCGCACTCGCGGGTGAGCACGCCGACCTGGTGATCGCCACCGAGCCCAAGCCGGGGCTGCTGGAGGCCTTCGACCGGCACGGCGGCGAGGGCAAGCCGCGCGTGGGCCAGCTGCCGGTGTGCTACGACCCGGACCGGGACTCGGCGATCGAGCGCGCCCACGCGCAGTTCCGCTGGTTCGGCAGCGGCTGGAAGGTCAACTCGGAACTTCCGCACCCGGATTCGTTCGATGCCGCCACCCAGTTCGTGACCCCGGACGACGTCGCCGAGTCGATCCCCTGCGGCGACGACCCGGACGCGTTCGTGGAGGCTGTGCGCCCCTACGCCGAGGCCGGGTTCACCGAGGTCGCGCTGGTGCAGATCGGCGGCGAATCGCAACCCGCCTTCCTGGACTGGTCGGAGAAGACCCTGCTGCCCGCGCTCCGGGAGGCGCTGGGCCGGTCCTGAACCCCGTTCGTGAAACGCGGTACGGGCGAATCACCCCTCTGGCTGAGCATCTTGCGGGCGGGCGGGGTACTAGAGGGCTCCACGTCCGTTCCCCTGGAGGCCCTTCTCGTGAATTCCCTCGTGCACAAGACCCTGGTGGTGCAGCTCCAGGCGGGTGACGCCGACCGCTTCCCCGTGCTCGCGCACTTGAGCTACGAGGCCGCGGACCCCTTCGCGCTCACCGTGGTGTTCAGCCATGACGGTCGCGTGCTCGCCCGCTGGACGCTGGACCGGGAGATGGTGGGCGAGGGCCTCACCCGCCCGGTCGGCGTGGGCGACGTCCGGCTGCGCCCCGAGTCCCGGGGCGTGTGGGACGAGCTGCGCATCGAACTGCTGGGCGATGTCCGGCCGGACGGGGAGCGCCACCGCGCCGTGGTGTTCGTGTGGGCCGCGGCGGTGGAGGCGTTCCTGCGCGAGACCCACACCGTGGTCCGGCCGGGCAGCGAGGAGGTCCGCGTCGACGACTTCCTCGCGGAGGTCATGGCCGAGGGCTGACCGGCCTCAGCGCGAGGTGTGGCGGTGCCGGGTCCACAGCGGGATCCCGAACCAGCACACCAGGTACCAGATCACCACGCCGGTGACGAGGTACGGCACGAAGCCGTCGTCGGTCGCGACGCGCAGGATCAGCAGGAGCGAGGCCGTCATCGTGGCGAGCAGCAGCACCAGGCCGAGCAGGGTCAGCCGGGAGGCCCACCGCACGGCCTGTGGTTTCACGCGCCGTCCGGAGACGATGCGGTGCAGGGACACCGGGCCTATCAGGGCGCCGGTGGTCACGGCCCCCAGCACCACCGTCACCAGGTAGATCGTCTGGTTCGCGTCCGAGAGGTCGTCGTACTTCGGGGTGAACACGACGGTCAGCAGGAAGGCGAACAGGATCTGCACACCCATCTGCGCGACGCGGACCTCCTGGATCAGGTCCGTCCACATCCGGTCCGCCCGCTCCTCCTCGGTCTCGTCGCGCCCTCTGCGCCGGTCCGAGTTCGCTGTCGCGTCCTTTTCCGTCACTGTTCCTCCCGGTCACCGCGTCCTGCGTTCCCTTGCCTCTTCCCGGGTTCCCCGCGCTCAGGCGCCGTGTCGGGGCGGCGGCCTCCGGTTTGAGGGATCGGCGGGCGGTTACACGGGCCGGGACCGACGCAGGCCAGGAGGAAGGCGAAGGATGTCCGACACTCAGCTCACCGTGACGCTCAGCGGTGGCGGCATCGACGACGCGCGGGCCGTCGTCCGGGCTCTGGAGGGTGTCTTCGGCGCCCCCGACGGCCTCCCGGCCGACGAACAGGCGACCGTGCGCACCGCGACCTTCGATTCCCCGGCCGCTCCGGATGCCTCCGCGGCACCGCGAGAGGCCGGCGCCCCGCTGTCCGCGCCGGTGACGGTCACGGTTCAGGGCTCGCCGCAGGCCGTCGAGGCGGCGAGCGAGACACTGTCCCGCGCCTTCAGCACACGGAACGAGGGAGCGGCCTCCGGCGACCAGGAGCGGGAGCGGGAGCTGCTCCTGGTGCCGTGAGGACCGCGCGTACCGGTACCGCCTACCAGCGGCCCTCGACCTGCTCCTTGATCCGACGGTCGTAGAGGTCGCGGATCGCGTCGAGCGTGTCCGCGGACAGCTCCGGCAGCCGGGCGGCGTCCGTGTTCGCCCGGGCCTGCTCCGGCGAACGGGCGCCGGGGATCACGGTGGTCACACCGGGCTGCTGGATGATCCAGCGCAGCGCCAGCTGGGCCGGGGTCCAGCCCTCGGGGGCGAGCGCGGCGAACTCGGCCGCGGCCTCCACGCCCGTGGCGAAGTCGACGCCGGAGAAGGTCTCGCCCTGGTCGAAGGCCTCACCGTGCCGGTTGAAGTTGCGGTGGTCGTTCGCGGCGAAGACCGTGTCCCGGGTGTACTTGCCGGACAGCAGGCCGGAGGCCAGCGGCACCCGGGCGATGATGCCGACGCCCGCCTCCCGGGCCGCGGGAAGGACCTCGCGCAGAGGCTTCATGCGGAACGGGTTGAGGATGATCTGCACGCTGGCCACGTTCGGCCGGGCGATCGCGGTCAGCGCCTCCTCACAGGTCTCCACGCTGACGCCGTACGCGGCGACGCGCTCCTCCGCGACCAGGGTGTCCAGGGCGTCGAACACCTCGTCGCTGGAGTAGACGGGGGTCGGCGGGCAGTGCAGCTGCACCAGGTCGACGACGTCGACGCCGAGGTTGCGGCGGGAGCGGTCGTTCCACTCCCGGAAGTTGTCGAGTACGTAGTTCTGCGGGATCTGCTCGACCCGGCGGCCCATCTTGGTGGCGACCAGCACGTGCAGGTCGGGCCTGCCGCGCAGGAACGTGGCGATGGTCTCCTCGCTGCGTCCGTCGCCGTAGACGTCCGCCGTGTCGAAGAAGGTGACCCCCGATTCGGCCGCCGCCTCCAGCACCGCGAGGGCTTCCTTGTCGTCGACGTCTCCCCAGTCGGCGCCGAGTTGCCAGGTGCCGAGGCCGACCACCGAGGCGTGCTGGTTCGACCTGTCGAATGTGCGCTCGTCCATGCCGTCAGTCTGTCATCCGGACTGATCCCGCGCCGCGTCGGGACGGCCCGGCGAGGTCCTTCGGCCGCGCGTGGCCGGCCGGTGCGCCTGGAGCGTCCGCGCGAGCCTGGGCCCCAGCCAGCGCTTGAGCCGGCGCAGTCCCTCCAGTTGCCCGGCCGCCCGGTCGAGCCGGTAGTAGAGCCGGGGCGGGAGGTACGGCAGCAGGGGCGAGTGGCGCTGGCCGAGCAGGGCGAACATGTGCTCCGGTGGCAGGTGGATGTAGCGGGGCAGGTTCTCGTACCACTGGGCGCTGTAGCGGGCCGCGCTCTGCAACGGCAGCAGAGCCGCCCTGCGTTCCCGCTCGTAGCGGGCGAGGGCGTCCTGGAGGCTTCCTCGCTCGCGCAGCGCGGCGGACAGTGCCATGGCGTCCTCCAGGGCGAGCGTGGTACCGGCGCCGATGGAGTAGTGCGTGGTGTGGGCCGCGTCGCCGAGCAGGACCAGGTTGTCCCGGGACCAGGTCCGGTTGGTGAGGGTGCGGAAGGTCGGCCACCAGGCACCGGCGCCGGCCGCGGACCGGCCGGTGAGCGGGTGGCCGTCCAGGACGTCGGCGAAGAGCTTCTCCAGCAGGACCAGTCCTTCGCCCTCGTCGGCCCGGTCCAGGCCCAGACCGGTCCACGTCTCCGGCGCGCACTCGACGACGCAGGTACTGCCCGCGGGGCCGAAGCCGTAGCCGTACGCCCAGATCCAGCCGTGGTCGGTCTCGACGAAGGCGAAGGTGAAGGCGTCGAATACCTTGGTGGTGCCGAGCCAGACGTAGCGGTTGCGCCCGGCCCGGATCTCGGTGCCGAAGTGACCGGCGTGGCGGGTGCGCAGGGCACTGCCCACCCCGTCGGCCGCCACGACGAGTTCGGCGGCGGGCGGGTCGGCGGCGGTGATCTCGCACTCGAACTCCAGACGCACACCGAGGGAGCGGGCGCGGGCGGCGAGGATCTCCAGGAGCCGGTGACGGCCGATGCCGAAGCCCTCGTCGCCCCGGTGGCGGGCCGTTCGGTCGCCCACGTGGGCGACGCCGTCCCGCCAGCGCACGGAGTGCTCCTCGACGGCGCGCGCGGACTCGGGGTCGTGCTCGTGGAGCCGGTCGAGCAGTCCGCGCCAGTAGGTCACGCCCCAGCCGTAGGTGGAGCCCTCGGGATCGCGTTCGTACACGGTGACGTCGTGGGAGGGGTCCTGCCGCTTCAGCAGGATCGACAGATACAGGCCGGCGGGCCCGCCACCGACACAGGCGACCTTCACATGCACCCCTGGAACGCACTCGTAGCGGTCAGATGACTACACAGAGTAGCAGCGGAGGGGGTCGGTGTCGTGAGACCCGCCCGGCGGGGCCCGGCCCTATCCGGCCGCCGCCGTGCGGCACTCCGGGTGGCCCCAGCCCTGGTCGTTCTTGGCGATGGACTCGCCTGCCGCGTAGGAGCGGCCGCACAGGCAGCGTCCGGGGAACTTGGCCTTGATGGTGCGCGCCGAGGCACCGCCGCCCTTGCGGACCGTGCCGGCCCCTCGGCGCGAGGTCTTCTTCGCCGCCGGGACGTCCGGTGCGGGCGGCGGCTCCGGTGAGCCGAGGCCGCTGCCCGCGGGCTCCTGGACGACGGCCGCCTGGCTGGCGGCGCGGTCGGCGAAGTCGTTGAGCCGGTCGCCGTCGACCTGGTGGGCGGGCACGTAGCGGAACTCGACCGAGCGGCCGGCGAGCAGCTCGTCGATGCGTACGACCAGCTCCCGGTTGGCGACCGGCTTGCCGGCGGCCGTCTTCCAGCCGTTGCGCTTCCAGCCGGGCAGCCAGGTGGTGACGGCCTTCATGGCGTACTGCGAGTCCATACGGACCTCGAGCGGTACGTCCGGGTCGGTCGACGCCAGGAGGCGCTCCAACGCCGTGAGTTCGGCGATGTTGTTGGTGGCCTTGCCGAGCGGCCCCGCTTCCCAGCGGACGGGACTCTCCGACGCGTCGGCGACCACCCAGGCCCAGCCGGCCGGACCCGGGTTTCCCTTCGAAGCCCCGTCGCACGCGGCCACAACACGTTCACGCATGCGCTCGATCATGCCATGGCGCGACGGGGTGCCGGGACGGGGTCAGGGGACGTCCGTGATCTTCGGCATCTCTCCCTCGGTCCTCGTGGTGTCGAGTACCGAGAAGTGCGCGCCCTGCGGGTCGCTGAGGGCCGCGAACCGGCCGAAGGGGCTGCTCATCGGCCCGAACCGCAGGATCCCGCCCAGCTCGGTGGCGCGGGCCACGGCCTCGTCGCAGTCGGCGACGGTGAAGTAGACGTTGATGTACGACGGCACCTCGGGCGGGAAGTCGTCCGTCATGGCCATGCGGCCGAGCACGGTGTCCTCGCCCAGGTCGAACAGGCGGAAGTCCACCCCGTCGTCCTCCATCCGCTTCGCCGTGTAGGAGAAGACCGCGGGGAAGAAGGCGTCCGCCTTCCCGGGTTCGCGGGTGAAGACCTCGGCCCAGCAGTACGCGCCGGGCTCGGCCACCGCCTCGAACCCCTCGTGGGTGCCGCCCTGCCAGACGCCGAACACGACGCCGCCCGGATCCCGGGCCAGGCACATGGTGCCGAAGTCGCCGACCCGCATCGGCTCCATCAGCACCTCGCCGCCCGCCTCACGGATCCGCGCGGCGGTCGCCGCGGCGTCGGGGGACGCGAAGTAGAGGCACCACTGCGAGTGGCCCTCCTGGCCGGACATGGGCGGGACCACGGCGGCGACCGCCTTGCCGTCCGCGTAGCACTGGGTGTAGTTGCCGTGCTCCGACGACGACTCGCCGAAGGTCCAGCCGAGGACGCCGCCGTAGAAGCTCTTGGCTCCCTCCAGGTCACCGAACATGGCGTCGGCCCAGCAGGGTGTTCCTTCAGGTTGCACGGCCATGACTGCCGCCTCCCGTACGGATGAGTGGCCGGGTGGGTGGTCGGGATGGTGGTGACGGTGAGGATGGTCTGATTCCTCACGCTAGTCATCCCCTCCCCCACCCGCGCGCCGACGGCTGCCTACTCGCCGGCGTACGCCTTCTCCAGTGCGGCGATGTCGAGCTTGCGCATCGACATCATGGCCTGGTTGGCGCGCCCCGCCTTCACGGGGTCCGGGTCGCGGAACATCTCCTCGAGCCTGCGCGGGACGACCTGCCAGGACACCCCGAACCGGTCCTTGAGCCAGCCGCAGGGGCCCTCCTCGCCGCCGCCCTCGGTGAGCCTGGTCCAGTAGTGGTCGACCTCTTCCTGGTCCTCGCACATGATCTGGAAGGAGATCGCCTCGTTGAACTTGAACTCCGGGCCTCCGTTGAGGGCGACGAACTTCTGGCCGTTGGCCGTGAAGTCGACGGTGAGCACGGTGCCGGTGGGCTGGTGCCCTCCCTCGGGGTAGCGGGTGACGGCGCCGATGCCGGAGTCCTTGAAGAGGGAGACGTAGAAGTGGGCGGCCTCCTCCGCCTGGCCGTCGAACCAGAGACACGTGGTGAATCCGTCGGTGCTCATGAGTACCTCCTGGGCGTGAAGCTCGGTCACCACTGTCGACCGGCGCGGACCGCGGAACTCATCGGTCCTGCGGGAAATCGGGTCAGTCGCGGGAACGACGGACGGCTGAGCGCTCTGCTCGTGGCGAATCTGCCGGGGGCAGAGAAGGCCCCGCCGCGGTCCGGAGCGGGCCGAGAGTGGAGGAACCGCGGCGCGCCATCGGCCGCGTACGACTCCCCCCGCGACTCCCCGACGACTCGACAAGGAGCGCCGATGTCTTCACTCATCACCGGCCCGGCCCCGGCCGCGCCGCCCCGGGCCCAGGAGGGCGACACCCCTCCGACCCGGTTCGACGACCACCTGGCCGCGCAGTTGCTCGCGCAGCGGATCGTGCTGCTGGGCACGCAGGTCGACGAGGTCTCCGCGAACCGGGTCTGCGCCCAGTTGCTGATCCTGTCCGCGGAGGACCCGCGCACCGACATCAGCCTGTACATCAACAGTCCCGGCGGCTCCGTGCACGCGGGGCTCGCCATCTACGACACGATGCGGCTGATCCCCAACGACGTCTCGACGCTCGCCATGGGGTTCGCCGCCAGCATGGGGCAGTTCCTGCTGAGCGTCGGCGCGGCGGGCAAGCGTTACGCCCTGCCGAACGCACGGGTCATGATGCACCAGCCGTCGGCGGGCATCGGCGGCACCACCGCCGACATCGAGATCCAGGCCGACAACCTGGAGTTCACCAAGCGGACCATCGAGCGGATCACCGCCGAGCACACCGGTCAGAGCCCCGAGACCATCTCGCGGGACGGCGACCGCGACCGCTGGTTCACGGCCGAGGAGGCCAGGGAGTACGGAATGGTGGACGAGGTCGTCCAGTCCCTCGCGGACGTGCGCCCGGCCGCCACCAGGCGACGGATGGGGCTGTGACATGGGGAGCTACACGATTCCGAACGTCGTCGAGCAAACCCCGCGGGGCGAGCGGTCCTACGACGTGTTCAGCCGGCTGCTGTCGGAGCGGATCATCTTCCTGGGCACGGAGATCGACGACGGCGTGGCCAACGTCGTCATCGCGCAACTCCTCCATCTGGAGTCGTCGGCTCCGGAGAGCGAGATCGCGATCTACATCAACTCCCCCGGCGGCTCCTTCACGTCACTGATGGCGATCTACGACACGATGACGTTCGTGCAGGCGCCGATCTCGACGTTCTGCGTCGGGCAGGCGGCCTCCACGGCGGCCGTGCTGCTGGCCGGCGGGGACCCCGGACGGCGGTTCGTGCTGGAGCACGCGCGAGTGCTGCTCGGCCAGCCGGCCAGCGGCGGACGGCAGGGCACGGTCTCCGATCTGGCGTTGCAGGCCAAGGAGATGGTGCGCATCCGCTCCCAGGTCGAGGAGGTGCTGGCCCGCCACACGCACCACGACGTCGCGACACTGCGCGCGGACATGGACCGCGACAAGGTGTTCACCGCCGAGGAGGCCGTGGCGTACGGGCTGGCCGACGAGGTGCTCAGCCGGCGCCTGGTACGGGTGTGAGGAGCACGGGCCGGCGGCTCGCGTCCCGCGAGGCGGCGGCCCGTGCGCTCGGTCAGGCGGCCAGGCACATCCCGTCGTATCCGGTACCGGACCTTCCGCGGCCCCGGCCGACGCCGGTCTGCCGGGAGGTGAGGCGCACCAGTTCTCCCTGGGCCCGCGCCAGCAGGTCGCCCAGCCCCAGTCCGAGGGCGCCCGCGGCGGCGGCCAGCACCTCCGACGACGCCTCCTTGCGGCCGCGCTCCACCTCCGACAGGTACGGCATCGAGATCCGGGCGGCCTCCGCCACCTCCTTCAGCGTGCGTTCCTGATCGAGGCGTTCGCGCCTGAGGACGTCGCCGACCAGATCGCGCCACAGGGGCTCTCTGCCGGCGGGCGACCTCCGCTCCGGAGGAACCGGCGAGACGGCGGGGCGGTCTCCCGGGCGCGCGGGCCGCGGGCCCGTCTGCGGACGCGTCTGCGGACGCGTCTCCGGGCGCATCTCCGGGCGCATCTCTGGGCGCGTCCGGGGACGCAGGGGAATGACTCGGGCTTCGTTCGGCACGTGGCTGGTCACCTCCTCAGCCTAGGAGTCCCGCCGCGCGACGGAAGGGGCCGGCGTTCCGCCCAGAGGGAAACCGGAGGGAACCACCGGGGTGCCGGTCACCGCGCACGGGACTACCCTGAGGGAGGACACATCACCCCGCGATGACGCAGCGGCACCGGTTATTCGCCACCCGTGAACACGGGAGGCATGGGCCGCCGCGACCCGGGTACCCGCAAGCGGGAAGAACCTAGGGAGACGTCGAACCGTGACTTTCGTGGGAGAGGTAATGGAGACCGCCGTGATCCGGCCGGAAGCACAGGTTGTCGAAAAGGCCACCGGGAGCAGGACGGGCGACGGATCACTGCCGGGTGTCGTGGACCCCCGCACCGTCGCTCCGCGTGACGCGCGGCAGCTGTCCCGCCAGTTCTTCCAGCGCCTGACGGAACTCGAAGAGGGCACGTACGAGTACCAGTACGCGCGCAACACACTCATCGAGATGAACATGTCGCTCGTGCGGTTCGCCGCCGGCCGCTTCCGCGGTCGCGGGGACGACATGGAGGACGTGGTCCAGACCGGCATGATCGGCCTGATCAAGGCCATCGACCGGTTCGAGCTGGCGCGTGAGGTCGAGTTCACCTCCTTCGCGCTGCCGTACATCGTCGGCGAGATCAAGCGTTTCTTCCGTGACACCACCTGGGCGGTGCACGTACCGCGGCGCCTCCAGGAGCTGCGCGTGGAGCTGGCCAAGGCCCGGGAGGAGCTCTCCTCCCGGCTGGACCGCGAGCCCACCGTCGCCGAACTCGCCACGCTGATGAACATCAGCGAGAACGAGGTCGTCGAGGGCCAGATCGCGTCCAACGGCTACAACTCGTCCTCGCTGGACGCCGCGCTGACCGGGGACGGGCCCGAGAACGGCGAGTCGGTGCTGGCCGACTTCATCGGTGTGGAGGAGGACGGGCTGCGGCTCGTGGAGGACTTCCATTCCCTCGCCCCGCTGATGGCCGAGCTCAGTGAGCGCGACCGGCGGATCATCCACATGCGGTTCGTGGAGGAGGCCACCCAGGCGGAGATCGGCGAACAGCTCGGCTGCTCGCAGATGCACGTGTCCCGCCTGATCAAGCGGATCATCTCCCGGCTGCGCGAAGGCATGCTCGGCGAGTTGGGCTGCGCCTGAGGGATCAGGACGCGCGAAACGTGAACATGTCGCCCCGCACCCAGGTGTGGAGTGGCACGTTCACGCTTCGGTGAGAGGCAGCACGGCACGCACCCGTTTGCCGACCGGCACGCGTTCGACGACGACCGCTTCCGCCAGGGCGTGGACGATCTCCAGACCGTGCCGGCCGACGCGCTCGGGGTCGCGGGGAAAGCGCTGGGGCACCGCTTGGCTGCTGTCGTAGACGGTCACCGCCATCGAGGTGCCCGTGCCCTCCAGCTCCAGGATGTACGGCCCCTTGCTGTGGCGGTCGGCGTTGGTGATCAGCTCGCTCACCACCAGCAGCACCGCGCCGTCGGCGCGCGGGCCGATCGTGGCGCACCACTCGGTCCTCAACTGGTCGAGGAAGAGCGAGGCGAAGGAACGGGCCTCCGCTATACATCCCGGCTCACCGGAGTAGTGTGCCGCCCGCCTCAGCGGTTCAACGGGTACGTCGAAACCAGTCGGTATCACTGCCCCGTCCAGGTACTCGGTCATGCGTTTCTCTCTCGGAAGCCGGACTGGCCGGACGCTGCTGCACCTGTCCTCGTACCCCGAGCCGGGCCGAGCACTCCCCGTGTCTTCGTAGTGCGGGCATCGTCACAGTGGCGCGGGGAACCCGAGGGTGTGGGAAGGGTGTGCGATGAGCGAACTGATGACCGTGCGAAGCCTCACCACCCGGCCGGTGGTCACCCTCGGCGGCGACGCCGTCGCCCACGTCAAGGACACCGTATGCGATGCCGCCCTGAGCCGGATCACCGGTTTCACCCTGACCGGGCGGGGTCTGCTGTCCGGCCCGATGAAGGAGGCTCTGCCCTGGTCGGCCGTGCACGCGCTGGGCCATGACGCGGTGATGATCCGCGACCGGCGGGGACTGGTGAGCGCCGCGGCCATGATGGTGCACCAGCGGGCCCTGCGGGCCCGCATGCTGGGGGCGCGGCTGGTGACGGAGGCGGGGGCCGAGATCGGTACGGTGCTCGACGTCGTCGTGGAGGGCGGTACCGGCGGGCGGGTCGTCGGCTTCCGGGTGGCGGCGAGCAGGGGATTCGTGCCGGGGCCGACTCGGCACCGGCGCCGGGTGTACGTGCCGCGCGGCGAGACGCTCACCGTCGCCGGCCGGGCCCTCGTCCTGCCCGTGGACGCGGTGCGGCATGTCGCGGACGACCTGCCGGGCTTCACCTCCTTGGTCGGCGGCGTGCCCGGGTACGGGAAGGGCTCGCTGCCGTGATGCTCTTCACCGAGGTACGAGGGCTCCCGGTCGTGCCGCCGGCCGAGGCCGGGCCGATCGGCACCGTGACGTCCCTGACCGTCGACATCGCGTCCCGCGCGGTGAGCCATGTGCGGCTTCACGGCGGCCGTTCGCGCAGGGAGACCGTGTTGCCGTGGGACGCGGTGCGCGCGGTCGGCCCGGGCGCCGTCCGGGTCCACTCCATCGCCGCCGCGGACTCGGTCCCGCCCCGCCGCGACCTGCTGGGCCGCCGGGTGCTGACCGAGGCGGGCACCGAGCACGGCACGGTGCTGGACGTGGCGTTCGATCCGGAGACCGGCCGTGTCCTCGCGGTCTTCACCACCCGGGGCGAGGTGGCGGCCGACCGTCTGCTGGGGCTGGGCGACCACGCCCTCGTCGTCCGGGCGGGCTGATCCACGGCCGCCGGCGGGACCGAAGCGTTCCGGTCCCCTCGGGCACCCGCCGAGCCCCTGACCCGACCCCGACGGAGCGGCCCGGCTCCGGCCGAAACACCCTGAGCGCCCCGGCCCCGCCCCCGGCCGAGCGACACCGAGCCACCCGACCCCGACCGAGCGACCGCGCGTCCCGACCGAGCGACCTCGAGCGACCGTACGCACCGACCGACACGCTCCGGCCCCGTCGTGCCCATCGCGCCCCGGCCCCCGGCCCCCGTCGCATCCCCAGCCCCCGTCGTGCGCGCCGGCCGACGCGGACGGCCCTGTCGGCGGGCGCGTCCGGTGGGCGGTGCATAGCGTGGCAGCGTGAGTTCGCGAACCCCCTCCAGTCCTTCAGGCCGGACGGCCGCTCGGCACGGCTGGATCCAGGCCCTGGGCACGGTGCTGGCCGGGCTGGTCGCCATGGGTGTCGTGGCCGCGCTCGGGTTGTGGGCGGCGGGCGCCGCGGACCTGCCCGACAACGCCTTCCCCCGGGTCGTCACGGCGACCGTCGTCACCGCCGTGGGCGGCGCGCTGGAAGTGTCCGGTGAGGCCGGAGGGTTCGCCGACACCGACGCGGGGCTGACCGTGCTCCCGCTGTCCGTCACGCTGACCGGCGCGCTGGTGATCGCCGTGGGCTTTCTGCGGCCGCTGCGCCACCGGGCCGTCGCCGGCGCCCCGGAGCTGGCCGGGTGGGCCGGACGGATCGCCGTGCTGTGGCTGCTCGCCCTGCTCGGGCTGGCCTTCGCCGCCCGCCAGACCTTCCAGGTCTCCCTCGGCGAAGGCGTCCTGAACGACCTCGGAGACCTGTTCGGTGTCACTCCGACGGTCGGCTTCACCACGGACGTGCCGCTGACCGTCCTCTTCGGGCTGCTGTGGCTGGCGGGGGTGCTCGTGCTGGCTCTGCTGGTCTCGCGCGGGGCCCCGTTGCCCGGGCGGCTGCTGCGCCTGCGGACGTCGGTGCGGCCGGCGGCGTACGCGATGGTCGCGTTGCTGCTCGCGTACGTCGTCGCGGGCTTCGTCGTCGGGCTGGTCGTCGCGGGGACGCGAGGCCACCCCGCGGACACCTTCGCCGTACTGCTGCTCGGTCTGCCGAACCTGGCGTGGCTCGCGCTCACGATCGGCCTCGGCGCCACCTGGGACGGGCGCGTGGAGGGACCGTTCGGGTTGCCGATGCCACAGGTGCTCGACGAGGTGCTGCGCGGGCCGGACGTCTCGACGCTGAACGTGGGCACGCTCGCGGAGCACGACGGGCGGATGTGGTGGCTCGTGGTCGTCGCGGCGGTCCTGCTCCTCGCGGCCGGGGTCGTACTCGCGTCCCGCTCCCCGGCGCGGACGCCGGCCTGGCAGCACGCCGTGCGCATGGCCGTGGCGCTGGCGCTGACCGTTCTCATGATCGGGCTCGTCGGCCGGATCTCCGCGCACTACGGCCTGTCGGTGCTCGGCATCGGCGACCTGGGCGGCGGACTGTCCGGGCGGGTGTTCCTGCGGCCGCGTCTGTGGAGTGCGGTCGGTCTCGCACTGCTGTGGGGGCTCGTCGCCGGGTTCCTCGGCGCGTCGCTCGCGCGGTGGGCGGGCCGGCGGGGTGGCGGGACGCCTGCTCGGTCCCGGTGACACCGTCGGCGGGCGCTCGGGAAGCTCAGGCGACGGGGACGACCAGGGGCGGGGAGGCCCGCTGCATGCGCAGCGCGTCCACGGACTCTGCCATAAGTTCGTACTCGGTGGTGTCGTCGCTGGTGGCGATGCGCACCAGGCGCCCCGCGGCCAGTTCGTCGGCGACCCGCTCCTGTTGGACGTCGTCGGCGCACCAGGCGCGCATGACGCGCGGCACGTCGGGTGCGTCGTCGGCGACCGGAGTCAGGGCGCCGCGCGGTAAGTGGGGGGTGTCGGGCTGCGGATCGAGCCGCTCGGCGATCCAGGACGCGCGGTCGCGCAGCCACCACAGGGCGAGGGCGAGGGTGGGAGCCCGGTAGGTCCCCAGGGGTACACCGATGCGCCGGCCGTCACAGACACCGTAGGCGGTGACATGGCACAGGAACTCGTCGTGCACTGCTCCCCTCCCCCGCCGCGCCGCCCAGTCCGTCCTGCCGGTCGGGCGTGGCGTCCGTGCGGCTCGTGTGCTGTGCGTGAGGGCGCTGTCGCATGGTGTGAGACGCCCTAGTGGTGAGTATGTTCACTACTGAACCACTGTCACCATGAATTTCCGGCCACTCTCCTGGCATATTCACGGCACTTGTTGGCCGAAACACCGCGGCGCGCGATCCCGTCTTCATCACCCCTGACGCGCCCGCTGTCCGGTCTCGGATGCGCGCCCGCATGACCCCCGAGGTAATCGACGGCGCGGACGGGTGCGGGCATGGTTGCGGTACCGGGTCGCCGCGACCGGCATCCGGTACCTGACCTGCGCACACCACACCGATGGAGGCTGATCGACATGTCCGCGACCACCCGCCGTTACGAGGATGCCGTCGCCCGCTACTTCGAGGCCTGGAACGCCGGGCCGGACGCCCTGGCGAAGGCGGTCGCCGCGGCCTGGACCAATGACGGCGGCTACACCGACCCCCTGGCCGACGTCCGCGGCCACGAGCGGATCGCGGCCGTGATCACCGCGGCGCACGAGCAGTTCCCGGGCTTCGTCTTCCGGCTGTCCGGCGCCGTGGACGGGCACCACGACACGGCGCGCTTCTCCTGGGAACTGGTGAGCGAGGCCGACGGCTCGGCACCCGTGGCCGGGTCCGACGTGGTCACGCTGGACGGCGAGGACCGGATCCGCTCCGTGTTCGGCTTCCTCGACCGGGTGCCCGCCGGAGCGTGACCGCCGCGGCCGGCGATGAGTTTCGACGCTCCGAGGGGTCTACCGGCCGATTGGACACAGGCACCACTGGGAGCGAGGACATCATGACCGTGCACCGGGATCTCGACGAAGAGTTCACCGCCGAGCTGCGCAAGAGCCCGAACGAGGGTGGCTGGACGTATCTGGTCTGGCCGAAGTCCGCCGAGTTCTTCGGCACCCGTGGACTGGTCAAGGTCCGCGGCACCATCGACGGGCACGCCTTCCGCAGCTCCTTCATGGCGCTCGGCGACGGCACGCACAAGCTGCCGGTGAAGGCCGCCCTCCGCGAGGCCATCGGCAAGGGGGAGGGCGACACGGTCACGGTCCGGCTGGAGGAGCGGCTCGGCTGAGCCCGTCCCGCGCGACTACCGCGTGACGATCTTGTCGATGCGGGCCAGTTCGTCGGCACCGAAGTCCAGGTTCCCGATGGCCGACACGCTGTCCTCCAGCTGCCGCGGGCTGCTCGCGCCGACCAGGGCGGAGGTCACCCGGCCCTCGCGCAGCACCCACGCCAGCGCCATCTGGGCCAGCGACTGGCCGCGGGACTTCGCGATCTCGTCCAGGTCGCGCAGCTTGCCGACCAGTTCCCCGGTGACCGCGTCGGAGTTCAGGAAGGGGCTGTCGCTCGCGGCGCGCGAGTCCTCCGGGATGCCGTCGAGATAGCGGCCGGTCAGCAGGCCCTGCTCCAGCGGGGAGTAGGCGATGGAGCCGACCTGGAGCTCGTCGAGGGCGTCCAGGAGGCCGCTGGTCTCGGGCCGGCGGTCGAGCATGGAGTAGCGCGGCTGGTGGATCAGCAGCGGGGTCCCCAGCTCGGCGAGGATGCGGGCGGCCTCGCGGGTCTGCTCCGGGGAGTAGTTGGAGACACCGACGTACAGCGCCTTGCCCTGCCGCACCGCCGTGTGCAGGGCACCCATCGTCTCCTCCAGGGGAGTCTCCGGGTCGGGGCGGTGCGAGTAGAAGACGTCGACGTAGTCCAGGCCCATGCGGGTCAGGCTCTGGTCGAGGGAGGAGAGGAGGTACTTGCGCGAGCCCCACTCGCCGTACGGGCCGGGCCACATCAGGTAGCCGGCCTTGGTGGAGATGACCAGCTCGTCGCGGTACGGCGCGAAGTCGGCCTTGAGCGCCTCGCCGAGGGCGGACTCGGCGGAGCCGGGCGGCGGGCCGTAGTTGTTGGCGAGGTCGAAGTGGGTGACGCCGAGGTCGAAGGCGCGGCGCAGGATGGCGCGCTGGGTCTCGACGGGGCGGTCCGGGCCGAAGTTGTGCCACAGACCGAGCGAGAGCGCGGGGAGCTTCAGGCCGCTGCGTCCGGTGCGCCGGTAGGGCATGTCCGCGTAGCGGTCGGGGTGTGCGGTGTACAACGCGACTCCAGAGGGGTTGGCACCCGGGGGTACGGGGCTTGGGCGGAACCGTGTCCCACTCTGTCGTGACCTGCGGGCAGTGGTCCAACAGAAGAATCCGATGAGATTGTGCGGTTACGCTTCTCAGTCATGGAACTGCGTCATCTCCAGCACTTCGTCGCGGTCGCCGAGGACCAGCACTTCACCCGCGCGGCGGAACGGCTGCTGGTCTCCCAGTCCGGCCTGTCGGCGTCCATCCGGGCGCTGGAGCGGGAGCTGCGGGCTCCGCTGTTCGTGCGCACGACCCGCCGGGTGACGCTGACGGAGGCCGGGCGGGCCCTGCTGGGTGAGGCGGAGCGGATCCTCGCCCAGGTGCGTTCGGCGCACGAGGCGGTCGCCGCGGTACAGGGGGTGCTGCGCGGCACGCTGTCGCTGGGCGCGGAGCAGTGCATCGCCGGGGTGCCGGTGGCCGGGCTGCTGGCCGCGTTCCGCAGGGAACATCCGGACGTGGAGATCCGGCTGCGGCAGGCGGGTTCCGGCGAGCTGGCGGAGGAGGTCTCGGCCGGGCGGCTCGACCTGGCCTTCGCCTACCGGACGCAGGCGGACACGGACCAGCTGCGCTCGGTCTCGCTGGCCGGCGAGCCGATGACCGTGCTCTGCCACCCCGACCACCGCCTCGCGACGGGCGGCGCGGTGCTGACCCCGCACGATCTCGCCGACGAGGTCTTCGTCGACTTCCACCCGGACTGGGGTCCGCGCCGTGTCACCGACACCGCCTTCGCCGAGGCGGGCGTGCGGCGGACCGTCGCACTGGAGGTGAACGACGTGCACGGTCTGCTGGACCTGCTCGACGAGAACCTCGGCATCGCGGTCGTGCCGCGCCACTTCCGGCACAAGCGGGCCTCCCTCACCTCGCTGCCGCTGAAGGACTCCGACGACACGGCGTACGAGACCATCGCGCTGCTGCCGCCGACGCAGGCCACCAGCCCGGCGGCGCGGGCGCTGATGGGGCTGCTGGAAACGGGGAGCGCGTGACGGCGGACTGCGCGATGGTGGACGTATGCATGCGAAGGACATCCTCATCGAGGGCTACGGCCGCATCCAGGAAGAAGTCCACGCCGCCGTCGAGGGCCTGGACCCCGACGGCCTGAACGCCCGCCCCGCCGACGACGCCAACCACGTCGCCTGGCTCGTCTGGCACCTCACCCGCGTCCAGGACGACCACGTCGCGGACGCCTTCGGGCTCGACCAGGTGTGGCTGAGCGGCGAGTGGGAGAAACGCTTCGGCCTCGGCCTGCCCCGCCACGACACCGGATACGCGCACAGCTCCGCGGAGGTCGCGAAGGTGCGGGTCGACTCGGCCGACCTGCTGACCGGCTACTACGACGCCGTGCACGAGCAGACGCTCGGTGCCCTGCGCTCCCTGACCGCGGGAGACCTGGAGCGCATCGTGGACGAGAACTGGGACCCGCCGGTCACCCTCGGCGCCCGGCTGGTGAGCGTCCTGTCCGACGATCTCCAGCACGTCGGACAGGCCGCCTATGTGCGCGGGCTCGTTCAGAGCGCCGCTTCGTAACCCGGCAGGATCACGTCCTCGATCAGGGCCCTGCGCTCGTCGAAGGGGATGAAGGCGCTCTTCACCGCGTTCACCGTGACCGTGCGCAGGTCCTGGGCCGTCCAGCCCGCCTGCTCGACCAGCAGGGACATCTCGCGGGTCATCGTCGTGCCGGAGACGAGGCGGTTGTCGGTGTTGAGGGTGACGCGGAAGCCGAGGTCCTTGAGCGCGGTGATGGGGTGCTCGGCGATCGAGGTGGCGGCGCCGGTCTGGAGGTTGGAGGTCGGGCACATCTCCAGGGCGATCCGGCGGTCGCGGACCCAACCGGCGAGGCGACCGAGCTTGCCCGCCGCGAGGTCCGGGATGTCCTCGGTGATGCGCACGCCGTGGCCGATGCGCTGGGCACCGCACACCTGGAGCGCCTGGTGGATGCTGGGCAGCCCGTGCGCCTCGCCGGCGTGGATGGTGAAGGGCACGTTCTCCCGGCGCAGGTGCTCGAAGGCGTCGAGGTGGTCGGCGGGCGGGAAGCCGTCCTCGGCGCCCGCGATGTCGAAGCCGACGACACCGGCGTCCCGGAAGGCGACCGCGAGGTCGGCGGTCTCCCGGGTGCGGTCGAACATCCGCATCCCGCAGAGCAGGGTGCCGACGCGGACCGGGGTACCCGCTGCCGCCGCCTTGACCATGCCGGCGGCCAGGCCCTCCTGGACGGTCTCGACGACCTCGGCGAGGGACAGACCGCCGCCCGTCATCAGCTCGGGGGCGTAGCGGACCTCGCCGTAGACGACGCCGTCGGCGGCGAGGTCCAGGACGTACTCCTCGGCGGTGCGCAGCAGGCCCTCGCGGTTCTGCATCACGGCGAGGGTGTGCTCGAAGGTGGCGATGTAGCGCACCAGGTCGCCGGAGTTGGCGGCCTCGTAGTACCAGGCGGCCAGCTCGTCGGGGTCGGTGGTGGGCAGGGTGTGGCCGACGGTCTCCGCCAGCTCCACGACGGTCGCGGGGCGCAGGCCGCCGTCGAGGTGGTCGTGCAGCACCGCCTTGGGGAGGCGGCGGAGGGTCTCGGTGTCTATGCGCGTAGATGACATGTTCGGGCGTTCCTATGCGAGGGGTCGTTGAGCAGGGGTGCTGGGCAGCGGTGCGGGGCAGGTCAGGAGTCGGCGGGCTGGAGCAGGTCCCAGCGATTGCCGTACAGGTCCTGGAAGACGGCGACCGAGCCGTAGGGCTCGTGCCGGGGTTCCTCCAGGAAGGTGACACCCGCTGCCGTCATGCGGGCGTGATCGCGGGCGAAGTCGTCGGTGTACAGGAAGAAGCCGACCCGCCCGCCCGTCTGGTCGCCGATCCGGGAGCGCTGAGCCTCCCCCTTGGCGCGGGCCAGCAGCAGGGCGGTGCCCGGTGCCGCACCGCCGGGTTCGACGACGACCCAGCGAGAGCCGTCGGGCCGGGGCGCGTCCTCGGCGAGGCGGAAGCCGAGGGCCCCGGTGTAGAAGCGGATCGCCTCGTCGTAGTCGTCGACGACGAGGGTGACCAGGGCGATGCGTCTCATCGGAGCCTTTCGGGAGGGGCGATTGACGGGAGAGGTTATACGTAAAACCCACCGCGGCGCCAGTCCCTGGTCCTACGTCCCGGGCCCGAGGCGCGGGCGCGGCCCGTCCACTACCGTCACGGCCATGAAGATCACCGCACCGCCGCGCGAGCCCGGGCAGCGCAAGCAGGACGTGCTGGACCGTCTGGAACGGGAGGTGGACGTCTGGGTGGCCACGGCGGACGCCGCCGGGCTGCCGTGCATGGTCCCGCTGTGGTTCGTGTGGCACGGGGAGTCGGTCTGGCTGTGCACGCGGCTCACCAATCCGACCGGCCGCAACCTGCGGGACGGCGGTCGGGCCCGGCTGGCGTTCGGGCACACCCGGGACGTCGTGCTGATCGACGGCGAGGTGGAGACGTTCGGCCTGCGGGAGGCGCCCTCCGCGGCGGCCGCGTTCCTCGCGAAGACCGGCTGGGATCCGCGCGGGGACAGCGCGTCGTACGCCTGGTTCCGGGTGCGCCCGCTCGCGGTGCAGGCGTGGCACGAGGAGCACGAGCTGAAGCAGCGGCGCATCATGCGGGACGGTGCCTGGACCGTGTAGCGCGCGCAGCCGGTGACGGGCGCCCGACGAGCCGTTCAGGCGCCTCGGTCCGCCCAGGTACCTCAGCAGGTTCGGGCACCTCGGCCGGTCCGGGCACCTCGGCCGGTCCGGGTGCCTCAGCCGGCTCGCCGCCTCGGTCGGCCCGGGCACTCGGCCCGCCCGGGCGCCTCAGCCCGTCCGTACGTCGTCGAGGCGTGTCAGATCCTCCTCGGTGAGGCGGAGGGCGCCGGCCGCGACGTTCTCGGCGAGATGGTCGGGGTTGCCGGTGCCGGGGATGGCCAGGATGCCCGGGCCCTGGTGCAGGGTCCAGGCGATCCGCACCTGCGCCGGGCTCGCGCCGTGCGCCCGGGCCACCGCACGGACCTCGTCCTCGTGGGCGGCGCCGGCGCCCCGCGGTCCGGCCTCGCCGGCGATGGCGTAGAACGGCACGAAGGCGATGCCCTGCTCTCGGCAGCGGGCGAGAAGTTCGTCGGTGACGGGGTCGTGGAAGCCGAGGCCGTAGCGGTTCTGGACCGCGACCACGGGGGCGATGGCCTGGGCCTCGGCGAGGTGCCGAGGCTCCACGTCGGAGATGCCGAGGTGGCGGATCAGGCCCGCCTCGCGCAGTTCGGCGAGGGCGCCGAAGTGCTCGGCGATCGAGTCCTGCCGCATGCGACGCAGGTAGACGACGTCCAGGTGGTCCCGGCCGAGTTGGCGCAGGTTCTCCTCAACGTGGGCCCGCAGGTCCTCGGGCCGGGCGGAGGTGCCCCACTCCCCCGACCAGTCGCGGTACGGGCCGACCTTGGCGGCGATCACCAGGTCGTCGGTGTAGGGCGCCAGCGCGCTGTTGATCAGTTCGTTGGCGGAGCGCAGGGACGAGAAGTAGAAGGCGGCCGTGTCGATGTGGTTGACGCCTAGTTCGACCGCCCGGCGCAGTACGGCCAGGGAACGCCCGCGGTCGCTCGGCGTACCGAGGTGGAAGGCGGCACTGCCCGTCAGCCGCATCGCGCCGAAGCCGACGCGGCGGACGGGCAGGTCGCCGAGGTGCCAGGTGCCCGCGGACTCCGCGGTGATCGCTTCCGAGGTCATCGGCGGAGTTTCGCACACACCGAAGACGGCTCAGCAGTAGAGGTTGCCACCCGGTGAGACGCCGAGGATCTGGCTGAACTGCTGGTACTTGGTGACACGGCTCTGCACCTGCGCGGGGTTCTTGCCGTCGCACTCCAGGGAGCCGTTGATGGAGCGGATCGTCTGGCCGAAGCCGGCGCCGTTCACCATGGCGTTGTGGCCGGTCATGCTGCCGGGCCCGGACTGGGTGTTCCAGTACCACAGGGCGGTCTTCCAGGCGACGGCCGCGTTGTTCTGCACCAGCCAGGGGTTGTTCAGCAGGTCGATGCCGAGCGCGTCGCCCGCGGCCTTGTAGTTGAAGTTCCAGCTGAGCTGGATCGGACCACGCCCGTAGTAGGCGGCCTGGCCTGCCGGGCAGCCGTAGGGCTGGTTCCAGTCGCAATAGTGCGGGTAGTTGGCGGTGTTCTGCTCGACGATGTGCACGAGTCCGCCGGTCTCGTGGCTGACGTTGGCGAGGAAGGCCGCGGCCTCCTGCTTCTTGGTGGTGTCACTGCCGGTGTTGGCGAAGCCGGGGTAGGCGCTGAGCGCGGTGGTCAGACCGCTGTACGTGTAGAAGGAGTTCCTGCCCGGGAACATCTGGTTGAACTGGGCCTCGGACACCACGAAGTTGCCGACCGGAGTCTCCGAGCCACCGTCGCAGGCGTACGGCTCCCAGTACCAGGTGCTGATGAGCGGGTCGTAGCCCGGGTTGGCGTGCTCGGCCCGGTAGGCCTTGCCGTCTGTGTAGCGGACGATGTCGCCGGCGTTGTAGTTCGCGTCGGCCGACCAGGCCGGGTAGCTCGAACACGCGGCGGCGGACGCCTCGGTGGCGGGCAGGAGCACGGGCACGGCTCCCGCGAGGGCGAGTACGGTCACCAGGGCGGATATACGGCGCCTCGACACGGGTCTGCCTCCTTCGGCGGAGCACGGCCGCTCCCGTACAAGGGCAGAAGGAGCGGAGCCTTGTGCGCGCGTGGCCGGCCGACCGGCCACGGCGGGGGGCGGCCGTGGTGGGGGGTGTGGAGGCACACTCAACCGCGTTGGTCTGTACCAGTCAAGGGTGTAGACCAGTCCAACCCGGCCGGTTCCCGGCCGGGTTGGTGGGGACTCTTCGCGCGGTCGGCTCGGCGCCCTCCCCCCGGACCGCGTGCCGGTCGGCTCGGCAGCCTCCCCCGGACCGCGTGCCGGTCGGCTCGGCAGCCTCCCCCGGGCCGCGTGCCGGTCGGCTCGGCGGCTTCTCCGGAATCGCGCGCCGGTCAGCTGAGCGGCTTCTTCAGTACCGCCTTGCGGTGGCTGAACGTCTCGATGGAGTAGCGGCCGTGGTAGTTGCCCATGCCACTCTCCCCCACTCCACCGAACGGCAGGTCGGAGACGGTGAGATGGGCGAGCGGCAGCCCGTGGCCGAGACCGCCGGAGGACGTCTCGGCGGCGAACCGCTCCCGGGTCGAGTCGGACTCGCTGAAGACGTAGAGGGCCAGCGGCTTGTCGCGGTCGTTGACGAAATCGATCGCCTCGTCCAGACCGGGCACGGTGACGATCGGCAGGATCGGGCCGAAGATCTCCTCGCGCATCACCGGAGCCCCGGGGGCGACGTCGGCGAGCACGGTCGGCGCGATGTACTTCTCCGCCCGGTCACTGCCGCCGCCGACGACCACCCGGCCGGAGTCCAGCAGGCCGGTCAGCCGGTCGAAGTGGCGCTCGTTGACGATCCGCGCGTACTCCGCGGACCGGGCCGGGTCGGCCCCGTACAGCCCCTCGACCGCGCGGACCAGCGCCGGCTCCAGAGCGGCGGCGGTCTCCGGGTCGGTCAGGACGTAGTCGGGGGCCACGCAGGTCTGGCCCGCGTTGAGGAACTTGCCGCCGGCCAGCCGGGCGGCGACGACGTCGAGGTCGGCGTCGCGGTCGACGAAGGCCGGCGACTTGCCGCCGAGTTCGAGGGTGACCGGCGTGAGGTGCTCGGCGGCGGCGCGCATGACGATGCGGCCGACGGTGCCGTTGCCGGTGTAGAAGATGTGGTCGAAGCGCTCGGCGAGGAGGGCCGTGGTCTCGGGGACACCGCCCTCGACGACGGCCACGGCTTCGGTGTCCAGGTACCGGGGCAGCAGGCGGGCCAGCGCGGCGGAGGTGGCCGGGGCCAACTCGCTGGGCTTGGCGACCACCGCGTTGCCCGCGGCGAGGGCGCCGACCACCGGGGCGAGCAGGAGCTGGGCCGGGTAGTTCCAAGGCGCGATGACGAGGACGACGCCGAGGGGGTCGTACTGCGTCCAGGCGGTGGCGTCGGCGCCGAGGTGGGCCGGGACGGGGGCGGACTCGGGGCGCAGCCACTCGGCGAGGTGCTCGAGGGTGTGGTCGATCTCGCGCACGGTGAAGCCGATCTCCGTGCGCTGGGCCTCGGCGGCGCTCTTGCCCAGGTCGGCGTGGAGCGCGGCCTCCAACTCGGGGCCGTTCTCCGTGAGGAGCGCGCGCAGCCGGTGCAGCTGTGCGGTGCGCCACTCGACAGGCTTGGTGCGGCCGGTGCGGAACGTGGCGCGCAGCCGGGCCACGACGTCGGCGGGCTGCTCGGGGGCGGGATGGTTCACGGTGTGCCTCGCTGGTGGGGGGAATACGGTGACGGACACCGGCTCGATCGACGGGACGACTGGGCGACGGGACGGCCGGGCGACTGGGCGACTGGGCGACTGAACGACTGGATCGATAACGACTGGATGTAATAGCCAACCTTTCAGGTACCAAAATACATTCCCGGGCCGCGGTGCCTTCTTCGCGTACGTCCTCGTCACAGTCGGGGCCCGATCGCGACAATCACTCCATGACCACCACTCCACTCCACCCGCTCGTCACCGAGGCACGCCGACTCGCGGACGGGCTCCTCGCACCCTCCGCGCGGCGCGTCGACCAGGAAGGTGTGCCCGCCGGCCACATCGAGGCGGTCCGGCGGTCCGGGCTCCTCGGCGTGAGCGCTCCGGAGGAGTACGGCGGGGCCGGTGCCCCGGACCCGGTGGCCCGGGAGGTCGCGGAGATCCTGGCCGGGGCGTGCTGCTCGACGTGGTTCGTGCAGACCCAGCACCACACGCCGGTTCGGCTGCTCACGAAGGCGGAGCCCGGGCTCCCCGCACGCGAACGCCTGCTACGTCCGCTCGCGACCGGCGAGCTGCTGGGCGGCATCGCCTACGCGCACGTCCGCTCCGTGTCCCGGGTCCAGGTGCGCGCCACCGACGAGCGGGGCGGCCTGCGCTTCGACGGCACCGTCCCCTGGTACACCGGCTGGGGTCTGAACGACGTGATGCTGCTCGCGGGCGTGACCGAGGCGGACGAGGTGGTGTTCGCCTTCACCGACGCCCGCGAGCGGCCCGGACTGCGGCCATCACCGCCCATGCGGCTCGCGGCGCTGACGGCGGCACGGACGGTGTCCGTGGAGCTGGACGCCCTGCGGGTGCCGGAGGACGCCGTGGTTCTGCGCACTCCGCGCGAGGAGTTCGCCCGGGTCGACCTGCCCCGCAGCACCAACACCTCCCCGGCCGTCTTCGGCGTCGCGTACGCCGCGCTGGACCTGCTCGGCGACACGGCGGACGAGCGGCGCACGGCCCGCTCGCTGCGCGCCCGGCTCGACGAGGTCAGGGCGCGGGCGTACGCACTGGCCGACCATCCCGTGCCGCACGAGCACGTCGAGGAACGGCTGGCACTGCGGACGCGCGCGTACGACCTGTTGCGGGCGGCCACGACGGCGGCGGTCGTGGCCGGCGGCGGGCGGGCCATGAGTCTGGACAGTCCGGCCGGGCGCCTCGCGCGGGAGGGGATGTTCCTGCTGGTGCAGGGCCAGACGGCACCCGTGCGTCAGGCCCACCTGGCCGCACTGGCGTCGCTCTAGACCGCGAGCGGCAACGGCGCACCGCCGCCTTCCCGCACCCGCACCGCCGCGCACCGCACAGCGGACCCGAATGCCGCACGGGCGGGACGGACAGCGTCGGCCGGGGCGAGGAACGCCCAACCGCCCCTCCCCCGGCACCTGTTCATCCTCGTTCGTTCAGTCCTCGTCGCGGGCCTGGACGACCACCAGGAAGGCGTCCGACTGCAGGTCCATCACGACGGTCGCGGGCTCGCCCTGCGCACGGCGGCGGGCCGCGTACTCCTCCGCCGGCCACGATCCGCGCGGCGACCCCGCCGGAAATCGCTCCAATACCTTCGCGCCCATAGCGGCGGCCACCTCCACTGCCCTGTGTCGTTGTGCTCTCGTGCCTGAGCGTTTGCCCCCGATCCGCATGGACATGTCCCACCTCCCCACGACTACACATAAGGGAGAAATAAGAGCAGAATGGACGTATGCGGCGTTACCGCACACCGCACCAGACGCGGTCAAGGCCCGGTAAGTCAAAGGAGACGACTCATGGCCAACGTCTCGCACACCCGAGGTGACCTCTCCAACCACCCCGACGCCCCGGAAATGCAGGCACGCTACGCCCGCATGCTCGGCGGTCGGGATGTGGCACTCGTGGACGGGCCGGTGTTCCTGCTCGGCCTGTACTGTGCCGTGTCCCCGTGGATAGTCCACTTCACCACGAGCCAACCCTCACTGGTGGCCCACAACCTGATCATAGGAATCGCCATCGGCCTGCTGGCCCTCGGCTTCACCCGAGCCCCGGAACGCATGTACGGCCTCAGCGGGGCGATGTGCGCGATCGGCATCTGGATGATCATCTCGCCGTGGATCGTCGGCACGAACCCGGACGCCGGCGTCATCTGGAACAACATCATCATCGGCGCCCTGACCCTGGCCCTCGGGACGGTGTGCGCCGCTACGGCGGCGAAGACCATGCGCAAGCCCTAGAGACGCGGGAAGGGAACACCACGGGCCGGCCCGCCCTCGCGGGCCGGCCCACGCACGCCCCGGGACCTCGGGCGGAGTGCGCCCGCCCGCAGCGGGCACTCGCAGTATCGCGGGGGTCTTGACAAGAAGGGGCGGAGATGGAGATCGACGGCATCGTCAGTGCCATCGTCATCGGAATCGTCATCGGCGTCCTGGGTCGACTCGTCGTCCCGGGCCGTCAGCGCGTCGGAGTCCTGTGGACGATCCTCGTCGGCATCCTGGCCGCGCTGCTCGGGTCGTGGATCGCGGCGGCGTTCGACGTGGCCGACACCGACGGCGTGGACTGGGTCGAGTGGCTCATCCAGATCGGCCTGGCCGCGGTCGGCGTGGCCGCGCTGGACCGGTCGCGGCCGCGTGGGCGCCGCTGAGGACTCGGGACCGTCACCGGCTGCCGAGCCACTCCTCGTACCAGGTCACGGTGGCCTCCACCGTGTCCGCGAGCTGCTTCGGGGCCACCCCGAAGAAGCGTTCGAACGCGGTGGAGTCCACTATCTGGGGCTCCGTGTGCTGGTAGAACATCTCCGCGTACTCGGCCATGAACCGCTCGTCGAAGGGGCCGACGGGGCGGGGCTCCGCGAGCACCGTGACGTTCAACGGCCGGCCCACGCGCCTCTCGATCATCATGTGTATCTCGCGCGTGCTGACGGCGGGCGCGGTGGGCAGATGCCAGACACGGCCGTCACCCTCCGGCCGCTCACCGAGCGTCGCGAGACCGGCCGCCACGTCCCGGATGTCCGTGTAGCTGTGCGGCAGGTCGATGTCGCCGAACCCCAGGACCTCCCCGCCGGTGAGCGCGCCCGGGAACACGGCGGCGCCCAGGGACGAGTTGAGCACTCCGGGACCGACGAAGTCGGCACTGCGGCCGAGGGCCACCCGAGCCCGGCCGGCCCGGTGTGCGGCGAGGTACCGCTCGTCGAGTTCCGCGCGCATCCGCCCCTTGCGGCTGGTCGCCTGCCAGGGACTGTCCTCGGTCATCACCGCTCCCCCGGTCTCGCCGTACGGGTACAGCGTGTCGAGGACGACCAGCCGGGCCCCGGACGCCTCGACGGCCGCCAGGACGGCTGCCTGCACGCGGGGCATCACCTCCGTCTGGAGGTGATAGTCCACGTTGACGCAGTGGTACACGACAGCGGCGTCACCGACCGCGGCCCGGGCGCCGTCGGCCGTGCTCACGTCGGCGGCGAACCGCTCGACGCCCTCGATCGCGGGACCGGCGGCCTTCCGGTCGACGAGACGGACGCGGTGCCCCCTGCGGACCAGCTCACGAGCGAGCCCGGTACCGGCGGGGCCGGATCCCAGGACGGTGTGCGGGGCGTACGGCTGCGGGGTGGCGTCGGACATGGTGGTCCCCTTCTCTCGCTCCCTCGGCGCTGCCGACGAGGGATCCGCTATGACTGATCGCTCTTGTTAGAGACTCTAACTCGCGCGATTAGCCATAGCAATACGTCGCGGACGTAGGGTGCCGGTGGGGATCACACTGCGAGGAGGGCCGTACGCCATGGTCGTGACGGACGCCGAACTGCGGCACCTGCGCCGATGCGTGGAACTGGCGGCCGAGGCACTGGAGGCCGGCGACGAGCCGTTCGGATCGGTGCTGGTCGGCGCGGACGGCACGGTGCTGGCCGAGGACCACAACCGGGTGGCCTCCGGTGACCGCACCCGCCATCCGGAGTTCGAGCTGGCGCGCTGGTCCGCCGCCCGTCTCACCCCCGAGGAGCGGGCCGCCGCCACGGTGTACACGTCCGGCGAGCACTGCCCGATGTGCGCCGCGGCACACGCCTGGGTGGGCCTGGGACGCATCGTGTACGTCGCCTCGTCGGAACAGCTCGGCGAGTGGCTTGCGGAGCTTGGCGTGCCGGCACCTCCGGTGCGGACGCTGGCGGTGCGGGAGGTGGCGCCCGGTGTCCCCGTGACCGGGCCGGTACCGGAACTGACCGGGGAGATCCGCGCCTTGCACCGCCGCTTCCACGAGGGACGGGCCGGGGCGTAAGAGGTCACGGACGAGGGACGGCCCGGGGCGTAAAACGCCACACCCGAGGGCGGGCCCGGGCGTTGGATGCCACACGTGAGGGATGAGCCGGGGCGTTAGACGCCACATCCGAGGGCGGGCCCGGGCATAAGAGGCCGCGCACGAGGGGCGCACCCCGGCGTAGGACGCCACGCACGAAGTCACCGAGCGGCGTCGGCCGCGCCCCGCGGGGTCGCACGTGTCCCGGCGGCGCGGGCCGTCCCGGTGGCGCGGATCGTCCCGGCGGCGCGTTGTCCGGCGCCCCGGGACGACCGTCCGGTCTCGGTCAGCTCCCGGCCTCGCGCCGGAAGCGCCGGTACAGGACGGCCCCGCCCAGCACGAGCGCCGCGCCGCCCGCGAGAGCGGGCAGGGTCTGGTCCGCCCCGGTGTGGGCGAGGGACGCCGACGTCCGCGGCGGGGCCGCGTGCGGGACCGGCTTCGGCAGGGCGCGCCCCTCTTCGGGCGCGGACGGCTCCGGCTGAGGCTCCACGGGGGGCTGCTCGGACTCGGGGTGGTCGCCGAAGGTGTTCGTCGACTCGTTGCCGACGGCCGGGTTGCCGATGCCGACGACGTTGACGCTGTTGCCGGTGACGTTGACCGGGAGGTGGACCGGCAGCTGCACGCCGTTGCCGGAGAGCACGCCCGGTGAATCCTTTCCGCCGCCCTCGGCGACCGCACCGCCGGACGAGCCGGTGTCGTCGGAGGCGGCCGACCCCTTGTCCGTCGCACCGGCCCCCTCGGTGTTGGCGCAGCTGTTGCCCGCGGCCGGGTTGAGGAGCCCCACCACGTTCACCGTGTTGCCGCAGACGTTGACGGGCACGTCCACCGGGAGCTGGACGGTGTTGCCCGAGATCAGCCCGGGCGATCCGGCCGCGGCACCGTCGGCGGCGGCGCCGTCGGACGCGAACGCCGCGTACGTCGGCATCGTCACGGCCAGCGCACCGGAGGCGGCGACGGCGAACACCGCGTTTCGGGTAACCCTTCTCATGAGGTTCCCTGCCTTCCAGACATGGTCACGGGCGCTCGCCCGCACCGGTTAAAACGCGGGCGCACCATCCGAGTTATGGCTTATAGGTCTTTCACCCCATCGAGTGGCCGTTTCGTCGAACGAGCGGTAAAGCGTCCGTACGCCCGCCGAAGCCCTCGTGCGCCCCGGGAGGCGCCGCCCCGGAGGCGAGGTGAGCGAAGCCCGCTTAAGGTGATCGAGGGCGCCGACCACCGGTCCGCGACGGGGCGTCCGGGAGGCATCGATGCAGGCCAAGCTGTCGACTCGGCCCTCGGTCCGGCGCTGCGCGGTCACCGGAGCGCTGGGGCTGGCCCTGCTGGGTGCGGGGCTGCCCGCCGCGACCGCACGGGACACCGAGCCCGACCTGTCCCCGTTCCACGAGCAGAAGATCAAGTGGTCGGCGTGCGAGGGCATGGAGGTACCGGAGGACCTGCAGTGCGGGAAGGTCACCGTCCCCCTCGACTACGACCGCCCCGAGGCGGGAACGCTCGACCTGGCCCTCGCGCGGTACCGGGCGACGGGTGAGTCGCGCGGCTCGGTGCTGCTGAACTTCGGCGGGCCGGGCGGCTCCGGCGTCAGCGAACTCTCCGCCGGCGGCAAGGACTTCCTGCACCTGACCAACGGCTACGACGTGGTCACCTTCGATCCCCGAGGTGTCGGCCGGTCCTCGCCGGTCACCTGCGGTCCGGCCACGCTGGACATCGTGGAGGCGACGGACGGGGACGCGAAGCTCACCGACCCGCGGGACGTGCTCCGGCGCCTGCGGGAGGCGGCGGCCGAGTGCGCGAAGCACTCCGGCCCGGTGCTGCCCCACATAGGCACGGTGAACGCGGCGCGCGACATGGACGTGATGCGACGGGCGCTCGGCGACGACCGGCTCAACTACCTCGGCTTCTCCTACGGCACCCGGCTGGGCGCGGTCTACGCTGCGCAGTTCCCGGACAAGGTCGGCCGGATGGTGCTGGACGGCGTGGACACGCTGACGGAACCGCTGACCGAACAGGGGCTGACCGGCGCGCGGGGGCAGCAGACCGCGCTGGAGAACTTCCTCGACTGGTGCGTGGAGGACATCGCCTGCCCGTTCGGGCAGGACGCCCGCCAGGCCCGGCGCCATGTCGAACAGGTCATCGCCTCGCTCGACGAGGACCCGGTACCGACGGGCTTCGGCGAGCCGTTCTCCGGACAGGACATGGTGGGCGCCATCGGTCAGGCGCTGTACAGCGAGGAGCTGTGGCCCTCACTGCAGCGGGCGCTCGCACAGCTGCTCGAGGACGGCGACACCCGCGGCCTGGAGGGCTTCGTGTCCGGTGGCGTCACCTTCCCGGTCCGCGCGCGGACTCCCGCGGGCACCGGGGGCGGCCTCACCGA
The DNA here is from genome assembly GCF_044763415.1 of Streptomyces sp. NPDC096048. Classification (NCBI taxonomy): domain Bacteria; kingdom Bacillati; phylum Actinomycetota; class Actinomycetes; order Kitasatosporales; family Streptomycetaceae; genus Streptomyces; species Streptomyces sp. NPDC096048. The sequence goes on from NZ_JBIWGG010000004.1 coordinate 84,528, forward strand.
CCCGGAGGACGTCCCGATGGACAACCTGCCGGCCGCCCTGATGGCGATCAACTGCGCCGACGACCCCGACCGCCCCAGCGCCGACCAGGTCGCGGGGTCCCTGGGGCGGCTGCGCGCACGGTACGAGGAGGCCTCTCCGGTCTTCGGCCGGTACCGCCTCACGCAGGTGCTGATGTGCTACGGCCGTCCCAAGGGCACCGACTACATCCGTGACGACGTGAAGGACCTCGGCACCCGGAAGATGCTCCTCGTCGGCACCCGGGGCGACCCGGCCACGCCGTACCGCTGGACGGTGGAGACGGCCGAGCGGCTCGGCCCCGCGGCGGTGGTCCTCGACAACAAGGGCGAGGGTCACACCGGATACGCCTCCTCCAAGTGCGTGCACCGCAAGGTCGACGACTTCCTGCTGTACGGCTCCCTGCCGCCCGACGGCAGCTCCTGCGGCTCCGAGGCCTCCCGGACCTCCCAGGACGACGACTGAACCGGACGGCCGAACCGGGCAGATGAATTGCTCCGAATGCCCGATAAGCCCATCAGTCCTATCGTGCTGACATGGAGCACGATCTGAGTCCCGCCACCCTCGCCGAACTGCGGCGCCCCCGCCCGTATCCGGCCGTGTCCGTGCTGACGCCGACGCACCGCCGCGAACCGAACAACGCCCAGGACCCCGTGCGGCTGCGCAACGTGGTCGCCGAGGCCAAGAAACAGCTGGAGGACGATCCGGCGGTCACCCGCGAACGGCGCATGGAGGTGTCCAGGGAACTCGACCGGGCGCTCGCCGAGGTCGATCTGTCGCACGCCGAGGACGGTCTGGCGCTCTTCGCCGCCCCGGGTGAGCACCAGGTCTGGACGCTCGCCCGTTCCGTCCCCGAGCGCGTGGTCCTGTCGGACACCTTCCTGACCCGCAACCTCGTCGCCGCGCAGGCCGCCGAACGGCCGTTCTGGGTACTGTCGGTCGCCGCCGACCGCGTCACGCTGTGGAGCGGCGGCGCGGGCCGGGTCGTCGAGGACCGCACCGGCGACTTCCCTCTGGACCGGCCTCCGGAGAACTTCGACCCCGAACGCCAGGAACGGATCGGCGACGCGCCGAGCACCTTCCGGGACGAGACCACCCGCCGGTTCCTGCGCGAGGCGGACACGGTGATGGGCAGGGTCCTGCGCGCGCGTCCCCGGCCGCTGTACGTCACCGGACCGCAGCCCGCGCTGTCCCTGCTGGAGGAGACCGGGAACACCGTGCGGGACGCGGTCCTCGTGCCGCACGGGGGCCTCGCGCACGGCACGGCGGAGGCCGTGTGGCAGGCGGTGCGGCCGGTCCTCGACGACGAGGCGCGGAACTCCGTCGAGGCGGTGGCCAGGGAACTGGACGCGGCCCGCGGGCGCAAGGACTTCGCGGCCGGCGTCGACGAGTTGTGGGAGAGCGCCCGCGCCGGCCGGGTCCGGCTGCTGGCCGTCGAGGAGAACTTCGAGGTGACGATGCGCGACGACGGCGAGCACCTGCTCCCGGCGGACAGCGGCGACCTCGACGCCCGCGAGGACGTCGTGGACGAGATCGTCGAGCGGTGCCTGGAGACCGGCGCCGACGTCCGCTTCGTGCCGGACGGCGCGCTCGGGGAGGTGGACGGGATAGCGGGGGTGCTGCGGTACTGACGCCCACCGCCGCGTCCCGGAGGCTCCGCCCCTCTTGACGACCATGAAACCCTGTTCGCCGTACCTGTACCCGCCCCTCGGCGGGTGTGCGGCGGACGGGGAAGGAGCCGGCGGAGCGTGAGCGAACTTCTGGGTGTGGCGGTCCTGGGCGCGGGGCACATGGGCGCCGATCACGTACGGCGCCTCGACCGGGTGGTGAACGGCGCCAGGGTCGCCGCGGTGGCGGATCCCGACGCCGAGCGGGCGAAGGAGGCCGTGGGCGGGATCGACGGGGTCGTCGTGCACCCGGACGTCGAGGCCGCGCTGGACGCGCCGGGCGTGGAGGCCGTCCTGGTCGCCTCGCCGGGCGAGGTGCACGAGGATGCGCTGCTGGCCGCCTTCGCGCGGGGACTGCCGGTGCTGTGCGAGAAACCGCTGGCGCCGGACTCCGCGGGAGCGCTGCGCGTGGTGGAGGCGGAGGCGCGGCTGGGCCGGAGGCTGGCGCAGGTCGGGTTCATGCGGCGGTACGACGCCGAGTACCGGCGGCTGAAGTCGCTGCTGGACGGCGGGCGGCTGGGCCGGCCGTTGATGCTGCACTGCGTCCACCGCAACGTGTCCTCTCCGCCGCACTTCACCTCCGCGATGCTGGTCACCAGCTCCGTCTCGCACGAGATCGACGCGGCCCGCTGGCTGCTCGGGCAGGAGCTGACCGCGGTGACCGTGCTCCGGCCGCGCCCGTCGGCGGGCGCGCCCGAGGGCCTGCTCGATCCGCAGTTCGTGCTCTTCGAGACCGACGGGGGCGCGCTGGTCGACGTGGAGGTCTTCGTCAACTGCGGTTTCGGTTACGAGGTGCGCTGCGAGGCCGTCTGCGAGGCGGGCAGCGCCCGGATCGGGGAGGCGCACACCATGGTGGTGACGGCGGCGGGCGGTGCCCGGGAGGAGGTGCCGCAGGACTACCTCGTACGATTCGCCGAAGCCTATGACCGCGAGGTGCAGAGCTGGGTCGACGCCACCCGGCGGGGCAGGGTCACCGGGCCGGGTACCTGGGACGGGTACGCCGCCGCCGCGGTCGCCGAGGCCGGCGTGCGGTCCCTGGAGACGGGAGCCCGCACACCCGTCGACCTAGCACCCCGCCCGGCACCGCTCGACCCGTCGTAGAACCCGCCGCAGAACAAGGGTCCGACGAACACCAGAACGACGACGGCGCCAGGCCCTGACACCCTTCAAGTCCCGTAGGGCTCCTACGACTTGGCGTTCGGCTCGCGTACGCCGTTCACGTGCCGAAGTCACTCCGGGAAGACTGTGGCATATGCCCGGAGCACCACCGTATCGTGTGTCGCCAAATCCCTTACGGGGCGTCGCGGGCTGTGCAACAGTCGTAACGGTCCTTCCGCCAGCCTCGTCCCCGCCTCGGTCGTACCGTCTGCACATCGGAGTGCGTCATGTCGTCCCATCTCTCCGCGGACCACCCGGCCGCCCAGCCACCGGGACACGACTCGGTCGAGGCCCTGATATCGCAGGCCCGGCGACTGCGGGGCGACGTGGACGCGGTACGACGGGACAGCCAGGACGAGGGAACGGGCCCCCACGGACGCTGGCAGCGCGCCCTGTACGATCTGGCGCTGCACCAACTCAGCGACATCGACGCACACTTGGCACAGCTCCGGGACGGCCCGGCACCCGCCCCACGACCCGGTTCGCTGCTCAGCCGGGTCGGCAGCGCGGAGTGGAACCTGCTGACGGACGAGGCCGAGTGGTCCGGTGAGCTCTTCCAGATCCTCGGCCGCGACCCCGCCACCGCCCCGCTGAGCCTCGACGAACTCCCGTCCCTGGTACTCGCCGAGGACCGGCCGAAACTGACCGCGATGGTCACGGACTGCCTGGTCGACGCGCGGCCCATCGACGGCGAGTTCCGCGTCGTGCGCCCCGACGACACCGTGCGTACCGTGCACATGATGGGCGAGCCCGTGCTCGACGCCGACGGCAGCACCGCCTCGATGTGGGCGGTACTGCGGGACGTCAGCGAACTGCGCCGCAGCCAGCGGGCGGTGAGCGAGACCCGTGACTCGCTCCGACGCCGGCCGCTGCCCGCGGACACCGGGCAACGGGCCGCGGTCGAACCGCGGGAAGCCGTGCCGCCGCCCTGGCACGGCCTCCTGCGGTTCCCGCACCAGGGACGGCCGGGCCTGGACCTGGCCGCCGGGTACCTGCCGTCGACGGCCCACTCGGCCGGGTCCGGCGCCTGGTACGACGCGTGCCCGATCGCCGGCGACGAGACCCTGCTCAGCGTCGGCGACCTCGTCGTCCCGGGCGCCGAAGCGGCGCAGGGCCCGGCGACGCTGATCGGTGCCCTGCGCGGCCTGGCGATGGCGGGTGTCCGGCCCGCGCACCTCCAGGACCGACTCGACCGGTTACTCGAGACCACCGCCCTGCCGCCCGTGCGCTCCGCCCTGTACTGCGCCTACCGGCCCCGCACCCGCGCCCTTGCGTGGGCGCACGCCGGACACCCCGTCCCGCTGCTGTTCCGCGAAGGGACGGGGCGCGCACTGGCCGGGCAGGCCGAGACGACCCTCGAACCGGGTGACCTGTTACTCCTGCACACCGGCGAACTCGTACCGGCAGACGTGCGTCGACTCCCCTCCCTCGCCGCACGTCTGGCCGAGGTGGGCTCGGCTCAGGACGGCGTACGGATCGTGACGGAGGAGTTCGACGGGTTCCCGCGCCAGGCGGACGCCTGCGTGCTGGTGGCCCGGGTGGCGCCTTAGTCAACGCGCCGCGCCCTACGCCGGAGCGGTGTCGCTCCCCTTCCCCTTGGGCGACCTGGTGGGCGATTTGCTCTTGGGCAGCGCCAGTTCGATCTCCTCCCGCAACTCCTGGATCTTGGGGTATCCGGCGTACTGGGCGGTGAGCCGGTACATCTGACGCAGTCGGTCCCAGGTCCGCTGGGAGGAGTTGGACCCCATCGACACCAGGGCGAGCCGCGCGTAACGGTCCGCCTGCTCCGGGTCGTCGGCGATGAAACAGGCGGAGGCCATGGACAGATAGTCGAAGATCTTCGACCGCTGACGGCCGTCGACCCGCAGGGCCAGCGCCTTCTCCGCGTAGTACTGCGCGTGCGCGGCGGCACCCGGCTCGAAGTCGGCGAGGGTCCGGTAGGCCAGGGCCTGCATGCCGAGCAGGTCCTCCTCCTTGAACGTCTGCATCCAGTCCGGCGGCGGCACGTCCGCCTTGTCGGAGACGAAGAGGTCCTCGGCCCGTCCCAGGGTGCGGCGCATCGCCTGGCCCTTGCCCATGGAGGCCTGTGCCCAGGCCTCGATGGTGTACAGCATCGCCTGGGTACGCGGCAGCACCTCTTCGCCCGAACCGGACTTGGCGAGCTTCATCAGGTCGAGCGCGTCGTCGGGCCGGCCCAGGTGGACCATCTGGCGGGCCGCCCGGGAGAGCGCCTCGCCGGCCCGGGGCCGGTCGCCACCCTCGCGCGCGGCGTGCGCGGCGATGACGAAGTACTTCTGGGCGGTGGGTTCCAGGCCGACGTCGTGCGACATCCAGCCCGCGAGGACGGCGAGGTTGGCGGCGACGCCCCACAGACGCCGCTGGAGATGGGGTGGGTGGTGGTAGGCGAGCATGCCGCCCACCTCGTTGAGCTGGCCCACCACGGCCTTGCGCTGGAGCCCGCCACCACGGGCGGCGTCCCAGGCGCGGAACACCTCGACCGAGCGCTCGAGTTCCTCCACCTCCTGCGACCCGATGGGGGCGGCCTCGTAGCGGTCGAACCCGGCGGGGTCGGCGTGCAGGGGTTGGCGGAGGTCGGGAGCGTCGGCAGCCAGGGCCGGGTCGGTGTGCAGCCAGTCGTGCATGGCGCTGCTGAGTGCGGATCCCGCGGCGAGCGCGGCGCCCGCGCCCACCAAGCCGCGTCGGTTGAGCATGAGGTCCATTCCCGTGAATTCGGTGAGGACCGCCGCAGTCCGCTCGGGCGCCCACGGCACACCGTCGGGATGCTCCTCGCTCCCGCCGCCCTGCCGTTTCCCCGCACGCCCGTGCCGGACCAGACCGAGGTCCTCCATGGTCACGACACGGCCGAGACGCTCTGTGAAAAGAACCGCCAGCACCCGCGGCACCGGATCACGCGGGATCTCTCCCATGTCGATCCATCTCCGCACCCGCGAGGTGTCGGTCGCCAGCTGGGGGTGGCCCATGGCCGCCGCCTGCCGGTTCACCAGCCTCGCGAGCTCGCCCTTGGACCAGCCGGCCAGGCCGAACAGGTCCGACAGGCGGGTGTTGGGTTCTTTGCTCACGTCAAGCCCCCAGGTTCTCGGCTGAGTTGACAGTAGCCCCGTGCGGGTTGCCGGGCGACTATTCGCCACCGTTCGCCAGGGTGCGCCAGATGGTGTGCCACGGGCGGCCGGGTGTCAGGTAGGAATGCGCCACCCCGACCCGGCCGCCGTGGGGTTACTCCCCAGGGTGGCCCCAGGCGGCCGGGCGGGTAGCGCGACGGCTTTCAGGAGGCGTGGCCTTCCGAACCGGGTCTTCCGGACCGGATTTCCCGGGTCGGATTTCCCGGGTCGGAAGACCCGGATCGGTTCTTCCGGATCGACCGGACGGGCACCGCACTTCAGGCAGGCACAGCAGGCACACGAAGGGATCTGTCTCGCCCATGTACGCAGCATCGTCCTCCGTGTCCGCCCCGCAGCGTTCGCTGCACCCCCGTCCGGCGGCGGGCGGCGGCCCCTATCTCGCCCCCGCGCGGTCGGCGGCCCCGGTGCTCGGGGCCGGCAGGGCGCGGCGCGGCGCGGGCCCCGGCACGCAGCCGCTCAGTGGAAGAATCGACCTGTCCGGCCCTCAGGGCACCCAACTGCGCGCGGCGATCGCCTCCGTGCACCGGATCTGCCCGGAGTTCGCCCCGGTCCAGGTGCTGCGCCGCAGCGGGCGCTCCGTGCTCCTGGTCGGTACGACCGGACGCAGCACGGCGGTGGCCAAGTGTTTACTGGACCACTCCCCCGCGTGGGCGGAGCGGATCCGGCACGAGATAGGGGCATACCGCTCGTTCGTCCGGCACCGCCCTCCAGTGCGGGTGCCGAGGCTGATCGCGGCGGATCCGGACAACTGCACGCTGGTGATCGAGCGGATGCCGGGGCGGGTGGCGGCGCTGCAGCGGCACCCGCTGGAAGCCCCGCCGCGGGCGGACATCAGGGCGGCACTCGGCGCGATCTGCCGGCTCAACGCCTGGCGGCCGCCCGCGGGCACCTTCGACGCCCCGCTGGACTACGCGGCGCGGATCTCCCGGTACCACGAGCTGGGGCTGCTCACCGACCGGGACCTGGGCGACCTGCAGAAGCTGCTGCACGGCATCGCCCATGCGGGCGGACGCCAGGGGATGGGGCAGTTCTGTCACGGCGACGCGCTGCTGTCCAACATCCTCATGTCACCGGCCGGTCCAGTGCTGGTGGACTGGGAGCACGCGGGCTGGTATCTCCCCGGCTACGACCTGGCGACCCTGTGGGCGGTCCTCGGTGACGCCCCGGTGGCCCGCCGTCAGATCAGTCAGATCGCCCAGTCGGCGGGGACGGCCGCGCGTGACGCGTTCCTGGTCAACCTGATGCTCGTGCTGACCCGGGAGATCCGTACGTACGAGACGGCCGTGCAGCGTTCGATGCACGAAACGGTCCCGGCACCACCGGCGGCTGCCCACCCGGGCGCCGCGCCGACCGGCGAGGAACAGCGGCTGCTGCTGCGCCGGCTGCACGACGACTGCCAGCTGGCCCGCCGGGCCGTGCGTGCGGCGGTCGGTACGCGCTGACACCGAAAAGGGAGATCCGCGGTGTGCCCTTCGGGGCGCACCGCGGATTTCGTGTGCCCGGAAACTCCCGTGGCCATTGGTGTACGCCACTGACGCCCCGCAGGCCCGTGCGCCGCCGCCGCGAAACTCGCCCGACCCCCTGCTGACGTGGGAAATCGCCGTGACGACGGCATGATTGACGGATCGTCGGACCGCCGGGTACCACTGACCCACGCCCGGCCCCGCACGCCCCGCCACGCCCCACTGCCACAGGAGGCCGCTTTGCGAGGTTCCCCCGTCGTGCCCGCCCTGGCCACCGCGGCGCTGCTGCTGCCGCTGCTCGGCGCGGCATCGCCGGCCGCCGGCCCCTCCGACGCCCCGCCCGCCCCCGACCACCTGCAGCGGGCGTTCGCCACCGCGGCGGCCGAGTACCAGGTGCCGCAGAGCGTCCTGCTCGGCGTCTCCTACCTCCAGTCCCGCTGGGACTCGCACGGCGGTGCGCCGAGCGTGACCGGCGGCTACGGCCCGCTGCACCTCACCGACGCGCGCACGGCACTGGCCGGGGCGTCGCACCACAGCGAGGGCACCGAGGACCCGCGCGGCGACGACGCCCGCGCCCCGCTGCACCCGACGGCCACCGCCACGCCGCCCGCCGACCTGCCGGCCCGGCTGACCACGCTGCCGAAGGCGGCCGAACTGACCGGGCTGAGCCCCGACGAGCTGCGTGAGGACCCGGCGGCGAACGTGTCCGGCGGTGCCGCGCTGCTCGCCGCGGCCCAGCGGGAACTCGGTGAGCCGCTCAGCACGGACCCGGCGGACTGGTACGGGGCGGTGGCCCGCTTCTCGGGCGCGGAGGACTCCGCGACGGCTGCGGCGTACGCGAACGACGTGTACGAGGTGATCCGCGCGGGCGAGCACCGGACCACGGACGCCGGGCAGCGCGTCACCCTGGCCGCCCGGCCCGACGTGGCCCCCGACGTCTCGCGGCTCGCGGGCGCGGGCCTGCGCACCGCCTCGGCCGCCGGCACCGAGTGCCCGAAGACGGTGTCCTGCGAGTGGATCCCGGCACCGTACGAGGAGTTCGGCGACGGCGACTACGGCAACCACGACCTGGGGAACCGGCCCGCCTCCCAGCGCATCCGGTACATCGTCGTGCACGACACGGAGGGTGCCTGGAACGGGGTCCTCAACATGGTTCAGGACCCGACCTACGTCTCCTGGAACTACACGCTGCGCTCCACCGACGGCCACATCGCCCAGCACGTGAAGGCCAAGGACGTGGCCTGGCACGCGGGCAACTGGTACGTGAACGCGAAGTCGATCGGCCTGGAGCACGAGGGCTTCCTGGCGGACCCGGACGCCTGGTACACGGAGGCGATGTACCGCTCATCGGCGCGGCTGGTGAAGTACCTGGCCAAGAAGTACGACATCCCGCTGGACCGGCAGCACGTCCTCGGCCACGGCAACGTCCCCGGCACCACCACCGCGACGATCCCGGGCATGCACACCGACCCGGGCCCGTACTGGGACTGGCGGCACTACTTCCAGCTGCTCGGCCGCCCCTTCGAGCCCACCGCCGGCAAGAAGTCCGGCCTGGTGACGATCCGCCCCGACTACGCCGCCAACCGACCCGAGTACACCGGCTGCGAGACGAAGGGCGAGCCCTGCGCGCCGCACGGCTCCAGCGAGGTGCGGCTGTACTCCGACCACGACGTGAACGCGCCTCTGATCAGGGACATCGGCCTGGGCACCACCCCGACGACCGGGGTGAACGACCTGTCCTCCCGGGTCTCCACGGGCCAGCAGTACGCGGTGGCCGACCGGTGGGGCGACTGGACGGCCATCTGGTACCTGGGGCAGAAGGCCTGGTTCCACAACCCGGGGAAGAACCCGGCGGCGGTGCCCGCCTCGGGCCGGGTGATCACTCCGAGGGAGGGCCTGGAAAGCGTCCCGGTGTACGGGCGCGCGTATCCGGAGAAGGCCGCCTACCCGGCGGACGTGCCCGCGCAGGCCGTGTCGCCGCTGCCGTACCGGCTGCCGAAGGGGCAGAAGTACGTGGTCGGTGAGAAGGTGCCCGGCGAGTACTACTACGCCGTCACCTTCGACGAGGCCTCCCACCGGGTGGTGACCGGTGAGGAGTACTACGAGATCCAGTACGGCCACCGGGTCGCGTACGTGCGCGCCGCCGACGTCACGCTCGCGACCGCGAGGTAGCCGCCGGGTCAGCCCTGCTGGAAAAGCTCCGCCGGGAGCGGCTTCAGCAGGGCGTACAGGTCGTCGGTGATGGGCCGGTCCCAGGCGGCGATGGTCACCAGGACACCGTCGCTGCGGTCGAACTGCACGCAGGAGATCCGGCCCTCGGAGAGCTTGAGGCGGCGCACGATGAGCAGGTTGTCGCCCTGCATCACCGGTACGTCCTCGGCGCCGACGACGGTGATCTCCTCGTCGTTCTCCAGCGCGAGGAGCAGCTGGGCCACCTCGAACGGGATCTCCCCCTCGGGGACCTCGCGGGCCGGGGAGCCGGTCGGCAGGTTGCCGATGATCATCGCGGGGCCGCGACCGCCGAAGAGGTCGTAGCGCAGGAAGACGCCCTGGCAGCTGCCGTCGGGCGCGGGCAGCAGGCCGGCGCCCAGGTTCCCGGGCCAGTCGCCCGGGTCCATGGCCAGTACGTCGAAGTCGGGCCCGGCGGGCGTGGCGCTGCGGCGGCGGAGGAACGACATGCCGCCATGGTACGTGGCCCGAGCCCGCGAACGGCGTGCGGGCGAGAGCCCCGCCGGGCTACGCGGTCCGCTTGTGCCGTTCGTGGTGGCGGGCCACCCGGGCCCGGTTGCCGCAGGACGGCTTGCACCACTCCTGGCGGGGGTGCTCCTTGAGGAAGTAGCGCACACAGCGCGGTGCGTGGCAGGCCCGCAGCCGCGGCCGGTCGGGCCCCGTGAGGAAGCCGATCACCGCCCGCGCGAGGGCGGCGGCGAGATCGGGCCGACCACGGTGCGCGGGCTCCGCGCGTACGACGGGTCCGGTGCCGTCGGTCCAGACCAGGACGGGAACGGTGGGGGTGCGGGCGGCTGCCTCGTTCAGGCGCCGTACGGCGTCGGGGACGGGGAGCAGCCGGGCGGCGTCGGCGGAGCTGGGCTGGCCGGGGCGCACGGCGCGGGCGAAGAGGGCGCGGGCGGCGGCGCGTACCTCGCGGGCGGCGGCCAGGGCGGGCTCGTCCGCGGTGAAGCCGTCGGCGTCCGGCACGGTGTCGGGGTGCGCCCGCACCCAGGTGGTGAGCCCCGCGAGGTCGCTCAGGTCGTCGGCGACCCCGCCGGTCCCGTCGTGCCGGACGGTCGAAGCGAGGTCGAGGGCGATCCGGGTGTCCCTGCTGAGCGAGTCCTGCATGGGGCCGATGATAGACACGCCCGGTTCCGCCGGAGGCCGGGACGCGTGCGCCTCGGACGCCGGGCGCGTGGGACGCCCCCGCGTGCGCAGGCGGCGGAATCGTTCCCCGGTCACGCGTGGGCCGACGCCCGGTCCCGGCGGTCCCGCCGCAACGCCGACGCGGCGACGGCCGACGGCAAGCGGCCCGCGGCCGGTACACGCGACGGCCGTCCGCAGGCGAGGCCGGACGTCCGAAGGGCGGGGCTCCCGTCCTTCGGACGGAGCCGGGTGCCGCCTCCGGCGTCGGCGTCGGTGCGTACGGGCCCGGGCCCTCACTCCTCCGGCGGAGCCGGTGGCACCACCGCGACCGGGGACACCGCGTGCAGCAGGACGGCGTGGGTGACCGAGCCCATCATGCGGGCCGGGGCCAGCAGGCGCCGGCGATGGCGGCCGACGACGACCAGTTCGGCGTCGCGGGAAGCGGCGACGAGGTGGCCGGCGGCGTCGCCGGGCACGGCGTACGGTTCGGCACGGACGTCGGGGTGGCGTTCCCGGTAAGGGGCGAGGAAACCGTCGGCCAGGACCCGGGTCTCGCTCTCGATGGAGACCTCGTCGATCACCGGTGGCATGATCTGTCCGGCGGCGGCCCAGGTCTGCACCGGCCACGGGTAGGCGGCGACCACCTGGAGGCGGGCGCCGCGCAGCGCGGCCTCGGCGAAGGCGAAGGACAGACTGGCGTCGTCGGGGCTGTCCACGTGCAGGCCGAGGACGACCCGGGGGCCGGATTCGCCCGGTGCCTCGCCGTGGACCTCGCGTCCGGGGCGGGGCACGACGACGACGGGGCACTCGGCGTCGCGGGCTGCGGCCAGGCCGTTGGAGCCGAGCAGCAGGCTCGCGAAGCCCCCGCGGCCCCTCGACCCGAGCACCATCAGCTGGGCGTCGGCACCCAGTTCCGGCAGCACGGCGCCCGGTACGCCCTCCATGCCGACGTACTCCGTCGCCGCCGCGAAGGCCCGCCCCCGCAGGTGCGCGCGGGCCTGGTCGAGCACCGGGTCCTCGCCGGTGTCCGGCGGGCCCGCGACCAGGACGTCGGTCTGCGCCCAGGCGGCGTACTGGCGCACGTGCACCACCCGCAGACGCGCCTCGCGCCGGTGGGCAGCCTCGAGGGCCCAGTCCAGGGCGCGCAGGCTGTCGTCCGAACCGTCGACCGCCGCGATGACCGGCAGGGTGGTGCTCATGGGTTCCTCACCTCCGGAGTACGACCGTTCCCCCTCCTGGCGTCAGCCTCGCTCAGGCGTCGGCCACGAAGGAGCACTCACGGTCGCGTGTCCGGAAAATCGGGCGGAACACTCCCGGATCGGCCGGACGTGTCCCGGCCCGGCCCACCTCCCGGGGAGCGATCTCACGTGAGGTCGAACTCCCCTTCCCGCGCTCCCGACACGAACGCGCCCCATTCCGCGGGGGTGAAGATCAGGGAGGGACCTTCCGGGCTGCCGCTGTTCCGCATGGCGATGAACCCCTCGACAAAGGCGATCTGTACATCCCCCAGGCCTCGGCTGCTGGACTGCCACTGCGCCTTGCTGAGATCCAGCTCCGGCTTGTCCCAGCCCATGAGCGGGCGCTGTTGGGTGGTGCTCTCGGCCACGTCCGTGCTCCTCCCGATTTCGTCGTCCGCGGTCAGCCTAGCGATCGGGTCCGAGCGCCGACAGGCCACGTGACGGGTGCCTTTCGGAAGATCGGCGCCGCGGTTCCCACCCGTCACACGCGCCGGTGGTGCCCCGGTGGCCTCAGCCCTGTGCCAGGAACGCGACGACACGCCGTACGAACCACCGCGGATCGTCCAGCCACGGATAGTGCCCGGCGCCCGGCTGGACGGCCACCTCGGCGTGCGGGAAGACGTCGGCGCAGCGGCGGGCGAGCGCCGGCCGGGGGCCGCCGTCCAGCTCACCGGCGAGGACGAGGACCCGGGCGGCGCAGCGCGCGAGGGCGGCGCGGGTGGCGGGCGGGTCGAAGGCGTCCGGGGCCAGGTGGAGGTCGCCGGCCTCGTCGTTGCTCTCCTGGTCGGCGCGTGCGTCGTGGGCGCGGGCCGCGTCGTCCCAGCGGCCGAAGAAGAAGGGGGCGGACACGGGGTCGAAGTCGCCGGACCCGGCGAGCCACGACCGGAAGGCGTCGAACGCCTCCTCGAACCAGGGCTCGTCCTTCCGCAGCAGAGCCGCGGCCAGCCGGTCCTCGGCCGTCGCGGGCATGCCCAGCGCCCAGGGGGTCGCGGTGATCAGGGCGAGGCGGGTCACGCGTGCCGGGTACCGGGCGGCGTACAGCATGGCGAGGCTGCCGCCCGCGGAGTGCGCGAGTACGTCCACGCGGTCGAGGCCGAGGTGGACGCGGAGGGCCTCGACGTCCTCCACGACCCGGTCGCAGCGGTACGTCGCCGGGTCCGCGGGTACCGCTGAGTCGCCGGTGCCGCGCAGGTCGAGGAGGACCAGCCTGCGGTGGGCCGCCAGGCCACCCAGGTCGCCCAGGTAGGCGGAGGCCCGCATGGGGCCGCCCGGCAGGACGACCAGCGGGGCGCCGTCTCCCCGGACGTGGTAGGCGAGTTCGGTCCCGTCGTACGAGCTGAGCGTCGGCATGGAGCCGATCTTCGGCGCCCGCCGCTTCGGCCGCAACGCCGTTGCCGCCGGGTCAGGAACCGGCGAACCGGTCCCGCAGTTCCCGTTTGAGGATCTTCCCGCTGGCGTTGCGCGGCAGCGCGTCCACGAACCTGACCCGCTTGGGTGCCTTGAACGCGGTGAGCCTCTCGCGGGCGTGGGCGATCAGTTCGTCCTCCGTGACCTCGCCGCGCGGGACGACGACCGCCGTGACGGCCTCGATCCACCGCTCGTCGGGCAGGCCGATCACGGCGGCCTCGGCGACGGCCTCGTGGGTGTAGAGGGCGTCCTCGACCTGGCGGGAGGCGACCAGTACGCCGCCGGAGTTGATGACGTCCTTCACGCGGTCGACGATGGTGAAGTAGCCGTCCGCGTCCCGCACGGCGAGGTCGCCGGAGTGGAACCAGCCGTCGCGGAAGGCCGCTTCGGTCTCCTCGGGTTCGTCCCAGTAGCCGTCGCACAACTGCGGGGAGCGGTAGACGACTTCGCCGGGTGTGCCGTCGGGCACGTCGTTGCCGTCCTCGTCGAGGACGCGTGCGTCGACGAACAGCACGGGCCGGCCGCAGGAGTCCATCCGGCCCTCGTGCTCGTCCGGGCCGAGGACGGTGGCGAGGGGGCCGATCTCGCTCTGTCCGAAGCAGTTGTAGAAGGCCAGGCGCGGGAGGCGTTCACGCAGTCGCTCCAGGACGGGCACCGGCATGATCGACGCCCCGTAGTAGGCCTTGCGCAGGCCGCCGAGGTCGCGGGTGGCGAAGTCGGCGCGGCCCGCGAGGCCGATCCACACGGTGGGCGGCGCGAACAGGCTGTCCACGCGTCCGGCCTCGACCAGGTCGAGGAGCCGGTCGCCGTCGGGTGCGTCCAGGACGATGTTGGTCGCGCCGACGGCGAGGTAGGGCAGCAGGAAGACGTGCATCTGCGCCGAGTGGTAGAGGGGCAGCGCGTGCACGGGGCGGTCGCCCGCGCCGAGGTCGAGGGCGGTGATGGCGCTCAGGTACTCGTGCACCAGCGCCCGGTGGGTCATCATCGCGCCCTTGGGCAGTGCGGTGGTGCCCGAGGTGTAGAGCAGTTGCACCAGGTCCTCGGCGCCCGGCTCGGGGCCGTCGTACGCGGGTGCCGCGGCCATCCGGGCGAGCAGCGAGTCGGCGGCGTCGCGCAGCGGCAGCGTGCGCACACCGCCGGGGAGCCGGCCGGCGAGGTCCGGGTCGGCGAGGACCAGGGTGCTGCCGGACTGGCCGACGATGTAGGCGAGGTCGTCCCCGGTCAGGTTCTGGTTGACCGGGACGTGCACCAGGCCCGCGCGGGCGCAGGCGAGGAAGGCGATCAGGTAGGCGTCGGAGTTGTGTCCGTAGGCGCCGACCCGGTCCCCCGGGGACAGTCCCTGCTCCAGCAGGACGCTCGCCGCGCGGGAGACGGCGCTGTCGAGTTCGTCGTACGTCCAGGAGCGGTCGCGGTACTCCACCGCGACGCGTGCCGGAGTGCGCCGGGCACTGCGCCGCAGCACCCCGTCGACCGTGCTGCCGTGTCCGGGCGTCAGCGTCATGACATGATCCTCGGCCGGTCGGCTGGGCGGGTCAAGACGTGTGCGCGCGGCGCCGGAAGCGACTGGTGTCATGCCACTGACACGTACACATACCCGCTGGTACGCTCAGCCGCCCCTTCCTCCGAAGACGTCGGGAGGCACGATGCGCACACGCCTGAGACGGCTCGCCGTCACGGCCGTCGCCCTGCTCACCGCCGCCACCACGCTGCCGGCCGCCGCGGCCGAACGGTCCGGTGACCGGCACGAGCGCCCGTCCCACGGCGGGTTGTCCGCCGTCATCCGCTACACCGAGTACGGCATCCCGCACATCGTCGCCAAGGATTACGCGAACCTCGGCTTCGGCACGGGCTGGGCCCAGGCCGCGGACCAGGTGTGCACACTGGCCGACGGTTTCGTGACCGTGCGCGGCGAACGCTCCCGGTACTTCGGCGCCGACGCGGGGTCCGACCCCGCGCTCTCGTCGGCCGCCACGAACCTCTCCAGCGACCTGTACTTCCGGGGAGTGCGCCGGGCGGGCACGGTGGAGAAGTTGCTCGCCGAGCCCGCGCCGCGCGGTCCCAGCCGGGACTCGAAGGAGCTGATGCGGGGCTTCGCCGCCGGCTACAACGCCTGGCTCAAGCAGAACCGGATCACCGACCCGGCTTGCCGGGATGCCTCCTGGGTGCGGCCGGTGACCTCGCTGGACGTGGCCGTGCGCGGCTTCGCCCTGGCCGTGCTCGGCGGTCAGGGACGGGCCGTGGACGGCATCACGGCCGCCCGGCCGCCGGCCGGGAACACCGGGGCGACCCCGGAGGGGAAGCCCCGAGCGGACGCGACCGCGCGCGCCGCCCGGGAGCTGTTCGCCGCCGACAACGCCGACATGGGCTCCAACGCCGTCGCCTTCGGCGGACGCACCACCGCGAACGGCCGCGGGCTGCTGCTGGGCAACCCGCACTACCCGTGGCACGGCGGACGCCGCTTCTGGCAGTCGCAGCAGACGATCCCCGGACGGCTCAACGTCGCCGGAGGTTCTCTGCTCGGCACCACGACGGTGTCCATAGGCCACAACGCGCACGTCGCCTGGAGCCACACCGTCGCCACCGGCGTCACCCTCAACCTCCACCAGCTGACGCTGGATCCGGCCGACCCGACGGTCTACCTGGTGGACGGCAGGCGCGAGCGGATGACGAAACGGTCCGTCACCGTCCCGGTGAAGAACGGCGCTCCGGTGACGAAGACCCAGTGGTGGACCCGGTACGGTCCGGTGGTGACGTCGCTCGGCGCCTCGGTGCCCCTGCCGTGGACCACGACGACGGCGTACGCGCTGAACGACCCGAACTCCGTCAACATGCGCGCCTCCGACACCGCGCTCGGCTTCGGCAAGGCCCGCGGCACGGACGACGTACTGGACTCGCTGCGCCGCACACAGGGGCTGCCGTGGACGAACACGATCGCCGCCGACTCACGCGGCCGCACGCTGTTCACCCAGTCACAGGTGCTGCCGCGCATCACCGACGAACTGGCCGAGCGCTGCTCCACACCGCTCGGCAAGGCCACCTACCCGTCGTCGGGGCTCGCGGTGCTGGACGGCTCGCGCGGCGACTGCGCGCTGGGCCGTGACCGGGACGCCGTACAGCCGGGGATCTTCGGCCCGGACCGGATGCCGACGCTCGAGGACGCGCCGTACGCGGAGAACTCCAACGACAGCGCCTGGCTGACCAACGCGGACCGGCCGCTGACCGGCTACGAGCGGGTCTTCGGCACCGTCGGCACCCAGCGGTCGTTGCGGACGCGGGGCGCCGTCGAGGACGTGGCGGCCATGGCGGACCGGGGCGAGCTGACCGTGCGGGACCTGCAGCGGCAGCAGTTCGCCAACCGCGCGCCCGCCGGCGACCTGGTCGCGGCCGACGCGGCACGGGCCTGCGCCGCACTGCCGGACGGCATCGCCACGGACAGCGACGGCACCGCCGTCGACGTCCGGGAGGCCTGCGGTGTGCTCGCCGGATGGGACCGCACCGTCGACACCGACAGCCGCGGCGCGCTGCTCTTCGACCGGTTCTGGCGCGGGCTCACCAAGTCGGTACCGGCGGGGCGGCTGTGGAAGGTGCCGTTCTCGCCCGCTGACCCGGTCACCACCCCGAACACGCTCGACACCGACGTGCCGGGCTTCGCCACCGCCCTCGCGGACGCCGTCACCGAACTACGGGCGGCGGACATACCGCTCGACGCGCCGCTCGGAGAACACCAGTTCGTCGTGCGGGGCGGCAAGCGCCTCCCGGTGGGCGGCGGCACGGAGTCGCTGGGCATCTGGAACAAGATCGAGCCCGTGTGGGACCCGGCCCGCGGCGGCTACACCGAGGTGACCACCGGTTCCAGCTACATCCAGGCCGTGGGCTGGGACGGGAGCCGGTGCCCGGTGGCCCGTACGCTCCTGACCTACTCCCAGTCCTCCAACCCCGCCTCGCGGCACTACACGGACCAGACCCGGCTGTTCTCCGGCGAGAAGTGGGTGACGTCCCGCTTCTGCGAGCGTGACATCTGGACGTCACCCGACCTCCGGGTGGTCCGGGTACGCGAACGCTGAGCCGCACCACACCGCCCCAGGACCCGCCCGGCGCCGTGCCGGGCGGGTCCGACGGTTCGTCAACTCCGCCCGCCCCATTGACACGACCCGTCACTGACAGGAAAGTTTCACTCCGCACGGCGATCCAGGAAAGATACTTTCAGTTTCGACGGCGGGAGGCTCTTCGATGGCCGGACAGGCGACGAGCGGATTCACACGGCGTCGACTGGGCGCCGGCGCACTGGCCCTGGGCGGTGCCCTGGCCATCGCCCCGTTCGCGGCCGGGCCGGCCGAGGCCGTCGCGGACAAGGACCGCCGCCCCACCCTGCGGCGCGGCCCCGCCGAGCGCGCCGGCCTGCTCCCCGGCCATCTGCGCCAGCTCGTCACCGACGCCGAGACGTTTCTCGGTCCCTCCCCCGAGCATCCGTGGTACGCGGGCGCCGTGCTGCTCGCCGGCCGGGGCGGCACGGTGGCGCTGCACGAACCGATCGGCATGGCGGTGCGCTACCGGGCGTACGACGAGGAGACCGACACCGGTGTCGAGTTCCCGGCCGGGCAGCAGATCCCGATGGCCCGGGACACGGTGTTCGACCTCGCCTCGATCTCCAAGCTGTTCACCTCGATCCTCGCCGTGCAGCAGCTGGAACGGGGTGCGCTGGAGCTGGAGGCCCCGGTCGCCTCGTACCTGCCGGGCTTCGGGCGCGCCGGGAAGCAGGACATGACGGTGCGGCAGCTGCTGACGCACACCTCCGGCTTCCGGGCGTGGATCCCGCTCTACAAGGCGCCCACCTACGAGGAGAAGGTCCGACTCGTCTACGACGAGGAGCCGGTGAGCACGCCCGGCACGGCGTACCTCTACTCGGACCTGAACATGATCTCGCTCCAGCTGGTGCTGGAGAAGGTCACCGGCCGCGCCCTGGACGTCCTGCTGCGCGACGAGATCACCGCCCCGCTCGGCCTCGACCGCACCCGCTACAACCCGCCCGCCTCCTGGAGACCCCGGATCGCGGCCACGGAGGACGCCCGGCTGCCCTGGTCCGGCCTCGACCGCGGACTGGTGTGGGGCGAGGTGCACGACGAGAACGCCTTCAGCCTCGGCGGCGTCGCCGGCCACGCCGGGGTCTTCTCCTGCGCGTGGGACCTGGCGGTGCTCGGCCGTACGCTGCTCAACGGCGGCTCCTACGGCCGGGCTCGCATCCTGCGGCCGGAGTCGGTGGAGCTGATGTTCACCGACTTCAACACCGACTTCCCGGGGGACGAGCACGGGCTCGGCTTCGAGCTGTACCAGCACTGGTACATGGGCGCCATGGCCACCCCGCGCACGGCCGGGCACACCGGCTTCACGGGCACCTCGCTGGTGCTCGACCCGACGACCGACTCGTTCCTGGTGGTGCTGGGCAACTCGGTGCACCCGGTGCGTGGTTGGCGCTCGGGATCGGCGCCCAGAGTCGCGGCCGGCACCCACATGGCGCGGGCCGTGCCGGTCCGTCCCGCGCACGGACGTACGGCGTGGTTCTCCGGGACGGCGAGTTCCTCGACCGCCACGCTCACGCTGCCCGCGCTGGACACCTCCGGTGGCGGGGCGCGGCTGCGCTGCTCGCTGTGGTGGGACACCGAGCCGGGGTCGGACGCGCTCGTGCTGGAGGCGACGACCGACGGCGGCACCACCTGGCAGCCGGTCCCGTTCGCCACCACGCGCCGCGGTGAGACGCCGCGGGAGCACCCGGCGGGTTCGGCCACCGGCTGGTCGGGCCGCGTCTGGCACCGGCTGACGGCGGACCTCCCGGCCGCCCGCGGACTCACGCTGCGCTGGCAGTACACGACCGACCAGCTGTACGTGGGCCGCGGGGCGTACGTCGACGGGCTGCGCGCCGAGGCGGCCGGCGACGTCCTGTTCCACGACGCGCGCCCTGCGGACGCGGCGCGGATCAAGGCGGTGGGGTGGACGGCGTCGGCCGACTAGGCGCGCGTTCGCGCCTGGTGTCGGCTAGCCGTTGAAGACGGCTTTCTGCACGTCGTTCGGCCCGTCGAAGCTGTTCTCCTCGAGGCCGTCGAGACGGCTCACGACCTTGTCGTCGGCCTTGTTCTGGCGGGCACGGTCGACGAGCGACTTCTTGTCCGCCGGGTAGTCCACACCGCTGAGGGCCTTCTGCAGGTCGATGGGGCTGAGGTCAGCCATGGCAGGCTCCTTGTCGTACTGATCACTGGGGCGGAATGTCCGCTATGTCGCGGTACCCCTCTCCGTCCGGCGCATGCGCGCGTCAGCGCGCCGTCCGCTCCAGCACCGCCATCGCCGCGTTGTGCCCCGGCACCCCGCTGACCCCTCCCCCGCGCACCGCGCCCGCCCCGCACAGCAGTACGTTCGCCTGCCCGGTCTCCACGCCCCAGTGGCCGGTGCCCTCCTGGGCGTGGGGCCAGGCCAGCTCGCGGTGGAAGATGTTGCCGCCGGGCAGGCGCAGGTCGCGTTCCAGATCGAGCGGCGACCTGGCCTCGACGCAGGGCCGCCCGTCGTCGTCGGTCGCCAGACAGTCGGCGAGGGGCTCGGCCAGGTGGGCGTCGAGTTGGGCGAGGGTCGACTTCAGCAGTTCCTCGCGTACGGCGTCGTTGTCACGGGCGAAGAGGCGGGCGGGCGTGTGCAGGCCGAACAGGGTGAGCGTGTGCATGCCCTTCGCGGCCAGGTCCGGGCCGAGGATCGTGGGGTCGGTGAGCGAGTGGCAGTAGATCTCGGAGGGCGGGGCGGCGGGCAGCTCGCCGGCCGCGGCCCGGGCGTGCGCGGTGGCCAGTTGTTCGTAGCCCTCCGCGATGTGGAAGGTCCCGGCGAACGCCTCGCGCGGGTCGGCCGCGGGGTCGCGCAGCGCCGGGAGCCGCGTCAGGAGCATGTTGACCTTGAGCTGGGCACCCTCGGCGGGCGGGGGCGGCGCCTGTCCCGTGAGCGCCGCCAGTTCCCGCGGGGAGGCGTTCACCAGGACGTGGCGTGCGGCGGCGACACCCTCGCCGTCGGCCGAGCGGTAGGTGACCTCGGCCGTGCGCCCGTCCGTGTCGATCCGCACCGCCTCGTGCCCGGTGGCGAGCACGGCGCCCGCCGCGCGCGCCGCGCCGGCCAGGGCGTCGGTGAGGGCGCCCATGCCGCCGACCGGCACGTTCCAGGCGCCGGTTCCGCCGCCGATCACGTGGTAGAGGAAGCAGCGGTTCTGGCTCAGGGCGGGGTCGTGGGCGTCGGCGAAGGTGCCGATCAGGGCATCGGTGAGGGCCACGCCTCGTACCAGGTCGTCCGCGAAGTGCTCCTCGATCGCGACGCCGATCGGTTCCTCGAACAGTGCCTTCCAGGCGGCATCGTCGTCGACCCTGCGGCGCAGCTCGTGCCGGGTGGGCAGCGGCTCGGTGAGGGTCGGGAAGACCCGCCGGGCGACATGTCCGGTCATCGCGTAGAAGCGCTGCCAGGCGCCGTACTCCCGCTCGGAGCCCGTGAGCCGGGCGAACGACTCCCGGGTCCGCCGCTCGCCCCCGCCGACGAGGAGCCCGGTGTGCCGTCCGTTCCGTTCGACGGGCGTGTACGAGGAGACGGTGCGTCCACGCACCCGGAAGTCCAGGTCCAGGTCCCGCACGATCTTCTTCGGCAGCAGGCTGACCAGGTACGAGTACCGCGACAACCGCGCGTCGACCCCGGCGAACGGCCGGGTGGACACGGCCGCGCCCCCGGTGTGGTCCAGCCGTTCCAGCACCAGCACGGAACGGCCGGCCCGTGCCAGGTAGGCGGCTGCGACCAGGCCGTTGTGACCACCGCCGACGATGACGGCGTCGTAGGCGCGGGATGCTCGGGGCTCGGTGGGCGGCGTCATGGCTCTTGGTAACACGGGGCGGCGGTGGGCTGCCAGAGGTACGGCGGGGCAGGGACCGGGCGGCGCGCGGGTGCCCGCGGGCCTGGACGCGTGCGGCCGGCCGGCTCGGGCGTCGAGGGCGCGCCGGCTGCCCGGACTTACCGGCGCCGCGGGGCGGCGCGGGGCGGCGCACGGCGCGGGGCGGCGCACGGCGCGGGGCGGCGCACGGCTGGTCCCGGATCGACGCCCGGCCGAAGCTCGGCACGGACCGAACGCGACACAGGCCGAACCCGGCGCGAGCACGGACCCGGCACGAGTCGCCTCGGACGTGCCGTGCCCGGTCCGGTTCAGCGTGCCCCCGCGCCGCGCAGTACCGCCACCCTGCGGTACAGCTCCACGGCCTCGGCGCCGCGGCCGAGTTGTTCCAGGCAGTGGGCCTCGTCGTCGCGCCCGGCGAGGGTGTCGGGGTGGTCGGGGCCCAGGACGCGTTCGCGGGCGGCGGCGACCCGGCGGTACTCGGTGAGGGCGGCGGCCCAGCGGCCCAGCCAGCCCAGGCCCACGGCGACCTCGCGGCGGCTGACCAGCGTGTCCGGGTGGTCGGGGCCGAGGACGCGTTCACGGATCGCGCACACTTCGCGGGACTCGGCGAGGGCCTCCTCCCAGCGGCCGAGCCTGCCGAGGTTGACGCCCAGGCCGTGCCGGGCGCGCAGGGTCTCGGGGTGCTCGGGGCCCTGGGCACGGGCGCGGTCGTCGATCAGCTTCTCGTAGAGCGCCAGCGCCTCGGTGCTGCGGCCGAGGCGGCCGAGGCTGATGCCGATCTCGTAGCGGGCGGCGAGGGTGTCGGGATGGTCCGGGCCGAGCGCCCTCTCGCGGGCCTCGGCGACCTCCCGGTAGGTCACCAGGGCCTCCTGCCATCGGTCCAGCCTGCTGAGTTCGTAGGCCACCTCGTAGCGGGTGACCAGGGTGTCCGGATGGTCGGGGCCGAGCACGCGGGCGCGGGCGGCGGCCACCTCGCGGGCCATGCGGTGGGCGTCCTCGGGCCGGCCGAGTCGGCCGAGGTTGAAGGCGAGGTTGTGCCGGCAGCGCAGGGTGTCGGGGTGGTCGGCGCCCATGACGCGCTCGCGGGCCGCGAGGACCGCCGTGTAGACCTGGTGGGCGTCGGCGTGCCGGCCCAGCCGGCCCAGGGCGTACGCCATCTCCTGCCGGACGGCGAGCGTGTCGGCGTGGTCGGTGCCCAGCACCCGGATCCTGGCCTCGGCGACACGTTTGTACGCGCGCAGTGCGTCGGCGGCGCGGCCCGTGCGGCTGAGGGTGAAGGCGACCTCGTAGCGGCTGGCCAGCGTGTCGGGGTGGTCGGGGCCGAGCAGGCGCTCGCGTTCGTCGGCCACCGCACGGTGCACCTCGCCCGCCTCCTCCCAGCGGCCGAGCCGTCCCAGGCTCAGGCCGGCACCGTGCCGGCCGGCCAGCGCGGCGACGTCCTCCGGCGCCGGGGCGGGACGCTCGTCGGGGCCGGGTGCGGCGGCCTCGTCGCCCGCGGGTCGCGGAATCCACTCGCCGGACAGGCCGGCGGCCGGGTCCGGGGGTGTGGAGCGCGGCCCGGTGCCGGTCGCCTTGTGGCCGGTGGTCATGCCGCGGGTCCAGGACGGCAGCGCGGCCCGGCCCCCGACCGGCTGGGGCGTCCGTGTCCGGGCCGCCACCACGGCCGGGACGTACGCCGGTGCCGTGCGGCCGGCGGTGATCCGGCGGCCCAGTTCACGGGCGTCGTCCGGGCGCTGCTCGGGCTTTTTGGCCAGCAGGTCCAGGATGATCCGGTCCAGGTATCCGGGCAGTTCGGCGCGGTGGGTGCGGGGCGGCTCGGGCTCGGTGTCCCGGTGGCCGACGAGGATCGCCCAGGCGTCGTCGAGGTCGAACGGCGGGACGCCGGTGGCGATCTCGTAGAGCACGCAGCCCAGCGAGTACAGGTCGCTGCGCCGGTCGACGTCGTCGCCCCCGATCTGCTCGGGCGACATGTAGTGCGGGGTGCCCATGGCGATGCCGGTGCCGGTCAGCCGGGCGGTGAACCCGACGTCGTGGCCGAGCCGGGCGATGCCGAAGTCGCAGATCTTCACGGTGCCGTCGGCCAGCCGGACGATGTTCGCGGGCTTCAGGTCGCGGTGCACGATGCCCTGTTCGTGGGTGTAGGCGAGCGCGGAGGCGACCTGTTCGGCGATGTCGACGACGTCGGGCACCGGCAGTGGATGGTGTTTGCCGTCCTCCAGGAGCCGGCTCAGGTCACGGCCCTCCAGCAGCTCCATGACGAGGAACAGCACACCGTCCGACTCACCGAAGTCGTGCACGACGGTCACCCCGCGGTGCTGGAGCGCGGCGGCCACCCGGGCCTCGCGCCGGAACCTCTCCCGCAGGACGCGGGTGAAGGAGTGGTCGTGCTGCGTGCCCAGTGGCTTGAGGCACTTGACGGCGACACGACGGCCCAGTGACTCGTCCCGCGCCCGCCACACCTCGCCCATGCCGCCGCGCCCGATCCGCTCCAGCAGCCGGTACCGGCCCTGGATCAGCGTGCTGTCCCCCATCTCGCCGCCCGCCCCCGTAGCAGTCCGCCCCGCCCTCCCCTGGCCGGTCCAGTATGGCGGCTTATGGTGCGAGTTTGTATGGTGCCGGGCGCGCGGCCGGTCCGAGCCGCTGCATGGCGCGCAGAATGTGTTTGGGCGGCAGCTGCCAGCGCAGACGTGCGGGGATGCCGCGCAGCAGAGTGCCCGTCGCGCGCAGTCGCCGGGTGACGGTGGCGGGTGCGGGGGCCGGTCTGCCGTAGAGCTCGTGCGCGTACCGCGGTAGGGAGTCGTACGCCAGATGTGCCACCCGCCGCCACAGCAGCTCGCGTGCCGGGACCAGGAGGGGGTGCGTGGGCGGGCGGAGCAGGAAGTCGTCCACCTCGTGCGCGTCGTCGCCGGCGGCCAGTTCGGGCCGTACCCGCGCGAAGTAGGCGGCCAGCTCGGTCCGGCTCGCGGGCACGGCGTCGGGGTCGAGTCCGACCAGGCGGGCGCTGTGCCGGTGTTCGGCGAGGTAGCGGTCGGCGTGGGCGTCCGTGAGCGGGAGCCCGGAGCGGCGCAGCACGTGCAGGTAGGAGTCGATCTCGGCGCAGTGCACCCACAGCAGCAGCGCGGGTTCGTCGACGCCGTAGCGCTCACCCGTGTCGGGGTCCGTCGCCCCGAGCATGCGGTGGATCCTCCGCACCCGGGCGCCGGCCCGCTCGGCGGCCTCGGTGGTGCCGTACGTCGTCGTGCCGACGAAGCTCGCGGTGCGCAGCAGCCTGCCCCAGGCGTCGCGCCGGAAGTCGCTGTTCTGCAGCACGCCGCGGACGGCGCGCGGGTGCAGGGCCTGGAGGTAGAGGGCGCGGATTCCGGCGATCCACATCATCGGGTCGCCGTGCGCCTGCCAGGTCACCGAGCCGGGGCCGAACAGTCCCGGATCGTCTGCCGGGTCACCGGCCCGGTCACCCGTCGGTATGGCCGTCATACCGGCAGGCTAACGCCCCGCGTCCGGCCGGCCCCAGGGCCTCAGCGCAGGGTGGCCAGGAACTCTCCGCAGGCCCGGGCGCAGGCGCGGCAGGCCTCCGCGCTCTCCTCGGCCCCCGGGTGCTGGTCGAAGACGTGCGCGCTCTCCAGGCACACCTGTCGGCACCACTCCAGCTGGACGCGGATCGCGGCCTCGTCCACCTGGTTCTGTTCGGACAGCACCCGGCAGGTCGCGTCGCACACCTCCGCGCACATGATGCCCTTGCGTCGTACGAGTTCCTGGTTCTCGGTCCCGTCCGGGTCCACGAGGCTGGCCCGCAGCGCGCACGCCCGTGCGCACTCGGTGCACGCCTGTGCACAAGCGAAGCGGTCCTCCAGGAAGCGGACCAGTTCCTGCTGGGAAGTCGTCGTCGAGGTCACACCGCGCGGGTTGCCGCTGCGGAGTGCGCCAAACCGCCGGGCCCGTTGTTCCCAAGGGCCCCGGCCCGTTTTCGGGGTGCGCTGCCGGGCACCCGTGGACTCTTCCGAAGCTGGTGACAGCGATGACGTCGACCGCACACGGAGGTGCACGACATGCCGGGACGACAGGAACTGCCGTCGACCCTGGAACGCTCCCCCCGAGAGGCCCAGCGCACCTGGATCAAGGCCCATGACTCGGCCGTGGAGGAGTACGGCGAGGGCGAGCGCGCCCACCGGGTGGCGTACGGTGCGCTGAAGCACAAATACGAGAAGGTCGGCGACCACTGGGAGCGCAAGGAGGGCGGCCGCGAGGGCCCTTCCGACCCCCAGTCCGGGCGGCCCCGCGGGCAGGGCGGACGCAGCGGCGAGGGCGTCGACGAGAAGGCCTCGAAGGAGCACCTGTACGGCGTCGCCAAGCGACTGGGTGTCGAGGGCCGGTCGCGGATGTCCAAGGCGGATCTGCTGACGGCGATCCGGAAGGCAAACCGTTCGCGGACGCGAGCGGCCCGGTCGAGCTGAGCTGGTTGGTGGCCTGGTCCGGGGGTACCCGCGCCCCATGACCAACGCATGGATGGACCTGGCCGTGAGCTCCAGCGGCATCGGCATCGGCATCGGTGCCGCGGCCGTCGTGGTGGTAGGCCTGCTGATCGGCGCGTTCGCCTTCGGAAGCCGGCAGAAGCGCAAGGAGTCGCCCCCGCCGCGCCCCGAGCAGCAGCCCCGTATGCCCGACGGGGGGCCCGTCCACGAGACGCGGGAGCGGCGGGAGCCCGACGAGATGACCAAGAGCGACGACCGGACGCTGCCGCACGATCTCGGGCACCAGGGCAGCCGTACCGCTTCCGATCAGGAGCGGCCCCGCTGGGACGAGGGCAGCAGCGGTTCGTTCGGCAGCGGCGGACCGGGCGGGCGCTGATCCCGAGCACGTCGTACAGAGGAAGGTGAGAACCATGGCCGACCCCGCTCGCAACACCCTGCCGTTGCCGGACTACGACCAGCTGCCGATCGGCGGGCTGGAGAGCCGGATCCGGTCGCTGGACACGGAGCAGGTGGAGGATCTGCTGGCGTACGAGAGGTCGCACGCCGACCGCCTCCCCGCCACGGAGGTGCTGGCGGCCCGGCTGGAGCAGCTGAAGTCCGGTGCGGAGCCGTCCTCCGGCGATCCGAACGCCGTACGCCCGGAGCAGGGGCAGGGCCGCACGGGCTCCCCCGTATCGCCCGCGACCTCCCCGGAGCCGTTCTCCCCGCCGCCGCACGGCACCCCGGACCAGCCGGGCAAGCCGAAGGGCGACCGTACGTAGTCGGTGTCCGGAGCGGGCGTAGTTTCCGGCACGGGCGTCGGGGAACTCATGCGCCGTGCTGTTGCAGAGGAGAAGGGCCCGCGCGGGTGCGCGGGCCCGCTACGCGGCCGAACACACCGTCAACTGGGCCGACGGGCGACTTCCCGTCTCCGAGGGCGGTGGGCTGCTGCGCAAGGCGTTCCCGGAACACTGGTCCTTCCTGCTGGGCGAGATCGCCCTGTACAGCTTCGTGGTGCTGCTGCTGACCGGGGTGTGGCTGACGCTGTTCTTCAAGCCGTCGATGACGGAGGTCGTCTACGACGGCTCGTACGAGCCGCTGCTCGGGCTGACCATGTCGGAGGCGTACCGGTCGACGATGGACATCAGTTTCGACGTACGCGGCGGGCTGCTGATCCGTCAGCTGCACCACTGGGCGGCCCTGGTGTTCCTGTCGGCCATCGGGGTGCATCTGCTGCGGGTTTTCTTCACCGGGGCGTTCCGCCGGCCGCGTGAGGTGAACTGGCTGATCGGCGTGACGCTGTTCGTGCTGGCGCTCGCCGAGGGCTTCGCCGGCTACTCGCTCCCCGACGACCTGCTGTCCGGGACGGGGCTGCGCATCGCGCAGGGCATCATGCTCTCCATCCCGGTGGTGGGGACGTACATCAGCATGTTCGTGTTCGGCGGCGAGTATCCCGGCGACGACGTGATCCCGCGGCTGTACTCGCTGCACATCCTGCTGCTCCCCGGACTGCTGCTGGCGCTGGTCACGCTCCATCTGATCCTGGTCTTCTACCTGAAGCACACCCAGTGGGCGGGCCGCGGCCGAACCAACCGCAACGCCGTGGGCAAGCCGATGTTCCCGCAGTTCATGACGAACTCGACGGGCTTGTTCTTCATGGTCTTCGGCGTCCTGACGGTGCTCGCGGCGGTGGCGCAGATCAATCCCATCTGGGCGTACGGCCCCTATCGGCCCGACGTCGTCTCCTTCGGCTCGCAACCTGACTGGTACGTCGGCTTCCTGGAGGGGGCGCTGCGGCTGATGCCGCCGTTCGAGACGGCGGTGGCGGGGCACACCGTCATGTGGAACGTGCTGGTCCCCGCGGTCGTGCTGCCGGGCGCCCTGTTCGCGGTGCTGTACGCCTACCCGTTCTTCGAGCGCTGGGTGACGGGCGACCACTCGGAGCACCATCTGTGCGACCGGCCCCGGGACAAGCCCGTGCGGACCGGGCTGGGCGTCGCCGCGATCTGCTTCTACGGGGTTCTCCTCCTCGCGGGCGGCAACGACATCCTCGCCCACGTCTTCGACGTCTCGCTCAACCTGTTGACGTGGGTGTTCCGGATCTCCCTGGTGCTGCTGCCGCCGATCGCCTTCATGGTGACCAAGCGTGTCTGCCTGGCACTGCAGGAGCGGGAGCGCGAGCGGCTGGCCGAGGGCGAGGAGACGGGCGAGCTGACGCAGACCCTGGCGGGCGGCTACGTCGAGAGCCACGCGCCCCTCGACGCCGAGGAGCGGTACGTGCTGCGGTCGCGCGCGGAGCCCGAGCCGCTGGCGCCGACGGCACCCGACGAGAACGCACCGCCGGTGGGGCGGCTGCGGGCGACGCTCAGCGAGTGGTACTACGGCGACCGGGTCGACGTCGAGGAGGAAGAGGAGACGGAGTCCGAGCCGGGATCCTCCTCGGGCGAGTTGGAGCGCTGAGCGCCCCGGCCCGCGTACTGGAACACGAGGCCGAAGACGGCCAGGGCGAGCACGCCGAAGCCGATCAGCGCGAGCCACAGGCCGTAGACGACGCCGAGGGCGAGGACGACGGCGCCGAGCGCGGCGACGATGGGCCAGGGGCTGTGCGGCGGGAAGAAGTCGAGTGGACCCGCCGTCTCCATGACCTCGGCGTCGCCGCGGTCCTGCGCCCGGGGACCGCGCTTGCGGTGCTGCGCGTACAGGAAGAACGCGACGAGCGAGGCCATCAGGAAGGCGAGGGTCAGTGCGGCGGTACCGGCGGGCTCCTCGGAGAACCAGCCGTACCCGGCCGCGGTGACGGCGAAGAAGGCCGCCACGCCGGTGAACAGACGGGCTTCGGTCTTCACTACTGGTTCCTCTGCTCGTTCCTCTGCTCGTTCCTCTGCTGGTGCCTCTGGTCGTGCCGGCCGATGTCGGGGTGGTGCAGGTCGAACGCCGGGGACTCGGAGCGGACCCGGGGCAGCGACGTGAAGTTGTGCCGCGGGGGCGGGCAGCTTGTGGCCCATTCGAGGGAACGTCCGTAGCCCCAGGGGTCGTCGTGCTCCACCCTCGTGCCGTACTGGCGGGTGCGCCACACGTTGTAGAGGAACGGCAGCGTGGAGAGGCCGAGCAGAAAGGCGCCGATGGAGCTGATGGTGTTCAGCGCGGTGAAACCGTCCGCCGCCAGGTAGTCGGCGTAGCGGCGGGGCATGCCCTGCTGGCCGAGCCAGTGCTGGACGAGGAACGTGGTCTGGAAGCCGACGAAGAGCGTCCAGAAGTGGATCTTTCCCAGGCGTTCGTCGAGCAGCTTGCCGGTGAGCTTCGGCCACCAGAAGTAGAAGCCGGCGAACATCGCGAAGACGACCGTTCCGAACAGCACGTAGTGCAGGTGGGCGACGATGAAGTACGAGTCCGTCAGGTGGAAGTCCAGGGGCGGGGAGGCGATGAGGACACCGCTCATGCCCCCCAGCAGGAACGTCATCAGGAAGCCGAACGACCACAGCATGGGCGTCTCGAAGGACAGGGAGCCGCCCATCATCGTGCCGACCCAGTTGAAGAACTTCACTCCCGTCGGCACCGCGATGAGGAACGACATCAGGGAGAAGAACGGCAGCAGCACGGCGCCGGTGGCGAACATGTGGTGAGCCCACACCACGGCGGACAGCATGGTGATGGCGATGGTGGCGCCGACCAGGCTGACGTAGCCGAAGATCGGCTTGCGGCTGAAGACCGGGATGATCTCGGAGACGATGCCGAAGAACGGCAGCGCGACGATGTACACCTCGGGATGCCCGAAGAACCAGAACAGGTGCTGCCACAGCAGCGCCCCGCCGTTCGCCGCGTCGAAGATGTGCGCGCCGAACTTCCGGTCGGCCTCCAGCGCGAGCAGCGCGGCGGTGAGTACGGGGAAGGCCGGCAGCACCAGGATCGACGTGAACAGCACGTTCCAGGTGAAGATCGGCATCCGGAACATGGTCATGCCGGGGGCGCGCAGACACAGGATGGTGGTGATGAAGTTGACCGCGCCGAGCGTGGTGGACACACCGGTCACCACCAGTCCCATGGTCCACAGGTCGCCGCCCGCGCCGGGGCTGAACACCTCGTTGTTGAGCGGCGCGTAGGCGAACCAGCCGAAGGCGGCCGCTCCCCCAGGCGTCAGGAACCCGGCCACCACCATCAGGCCGCCGAACAGGTACAGCCAGTACGAGAGGGCGTTGAGCCGGGGGAACGCCACGTCCGGGGCGCCGATCTGCAAGGGCATGATCGCGTTGGCGAACCCGGCGAAAAGAGGGGTCGCGAACAGCAGCATCATGATCGTGCCGTGGACGGTGAAGAGCTGGTTGTACTGGTGGTTGGTGACGAGCTGGAGTCCCGGGCGGGCCAGTTCACTGCGCATCAGCAGGGCGAGGACGCCGCCGAAGAGGAAGAAGCCGAAGGACGTCGTCATGTAGAGGTTGCCGATCACCTTGTGATCGGTCGTCGTCGCCCACCGGGCCAGCGCCCGCCCGAGCGTACGATTCGTCCGCTGCCGCGCCGGCATCCGGCGCGGCGGCTCGGTCCTCCTGTCCACCGCCATGCGGCGGAGGGTACCCAGGCGCTGCGGGCTCAGTCGTACGGCCACGCCGGACCCGGTGTCAGGCGTCCGGCCCCTCGTCGGCACGGAAGACGTCGTCGGTGTGTTCGCCCAGCTCAGGCGGTGCGAGCCGGTAGCTCGCCGGGGTGGCGCCGAGGCGGATCGGATGGGCCACCTGGCGGGTACCGCCGACGTCCACCACGGCCTCCACGCCCAGCCGTTCGGCATACGCGAAGGCCTCGTCGAGGGCGTTGACCGGGCCGGCCGGCACTCCGGCCGCGGGCAGCACGTCGGCCCAGTGGTCGGCGGTGCGGGTGCGCAACCGGTCCTGGAGGAGCGGGCGGAGTTCACTCCGGTGGGCCACGCGGTCGGGGTTGGTGCGGAACCGGGCGTCGTCGGCGAGTCTCGGTGCGCCGAGCAGCGCGGTGAGCGCGGCGAACTGCCGGTCGTTGCCGACCGCCAGGGCGATCGGCCGGTCCGCCGTGGGGAAGGTCTCGTACGGGGCGATGCTCGGGTGGGCGTTGCCTAGCCGGCCCGGGACTACGCCCGCCGCGACGTAGCCGGAGGCCTGGTTGGCCATCGCCGACAGCAGCGAGCCGAGCAGGCTGACCTCGACGAGCTGGCCCTCGCCGGTGCGTTCCCGGTGACGGAGGGCGGCGAGGATGCCGACCGTGGCGTGCAGTCCGGTGATGACGTCGACGAGGGCCACGCCCGTCTTGGTCGGTTCCCCGTCCGGTGCCGGCTCGCCGGTGACGCTCATCAGCCCGCCGACGGCCTGCACCAGCAGGTCGTAGCCGGGCAGTCCGGCGCCCGCTCCGGTGCCGAACCCGGTGACGGAGCAGTAGACGAGCCGCGGGTCGGCGGAGCGCAGCTCCTCGTGGCCGAGGCCGAGCTTCTCCAGGGTGCCGGGGCGGAAGTTCTCCACCACGACGTCCGAGCCGGCGATCAGCGCGCCGGCCCGGTCCCGGCCCTCGTCGGTGGTCAGGTCGAGGGCGACGGACCGCTTGTTGCGGTTGACGCCCAGGAAGTACGTGGAGGTGCCGGAGGCGTCGGCGGGCGGACGCCAGGCCCGGGTGTCGTCGCCGGTGCCGGGCCGCTCCACCTTGACGACCTCGGCGCCCAGGTCGGCGAGGAGCATCGTCGCGTACGGCCCGGCCAGCACACGGGAGAAGTCCGCGATGCGCACGCCCTGGAGGGCCCCGGCGCCGTGCGTGCTGTCGCTGTCACTGCCGGTGTCGATGTCGGTGTCGGTGTCGGGTGTGCCGTTCTCGGGCGGGGTGTTCATGGGCATGGCGCGGCTCCTCGTGGGGTCCGGTTCGCGGGCTCCGGTCTCCTGATCGGCATGCGCGCTCACCGGTGTCCTCACACGTGACCTGCGCCACGTGTCCCCCGGACTGAACGGGCTGCCTTCCGATCGGTCCACAGGAACGGTGAGCGGGAGGTCCGGCCGTCCGGTCGCCTCGTCGGTGCCGGTGCGGTGGCAGCCGGGCGGCGGTTCGTCTGTGCCGTTCAGTTCCCGCCGGAGCCGGCCGTCCCACTGTTCCGGTCGGCCTCGCGGGCCTCGCCCGTCGGGCAGTCGTCGCTGGACCGGCCCGCCAGCCGGCCGCCGGGCTGCTCCACGGTCACCTGCGCGCTGCCCAGCGCCGGGTCCTGGCGCAGACGGGCGACGGCGACCGTGCAGGCCAGCTGGTCGACGGCCGTGCCGCTGAGACTCCCGGCGCTCCGCGGCAGCTGGACGACGACCGCGGCTCCGTCGGCCCGGATGGTGGGCACCACGGAGGCCGGCGGCAGTTCGGTCGTCAGCCCCCTCTTCCGCTCCCGCTCGTCCGGACCCTTGAGCAGCATGAGTACGGTGCTGCCGAGGTCGGCCGCGCCGGGCGTCGTGCGGGTAACGGCCACCAGGGAGCCGTCCGTGACGAAGTAGAGCGGGACCGTGGTGAGGGGCACGGCCACGGATTCGGTCGGCGACGGGGTGGGGGCCCGGCCCGGTTCCAGGACGCCGGTCGCGGGCTCGCCCGCCTCGACCACACCGGTCGCGGGGATGCCGCAGGCGGAGAGCGGGAGCAACGCCGCCGCGAGCAGGAGGGTGAGCCGGAGCCGGGCGCTGCCGCCGGCCGGTCTCCCGCCCGGGGTCGCCGTGGTGGCGGGTGGTGGCGTCGGCGGGTTCATGGTCGTTCCTCCTTCGCCGCGTGCGGCACCCGGTCCTCCGTCGCGTCCGGCCGCAACGGGAGGACGACCGTGAAGACGGCCCCGCCGTCCGGGTGGTTGGCCGCCCGGACGGTGCCGCCGTGCAGGCGTACGTTCTCCGCGGTGATGGCGAGCCCGAGGCCGCTGCCCTCGCTCCGCGTCCGGGCGCTGTCCGATTTGTAGAAGCGGTCGAAGACATGCGGCAGGACGCTCTCGGGGATGCCGCCCCCGCCGTCGCCGACCACCACGACCGCCTGCCTCCCCGCGTGGGGGTCGTCCTCTCCGTAGAGGTGCAGGCGAACGGGGGGAGCGCCATGGCGAAGCGCGTTGGCGACGAGGTTCGCGACGACGACGTCGACGCGGCGCGGGTCGACCCGGCCGCGCAGCGCGCCCGGTTCCGGGAGGCAGGCCTCCACCGTGTCCAGCCAGCCACGGGAGGCGAGCGTGCGCCGTACGGACTCGGCGAGGTCGATCTCGTCGAGGTGCAGGGCGGCGGCGCCCGCGTCGAACCGGGAGATCTCCATCAGGTCGTCCACCAGGCCGGCCAGTTTCGTGGTCTCCTCGCTGATGAGGCGTACGGCCATCGCGGTGTCGTCGTCGAGGCCGGCCGCGTCCTCGTCCAGCACGTCGGTCACCGCCGACATCGCCGCCAGCGGGGTGCGCAGTTCGTGCGAGACGTCCGCGGCGAAGCGGCGGGCGCCGGCCTCCATGCGCCGCAGTTCCGCCACCGACCCCTCCAGCGCGGCGGCCGTCTCGTTGAACGTGCGGGACAGGTCGGCGAGTTCGTCGGAGCCCTGCACCGCGAGCCGGGTGTCCAGGCGGCCCTCGGCGATGCTGCGGGTAGCCCGGCGCAGTGCCCGCACCGGCCGCAGCACCCCGCGCGCGGCCAGGAGGGCGATCAGCACGGCCAGCGCGAGAGCGGGCACGGTGGCGCGTTCGATGGCGGTGACCAGCGCGTCGACGTAGCCCTGCTCCTCCCGCTGCGGCACGGTCAGGTAGACCTCCAGTCCGGAGGCGCGCCGCTCGGTGGTGTACTCGCCCGCGAACGTGACGGGCATGCCGACGACCAGTGAGGGGTGGCCGTCCCGCGTCACCCGCTGGAACACGGTGGCGCGGCGGGTACGCACGGACTCGCGCATCGCCGGGGACAGTTCCCGGAAGGAGTCGCCGGGGCCGGAGGTGGCGCTCGCGTCCCGGTAGGCGACCAGCACCCGCCAGTTCTGGGACCGCCCGCCGCGCGACACATCGACGGCGAACGACCGCAGGTCGGACTCGTCGGGCGGGAACCGGTAGTTGGGGACCAGGGTGTTGACCCGGTGCCGGAAGTCCTCGATCACCGTGTCCTGGCTCTGCTGCAGGACGCCGGTACGTGCCTCCCGGAAGGTCAGCGCGCCGGTGGTCACCGTGGCCACGACGGCGACCAGCGTGAAGGCCACCACCAACCGCACGCGCAGGCCGCTCAGCGCGCGCGGTACCCCGGGAACTCTCACCGGGTCCCGAACCGATAGCCGAAGCCGCGCACGGTGTGGACGTATCGGGGTCTGCCCGCGGGTTCGCCGATCTTGGCCCGCAGACGCTTGACGCAGGCGTCCACGAGCCGCGCGTCCCCGTGGTAGTTGTGCTCCCACACGGCTTCCAGAAGCTGCTGGCGGCTGAACACCTGCCCGGCGGAGGCGGACAGCGTGAGCAGCAGCCGCAGTTCGGAGGGACCGAGGGCGACGGGCCGCCCCTGGTGGGTGACGGTGAGTCCGGCCCGGTCGATGACCAGATCACCGTGGCGTTCGGTACGGGGCGTGCCGTGCTCGTCCGACGCGCCGCCCACGCGGCGCAGCACCGCGCGGATGCGTGCGTCCAGTACGCGGGCGCGGACCGGCTTGACCACGTAGTCGTCCGCTCCGGCCTCCAGCCCGACGACGATGTCGGTGTCGTCGCCGCGGGCGGTGGCCATGATGATCGGCACCTGGTGGTGGGCGCGTATCCGTCGGCACACCTCCAGGCCGGGCATGCCCGGCAGCATCAGGTCGAGGACCACGGCGTCGGGCCTGAAGAACCGCAGCTGCTCCAGTCCGTCCTCGCCCGTGGCGGCCGCGGCGACCTCGTGTCCCTGGCGGCGCAGGGCGAGGCGCACGCCCTCCCGGACGGCGCGGTCGTCTTCGATGATCAGGACCCGTGGCATGGATCTCAGTATGCGTATGAACGTGCGAACGTCCGCGCGTGGGTGGCGGCTGTTACACAGCGGTCCAAAAGCCGTCCACGGGCGATCACACGGCGAGGGCACGCTTCCTGATCATGAACGAGCACCGATCGACGTCCTCGCCGACCTCCGGCTCGGCCCACCGACGCGGCCGCGGCAGCCGCGCCCGCGTCCGACGGGGCGGGAAGCCGCCGAGGCTGTGGGCGGGTCTCGTGGCCGGCGTCGTGCTGCTGTTCGCCGGCGGTCTGGTCCTCGAGGAGCGCGCGGACACCTCCCCTCGCTCCGTCGACGCGGGCGATGCCGCCGGGCCGTCCTCGGCGTCCGAGCGGCCCGCGTCGCGCAAGGTCGTCGAGACGGAGGAGGGGAAGGAGGACGAGCCCGAGGTCGAGGTCGGGAAGGAGAAGAAGGAGGAGGATACGGACGGGAGCCCGGACGCCGGCTCGATTCCGTCCTCGGGCCCGGGGACGTTCGCCACCGCGAGCGGCGGCGGCGAACGGGTCGGCGGGAGCGAGCGGACGCTGACCTACGTGGTTCAGGTCGAGGACGGCATCGGGATCCCGGCGCGGGACGTCGCGACCGAGGTCGAGCGGATCCTCGCCGACGAGCGGGGCTGGACGGCCGACGGGAAGGTCGGGTTCCGACGGGTGTCCGGCGGCACGTCCGACTTCCGGGTACGGCTCGCCACGGCGGAGACGGTGGACGACATATGCGGCCAGTACGGTCTGGACACCGGCGGCGAGGTCAACTGCAACGTGGGGCAGGACGTCATGGTCAACCTCAAGCGGTGGCTGCTGGCCACGCGGTACTACGCGGACGACGTGACGTCCTACCGGGCCCTGATCATCAACCACGAGGTCGGGCACTTCCTCGGCCACGGCCACGAGGGGTGCCCGGGGGCGGGGCGGCCCGCTCCGGTGATGATGCAGCAGATCAAGGGACTGCACGGGTGCCGGACCAACGTCTGGCCCTTCGACAGCGAGGGCCGGCCCGTGACCGGACCGGCCGTCGGCTGAGAAGACCTGGCGTACGCCTAGGGCGGCCGCCTCGGACGGGCTCCGGCGCTCAGGCGGTGGTGGCCCGCTCCACGGTGTCCGCTCACCGGCGAGCACGTCGGCGCCCGCCACGGTCAGCCGCCTGCGGCGGACGTACTCCGAGAGCGGGATGCCGTTCCAGCACCCCGGACTCCTTCCCTTTCGCTCATCACGTCAGGGAGCCCGCGTCCTTTGGCACCCGACGTCCTGTGCCCGGCGCGGTCGGGTCATGCCAGGTCTCGCGGCGCCGAGGAGCGCACAGCGGCAGCCCGCCGGCGGAGGTCGTCGGCAGGCTGGTGGCCGCGTCGTGGTGCCGAACCGGCGGTTACTGGTGCCGGTCGGGTGCGGAATCGGCGCAGTCGGGGTTCCGGCAGGTGCCCCGGTGCCACTCCGGGACGTAGATCCCGAGGGTCTTGTGCCGTTTGATCTCCGCGGGGACGTGGTGGCCGCAGGACGGGCAGGTGTGCCCGCGCTGTACGTCGGCCTGCCGCGGTTCGGCCTGCGTCGTCTTCGTGTGCTGCGTGTGACTGCCCATGATTCTCACGTCCACGCTAGGAAGAGCCTTTCATAAGCTTTTGCCCCTACTTTACGTTCTCATGCCCGGGGAGAACAGTCCTGTGCCGCGTCGGGCCTCACCGGGGGTCCTGCCGCCCGCCTGGGGGTGGAGCCAGGGACTCCTCCTCGTCCGGGCCGTCCGTGTCCTCGTCGGCACCCTCGGCCGTGTCGGCGGGGCGTCGCAGGCTCAGGATCACCGAAACCGTCAGGACCACGACGATGATCGCCAGGCTCACCGGGGAAGGGATCTCCGGCACGGAGGGGCTGACCATCTTGTGGAGCGCCTGGAGGATGAGCTTGACGCCGATGAAGCCCAGGATGATCGCCAGGCCCTTGCTCAGGTAGTGGAAGCGGTCCAGCAGCCCCGACAGGAGGAAGTACAGGGCCCGCAGGCCGAGAATGGCGAAGGCGTTGCTGGTGTAGACGATGAAGGCGTCGTCGCTGACCGCGAGCACGGCCGGCACGCTGTCCACGGCGAAGATGAGGTCCGCCGCCTCGATCGCGGCGACGACGGCGAGCAGCGGCGTCGCCACCCGCTTGCCCGCCTCTTTCACGAAGAACTTCGGGCCCGCGTAGGTGTCCCGTACGGGGATGATCTTGCGCA
This sequence comes from Streptomyces sp. NPDC096048, assembly GCF_044763415.1. Lineage (NCBI taxonomy): Bacteria > Bacillati > Actinomycetota > Actinomycetes > Kitasatosporales > Streptomycetaceae > Streptomyces > Streptomyces sp. NPDC096048. Next base: position 121,445 of record NZ_JBIWGG010000004.1, read on the forward strand.
GCAGCCGGACGGCGAAGCTCTTGCCCGGGTCGAAGCTCTCCTCCTCGCCCTTGAGGATCTTGTAGACGCTGTAGAAGAGGATGGCCGCGAAGACGAACAGGACGGCGGTGAACCGGCTGACCACGGCCACGCCCGCGGCGAGGAAGATACCGCGGAACACCAGGGCGCCGATGACGCCGAAGAAGAGAACCCGGTGCTGGTAGGCGCGGGGCACCTTGAAGTACGCGAAGATCAGGGCGAAGACGAAGAGGTTGTCGACCGAGAGGCTCTTCTCCAGCAGCCACGCGGTGGTGTACTCCGTGCCCGCCGTTCCGCCGAGGACGAGGAAGACGACCCCGCCGAAGACGAGGGCGAGGCCGACCCACAGCCCGCTCCAGGCCGCCGCCTCCTTGAAGCCGATCACGTGCGTGTCACGGTGGGCCAGCAGGTCGACGACGAGCGACACGACGACGGTCGCGGCGAAGGCTATCCACAGCCAGAACGGCACATCGAACATGCGGGCCTCGCAATGATCCGCAGGGACACGCCCCTACACACGAGTGTGCCCCACGCGTCGGCCGGGGACGATCTCAGCGGTCCTCGGCCAGGGGGGCGGGGCGCAGCGTCTCGGACGGCACGCCGTTGGCCTTGGCCGCGTCTGCGAGGGCCTGGGCGGCGGCCTCCGCGGCCTGCGCCGTGTCGTTCGCCGCCTGGGCCACGCCGTCGTCGGAGCTCTTCTCCCGGGTGGCGGGCGACTGGGGCAGCGCTTCGGTGAAGGCGCGGGACACCCCTTGCAGTGCGGAGGTGACCTCGCTGGGAATCACCCAGAAGGTGCTGCCCGACCCCTGGGCGAGCTGGGGCAGCACCTGGAGGTACTGGTAGGCGAGGAGTTTGGGGTCGGGGTCGTTGCGGTGCACGGCCTGGAAGACCTCGTCGATCGCCCGTGACTGCCCCTCGGCCTTGAGGATCTCGGCGGTGCGGTTGCCCTCCGCACGCAGGACGGCGGCCTGCTTGTCGCCCTCGGCGGTGAGGATCTGCGACTGGCGTTGCCCTTCCGCGCCGAGAATGGCGGCGCGCTTGTCCCGCTCGGCCCGCATCTGCTTCTGCATCGCGTCCTTGATGGACTGCGGGGGGTCGATGGCCTTGATCTCCACCCGGTTCACTCGCAGCCCCCACTTGCCGGTGGCCTCGTCGAGCACACCGCGGAGCTGGCTGTTGATGGTGTCGCGTGACGTGAGGGTCTTCTCCAGATCCATGGAACCCACGACATTGCGCAAAGTGGTGACGGTGAGCTGCTCGACCGCCTGGAGGAAATTGGCGATCTCGTAGAAGGCCGCGCGTGGATCGGTGACCTGGAAATACAGCACGGTGTCGATCTCGACGACCAGGTTGTCCTCGGTAATGACCGGCTGCGGTTTGAAGGAGACGACCTGTTCCCGGAGATCGATCACCGGGTAGACACGATCGATGTACGGAATGACGAGGTTCAGGCCGGGTTTCAGGGTGCGGTGGTAGCGGCCGAGCCGTTCGACATTGCGGGCGCGGGCCTGCGGCACGATGCGTACCGCCCGCACCACGGTGAAAACCGCGAGAAGCGCGACGATCACACCGGCGATGAGGAACGCCGAGACTTCCATGGTCACTCCCGGGGGTAGACGAGTGCGGTGGAACCGCTGATCTCCATGACGTCGACGGTCGCTCCCTGGGGGATCACCAGCGTCTCGTCATAGGAACGGGCCGTCCATTCCTCACCGCCGATACGGACCCTGCCCTCCATGCCCGTCACCTCGGAGACGACGTAGGCGGCTTTCCCGACCAGTGCGTCCACCCCGAATCGCTCTCTCTGGGGCTGGATGACGTGGCGCAGCGCGATGGGGCGCACGAAAAGGACGGTGACCGTGGCGACGACGGTGAAGACCAGGAACTGGAAAGGCGGTGAAAGTCCGGCCGCGGCGGACCCGGCCGTGATCAGCGCGGCCGCGCCCAGCATTCCGAGCGCGGCGGTGAGAGTGAAGATCTCCGCCACGATCAGGACCCCCGCGACGGTCAACCAGATCAGCCATGGATCCATTACGACCCCCTCCTGGACGGTGCGGGTACGCGAATGGCTGGGCGTATACCTCTGTTTTACCTTCTTCCAGGAAAACAGAACCCTTCCGGTGCTGTCACGGCTCCGTCCGTAGAACGTTTCGGACCGGCGTGGGGGTCAAGGCCCTACGAGTGCCTCTCGCGCCGCCTGAGGCCGTGCGGTGGGCTGTCCCCATGAGGAAGAGAAGCCTCGCGGCGCTGACCGCTGCCCCGGTCGTCCCCCCGGCGGCGGACCGCCGCACGGCGGAGCGGGACGACGCCACCTCATTGAGACGCGGGCGCTCCGGCGGGGCGCCGCGCCCGCGTCGGCGCCTGCGTCTGCGTCTGCGTCTGCGTCTGCGTCTGCGTCTGCGTCTGCGTCTGCGTCTGCGTCTGCGGGGATGTCGTACGCCGGCCTTCACGGCTCCCGGCGCGCACGGTCACCGGCCGGCGCGGTACTGCCGCGGACGATCAACGCGGGCTCGACGGACGCGGGTTCCGGCGCCGCCCCCGGGTCCGCGATGTGCCGCAGCAGGTGGCCGACCGCGAGGGCCCCCATCTCGGTGAACGGCTGGGCCACCGTGGTCAGCGAGGGCGAGCAGTACTCCGCCAGCGCGATGTCGTCCACACCGACGACGGAGATGTCCTCGGGCACCCTCCGGCCGAGTTCGTGCAGGGCCCGGATCACCCCGAAGGCCATCTCGTCGCTCGCCACGAACACCGCGGTGACGTCGGGGATCTTGCCCAGGATCAGCCCGTTGCGGTACCCGGAGGCGGGTGTCCAGTCGCCCTCCAGCACCGGGGGCACGGACAGTCCGGCCTCCTCCAGGGTGTCGCGCCAGCCGACGCGGCGGCTGGCGGCGTCGAGCCACTCCTCGGGCCCCGCGACGTGCCAGACGGTCTCGTGGCCCAGCCCGATCAGATGACGTGTCGCCAGACGTGCCGCCAGGGTCTGGTCGACGGCGACGACCTCGGTGGCCGAGGTCCTCGATCCGTCGACGGTGACGGTCGGCACCGAGCGGGTGAGCTGCTCGATCCTCGGACTCACATGGACCAGCGGCACCGAGAGGACGACCCCCTCGACGCCCTGCTCCGCCAGCCGGGACAACGCCCCCTCGATGGCCGCGGTGTCCAGCGACGCGGTGGTCGCGGTGCTGATCGCGTACCCGGCCTCGCGTGCCGCGGTCTCGATGCCGAACGTCAGGTTCGCGCGGGAGTAGAAGTTGGTCTGCAGCGTCACGACGCCGATCGTCCGGCTGCGTCCCGACGACAGCACGCGTGCCGCGTTGTTCTTGCGGTAGCCGAGCTGTTCGACGGCGGCGAGCACCCTGGCGCGGGTCTTCTGCTGGACGTTGGGGTGACCGGCCAGGGTCCGGGACACCGTCTGGGCGGAGACCCCGGCGAGCCGGGCCACGTCCGCCATGCCGGGCTGCCGCGCGACGCCGTCCTCGGCCGTCCGCCTGCTCACGGGCCTCTTGCCGACCGCCGGTGTTTCCGATGACATCGCTCGCCTCTCCGGAGACGACGCGGTCCCGACCGCGTTCGTCGCAGATGGTGGTCCGCACGGAAGTCTAGCCGCGTAGGCCCTATCGGCATCGATAACATCCTCTGTCATGGTTCCCGCCAGCGCACGGGGCCGGACAGATCGGCTCGGCGCGGGGAGCCGTAGCCGACGCCGAGGAGGCGGAATGGCACCAGGGTGGCAGCGATAACATCGCACGCGGCCCGCTGGGCGGCGCTCCGGCCCGGGAGGGCCCCGCGCCCACCCGCCTCGATGTGCTGTCGGAGGGTGTCATCACCAACGCGACCGAGGACTCGCCGCAGAACGACAACACCAACGGGAACACCCGCATGCGGTCGCGCGTCGTCGACGCCGGCGACGGCCGACGCCGGGCGGAGCTGTCGGTCGGCACCGGACGGCGAGGAGTGGACGACCGTGGCCGACGGCACCCTGAAGGGCGTCCTGCGGACGCAACCGATCTCCGTCGACCGGGTGCGCGCCTCCCACGTGAGGTTCACCGCACTGAACGCGCTCAACGGACAGCCGTACGCGGCCGCCGCGTAGATGCGGGTCTACGGCGTGCCGGTGGACCTTCCGACGGGCCGCCCCCCGGGCGAGCGCCCTGCCGCCCCCTCCTGATCCGGCGTGGGTCGGCGGCCCGCCCCCTGCCGGGCGGGCCGCCGGCGCGCGGGGCCGTGAGGAGGTCAGTCGAACGTCTCGACGTACTCCTGCGGCGGCCCGAGATCGGGTCGGTCGTGCAGGGTGATCCGGTCGCCGAAGCCTTCGAGTTCCAGCACGGTCAGGGTGTTGTCGCCAGGGTGCAGCAGCGGGCCGGGCAGGTAGAGCGTGGTCTGCGGTCCGATCTCCCAGTAGCGGCCCAGCAGGGTGCCGTTGACCCAGAGGAAGCCCTTCCCGAAACCGGGCAGGGCCACGAAGGTGTCCGCCGGCTCGTCCACGGACAGCGTGGCGGTGGCGAAGCCGGCCCGGCCGTCCGGTGGGGCCGCCGTGGCGGCGCGGGCCGTGTCCTGGCGCGTCCACTCGTCGAGCGGCAGCGGACGGATCGTCCAGCCGTGCACCAGCCTGCGTTCCACCCGCACCCCGCCGAGGATGCCCTTGCCCTGGCCGAGCAGCGGGCCGTAGTTGATCCGCCCCTGGTTCTCCACCAGCAGCGCCAGCCGGACGCGTACTCCCGTGCCGGGGACGGTGCACGAGGCACTCTCGCGGTCCAGTACGGCGACGGGGGTGCCGTCGACGAACACCTGGGCGCGGTCGTGCAGACCCGTGACGGTCAGTTCGTGGTTCCCCGGCGGCAGCAGCGGCTTGGCCTCGTAGAGGGCCAGGCCCGAGGCCAGGGACAGTTCCTCGAAGCTCAGGGGCAGCGGTGCGGGTACCGGTTCGGCCGCCGCGCGCAGCGCGTCCAGCAGGGCCGCTTGCCGGGTGACCGGGAGTGCACGGGGTGCCAGCAGCGGTGGATCGGCGGGCAGCGGGCGCCTCGCTCCGGCACCGTCGAGCGCGGTCAGTTTCTCCCTCAGGGCGAAGAACTTCGGGGTCAGGGCGCCGTTCTCGGCGATGGGGGCGTCCGAGTCGTAGCTGGTGACGGCCGGCTGGATCCGGCCACCGTCGTGGTTGGCGCCCGCCCACAGTCCGAAGTTGGTCCCGCCGTGCGCCATGTAGAGGCTCACGGAACCGCCCTCGTCGAGGATGCCACCGACGGCCTCGGCGGCGCTCTCGGCCGACCTGACGTGGTGCTTCTCGCCCCAGTGGTCGAACCAGCCGTTCCAGAACTCGGCGCAGAAGAACGGCTCCCCGGGCCGGCGCGAGCGCAGCAGCGCCGCGGCCTGAGCGGGGCGTGAGCCGAAGGTCGCCGCCGCCAGTTCGCCGGGCAGGGCGCCGCCGTCCTGCATCAGCGGGGTCGGTCCGTCGGCCGTGTAGAGCAGTTCGGTGATGCCCCGAGCGACGAGGGCGTCGCGAACGTGGCGGACATAGGCCTGGTCGTCGCCGTAGCTGCCGTACTCGTTCTCGATCTGTACGGCCACGACCGGCCCGCCCCGACCGGTCTGGAGGTCGGCGACGCGCGGGATCAGCTCGTCGAACCAGCGGTCGACCGCCTGCAGGAAGGGGCCGTGGGAGGTGCGCAGCCGCATGCCGGGAGTGCCGGTCAGCCAGGCCGGCAGACCGCCGTTGTCCCACTCGGCGCAGATGTACGGGCCCGGCCGCACGATGACGTCGAGGCCCTCCCCCTGGGCGAGCCGGGCGAACCGGGCCAGGTCGCGCGGGCCGTCGAAGCGGACGTCGCCCTCGCTGCGCTCGTGGAAGTTCCACGGCACGTAGGTGTCCACCGTGTTCAGACCGAGGGCGGCCAGCCGCCCGAGCCGGTCGGCCCACTGCTCGGGACGGACCCGGAAGTAGTGCAGCGAACCCGCCAGGACGCGGTGCGGGCGCCCGCCCCGCAGGAGAACGCCGTCGCCGTAGGTCAGGGTGGCGGCGGCCGGCGGCGGGGTGGAGGTGCTCACTTGACGGCTCCAGCGGTCAGGAGGGGGACGAGGACACCATCGATCGGAAGTTGGAACTATGACAGAGAATGTTATCGATGCCAATCCAAGTGCGGTGTTCGTGCCATTAACATGATCCGCTGCTGCTTACCCCCATGAGAGCGATGCCATCGGTCCGGGAGAACAGCACTCCGGGGCGGCGGGCCAGGTGCCGCCCCGGAGCTGATGGTGGTCCGCTGGTCGGAGCGCGAGCGGTTCGGTGAGGCGGATGTCGGCGAGGGAGCGGGCCACGTGGACGTCATACGTGCCCGCGACGCGGCGCCGGCCGTCGCCGTCCCAGATCTCGAAGGCGCGGTCGGGCGGTTCGACCGTCACCGAGGCGCTCTCGCCGGGGGCGGCCGTCACATGGGCCAGACCGGCGAGCCACCGCGCCGGGCGGTCCGGGCCGGGGCCGGTCGGCGGGACGTACAGGACCCGGATGCGGAGGAACCTGCCCGTAGCGGTGCGGTCAGCGAGCGGATGTCGGGCTGACCGTGGTGCGGCCAGCCGAGCGGCCCCAACACGCCGAGCGAGCCCGCGTGTTCACTCTGGCTACGCGGTCTTGCAGAACTCCGCGAGTCCGATGTTGATGTGCTTCGCCTCGTCCTCGGTCACCTCGTGCGTGCTGCTGGTGAACCGCTGCTGCGCGCTCCACTCCAGCCGCTCGGCTCCGCCGTTGATCGCCGCGCACTGGTTGCGGGCGTTGTCGATGGCGTCGTCCTCGTCGGCGACCAGTGCCGGGTTGACGTCGAACAGAACGGCGAGAACGTTGTCACGGGCCTTGCCGGTCGGCTCCGGGGGGATGCCGGCCTTCTTCTCCGCGGCGGGGTAGTCGACGTTGGGGCTCGCGGCCCTGGTGGTCGGGGCGGCATCGGTGCTGTCGTCGCCGCTGCCGCACGCCGACAGGGCGGCGAGGGCGGCGAGCAGGACGGCGGCGGTTGCGGTGCGCTTCACGGTGTGGTCCCCCCACGGGTACGAGTGTGTCTGGTGTGAGACACGGCTGGGGGGAGGATGGTTGCACCCCGGACGGGGCGCGCCCACGACGTTCCCGCGCGTGACCTTCACCGCCGCAAGGCCGATACTGCCGACAGCAGTCACGGACCACCAAGAACAGGAATGACCCCGAAACCACGTCTGAGCAGTAGAAACGCAGGCCAAGGACTCGCCTGCCGCCCGCTTCCCAGGAGGTACCCATGAAAATGCTCATCAACGTCCCGGAGACCGTGGTCGCGGACGCGCTGCGCGGTATGGCGGCCGCCCATCCCGAGCTGACCGTGGATGTCGAGAACAGGGTGATCGTGCGGCGGGACGCGCCCGTGGCCGGCAAGGTGGCGCTGGTGTCGGGGGGCGGCTCCGGGCACGAGCCGCTGCACGGCGGGTTCGTGGGGCCCGGGATGCTGTCGGCGGCCTGTCCGGGTGAGGTGTTCACCTCGCCGGTGCCGGACCAGATGGTGCGGGCGGCGGCGGCCGTGGACAGCGGGGCCGGGGTGCTGTTCGTCGTCAAGAACTACACCGGCGACGTGCTCAACTTCGACATGGCCGCCGAGCTGGCCGAGGACGAGGGCATCCAGGTCGCCAAGGTGCTGGTCAACGACGACGTGGCGGTGACGGACAGCCTGTACACGGCCGGGCGGCGCGGTACGGGGGCGCCGCTGTTCGTGGAGAAGATCGCCGGAGCCGCGGCGGACGAGGGCCGGCCGCTGGAGCGGGTGGAGGCGATCGCCCGGCAGGTGAACGACAGCTCCCGCAGTTTCGGTGTCGCGCTCAGCGCCTGCACCACGCCGGCCAAGGGCAGCCCCACCTTCGACCTGCCGGGCGGCGAGCTGGAACTGGGCATCGGCATCCACGGGGAGCCCGGCCGGGAGCGGCGCCCGATGATGACCTCGGGGGAGATCGCCGAGGCCGCCGTGGACGCCGTCCTGACGGACCTCACCCCGCGCAACCCCGTCCTGGTCCTGGTCAACGGCATGGGCGCGACGCCGTTGCTGGAGCTGTACGGCTTCAACGCCGAGGTTCAGCGCGTACTCGGCGAGCGCGGTGTCGCCGTGGCCCGCACCCTCGTCGGCAACTACGTCACCTCGCTGGACATGGCGGGAGCCTCGGTCACCCTGTGCGAGATCGACGAGGAACTGCTCGGGCTGTGGGACGCGCCGGTGAAGACGCCGGGTCTGAGGTGGGGCATGTGACGGCGGACGGGGAAGGGATCGCGACGTACCTACCAGGCAAGGAGATCCAGTGCTCGACGCCGACTTCTTCCGCCGTTGGATGACGGCGACCGCCGCGTTGGTCGACCGCGAGGCGGAACGGCTCACCGCCCTCGACTCCCCGATCGGCGATGCCGACCACGGCAGCAACCTCCAGCGCGGGTTCACGGCCGTTACGGCCACGCTGGAGAAGGAGGCGCCCGACACGCCCGGCGCGGTCCTGACGCTCGCCGGGCGGCAGCTCATCTCCACGGTCGGCGGTGCCTCGGGACCGCTGTACGGGACGCTGCTGCGCCGCACCGGCAAGGCGCTCGGCGAGGCCGCCGAGGTGAGTGAGGGGCAGTTCGCCGAAGCGTTGCGGACAGGGGTGGACGCCGTACGGACCCTCGGGGGTGCCGCGCCGGGCGACAAGACCATGATCGACGCCCTGGTGCCCGCCGTGGACGCCCTCGGCGACTCGTTCGCCGCGGCCCGCGCCGCGGCCGAGGAGGGGGCCGAGGCGACCGTGCCGTTGCAGGCTCGCAAGGGCAGGGCGAGCTATCTCGGCGAGCGCAGCATCGGGCACCAGGACCCCGGGGCGACCTCCGCGGCGCTGCTCGTCGCGGCGCTGGAGGAGGCGGCCGGTGAGTGACGACAAGCTGGTCGGGATCGTGCTGGTGTCGCACAGCGCGGAGGTCGCCGCGTCCGTGGCCGAACTGGCGAAGGCCCTGTCGGGCGGTGGCGTGACGGCGCCGATCGCGCCGGCGGGCGGGACCGCGTCCGGCGGGTTCGGGACCAGCTCCGAGCTGGTGTCGGCCGCCGCCGCGTCCGTGGACCGGGGCGCGGGGGTCGCCGTCCTCACCGACCTCGGCAGCGCGGTGCTCACCGTCAAGGCGCTGCTCGCCGAGGGCGACGAACTCCCGGAGAACACCCGCCTGGTGGACGCCCCCTTCGTCGAGGGCGCGGTGGCCGCGGTCGTGACGGCCACGACGGGCGCCGACCTCGCGGCCGTGGAGGCGGCGGCCGCGGAGGCGTACTCCTACCGGAAGGTCTAGCCGCGGACGTCCGGTGCCCGCAGACGTCCGGTGCTGCGGGAGGCGGCGGGGGACCCGCCCCCGCCGCTCCACGGTCTCCCCCACCCCGGCAGCGCCACCCCTCGGGTGCGTCAGGTGAGGCCGTCCGCCGCCGCCCGGACAGCGGTGCGCAGGGTCGCGGCCAGTTCCGCCCGCGCCGTCGCGGCGTCGGCGCGGGCGTCGGCGGTGTGCCAGGCGTGGTGTTCGACCGCCGCGCGCAGCGCCGCGTTGAACATGGCCGCCCAGATCGCCGGCCGCAGATCGTCGGCGGGCAGCCCGGCCCGTTCGGCGAGGGCGCGGGCGAACGCCGGTTCGGCCTCGTCGTAGGTCTGCAGCCAGACCGCGCGCAGGCCTGGTTCGGTGCGGGTCAGCCGTACCAGTGCCCCGACGGTGGCGTGGGCGGGTCCGGCGAGGAGTCGGTCGTCGTCCGCCGCCCGCTGCTCGAAGTCGAAGACCTCGTCGAGGGGCCGACCGGGCCGCCACTGCCGCAGCGAGTCGGCGATCAACTCGACGCCGGCCGCGAGCAGCGGGCGTACACAGCTCTCCTTGGTCGGGAAGTAGCGCCACACCGTGCGCGCCGAGATGCCGGCCGCGCGGCCGATCTGCTCGCCCGTGGTCGCGGCGACTCCCTGGGTGACGAAGAGGTCCACGGCGGCGCGGGCGATCTCCAGCCGGATCTCGGCCTTGCGTTCCTCGGTCAGGGGCGGTCGTCCTGTGCGTCCGCGAACTGCGGCCATCTTCTGGTCCTCCGGCGCCGGTGGTGCTCTTCCGGAATTCTCCACGACTACTTTTTGTCGCTCACCGACAATAAGTCGTAGGCTGGCCCGGCAGCGGGCTCCAGCCGCTGGACCTCAGGAGAAGGAGCACGACATGAACGGCGGACCGGGCGGGCGCGGTGTCATCGTCACCGGAGCGGGATCCGGCATCGGGCGGGCCGCCGCGCTGGCCTTCGCCGCGCAGGGTGACCGCGTCGTGCTGGCGGACCTCAACGCCGAGGGAGCGGACGCGGCGGTCCAGGAGATCGAGGCGGCGGGCGGCACCGCCGTGGCCGTGGCGGGCGACCTGAGCGAGCAGGCCGTCGTCGACCGGGTGACGGCGACCGCGGTCGAGCGGTTCGGCGGGATCGACGTCCTCGTGAACAACGCCGGGATCATGGACCGGATGTCGGCGCTCGCGGATGTGAGCGACGCCGAGTGGGAGCGGGTACTGAGGGTCAATCTCACCGCTCCCTTCCTGCTGACCCGCGCGGTGCTGCCGCACATGCTGGCGGCGGGCCGGGGTGCCGTGGTCAACACCGCCTCCGAGGCGGCCCTGCGCGGCAGCGCGGCGGGCGCCGCCTACACGGCCTCCAAGCACGGCGTGGTGGGGCTGACCAAGTCCCTGGCGGTGATGTACCGGGGACGGGGCATTCGCGCCAACGCCATCTGCCCAGGCGGCACGCAGACCGCCATCACCGTCGACCCCGCCCAGGGCGCCCACGGGCCGGCCACGCTCGGCCCGCACTTCGTCAACCTCGGCCGGGTGTCGCAGCCCGAGGAGCAGGCCGCGGCGATCGTGTTCCTCGCCTCGGAGGCGGCGAGCAACATCAACGGCGCGATCCTGCCCGTCGACGACGGCTGGTCCGCGGTCTGAGGCACGCCGCCCACGAGGCGCCGGGGATCACTCGCCGTCCACGAACTCCCGCGCCAGGCGCTCCCCCGCCTTCTCGGCGGCGTCCTTGTCCTCGATGGGCTCGACCTCGCTGCCCTTGAAGACGATGTACGTCACACCGGACGCGACACCGCCCCCGTGCGGGTCGGCCGGGATGCCGAGCGACTCCGCCGCGGCGTAGGAGGCCTCGCCGATGAGGTCGCGCGGGCCGACGTCGCCGACGACCGCGTAGCGCACCCGGTCCCCGTGGACGAGCGCCGCCACCGATCCGCCGCGGACGTCGGACTCTCGGTGGTCCCAGATGCCGCTCGGCTCGGGCACGACGACGTAGGGCAGGCGCTCGGCGTCCAGGGGCCGGCCGTCCGACCGGGTGTAGGCGGTGGCGGGGGTGAAGTGCGGGTCGGTGCCGCTGTTGCACCGGTCACCGGGGCGTCCGTCGCAGTCGACGTCCAGGTCGGCCTTCCAGTACACGGCGTCCCGCGTTCCGCAGACCGGGATGTCCGCGCTCGCTCCGGCGTCGGAGCGGTAGCGCCCGCGCGAGACGGGGCCGCAGCCCCGCACCTTGGCCAGCAGGTCGGCGGCGCGGACAGGTCCTTCGCGCCGGGTCTCCTTCGACCCGTCACCACCACCGGCACCGGCCTCGGCTCCGGGCCGGATCCCGGACGGCGGAACGAGCCCGGCCCGGGACGGCGGAACCGGTCCGATCCGGGCGCCGGACCTGTCCGCGCGGACCGGCCGGGCCTCGTGCTGGTGACCCGCCCTGAGCTCGGGCTGAGGGCCGGGGCGGGGCGGGAGCGGAGCGCCGGGGAACGTCGTGGGGGCGAGCAGGGCGGCGCTGGCCGCGACCAGTGTCAGCGACTGGACACGCACTATGGGGCCTCTCCTGGGGGACAGGGACGGTGACTCGGCCACATCTGTCCCCGAATCGTGCGCGCGGCCACCTTTTCTGGGCCAGACGGTGCACGTCCGTGCCCCGGCGGGGTCGGGAGCCGGTGCCCTCCCGGGCGCGGGGGCGGTGGCCTCACGAGGGCGCGACCGACGGCCGGGCGAGCCGGGCCCGTACCGACTCCGGTCCGTCCGGCCGCCCGCGCCGGCGCGGCAACAGCGACGACAGCGGTCCGCGCCGCCTGACCTGAACTCCCCTGATACGCCGGGGACTTCGGCCGTGAGGAGATTCAGCATACGTAACCCTTGCGAGAGGTCACCAACGACGCCCTCTTGATGTGATCGCGTCACAGGCGCATATTGGTCCGGACCATTCCTGTCGAGTCGAAGTCGAAGTCGAAGCCGACGCCGAGCCGGAGCCGTCCTGGAGGCAGAGCCGTGCGAGACGCACCCGTTCCCGCTGTTCCCGCCCGCCTCTCCGTACCGCGCCACTGCGCCCTGCTCTGCGGAGCACTCGTCCTGGTCACGTCCTGCGGCTGGGGCATGGGCGACGACGGCGACGGGAGCGGCGCGCCGCCAGGAGCGCCGACGGGCGTCACCGCCGCGGCGGGCAGCGCCACGACCGTGCACGTGATGTGGAACGCGGTCGACGGCGTCGAGACGTACGAGGTCTATCGCGGCGGCACGTTGGTGAAGGAGGTGGAGGCGTCCGACCGTATGGTGGACGTCACCCGGCTGCGCCCCTCGACGGCCTACGCCTTCACCGTGCGGGCGCGCGACGCCGACGGACGACTGGGGCCGCGCAGCCAGGAGGTGCGGGCCACCACCCCCGCCGCCGTCGCCGGCGACGACTCCGCCCCGACGCGCCCGGCGGACGCCAGGGGCCGGGCGGCGGGCAGCCGGGCGGTCCAGCTCAGCTGGTCCGCCGCGACCGACGACCGCGGGGTCGTGTCGTACGACGTCTACCAGGGCGCGACGAAGGTGCACAGCGTCGGCGGCGGCCAGACGGCGGCCGTGGTCACGGGGCTGCGCGCGGGCACCCGGTACTCCTTCACAGTCCGGGCGCGGGACGCCGCCGACAACGTCTCCCCCGCCAGCGCCACCGTCCGGCTCACCACCTCGGGCTCCGACGACGGCCGCGCCACCGCGCCCACCGCCCTGCGTGCGGCCTCCCGCCTCGCCGACGGGGCTTACTACATCGACCTGAGCTGGGTCCCGCCGCGTACCGACGGCCTGGTCACCGAGTACCAGGTCCACCTGGACGGCCGCCCGGCGACGTCGCTCGTCTACGGCGCGGACGCGCCTCGCGACCGGGCGGAGTACAGCTTCTACGCGGGACCGGAGGCCGGGGTCACGCACCGGGTGCGGGTCCGGGCCAGGCTGTCCGACGGCACCTGGGGCGGCTTCTCGGCGGAGCGGAAGGTGACCCTGGGCGGGGGCAGGTGACGTTCCGGCGGTGGCGCCGGGCGGGGCACGCGTCACCTGGGCGGTCGCGCTCGGCATGCGGGCACGGCCGCCGCCCTGTTGGCTGCCCGTGAGGCAGCACGGGCGTTTCCGTTCTCGGCGGCGCAACCGGATGTACCGCCGACCGTGCCGCCGGAGGGCAGTCCACATGCGCATCTCATCGCCGCTTCTCCGCTCCGGCCTGACCGTGGCAGCCGCCGCCGCGCTGCCCGTCGCCCTGGCCGCCGGGCCGGCTTCCGCCGGCCCGGGGATCTCCGTGAGCACCACCGGGACCACCGTGTCGGTCACGACCACCGCCTGTGCCCAGCTCAACGGCAGTTGGGGCACCGCCTCGCTGCTCACCGGCAACCAGCGGGACTTCGCCCAGGGGCGCCAGGTGGCGCTGTCCGGGACGAGTTCCGGACAGTCCGCCTCCTGGGCGGGGATCAGCCCGGGCACGTACACGGTCATCGTCATGTGCTCCAACAACAGCACCGCCGGCACCCAGACCGTCATCGTCTCGGCGGCGCCCTCCCCTTCGCCCAGCCGCTCCGCCTCCCCCTCGCCCTCCGCGTCGCCGCGCGGTGTCATGGGCGGTCTCGGCGGGGCCGTCCAGGACTACGGCACGGCCACCCTCGTGGCGGGCGGCGCGCTGGTCGGCTCCGGCGTCATCGCCGCGGCGTGGTTCCTGCGCCGCCGCCAGAAGCCGTACCGGTTCTGAGCCGTGGACGCGCTCAGGCCCGCTCGTCACCCGGCAGCCCGGCGAACTCGGCCAGCGCGTGCCTGAGCCACTGGGTCCAGAAGGTCTCCAGGTCGATGCCGGCGCGCAGCACCAGGTGCCGCAGCCGGTCCTCGGTACTGTCCCTCTCGGGCGGGAAGTCCCGCTTCTCGATCTCCTCGTACTCGGCCAACTGCCTCTCGTGCAGCTCCAGATGGCGGCGCAGGTCCGTCTCGATACCGGCGGTGCCGACCACGGCCGCCGCACGCAGCCGCAGCAGCATCGTGTCCCGCAGGGGTTTGGGGTCCTGTGCGGCGGCGGCCCAGCGGGCCAGTTCGGCGCGGCCCGCGGGCAGGACCTCGTAGGACTTCTTCTGCCCGCGGGCCGGCTGCTGGCCGGGCAGCGCGCGGATCAGGCCTTCCGCCTCCAGTTTTCCCAGCTCGCGATAGATCTGCTGGTGCGTCGCCGACCAGAAGTAGCCGATCGACCTGTCGAACCGGCGGGTCAGCTCCAGCCCCGACGACGGCTTTTCGACCAGGGCGGTGAGGATCGCGTGCGGGAGTGACATGGGCTCATCCTAGGGACGGCCCCCGCGCCTTCCGGCCCACGCGGCCTACAGCGCCGCCGCCAGCTCGGTCCCCTGCTTGATGGCGCGCTTGGCGTCCAGTTCGGCGGCCACGTCGGCGCCGCCGATGAGATGCGCGCTGCGCCCGGCGGCGACCAGGTCGTCGTACAGACCGCGGCTCGGCTCCTGCCCCGTGCACAGAACGACCGTGTCGACCTCCAGGACGGTGGACTCGTCACCGATGGTGATGTGCAGTCCGGCGTCGTCGATCCGGTCGTAGTTCACGCCCGGGACCATGGTGACGCCGCGGTGCTTCAGCTCGGTGCGGTGGATCCAGCCGGTGGTCTTGCCGAGGCCGGCGCCGACCTTCGAGGTCTTGCGCTGGAGCAGGTGCACGGTGCGCGGCGGTGCGGGGCGCTCGGGCGTGGCGAGGCCGCCGGGTGCGCGGTAGTCCATGTCGACGCCCCAGAGGCGGAAGTACGTCTCGGGGTCCTCGTGCGCCTTGTCGCCGCCGTCGGTGAGGTACTCGGCGACGTCGAAGCCGATGCCGCCCGCGCCGAGGATCGCGACGCGGTCGCCGACGGGGGCGCCGTCGCGGAGCACGTCGAGGTAGCCGACGACGCTCGGGTGGTCGACGCCCGGGATGTCCGGGGTGCGCGGGGTGACGCCGGTGGCGACGACGACCTCGTCGTGGCCGGCGAGGTCGTCGGCCCCGACCCGGGTGTTCAGACGTACGTCGACGCCGTGTTCCGCCAGCCGGGTGCGGAAGTAGCGCAGCGTCTCGTCGAACTCCTGCTTGCCGGGGACCTTGCGGGCGACGTTGAGCTGGCCGCCGGTCTCGCTCGCCGCGTCGAAGAGGGTGACCTCGTGGCCGCGTTCGGCCGCGCTCACCGCACAGGCCAGCCCGGCCGGTCCGGCGCCGACGACCGCGACGCGCTTGCGCCGCCGGGTCAGGGTGAGGACCAGCTCGGTCTCGTGGCAGGCGCGCGGGTTGACCAGGCAGGAGGTGATCTTGCCGCTGAAGGTGTGGTCCAGGCAGGCCTGGTTGCAGCCGATGCAGGTGTTGATGGCCTCGGGCCGGCCGGCCGCGGCCTTGGCGACGAAGTCGGGGTCGGCGAGCATGGGACGGGCCATCGACACCATGTCGGCCGTACCCTCGGCGAGCAACCGCTCGGCCACTTCGGGGGTGTTGATGCGGTTGGTGGTGACGAGGGGTACGGCCACCTCGCCCATCAGGCGCTTGGTCACCCAGGTGTAGGCGCCGCGCGGCACGGAGGTGGCGATGGTGGGGATGCGGGCCTCGTGCCAGCCGATGCCGGTGTTGATGATGGTCGCTCCGGCGGCCTCGACGGCCTTGGCGAGGGTGATCACCTCGTCGAGCGTGGAGCCGCCGGGCACCAGGTCCAGCATGGACAGGCGGTAGACGACGATGAAGTCCTCGCCGACCGCCTCGCGCACCCGGCGGACGATCTCGACGGGCAGGCGCATGCGGTTCTCGTAGGAGCCGCCCCAGCGGTCGGTGCGGTGGTTGGTGCGCGCGGCGATGAACTCGTTGATCAGGTAACCCTCGGAGCCCATGATCTCGACGCCGTCGTACCCGGCCTCGCGGGCGAGGCGGGCGGTGCGGGCGTAGTCGTCGATGGTGCGCTCGACGTCGGCGTCGGTCAGCTCGCGGGGCACGTGGGGGCTGATCGGCGCCTGGAGGGGGCTCGGGGCGACGAGGTCGGCGTGGTAGGCGTAGCGGCCGAAGTGCAGGATCTGCAGAGCGATCCGGCCGCCCTCGCGGTGCACCGCCTCCGTGACGACCCGGTGCCGGTCCGCCTCGGCCGCGGTGGTCAGCTTGGCGCCGCCCTCGTAGGGCCGGCCCTCGTCGTTGGGGGCGATGCCGCCGGTGACGATGAGGCCCACTCCCCCGCGGGCCCGGGCGGCGTAGAAGGCGGCCATGCGCTCGAAACCGCGCTCGGCCTCTTCCAGGCCGACGTGCATGGAGCCCATCAGGACCCGGTTGGGCAGCGTGGTGAAGCCCAGGTCGAGCGGGCTCAGCAGGTGGGGGTAACGGCTCATCGGGCCCTCCGTGCGCGGTGTCGTGCCTCTGTTGTAGAGGACCGCCGCCTCTTTGTGCAACTAGTTGCACAAAGAGGCGGCGTACACCACACCGCCGCGTCGGCGGGCCTCGGTCAGTGACTCTCCAGCCGTACGTGCAGTTCCCGCTCCTGGTCTCCGGAGGCCGTGCTCAGGTCGTGCACGGTGAACAGGGAGTCCAGGGTGGTGCGGAAGCGCTCGATCGCCCAGTAGCCGCCCTGCACGTCGGCCTCCACGGACGCCGTGAGCCGGGCGGGATCGCACTCGCCCCGGGCCTCGGCCACGTCGAAGGTGCCGAGCCACACGGTGGGGCGCACCTCGTGGCAGTCCCGGGGCACCTCGTCCGAGCGCCGGTCGGACGAGAAGCACGTGCCCAGGGCGTCGAACACGGTCCGGGCGTCCTCCTTGCTGCACCCGCTCAGCTCCACCGAGACGGACTCCGGATGCAGTCGCTCACCGTCCATCGTGATCGCTCCTCTCATGGCCCATACCACCAGAAAAGCACCACCTGCGGTCGAGCACTACCGGCACGGTCCGGCCGTGACCGCGCCGGTGGCGGCGGACGGGTCAGCCCCGCGTGAAGCGGTAGGTCTTGCTGTCCGTCAGCACGCAGAAGCCCGGCGACACGACGATCACGCGCAGCGTGCCGGTACGGCGGTCGTAGTCGATGCCCTCCGTCTCGAAGTCGCCGGAGCACGCGCTGCGCAGGGGCAGCTGCCGCAGGGCGGTGACGTGGCCGGTGACGTCCGCGGTGCCGTTCGGCGCTGCGGACAGGTCGACGCGCAGCAGCGGCTTGGTGATGCCGAAGAGGGCGCCCTCCGGGTCGTCGGAGGAGCACAGCAGCGTGGTCGCGTCCAGGAAGTCGCAGCCCTGGACGTCGCGCACGGCGTGGTCCAGGTGGACGGTGGCCGCCTGCGGGAGGTTCGCCGCGGGCGAGGTGCTCGCGTTGACGCCGGGGGTCGGGAAGACCAGCAGCCGGTTCATGGTGCCCCACTCGCCCGCCAGCATCCACTGGCCGTCCGGGGAGATCGCGGACCAGGAGTTGTTCAGCGCCTCGCCGGGGCTCAGCGTGTGCACGTACTCCGACCAGCGTCCGTCCGGCGCCTGCACGCGGAACATCTTGGTGTTCCCGTCGTCCCGCTGGTAGGGCTCGACGTAGTGGCCGTCGTAGGAGGCATCGGGGTCGCCGACGTGGTTCCAGCCGCGGCTGCTGAGCCCCAGGGGGATGGTGCCGATGCCCGTGTAGCGGTTGGGACTGCCGGCCGGGACCTCGACCGAGGCCAGGCCCTGGCTCTCGGTCAGCGGGTCGGCACGGTCGGAGCCCACCTCGGTCCAGGTGTCGGCGGCCGGCGCCGCCGAGGCGGCCGGACCGGCGAGTGCGACGGCCAGGGCGAGGGCGGCGAGTCCGGTCAGGGCGGCGTGACAACGTTGCCGGGCGCGCAGGGGCATGGGCGGGCTCCTCGGTGGGGGGTGGGGCGGTACGCACTCGGCGCACAGTCTGTCCCGCCCGTGCGGTCATGTACAGACCAACCTCGGCCGCGCTCCGTGCGGCGGGGGCCGCCGTGCCGGGTGATGCTGGAAGGAGACGGCAGAGCCTCGGAGAAGCGGCCCTGTGCGCGGTGGAACGCGGTAGAACAAGGGAGTCGGCATCAAAAGGGCGTGCCGCGTGGAACGGCGAAGGCGGGGCGTGGGATGAGTGCAGCCGGGTCTGCCGGGTTCGAGGGCGACGCGTCGCCGCGCGGCCCGGTGCGGCCCAGCGGGCTGCTCGACGTGCTGAACGTGGCCTCGGTCGTGCTGGACACCGAGGGCCGGATCGTGCTGTGGAGCCCGCAGGCCGAGGAGCTGTTCGGGTACACGGCGCGGGAGGCGCTGGGGCAGTACGCCGCCCGCATCATGGTCCACGAACGCCACCTCGACCTGGTCGTGAAGCTGTTCGCCGACGTCATGAGGACCGGCAAGAGCTGGGCCGGGGCCTTCCCCATCCGGCGCAAGGACGGCGGCACCCGGTTGGTGGAGTTCCGCAACATGCGCCTCCTGGACGACCGGGGGGACGTCTACGCGCTGGGACTCGCCGTCGACCGGTCCACCGTGCGCCGGCTGGAGCACGACGTGGCGCTGTCCACGCGGGTGATCCGGCAGTCCCCGATCGGGCTGGCCGTCCTCGACACCGAGCTGCGGTACGTCTCGGTCAATCCGTCCCTGGAGGCCATGAACGGCATGACCGCCGAGGACCACCTCGGCCGGACGGTCCGCGAGGTGCTGCCCCTGGTGGAAGCGGCCCCCCTGGAGGAGGCGGCGCGCCGGGTGCTGGAGACCGGACGGCCGATCGTCGGCCAGCCCGCGACCGGGCGGACCCCCGCCGACCCGGACGAGGACCACACGTGGTCGCTCTCGCTGTACCGGCTGGAGGACGCGGTCGGTGCCGTACTGGGCGTGGCCGTCTCGGTCGTGGACGTCACCGAGCAGCACCGGGCGGGCGTCGAGGCCGAGGCCGCCCGGCGCCGGCTGGCCGCTGTCGCCGACGCCTCCGCGCGGATCGGCACCACGCTGGAGCTGGACCGCACCGCGCACGAGCTGGCCGGCGTGGCCGTACCGGACCTCGCCGACATCGCGGCCGTGGACCTGCTGGAGGCCGTGGTGAAGGGCCGCCGCAGCACCCTGGGCCCTGCCGAGCCCGCGGTGATCCGGGCCCTGGCCGTGCAGGCGAAGGACGCCCCGCAGGCACTGCGGGCGGCCGATCCGCCCGGCCAGGTCGCCCGGTACGGGCCGGACCGCCTGGTCACCGAGTGCGTGCGCACCGGCCGGCCGGTGATGGTGGAGCGGGTGACGGAGGAGGACCTGCCGCGTATCGCCCGTTCACCGGAGGCCACCGAACTGCTGCGCCGGGCGGGTGTGCACTCCTACCTGGCCGTTCCGCTGATCGCGCGGGGCGAGGTGCTGGGCGCCCTGGATCTCAAGCGGATCGGCAACCCGCTGCCGTTCGGCGAGGACGACCTGCTGCTGGCCCGGGAGCTGGCCGTCCGTGCGGCGGTGCAGATCGACAACGCCCGCTGGTACCAGAACGCCCGCGACACCGCCCTCACCCTCCAGCGCAGCCTGCTGCCCAGCCACCCCCCGGTGACGGGCGGGCTGGAGGTCGCCTCCCGCTACCAGCCCGCCGAGGCGACCAGCGAGGTCGGCGGCGACTGGTTCGACGTGATCGAGCTGGAGGACTGCAAGACCGCGCTCGTGGTGGGGGACGTGATGGGCAGCGGCATCGCGGCGGCGGCCTCCATGGGGCGGCTGCGCACCGCGACGAACACCCTGGCCGCCCTCGACCTCGATCCCGCCTTCCTGCTCGGTCACCTCGACCGGACCACGGCCGGCCTGGACCAGGCCATCGCCACCTGCCTCTACGCGGTCCACGACCCGCACCGGCGGCAGTGCCTGATCGCCAACGCCGGGCACCTGCCGCCGGTCCGGCTGCGCGCCGGCCGTCCGCCGGAGCTGCTGGACCTGCCCACCGGGGTGCCGCTCGGAGTGGGCGGCGTCGCCTTCTCGACCACCACGGTCGATCTGGAGCCGGGCGACCGGCTGGTGTTCTACACCGACGGTCTCGTCGAGACGCGCCGGCATCCGCTGGACGAGCGGCTGGACGCGCTCCTCGCCCTGCTGGAGGGCCCGGACCGCCCGCTGGAGGAGGTCTGCGACCTGCTCCTGCGCACACTGCACGAGCCGGAGAACTCCGACGACGTGGCCCTGCTGATCGCCCGGGCCACGGCGCCGGACGGGCCCTAGCGGGGCTGCGCGCCTACTCCCGCACGCCGATCACCACATGTGCGTGCAGCTCCTCGCAGACCGAGAGGCGGGTCGTCAGGCCGGCGCGGGTGAAGGCGTCGACGGCCGCCGGAGCCTGGCGTTCGCTCGTCTCGGCCAGCAGGCAGCCACCGGACGCCAGCCAGCGGGGCGCTTCGGCGGCGACCCTGCGCAGCACCTCCAGACCGTCGGTGCCGCCGTCGAGGGCGACCAGTGGCTCGTGGTCCCGTGCCTCGGCGGGCAGCAGGGCGACCTCGCCGGTGGGCACGTAGGGCACGTTGGCCGCGAGTATGTCCACCCGGCCGCGCAGCGTCGCGGGCAGCGCGTCGAACAGGTCACCGGCGTACACGCGGCCCCCGGCGTCCGCGAGGTTGCCGCGGGCGCAGCGCACGGCGGCCGGGTCGACGTCGGCGGCGTGCACCTCGGGCCGGTCGAGCGCGGCGGCCAGGGCGGCACCGACGGCGCCGGAGCCGCAGCACAGGTCCACGACGACGGCCGCGTCCGGCGCGTGTGCGAGGGCCTCGGCCACCAGGGACTCGGTACGGCGGCGGGGCACGAAGACACCGGGGGTGACGGCGATGCGCAGGCCCCGGAACTCGGCCCAGCCCAGGACGAGTTCGAGGGGCAGGCCGGCGACGCGGCGGCCCACCAGGGCGATGAGTTCCCCGGCGGTGCGGGCGGCGCCCAGGACCAGTTCCGCCTCGTCCTCGGCGAAGACGCAGCCCGCGGCGCGGAGCGCGGCCACGACGGAGTCACGCGAGGGGAACGAGTCGGAGAAGGGGGAGGGAAGGGAAGAGGTGGACGTGGAGGTGGAGAACAGCTGAGGCATGGAAGCCGAGAGCCTTTCGAGAACCGAAGGGCGCTCTCCCGGTCACCCGTCGGCGGGGACCGTACTGCCGTGAGGTGAGAGCACCCGGGCCGACACAGCGGTAATGGGTCTCACCTCCCAGGCGTCCGGCGGCCGGGACTGTCCTCGGCCGCCGGTCACACTACCCCAACGATCAGACGCCGACGGTCTCCTCGGCCTCTTCGTCCGCCGCCTCCTCCGCCCTCTTCTCCGCGTTCTCCACCGCTCGCTCCTCCGCCGCGGGGACCGCCTTCCGGTCGTTCGGCCTCGCGTGCCTGGCGGGGGCGGCCGGTGCCGGTGCCGTGCCGCCCCGCTCCCGTAGGGCGGCGACCGCCGTCACCAGGAGGCCGAGCAGCAGCCAGGCGACCAGCGTCCAGACGCCGCGGCCCAGTCCGTCGCCGTCGAAGTACAGCAGGCCGCGGGCGCCCTCGACGAACCCGGCGCCGTTCCAGAAGGCGTGCAGGGTGCCGAAGAAGCCGTTCTGCAGCTCGGGCCGGAACAAACCGCCGGAGCTGGTGAAGTTGAGCATCACGAACAGCACCATCATGGCGAGCGTGGTCCACCTCTTGAGGAAGGTGTGCAGGCCCACTCCGATGAACAGGATGCCCGCGGCGTAGAGCCAGGCCATGCCCCACAGGCCGGCGAGATCGTGGTGGGCGAGGTGGAACACCGGCCCGGCGAGCAGGGCGCCGATCCCGCTGACGACGACGGAGACGCCGAGGGTGAGCAGGGCCCGCACGCGCATCGGCAGGGCGGCACCGGCGGCACCGAGGGCGGCCACGGAGGCGTAGGAGCCGATGCTGACCGCGATCAGCAGGAAGAACAGGCCCTGGCCGGTGGGGTCGTCGTCGACCGGGGTGGCCACGTCGGTCACCTTCAGCGGGACGCCCTGCCGTTCGGCCAGCGGGGTGAAGACCTTCTCCGCGGCCATGGCGCCCATATCGGACGCGGCGGTGGCCACCACGATCTCGGGCGCCTTTCCGTCGGGCACGTAGGCGCCGGTGATGTCGCGCGCCTTCAGCAGGTCGACGGCGTCGGCACGGGTGGCGACGGTCCGTACGTCGAGGTCGGCGCCGGCCCTGTCCTTGACCGACTGGGCGAGCACCTTCGCCTCGGGTCCGGAACCGACGACGGCGACCGGCAGGTGGTTCGGCTCGGGGGTGACGAAGGCCCCCATGTACGCGAGTCCCATCCCGATGCACATCAGCAGCGGGGTGATCAGGTGCGTGAGCACATGGCGCAGGGCGTGCGACCTCATCGCTCACATCCTCCAATGACTGGTTTCGGCGGTGGCGGCTGGTCGGCCGGGCGGTCCGGACGGACGGCCAGGTAGTTGGCTTATACAACTCTATCTTCAAGTTGTACTATACAACTAGCGATGTGGAGGAGGACCCGTGACGGCAGCCGAGATGCCCGATGAGACCACTGTCACCCCCGGCGGCCGCACGGCGGAGGCCGTGGAGGCCATCCAGCGGGAGATGACGGCCTTCGCCCGCCGCGCCCGCGCCTCGGCGGGCCGCATGCACCCCGAACTGTCGCTGGTGTCGTACACGCTGCTCGGTCACCTGGAGGAGCGGGACGGCTGCCGGGCCACCGACCTGGCCGCCCACTACGCCCTGGACAAGTCCACCGTCAGCCGTCAGGTGTCCGCCCTGGAGCGCACCGAACTCGTCGAGCGGCGCGTCGACCCGGACGACCACCGCGTCCAGGTCCTGCACCTGACGGAGGCCGGACGGCACATCCTGGCCCAGGTCACCGAGAGCCGCCGGGCGGCCTTCCGGGAGCGGCTCGCCGACTGGACCGAGGAGGACCTGGTCCGCTTCGCCGCGTATCTGGAGCGGTACAACGCGTGGCAGGAGGCCGCTCCCGGCGAGGACCAGGGCTGAGGACCGCCCCCGAGAGCACGTACGGTTGACCGCGTACGCACTGATCACGCCCGCCGCGGACATCCCCGCCCGGCGGTCCGAAAGGCCCCACCGCATGAACACCACCCGAGGCTTCACCGGGCGCCCGCGCGGCGCCCGGCCGGGGCTGCCGCCCGGCCAGTACGACGCCGGTGACGACTGGCCCGTGCTGTCCGCCGAGGTCACTCCCGACGTGTCGCCCGCCGACTGGACCTTCCGCGTGAGCGGGCTGGTGGCCGAGCCCCGCACCTGGGACTGGGAAGGGGCGCACCGGCTGCCGTCGTCGGCGTACTCGGGCGACATCCACTGCGTGACCGGCTGGTCGAAGTTCGGCGTGCGGTTCGGGGGCGTGTCCCTGGACGCCTTCCTGGAGGCGGTGCGCCCGCTGCCGTCCGCCACGCACGTCGTCGCCTACGCGCACACCGGCTACACCGCGAACCTGCCGCTCGCGGACCTGACCGGCGGGCGCGCCTGGATCGTGCGGGAGTACGACGGGCAGCCGCTCGCCCCGGAGCACGGCGGCCCGGCGCGGCTGGTGGTGCCGCACCTGTACTTCTGGAAGAGCGTCAAGTGGATCGCGGGTCTGCGGCTCCTCGACCACGACGAGCCCGGCTTCTGGGAGCAGAACGGCTACCACGCGCGCGGCAATCCCTGGGAGGAGCAGAGGTACTCCGGTGACTGAGACGGCGACGCACACGGCAGGGTCCTTCACTCCCCCGACGCGGTTCGCCGTGCCCGGGCGCATCGAGGTGACCGGACCGGCGGCCGGGACGTGGCAGACCGCCACCCTCACGGAGATCCGCCGCGAGACGCACCGCGCGTCGACCTTCCGGTTCGCCGTACCCGGCTGGGCGGGCCATCTGCCCGGCCAGCACCTGATGCTGCGGCTGACCGCCGAGGACGGGTACGTGGCCCAGCGCCACTACTCGCTGGCGTCCGCGCCGGACGACTCCGGGCACATCGAGCTGACCCTCGACCACGTCGAGGACGGCGAGGTGTCCGGCTGGTTCCACACGGTCGCCCGGCCCGGTGACCGGATCGAGGTACGCGGCCCGCTGAGCGGCTTCTTCGCCTGGCCGGGCGACCGGCCGGCCCTGCTGCTGGGCGCGGGCTCCGGCGTGGTACCGCTGATGTCGATGGTGCGGCACCACCGGGCACTGGGGCTGACGGTGCCGCTGCGCCTGCTGGTGTCCGCGCGCGCTCCCGAGGAACTCATCTACGCACGTGAACTCGGCGCGGAGACGACTCCCGTCTTCACTCGCGACGCGCCGGCCGGGACACCCGTGGGCCGGATGACGGCCGCGCACCTGGCGCCGCTCCTGGCCGCAGCGCCCGCCGACGGCTGGGAGGCCTACGTGTGCGGCTCCAACTCCTTCGCGGAGCACGCCTCACGGCTGCTGGTGGCGGCCGGTCAGCCGGTGCACCGGATCAGGATCGAACGCTTCGGCTGACCCACGGCCGGTGCCCCGGTTTCCCCCGGGCACCGCTGGGCACCTGTCCGCGGTGCGGAGCAGTCGTCCGGCGTTCCGGGGTGGGCGACATGGTGAGCGAGGCGCGCCGAACGGGGTACCAGACCTGTGCGGGCACTCGCACGCGTGGCGCGACGCGGAGACAAGGCGGCCCCCGCTCTCACATACGGCCGTCCGCCCGGCCCTCCGGTCGCTGTGATCGCGAGGAGGTCGACATGCGAACCCGGGTGCGCGGCTGGCGCTTGCGGCGCAATCCGCTGCGTCGCCGGTCGGACGTCGTCGAGGCGTGGACCGCATTGGTCGTCGCGGTCCTGCTGATCGTGGGGGCACCGCTGCTCGGATCCGCCACGGCCTGGTGGGCCCACGGCCAGGCCCAGTCGGTCGCGGCGGAGCAGCGCGCGGAGCGGCACCGCGTCAGCGCCGAGGTGGTCGGCCGGACTCCCGACACGCTGCCGTCGGTGCAGGCCGGCGGGCAGCACTCGTACCGTGCGACCGTCCGCTGGAGCACGCCGGACGGCGCCGAACGGAGCACCACGACCCGTGTCCCGACCGGCACCCGGCACGGTGACGCGGTCGACGTGTGGCTGGACTCCCGGGGCAGGAGCGTACCGCCGCCGACGGACGGTTCCGCGGTCTGGCAGCACACCGTCACGATCGGCGTGTGCACCACCGCGGGGGCGGCGCTCACGGTGCTCCTCGCACACTGCGTCGTGCGCAGGGTGGCCCTCCGGCGCCGGCTGGCCGAGTGGGAGCGCGACTGGGCCCTCACCGAGCCCCAGTGGACACACCGCCGGGCCTGACGGGACGCGGGTGATCCGACCACCTGGCCCCAACCCGGGGGCTCCAGCGTGGCGCTTGCCGATGTTCGATCCGTCGAACCGCAGGTCAGGACGGTGGTCTGTCCGCCAACGCTCTGGCGAGACCTCCGATCACTCACGTACGGTGTGAACACTCGTACGGCCCGGCCCTGTCTCCCCGCAAAGGCGGTTCTCGATGGCCCTGTTCGACCTACCGCTCGAAGAACTGCGCGCCTACCGCAGCGTGTCGGCCGAGCCCGAGGACTTCGACGCGTTCTGGAGCAAGACGCTGGAAGAAGCCCGGGCGCACGCCCTGGACGCCCGCTTCGAACCGGTCGACACGCAACTGTCCACGGTGCGGGTGCACGACGTGACGTTCGCCGGGTTCGGCGGTCACCCGGTGAAGGGCTGGCTGATCCTGCCGGCCGCGGCGGAGGAGCCGTTGCCGCTGGTCGTGGAGTTCGTCGGGTACGGCGGCGGGCGCGGGCTGCCGCACGAGCACCTGTTGTGGGCGTCCACGGGCCGGGCCCACTTCGTGATGGACACCCGCGGCCAGGGCAGCGCCTGGGGCGGCGGTGGCGGGACGGCGGACCCCGTCGGCGGCACGCCCGCGTACCCGGGCTTCATGACCCGCGGCCTGGACGCCCCCGAGAACTACTACTACCGCCGCGTCTTCACCGACGCCGTGCGCGCGGTCGAGGCGGCCCGCTCCCACCCGCTGACCGACCCGGCACGCACGGTCGTCCTCGGCGGCAGCCAGGGCGGCGGCATCACGATCGCCGTGGGCGGCCTGGTGCCCGACCTCACGGCCGTCGCGCCGGACGTGCCGTTCCTCTGCGACTTCCCGCGCGCGACCACGCTCACCGACCGGCACCCCTACCGGGAGATCGGCCTGTACCTCAAGACCCACCGCGGCCGCACCGAGGAGGCGCTGCGCACCCTGTCCTACTTCGACGGCGTGCACTTCGCGGCGCGCGGCCGGGCACCCGCCCTGTTCTCGGCGGCCCTGGAGGACCAGACCTGCCCGCCGTCGACCGTCTTCGCGGCGTTCAACGCCTGGGCCCACGACGAGAAGGCGATAGAGGTGTACGACTTCAACGACCACGAGGGCGGCGGGCCCTTCCAGGAGGCGGCCAAACTGCGCTGGCTGCGCACGCACCTCTGAGCCCGCCCGTCCGGCTGCCCGCCCGTCCGCCCGTCCCACCGCCCGTCCGCCCGCCCGCCCGCCCGGTCGCCCGCCCGGTCGCCTCGTCGCGATCCCGCCACGTCCGGGTCGGCGGGCTTTCCGCCCAGTCCGACCAGTCGGTGCGCTCGGCGCGCCGGACCACACCGTCGCGCGGCGCGGGCGGTCGCCGCGCTGTACGGGATCCTCGCGGGCCCGGGCTCGCACGACGGCCCCCGCGCGCTGTCCCGGGAAGCCGCCGAGCGGGTGCGTGAGGGACAGGGCGCCTGCCGCGACCTCGCCCTCGGCGCCGGCTTCGCGCACGAGACCGAAGCGGGGCTGGGGCTGCGGCTCAGCGGCTCCCACGGCCCCGATCCGCTGGCTTTCGGACACGACGGGTTCGGCGGCTCGTGCGGTCCGGCGGACCCGGACGCCGGGGTGTCGCTGGGCTGGGTCATGAACCGCACGGGCCGCACATCGCCGACGACCCGCGGCAGACGGCACTGGTGGACGCGCTGTACGGCGCCGTGTGAAGGGGCGACGGACGGTCGACGCGCGGGGAGGTTTCGGCCGAACCGGCGGACCACCCTTCCCGGTTGGTTTAGACCAATGATAGTTCTGGTGGCGCACCGAGCCCGCACGGCTACCGCACGTCACCAAACAGGAGGGCGCGGCATGGCCCGCACCACCCCGCACGACCACCCCCTCACCGACGCACAGCCCCTCTACCGGCGGGTGGCCGTTCAGCTGCTCGGCGAGCTGCGCGACGGGACCGTCCCACCGGGCGCACGACTACCGGGCGAACGCCGGCTGGCCGACCATTTCGGGGTGAGCCGGGAGACCGTACGGCAGGCCCTGGAGGTGCTGCGCCGGGACGGGCTGCTCGCCACCGACCGGCGGGGCAGTCACGCCGCCCTGCCCGGCCCGCCGGCACAGAGCCCGGCGTCCCTCACCTTCCCGGTCGGCGCCCGGACCGCGGAGCCGTGCACCGGCGACCGCGCCACCGTGACCTGGGAGGCTCCGCCGCCGGAGCATGCCGCGGCGCTGGGGCTGGCGCCGGGCCGGCCGACCCTGATGCACCGCTACCTGTCCGCGACCGCCGACGGAACCGGCCGGCGGACCGCCGTGACCTCGTTCTCCGCCGTGGCGCTCGCCGAGGTCGAGGAGTTGGCCCGGTACCGCGACCGCGCCGACGGCACCGCCTCGGCGGAACTGCGGCGGGCCTACGACTGGATGCGCCGGGCGGGCCTGACCCTGCATCACCGCGACACCATCAGCCGCCTCGCGGACACGCCGTCGGTGCGGGTCGTCCGGCGGGTGCACGACCAGTACGCCCGGCCTTTGGAGATCACGGACCTCCTCGTGGACGCCCGACAGGACGCGCTGGTCTACGAGTTCACCCTCCCGGCGGCCGGCTGACCCCGTCCGTGGCCGCCGTCAGGGCAGCCGCCGGGCCACGACCATCCGGACGCGCGGGCTGCCGTCGGGCCGGCGCCCGAACTCCGGCAGGGCGTGCAGGTCCGTCCGGAAGCCGGCGCGGGCCAGTTCCCGGCCCACGCCCCCGAGCCGGAACGTCCGGTAGTACATGACGAACGGCGGCCGCCACAGCGCGTTGCGCGCGCGCATCACCGCGTCGAAGCCGAGCAGCGTCCAGTAGCCGCGGGAACCGGGCCTCGGTGGCGCGACGACGGGGAAGGCGAAGCAGCCGCCCGGTCGCAGTACGGAGCGCACCTGGGTGAACAGGCCCGGCAGTTCACGGGGCAGGAAGTGCCCGAACGCCCCGAAGCTGACCACGAGGTCGAACTCGGGACCGAACGGCAGGGCACGGGCGTCCGCGCGCACCCAGGAGACCGCCGGCCCCTCGGGCCCGACGCGCCCCCGCGCGACCTCCAGCATGCCCGCACTGAAGTCGACCCCGGTCACGCGCTCCCGGCACAACCGGGCCAGTACGTCCACTCCCGCGCCGGTACCGCAGCACAGGTCGAGTCCGGCGCCGAACGGCCCCATCGGCTCCAGTGCCCTGGCCACGGCGTCGAGCACCCGGTCCGGCGTCCGGTACGGGGTGTGCTCGAACTTCGGGGCGAGCAGGTCGTAGCCGCGC
Source organism: Streptomyces sp. NPDC096048 (assembly GCF_044763415.1). Lineage (NCBI taxonomy): Bacteria > Bacillati > Actinomycetota > Actinomycetes > Kitasatosporales > Streptomycetaceae > Streptomyces > Streptomyces sp. NPDC096048. Next base: position 150,197 of record NZ_JBIWGG010000004.1, read on the forward strand.
TCGACCGACGACAGTGCCTGGACGGCGAGTTCGCGCAGGGTGGGGCCTTCGGGGCTGAACATCGGGTCAGCCTAGAGGCTGCCCGGCGGGGCCGGTGGGGGCGCGCCGCTCCCGCGGCACCGTGAGCAGCCTCCGGCAGAGCTGCCGCGGCGTGGCGGGCCAGGAGTCGGCGAGCGAGACCGCTGCTTCACCACTTCCCGTGGTACGGTGTGGTCAGCACTTGTGTACGCCCCCTGGGGCGCCGGTGCCAGTTTCCCTTCGGTTCGCCGACCCGCCCGTCCGTCCTTGTACGACCGGCGCGTCCACTTCTCAGCACAACCTCGTCAGCAGGGTCTTTCCCCGCCGTACCCGAGGTGCTGTTCCCGCCGTCCGGAGGCGTGTCGTCCGACCCCTCGCACGGCTTCCCCCCTTCCTTCCTTCCTTCCTTCCTTCCGCATGAGCCATGCCCGTGTCCTCGAAAGGACCGAACACCATGACCACCACACTCGAACGCCCCCCTGTCCAGCAGTCCCCGGCCGAGATCGCGAACGGTGTCCTCGACATCGACGCGGGCGGGAAGGGGCACCTGAGGGGCAGCAGCCTCCGGCCCGAGCCGTCCGACCTCGCCCTCTCCCCCGCGCTGATCCGCCGTCACGGCCTGCGCAAGGGCGACCTGGTCGAGGGCGTGCGCGGTGACCGGCGCACCCTGACCGACGTCGTCCGCGTCAACGGCCGCACTCCCGACCGGCACGGCGGCCGACGGCACTTCCGTGATCTGACGCCACTGCACCCGCACGAGCGCCTGCGCCTCGAACACCCGGCGGCCGGCCTGACCGGGCGGGTCGCCGATCTGATCGCCCCGGTCGGCAAGGGCCAGCGCGGCCTGATCGTGGCCCCGCCGAAGACCGGCAAGACCGTCCTCCTCCAGCAGCTCGCCGCCGCCGTCGCCGGCAACCACCCCGACTCCCGCCTGATGGTGGTGCTGCTCGACGAGCGGCCCGAGGAGGTCACCGACATGCGCCGGTCCGTACGGGGCGAGGTGTACTCCTCGACCTTCGACCAGAGCGCCAAGCAGCACATCGCGCTCGCCGAGCTCGTGATCGAGCGGGCCAAGCGCCTGGTCGAGGCCGGTGAGGACGTCGTCATCCTCCTCGACTCCCTCACGCGGCTGTGCAGGGCGCACAACAACGCCGCCTCCTCCGGCGGCCGTACGCTCAGCGGCGGTGTCGACGCCGGGGCGCTGCTCGGGCCGAAGCGGTTCTTCGGTGCCGCCCGGGCGGCGGAGGAGGGCGGTTCCCTCACCATCCTCGCCACCGCCCTGGTGGAGACCGGCTCGCGTGCCGACGACTTCTACTTCGAGGAGCTCAAGGGCACCGGCAACATGGAGCTGCGGCTGAGCCGGGACCTCGCCTCCCGCCGGGTCTTCCCGGCCGTGGACATGACCGGCTCCGGCACCCGCCGCGAGGAACTCCTGCTGTCCGCCGCCGAGTCGACCGCCGTACGCGGACTGCGGCGCGCCCTGGGGTCCCGGGACGGGCAGTCCGGCCTGGAGACGCTGCTGGAGCGAATGCGCCAGACGCCGGACAACGCCACGTTCCTGCGCCGCGTCCAGCCGACGCTGCCCGCCGACTGACACCGCGCGCCGGCCGACAAGGCCCGCCCGGCCGCCCCTACGGCATCCGGGTGCTTACGAGCGCGACTCGGCCCGGGCAGCGTGGCGGTCCGGGGGTCCGTTCCTACGTTTGCGATATGACTATCGGTTTCTCATCCCGGGCGGCTCGATCCACCTGCGTGCTCTGTGTGGCAGGGCTGCTCACGCTCATGCCCGCCGCCGGGGCCGCCCGTGCGGCGCGGCCGGACCCCGGCCCGCCCGGCGGGCCACGGGCCGCGGCCGAGCAGCCGGCGATGCTGTACCGCTCCGGTACGCAGGTCCGGCCCCGCCCAGGAGCTCCCGGGGTCCCCGATGTCTCCGCGCTGTCCTGGGTGGTCGCCGACGCCGGCACCGGCGACGTGCTGGCGGCACACGACGCGCATCGCAAGCTGCCGCCGGCCAGCACCCTCAAGACCCTGTTCGCTCTCACGGTGCTGCCGGTCCTGCCGGGCGGCATCCGCCACGAGGTGAGCGCGGGCGAGCTGACCGGCATCGGCCCCGGCAGCAGCCTGGTCGGTGTCGTCGAGGGCCACACATACCGGGTCTCCGACCTGTGGAACGGCGTCTTCCTCAACTCCGGCAACGACGCCGTGCACGTCCTCGCCTCGCTCACCGGCGGCTGGAGCGCCACGGCCGCCCGGATGCAGGCCGAGGCCCGCGCCCTCGGCGCCCGCGACACCCACGTGCGCTCACCCGACGGCTACGACGCGCCGGGCCAGGTGTCGTCGGCGTACGACCTGGCGGTCTTCGGCCGGGCGGGGCTGCGCAACCCGGACTTCGCACGGTACTGCGCCAAGGTCGACGCGATGTTCCCCGGCCGGAACGGCGACTCGTACGGGATCATCAACACCAACCGGCTGCTCACCGGAGCGGACGGCGTGGAGCGGTACCCGGGGCTGATCGGCGTCAAGAACGGCTACACCAGCAACGCCGGGCACACCCTGATCGCCGCCGCCCGCCGTGACGGGCGGACCCTGGTGGTGACCGTGATGAACCCGCAGGAAGGCGGCGGCCACGCCGTGTACGAGGAGGCCCGCTCACTGCTCGACTGGGGATTCGAGGCGGCCGGGCACGTCGACCCGGTGGGCTCGCTGGCACCCGCGGGCGCCCGGCCACGGCCGGGCCCGGAGGCCGTGCCCGCGTCGGTCGCGGCGGTGCGGCCGTCGCGGAACGAGCCGGGCTGGCCGGAGACCGGTGCGATCCTGGGCGTCGCCGGGCTCGGCGCCTGGGCCATGGCACTGGCCCTGCGACTCAAACTGGTGCGGGTCCAGGACAGTTGACGTCGTTCGGGCAGCCGCTCAGAAGACCGACAGGCCCGTGAGCGTCGTGAAGCGGTCCAGCGCCGCCACCCCGGCCACCGAGTTGCCCCGCTCGTCCAGGCCCGGGCCCCACACGCACAGCGTGCAGTGGCCCGGCACCACCGCGATGATGCCGCCGCCGACCCCGCTCTTGCCCGGCAGGCCCACCCGGTAGGCGAAGTCGCCGGCCGCGTCGTACGTCCCGCAGGTCAGCATCACCGCGTTGACCTGCTTGGCCTGGCTGCGGCTCAGCAGCCGGGTGCCGTCCGCGCGGATGCCGTGCCGGGCCAGGAACCCGGTCGCCAGGGCGAGGTCCGCGCAGGAGGCGGCGACGGAACACTGACGGAAGTACTGCTCCAACAGGACGGGCACGGGATTGTCGATGTTGCCGTACGACGCCATGAAGTGGCCGAGGGCGGCGTTCCGGTCGCCGTGCGCGGACTCGGAGGCGGCGACCTCCTCGTCGTAGGTCAGGTCCGGGTTGCCGCTCTCCGCGCGCAGGAAGGCGAGCAGTTCGCCCGCCGCGTCCCCGGTACGGGTGTGCAGCCGGTCGGTGACGACGAGGGCGCCCGCGTTGATGAACGGGTTGCGCGGGATGCCGTTCTCGTACTCCAGCTGCACCAGGGAGTTGAACGGGTTGCCGGACGGTTCGCGGCCCACGTGCTCCCAGAGCGCGTCGCCCTCGCGGGACAGATCGAGGGCGAGGGTGAAGACCTTGGTGATGGACTGCGCGGAGAACGGCTCCCGCCAGTCCCCCACCCCGTACACCGTGCCGTCCGGCTCGGCGACGGCCATGCCGAAGCGGCGCGGGTCGCAGGCGGCGAGCGCCGGGATGTAGTCGGCGGGCCGGCCGCTGCCGGGGGTCCGCTCGATCTCCTCGGCGATGCGCTCCAGGACCGGCTGGAAGGTCGTCCGCGTACTCATGCCCGCCATTCTTCCTCCGGTCCGGTCCCGGAGCGCGGTCGGGCGGCGGTGCCGCCGCCCGCCGGGTTCTCCGGCCGCGGCAGGGCGGTGGTCCGCTCGGCCGGGCGGCGCACTACCCGCGCGAGGCGGGCGGAACGGCGTCCAGCGCGGGCACCGGGCGTACGCGTCCCACCGGCTCCCCGCCCCCGAGCAGCGGTTCGCCCGCGAACTCCGTGAGCAGCCGCGGGGCGACACCCGCCCGCGCGAGCGCCCCCGCGGCGACCGGGACGCGGGCCCGGTCGGCGCCGTCGGCTATCTTCACGGCGATCGCACCGCCGTCGGGCAGGGCGACGACCTGGACTCCCTCGAAGCCGTCCTTGGCGAGCAGCCCGGGCACGGCCCGCATCAGCGCGGCGACGTCCCGGCCGGACCCGGAGGCCATCTCGGCGTGCTCGCGCATCGCGTCCGCCACGCGTGCCTCCGGGGTGCCGGGGACGGCGGTGGTGAGGCGGGCGGCGGCGCGGGCGAGACCGTGCAGGGAGATCGCGAACAGCGGCGCGCCGCAGCCGTCGACGGTCACCCGGGCGACGCGCTGCCCGGTGAGGTCCTCGACGATCTCGGCGATCGCCTGCTGGAGCGGGTGGCCGGGGTCGAGGTAGTCGTCCAGGGACCAGCCGTTGAGCACACAGGTGTACAGCATGGCGGCGTGCTTGCCGGAGCAGTTCTGGGCGAGCCGGGACGGGAGGCGGCCCGCCCTGACCCAGGAGTCCCGGACGACCGGGTCGAAGGGCAGGTCGGGGATGTTGCGCAGGTCGCTCTCCGCGAGTCCGGCGAGTTCGAGGACGCGCCGGGCGCCGGCGAGGTGGCGTTCCTCGCCCGAGTGGCTGGCGGCGGCGAGCGAGAGCAGCTCGCCGTCCAGCGGCAGACCGGCGCGGACCATGGCGACGGCCTGGACCGGCTTGAGCGCGGAGCGCGGGTAGCAGGCGGCCTCGATGTCGCCGAGCCGGAGCCGTATCTCTCCGTCCGGGGCGAGGACGACGACGGAGCCGTGGTGGACGCCCTCGACGACGCCGCCGCGTACCAGGTGGGCGACGGGTGCGTGGCGGGGTTCGCGGATGGGGGGTGGGTCCGCGGGGGAATTGCTGTACATCACTGCCTGGGGGTCGGGGGCCGGCGCGGTCGCCCGGGGCGGTCGGTGCTCGCTCACGCCTCGGGTGCGCCTTCCGTGGGGGTGTCCGCGCGGGTGGGGCGCACGATGTCGGTGAGGGTGGTCTCGACGCGGTCGAGATGGTGGGCCATGGCCTCTTCCGCGTCGTGGTCGCTGCCGTCGAGCAGTGCCTCGACGATGGCCCGGTGCTCCCGGTCGGACTGTTCGCGCCGGCCGCCCAGTTCGTTGAGGAAGGCGGACTGGCGGGCCAGCGCGTCGCGGATCTCCTCGATGACCCGGCGGAAGACCGGGTTCTGGGCGGCCTCGGCCACGGTGAGGTGGAAAACGGTGTCCATCGCGACCCACACGGTGGTGTCCGTCTCCCGCTCCATGCGGTCCAGGAGGTGGGCGAGACGGTCGAGGTGCTCCGGGGTGCGGCGGCGGGCCGCGTAGCCGGCCACCGGGATCTCGACGTGGCGGCGCACCTCCAGCAGGTCACCGGCCGTGTAGTCGCCGAAGGTGGGGTCCTCGACGGCACTGGCGACGACGAAGGTGCCCTTGCCGGTCCTGGAGACGGTCAGCCCCATGGTCTGCAGGGCGCGCAGGGCCTCGCGGAGTACCGGCCGGGACACCTCCAGGGTGCGGCACAGCTCCGCCTCGGCGGGGAGCTTGTCGCCGATCGCGTACTCACCGCGCTCGATGGCGCCGCGGAGGTGGCCGAGCACCGCTTCCATGGCACTGACGCGCCGCGGGACCGGACCGCCCGTCGTGCCGGTAGCTGTCTGGCTGTCTGACAGGATCACGTGCCGATCCTGCGGGTCGGCGGGAAGGCTGTCAAGGGAGGACCGCGGGGACGGAGGTGGGGCTAGCCACACCCCGCTTCGGGTGGCAGACGTCATTCTGCGGCCGGGGCACCGTTCACATACTGAGGTACATGGCAATTCCAACGGTGCTCATCGAGAGCCTGCCCACGCGCGAACAGGAAAAGGGACGCGAAAAGGGAAGCGACTTTTCCGAACTCTCACGGCGTATAGCCGCCGAGGGGCTGCTCCGGCGCCGCCCGCTCTATTACACGGTGCGTTTCGGTGCCGTCGCCCTCGCGCTCGCGGGCGGTGTCGCCGCCTTCGTCACGCTGGGGAACAGCTGGAGCCAGCTGTTCGTCGCCGTCGCGCTGGCCGTCGTCTTCGGCCAGCTCGGGCTGGCCGCCCACGACCTCGCGCACCGGCAGGTCTTCTCGCGCCGGCGTCCCAGCGAGATCGGCGGTCTCCTGGTGGCGAACCTGCTGCTGGGCATGAGCTACGGCTGGTGGATGAACAAACACACGCGCCACCACGCCAATCCCAACCACGAGGAAAAGGACCCGGACGTCTCCCCCGACATCCTGGTGTGGTCACGGCGCCAGGCGAGCACGGCCCAGGGGCTTCCCCGCTTCGTCGGGAAACACCAGGCCGCCCTGTTCTTCCCGCTGCTGACGCTGGAAGGCCTCAATCTGAGTTTCAGCAGCTTCAAGGCGCTGCGCACCCCTTCCATGAAGCGGCCGGTGCTGGAGGGCACACTCCTCGTCGCCCACTTCGCCCTGTACTTCGGCGGCCTGTTCACGGTCCTCTCCCCCGGCAAGGCGCTCGCGTTCATCGCCGTGCACCAGGGGCTGTTCGGGATCTACCTCGGGTCGGTCTTCGCTCCCAACCACAAGGGCATGCCGATGATCGAGGAGGGCACGCGGCTCGACTTCCTGCGCCGCCAGGTCCTCACCTCCCGCAATGTGCGGGGCGGCGTGTTCGTCGACGCCTTCATGGGCGGCCTCAACTACCAGATCGAGCACCACCTCTTCCCCAGCATGCCGACACCCGCCCTCGGCAGGGCCCAGGTCATCACCGAGCGGTACTGCGCCGAACTGGGCGTCCCGTACTACCAGACGGGCCTGCTCGCCTCGCACCGCGAGGCGCTGCGGCACCTCAGGAGCGTCGGGGAGCCGCTGCGCGACGCCCACTGAGACGTGGTGCGGGCCGCGTCTCGGCGCACGGCGGTCGACTGCGCGGCGCGGCGGTCAGCTGTGCAGCACGCCCGCGCCGAGCAGCCCGAAGAGCAGGACGCCGACCGCGATCCGGTAGATGACGAAGGCGTTGAAGGAGTGCTTGGCGACGAACTTCAGCAGCCAGGCGATCGAGGCGTAGGCGACCACGAACGAGACGAGGGTGCCGACCGCCAGGGGGGCCGCGCCCGCCCCTGTTCCCAGGGCGTCCTTCAGCTCGTACAGCCCGGCGCCGGTCAGGGCCGGGATGCCGAGGAAGAAGGAGAGCCGCGTGGCGGCCACCCGGTCGAGGTCGAGCAGCAGGGCGGTGGACATGGTGGCCCCGGAGCGGGAGAAGCCCGGGAAGAGCAGGGCGAGGATCTGGGAGCCGCCGACCAGCATCGCGTCCTTGAACGAGGTGTCGTCCTCACCCCTCTTGTGCCGCCCCGTGCGGTCCGCCACCCACATCACGCCGCTGCCGACGATCAGCGAGCCGGCGACCACCCACAGCGAGGCGAGCGGTCCCTTGATCAGCGGCTTGGCGGCCAGGCCCACGAGCACGATCGGGATCGTCGCGAAGATGACCCACCAGGCGAACTTGTAGTCGTGGTGGTAGCGCTCCTCACGGTCGGTCAGCCCGCGCACCCAGGCGGAGAGGATCCGCGCGATGTCCTTGAAGAAGTAGACCAGCACGGCGGCGATGGCACCGACCTGGATGACCGCCGAGAACCCGATGACGGCGTCGTCGTCGACGGGGATGCCCATCAGTCCCTCGACGATCTTGAGGTGACCGGTGGAGGAGACCGGAAGGAACTCGGTGACCCCCTCGACGGCTCCGAGGACGACGGCCTGACCGATGCTGATGACGCTCATGGGTTTCCGTTCTGCTCGGGGCTGCGGACGCGAGGGCGACAGTCGTGGCGGAGCCGGACCTCCGACGGCCAGTCCTACTACACCCGGGTCGGTGCCCCGCGTCAGCCCCAGAGCGCGTCGGCCAGTGTCACCCCCGCGAATGCCGCCCCCAGGCCGGCCGCCGCACTCGCCGCCACGTTCACGGCGGCCAGGAGGCGTGCGCCCGTCTCGGTCAGCCGGAGCGTCTCGTAGGAGAAGGTCGAGTACGTCGTGAGGGCACCGCAGAGCCCGGTCCCGAGCAGGAGCCGCAGGTCGGAGCCCGCGGCTCCGGCGAGTGCCGCGCCGGTCAGCAGGCCCAGCACCAGACAGCCGACGACGTTCACCGTGAAGGTGCCCCAGGGGAAAACCGAAGCGTGCCGGGACTGCACCGCGCGGTCGGTGAGGTAGCGAAACGGGGCACCGACCATGCCGCCCGCCACGACCAGCAGCCAGTTCACGACGACCTCTCACCCTTCGTGTCCGTCGCGTCGTCCGCGGCGGGTGTTCCGTGCCGGCCGACGTACCTGATGACCTCGCAGTCGTCGAGGATGACCAGGCCCTCGGTGACGAGTTCGTCGAGCCGCGGCAGGAAGGCCCGTACCCGCTCCTCCGTGTCGACGATGACGACGGCCACCGGCAGGTTCTCGCTCAGGGACAGCAGCCGCGTGGTGTGGATCAGTGAGGAGGCGCCGAAGCCCTCGACACCGCGGAAGACACTGGCGCCCGCGAGGCCCGCCGCGTGGGCCCGGTGGACGATCTCCGAGTACAGGGGGCGCCGGTGCCAGGTGTCGTTCTCGCCGACGAAGACGGTGACGCGCAGTGCGCTGCCGGTCAGTCTCGTCATGGCTGCCTCCACTTCAGGACGCGGCGGGTCGCCCACGCGGCGAGGCACACCGCCGTGAGTGCCGCGAGCGGGGTCGCGGCGAGGTAGGCCAGGCCCGTACGGACCTGGCCGTCGGCGAACAGGTCCCGGCCGTCGACGGCGTAGGTCGAGAAGGTGGTGAAGCCCCCGAGAACGCCCGTCCCGAAGAAGGGCCGCACCAGACGGTGGGCTGCCCACACGTCGGTGATGACCACCATGAACACGCCGATCACGGCGCAGCCGGCGGCATTGACCCAGAGCGTCGTCCAGGGGAACCCGCCGGTCTGGGCCGGCCACCCCAGCTGGGCCGCGTAGCGGGCGGCGGCGCCGGTACCGCCGCCGAGGGCCACGACCGCGACGACCGGTGCCTGGGCACGCCATCGCGGCCCTCTCGGGGCGACGGCTCGGACACCGTCGAAACTCTCGGTCTTCGGGGCTGTCACGGTCGTGCCTCTCCTACTCGCCGGGCAGGGGGATGCCCCCGATCGCAAGTAGGGACCGTTGGCGGCGTCCGCCGCGGTTCGGGTACGGCGGGCCCCACCGCCGCGCCGCGCGCACCCGGCCACGGCTGACGGTCAGCTTAACGCCGGGTGGTGACCGGGTCACTTCGGGCCCTACCAGCCCTTCTCGAACATCCGCGCCACCTCGGCGATCCGCACCCCGTCGCGTCGGTAGTACGTCCGGCGGCGGACCCTGCTGGTGCGGAGCAGCCCGATGCTCGCCAGCAGGTCGAGGTGGGTCCCGGCCGCCCGGTGGGACACGCCGAGCTTCGCGGCGACGAGGTCCACGCGGACGCCGTGCGCGAGGACGTCGGCGTGGTGCCGCGGGGGGAAGTGGGCGGCCGGATCCTTGAGCCACTCCAGGATGTCGAGACGCGTTCCGTGCACGGGAGTCCTCAGCATCCCGTCCTCCCTCCGTCCGGGCCCGCCCGTGTCGTTCCACTGTCCCGCTGCCGGGGGCCAGCTGTCCGGGAATCCGGCGCGTTGTCCGGTTCCGGGCCGCCTCGTCCGGTGTGAGCGAGCCGGTGGGTGATCTCCTCGGCGCCGTTCCTTGCGCGCGCACTAGTTGCACAGGCATTGAACGTGCGTTTCGGTGTTACCGTGCAGGTATGGCAGTCAAGACGGCCGGTGCGCGGCTCGAGGAGCGGTGGCGGGAGATTCTCTCGGTGCACGCGCGCACGATGTGCGAGATCGACCGTGTGCTGCACCCGCACGGTCTGGGCGCGAGCGACTTCGAGGTGCTCGACATCCTCGCGACCGAGACGCCCGAGGAGGGCGCCCAGTGCCGGGTGCAGAACCTGGTCGGCCGGGTCCATCTGAGCCAGAGCGCGCTGTCCCGGCTCATCGCCCGGCTGGAGAAGGACGGGCTGGTGGAGCGCTCGATGTGCGCGGAGGACCGGCGCGGTGTGTACGTCGCCCTGACGCGCGGCGGCCGGGACCTGCACAGCGAGGTACTGCCGCTGCAGCGGGCCGCGCTGGCCCGCATGCTCGGCGGCGAGGAGGAACCCCGTCCCTAGGGACGGGCCAGCAGGGTGCGCACGCCGTCCGACGTGAGCGTGAGGCGGTGCTCCGAGCCCGCGTCGATGGACAGGGACAGGTCGTCGGCCGGCCATTGCGCGGCGAGGGCGCCCAGCGGCACCATGCGGTAGCGGGAGACGTACGGCAGCAGGCCGGCCATCTCCAGCTCCGAGGTGAACACGGGCACCACCTGGCGGCCGCCCTGCTGTTCCAGCACCGGCAGTGCCAGCATCCCGGGGTCGGCGGCGTCCTGGTCGTTCGCGTCGTCGGGCACCGGGACGAGGACGTCACTGCTCGCGAGCGTGTCGAGTGCCGTCGTGTCCTCGGTGTTCTCGGCAAGTGCGTCCAGCGCCCGCTGGGCGGGCGAGACGGTGTTGTCGTTCGCGGGTGTTTCCATGGCAGATCCCTGGTAGCGGCGGTGGTGGGGCCCGCCCCGATGATCGGCACAGGAGCGGTCCAGCCTCGCGTACCCGATCGGCCAGGGCGCAATCCTGTTCGGCGCCCGGCGCTGCGGCGATCGAATTCGGTCGGATGCGGTCGGGAAGACCCCGTCTCCGACCTCGGCACGTCCCCCACGCAGCGTGCCGAACAGGCCCGCGCGGGTGGCGAACCGGGCCCGTCACGGCATCTGCGTGAGGTTCCCGAGTCGCCGGTGGAGAAGGAACCGAGCCGAGACCGCCGACCACGCGGGAGCCCGGCGTGAGGGCCGGACGGCCTTCTTCCGTCCCGCGACACCGCAACCTTTCGGTCAATCGGCTCGTCTCACCCAATACCGGAACACACATACCCCGGGGGACACCATGCGACGAAGCAAAACAGCCTGGGTGGCGGTCGTGCTCGCGGGCACCGCCTTGGGGACGGCCACGGCCGCGGCCGACGCGGCCCCGGTCACCGACGCACGGAGCACCGTGCGGAACACCGCGCACACCACGGCGTGCCCCACCGGCTGGGGCAGCCGCGACAAGACCCGCGTCGCGGGTACGACGACACCGGTGGAGGACGTCAGGACCGGACGCCACGCGTGCTTCGACCGGATGGTCGTCGACGTGCCCGGCGCGAAGGCCGGCCGCCTCGGCTACTTCGTCCGGTACGTCGACCGACTGCACCAGGACGGCTCCGGCCGCCCGATCACGGTGGGCGGCGGAGCCGTACTGGAGGTCCGGGTCGCCGCACCCGCCTACCGCCCGGCGACCGGCGCCGCCACGTATCCCGGCCGGGTCGGCCGGCCCCTGCCCGACGTCGACCTCACCGGATACCGCACCTTCCGGGACACCAGGTTCGCCGGGAGCTTCGAGGGCGAGACACAGATCGGTCTCGGCGTCCGCTCCCGGCTGCCCTTCCGGGTGCTGGCGCTGGACGGCCGCGTCGTGGTGGACGTCGCCCACTCGTGGAGTGCCACGCGCTGAGACCGAGCGGGCCGCGGTCATGGGCAGCGCCCTCCGGCACTCACCTGATCACTCATCTGATCGGCAAGGGGCCCACTTGATCGATCAGAAGGGCGGTCGGGTTAGCATATGAGCGCCGCCTAGCTCGAAAGATAGAGACGTGACTGCCAACGACGACTCGTTCACCAACTGGAAGAACCGCGAAGAGATCGCGGAATCGATGATCCCGATGATCGGGAAGCTGCACCGGGAGCAGGACGTCACGATCCTGCTGCACAGCCGTTCCCTGGTGAACAAGTCTGTGGTCAGCATCCTCAAGACCCACCGCTTCGCCCGTCAGATCGCGGGCGCTGAGCTGTCGGTCACCGAGACGATGCCTTTCCTGCGGGCCCTCACCACGCTCGACCTCGGTCCCTCGCAGATCGACATCGGCATGCTCGCCGCGACCTACAAGAGCGACGACCGCGGACTGACGGTGGAGGAGTTCACCGCCGACGCCGTCGCCGGGGCCACGGGCGCCAACAAGATCGACCGGCGCGAGGGGCGCGACGTCGTCCTGTACGGCTTCGGGCGCATCGGCCGGCTCGTCGCCCGGCTGCTCATCGAGAAGGCCGGCTCGGGCAACGGCCTGCGGCTGCGCGCCATCGTGGTCCGGGGCGGCGGGGAGCAGGATCTCGTCAAGCGCGCCTCGCTGCTGCGCCGCGACTCCGTGCACGGCCAGTTCCAGGGCACGATCACCGTCGACGAGGACAGCAGCACGATCCTCGCCAACGGCAACGCGATCAAGGTGATATACGCCGACGACCCGACGCAGGTCGACTACACGGCGTACGGCATCAAGAACGCCATCCTCATCGACAATACCGGCAAGTGGCGCGACCGCGAGGGCCTGTCGAAGCACCTGCGCCCCGGCATCGACAAGGTCGTCCTGACCGCGCCGGGCAAGGGCGACGTCCCGAACATCGTGCACGGCGTCAACCACGACACCATCAAGCCGGACGAGCGGATCCTGTCCTGCGCGTCCTGCACCACCAACGCGATCGTCCCGCCGCTGAAGGCGATGGCCGACGAGTACGGCGTGCTGCGCGGCCACGTGGAGACGGTCCACTCGTTCACCAACGACCAGAACCTGCTGGACAACTACCACAAGTCGGACCGCCGCGGCCGGAGTGCGCCGCTGAACATGGTCATCACCGAGACGGGTGCCGCCTCCGCCGTCGCCAAGGCCCTCCCGGACCTCAAGGCGAAGATCACCGGCAGCTCTATCCGCGTACCCGTGCCGGACGTGTCGATCGCGATCCTCAACCTCCAGCTGGCCCGCGAGGCCACCCGCGAGGAGGTCCTCGACCACCTGCGCGACGTGTCGCTGACCTCGCCGCTCAAGCGCCAGATCGACTTCATCAGCGCCCCCGACGCGGTCTCCAGCGACTTCATCGGCTCGCGCCACGCCTCGATCGTCGACGCCGGCGCGCTCAAGGTCGAGGGCGACAACGCGATCCTCTACCTCTGGTACGACAACGAGTTCGGCTACTCCTGCCAGGTCGTGCGCGTCGTACAGCACGTCTCGGGTGTGGAGTACCCGACGTACCCGGCCCCGGCGGTCTGATCCGGAGCAGAGCGGGTGTGCGCGAGGGGCGGTGGGGCCTGGCTTCCCACCGTCCCTCGCGCGTGCCGGGTCAGGGCGCTCGCCCCGGCTGCCGGTTGGCGTCCCGCTGTGCCTCCGCGACCGGGCTGTGCGCCACGGCCCCGCCGCCCGCCACCGACCGCGACGCCGGGCGGGACCGCCTCTTCGCCTGCCACCACCCGGCGCCCGCGGACGACGCGTGCGCCACCGCCTTCCCGGCGACGACGGTCGGTCCCGGCGGGCATCGCCGGCACCGCGTGCGCCCCCAGCGGGAGGTCGCCGTGGAGGCGGCCCCGAGCGGAGACTGACCGGCATCGGCCGACCGGGCCGGGGCATGAGTGTGATGGCGTTCTCCGCTCGGACGCCGTGTCGCACGACGCTCGGCCGGAACGAGAATGGGGCCATGGACGCACTGGTTCGGCGCTCGCCCTGGGTCGAGGTGCTGGTCTGGTGCGTCGCGGTGCTGAGCCTGACCGTCCTGGCCGCGGCCGCGGTCGTGCGCAGCACCGTGCTCGATCCGGAGTTCTACGGCCAGGTGCTGGAGGACGAGCGGGCCTACCAGCGGTTCTACGACGAGGTGCTGGTCGACCCGGGCAGTACGCCACTGGCCAGGGAACTGCTGCACCGGCTGCCCGTTCCGCAGTCGACCATCACCTCGAACCTCAAGGTCGTGATTCCTCCGGAGACGCTGCGGGCCATGGGCGACCGGCAGATCGCCGAGGTGATCCACTACCTGGAGGGGGACCGCGACGGGGTCCGGATCACGGTGGACCTCGAGCCCGTCGTCGCGAACGTCGAACGGCTCAGCCGCGCCTACTTCGGTGATGCCGTCGCCGCCCTGCAGCAACGGTCCGAACCGGACTTCCAGGCCTTCGTGCAGCGCCTGTCCGAACTGGTGGCGCAGGTGGTGGCCGGCGAGGCGCCGCTGGAGGGCCTGCCGTCGCTGCCGCTCTCCCACGGCCAGGCGGTCGCGGCCACGGACGCGCTGATGCGCCTGGTGCCGTCGGACGCGCGCGCCGTCACCCGACCCACGGTACAGACGGCGCTGGACCGGGGTGACGTGACCGCGGCGCTGGCCGCGCTCGCGCCGGTCGCGCTGACGGACCAGGTCCGGGCGGCCGCCGCGGAGCTGCTGCGGGACGCCGGCAGGGGCGCCTGGGTCATCACCGTCGATCTCGACCCCTCGCACGAGGCGCTGGCTCCGATGGACCGCGCGCGTTCCGTCACCCGCCTCTTCCAGGAGGTGGTGGAACCGGCGGCGGCCGTGCTCTGCGCCGCCGCGCTCACCCTGCTGTGGTTCTCCACGCCCTCCCCCGCCAAGCGCCGGCTGATGCCGCTCGGCTGGGTGCCGGCCGCCGCCGCCTCGCTGTTGGCGCTGTCGGTGCTCCTCCTGCGTCTCACACTGGGGGACGCGCTGTTCGACGCCCCGTCGTCGTGGCCGCCGGCGGCGTCGGATCTCCTCGGTGACATCCAGGCCACCGCTGTCGACCAGCTCCTGACCACCGCCATCGTCGTCGCGGTGATCCTGCTCGCCGCCGGCGCCCTGCTGATCACCGTCGGCTGGGTCTGGCAGACCAGGCCCGGCGTGCCGGTCCTCACCGATCCGCGGCACGGCCCCACCCTGACCTTCGCCGTCACGGCGTGCGCGCTGGTGGGCACGATGCTGGCACCGGTGGCGATCACCGGCACCTCACCGCGCATCTGCCAGGGCAGCGCCGAGCTGTGCGACGCCCGCTACGACGAGATCGCCCAGCTCGCGTCGCACAACGCGATGGCCACGACGGCGGACCGGTTCATCGGCCCCCTCCAGGACCCGGACGTCGTCGGCCAGCTCAACGCCGGGGTGCGCGTCCTGCTCCTCGACACCCACCGCTGGGAGCGGCCCGAGGAGGTGGCGGACCGACTGAGCACCTCGGACTTCTCCCCGGCGCTGCGCCGCCGGCTCACCGGGATCCTGGAGCGGGTGAACCCGCCCCATCCCGGTCTGTGGCTGTGCCACTCGGTGTGCGGCGCCGGGGCTCTCGAACTGACGCCCACACTGCGGCAGATCGGCGACTGGCTGCGCGCCAACCCCACGGAGGTCGTCACCCTGATCCTGCAGGACGGCGCCGACTCCGTGGCGAGCCAGAACGCCTTCCTGCGGGCCGGGCTGTCCGACCTGCTGTACGAGCCGGACGCGGACCCGGACCGGCCGTGGCCGAAGCTGGGGAAGATGATCGACAGCGGGCGGCGTCTGGTCGTCTTCGCGGAGAAGGCCGACGGGCCCGCGCCGTGGTACCGGAACCTCTACCGGTACGGCATGGAGACGCCGTTCGCGTTCCGCAGCCCGGACGAGATGTCCTGCCTGCCGAACCGGGGCGGCAGCGACAAGCGGCTGTTCCTGCTCAACCACTTCGTGACGGCCGGCGGCGGGCTGCGGCTGGACGCCGGGCTCGTCAACTCCCGGCAACGGGTGCTGGAACGGGCGCACACGTGCGAGCGGCAGCGCGGCAGACCGGTCAACTTCATCGCGGTGGACTACGCGACGATCGGCGACGCGCTCGGCGCGGTCGACGAGCTGAACGCCGAACGCCTGGAGGACGATTCCCGTTTCCCCGCCGGACGATCACCGGATAGGCTCCGCGACGCGCAAGGAACGCGCACGTCAGACGGGGGGCAGGGGACATGACGGACGATTCCGCGAGACCTGAGAAGGGCATGAGCGCGGCGGCTCAGGCGATCACCGCGGTGGTGGTGGTCGGTGTGCTGGCGGGCGGCATGTGGACCATCGCGCGGGCCGACGCGCCAAGCTCCGGGAAACGGGGGCCGGCCACCTGCTCGGCCACGGACGACGCCCCGCCGTCGAAAACCGTGTCCGGGATGCAGCTGTGTACGGCGCTGAACCGTCCGGACCTGCCGGCGCTGCTGGAAGTGCCCGAGGAGCCGGCGCGGAACGCCTACGGCAACGACGAGCCGACCGAACTCGCCGACGGCCGGAAGGTTCCGGCGCCCGAGGCGACCGTCAGGTTCGAGACCTACACGGTGAAGCTGTCGGCGTCCTACGACGATATCTCGGTCGCCGGGACGGCCGACCTGCTGGGAGAGACCGCGCAGGCGAGGAAGGTCCTGGGACGCGCGGCGGCCCTGTACTCGAACCGGACCATCGCCATTGCCTTCGGCGGCGACCGGGCGGACGCCGGCCCGGGCGGCATCGCCCGCAGCCTGTTGGTGGCCCGGGACGCGAAGGACAGCGGCGGCTCCTACGAGCTCTCCGTCTGGCGCGAGGACGGCATGCCGCCCGACGACGCGATGGTGCTGCGCGTCGCCGAGCGGGTGCTGCCGACGGTCCCGGGCTGGGCCGCCGGCTGATCTCACCGGTTGATCTTGAACTGGGATCCCGGTTCGATCGTCACGTCCTCCTCGGCCGAGTTGGTGATCGTGACGTCGGTCAGGGTGGCGCTGCCGCGGGCGCCGCCCATCGCGAGGATGCCGGAGCCGTTGTTCGACTTGTCGATGCGGACGTCGGATATCTTCACGTCCGGCATCGCGCCGCCTCCCGTCTTGAACTGGATGCCGTCATAGGTCGAGTCGAGGATCTCGGTGTCCCGGATGGTCACGCCGGGGATGTCCTGCCCCTGCGCGAAGAGGGTGATGGCGCCGAACTCCTGGTCCTCGTTCCAGAACGCGCCGCCCGTCCGGTGCAGGGCGTTGCCCGCGATGAGGGTCTGCCCGGAGAAGGGCAGCGGGTCGTGGTCGGTGGCGAGCATGATGCCGGGGTAGTTCATCGTGTCGGAGATGACGTTGTTCTCGATGGTGTTGCCGTAACCGCCGTACACCGCGATGCCGTTGGCCCGCCACGGCAGCTGGATCGTGTTGTTGCGGAAGTGGTTGTCGTGGCCGACGTCCACGGCGGTGTCCTTCACGTACTTGCTGGCCCACACCGCGAGCGAGTCGTCGCCGGTGTTGCGGAAGGAGGAGTTGTACACCGTGGAGTCGCGGGTGCCGTTGGCGAAGTTGATGCCGTCGGCGTAGGTGTTGCGGATACGCATGCCGGTGAAGCGGAGGCCGTCACCGGGTCCCCACAGCTCGGGGATGTTCGCGTAGTCGCGGCCGGCCCAGACGCCGACATTGGCGTGCTCGATCCACACGTTGCTGATCTTGGTGCCCTTGCCGAAGCGGCCGTTGAGGCCGACGCCGCCCTCGTGGTTGCCGTCGCCGCCGCGGATGGTGCCCGAGCCGAAGATGGCGAGGTCGGAGATCTGGGTGTTGTGGTCGATGTCGAAGCCGAAGTTGCCCTCGTGCGGGTGGTTGATGCCGCCGGCCTCGTGCGGCGGGGTCAGGGTGTGGAGCTGGGAGTGCCACATGCCCGCGCCGCGGATGGTGACGTCGCGGATGCCGACCTGGTTGTACTGGCCGCGGTTCTGCGGGTCGTCGGTGAGGATCTTCTGCTCCTGGCGCCACTGCCCGGCCGGGATCCACACGCAGGCGATCTGGCCGTTCTGGTCGGCGGTGACGGCGCGCTGGATGGCGTCGGTGTCGTCGAGCCCGTCGCCGGGGACGGCCCCGTACTCGGTGATGGAGGTGCAGTCGGCGGGCTTGGCCGCGGGCGGGGCGACCTGCTCCAGGTCGATCAGGTCGATGACGTGGAAGGCGGCCGAGTCACTGGCGTCGCGCTGGAGACGGAACTCGGTCCCCTGCGGGAAGGTCCTGGACAGCAGCGCGTGGGACTCGTCGAACAGGCGCCGCGCGTCGCCGCCGGGCCGGTTGGTGAGGCCCTCGGGGTCGTCGGTGTCGCCGTACAGCCAGCTGTGCTTGGACGACAGGTTCAGCTTCTGCACGAAGGTGCCGTCGGCGTAGAGGCTGATCGTGGCGTTCGTTCCCCCGCCGCCCGGGGCGTCCGGGACGGAGTTGCGGACCACGATGGAGTTGGTGGGCGTGGTGGAGGTGAACTCGACGTACTCGCCGGTGGCGTCGAGCCGGACGGACTCGCGGCCCGAGGACTCGGTGCCGAAGTTGGTGTGGCCGAAGGTGCGTTTGGCGTCGGTGGTGAGCAGGGTTCCGTTGTGACGGCCGTCCTCCGCCTCGTACTCGGTGTACGGCACGGCGGCGCCGCGTCCGACGACCAGGGACTTGGCGAGCACGTTGTTGTTCTCGTTGGTCTCGGTGACGACGCCGGTCGCGTCGGCGGTGGCGGAGAGGGTGACGCCGCCTCCGGTCGCCGTCCAGGTGCCGCTGATCGGCACGTTCACCGTGGCACCGGCCGCCACCGCGCCGGTCGTGCCGTTCAGGGTGGTGGTGCCGGCCTGGAGCCGGGTCACCGAGCCGGCCTCGACGGCGCTCGTGCCGCGGTTGTGCACGGCGACGGTGAAGGAGACCTTCGCGCCCACGGCCGGGGCGGCCGGGTCGCTGGTGATGGAGCGCACCTCCAGGTCGGGGCCGGGTGCCCGGTCGACGACGAGCCGGTCGGTGGCGGAGCGGCTGTTGTTGGAGTCGTCCAGTTCGGCGACCGTGTCACGCGGGTCCACCGCGGCGGCGACCGCGTAGCTGCCGGCCGCGTGGGTGCCGGTGGAGACGGCGACCTCGGCGGACTCGCCGGGGTCGAGGGCGGGTACCTCGGCGCTGCCGGCGGCCGTTCCCTCCACGGAGACCTCGGCGGTCGTCGCGGCCGAACGCGCGGTGCCGGCGTTGCGGACCGTGGCGTGCACGGTGACCTCGTCACGTTCGGAGGGATCCGCGGGTGACCAGTCGAGGCCGGTGACGGTCAGGTCGGGCGCGGGCGCGGCGGTGCCGACGACCTGGAACTCGGCGACCTGGCCGCCGGGCGCGCCGGTGTTGGAGAAGAACCTGAGCCGTACGTCGGACACGCGGCCGGCGACCGGGATGGTCACCGTGTTGTCCTTGCCCGGACTGAAGGAGTAGTCGGCGCGGGCGCGCAGCGAGGTGAAGTCGCTCCGGCCCTGCTCACGGCCGAGTACCTGGATGCTCTGGGTGCGGGCGGCCCAGACGGGGTCCGGGTCGAGCTTGACGACCGCGGCGCTGATGTCCGCGTCGGCACCGAGCTTCACGGTGAGGTCGGCGGGGTGGCCGGCCGCTTCCCAGTAGGTGGAGGTGGAGTCGTCGGTGGCGTTGGCCGCGACGTAGGAGTGCGTCGACGAGGTGGCCTCGACGGGCTTGCCGCGGGCCAGGTTGGTGCCGGCGGGGGGCGGCTCGGTGACCACTTCCTCGCCGTAGACCTCCAGTTCGGAGAGCTGTGCGGCGTTCCAGCCGGTGTTGCCGGTGACGTGGACGCGGACGTAGCGCGTGTCGGAGGGGGAGGCGAGGTCGACGGCGACGGTGTTGGCCCGGTCCGGGCTGAACGCCCGTGCGGCCGAGCCGGCGAGCGCGCGGAAGGCGGAGCCGTCGGTGCTGCCCTGGAGGGAGAGGGTCTGGCTGCGGCTCTCCCAGCCTGCGGGCAGTTTGAGGACCACCCGTTCGACGGTGCGGGCCTGGCCGAGGTCGACCTGCACCCACTGGGGGAAGGAGCCGGCCGGGCCCTCCCAGTAGGACGCCTGGGTGCCGTCGGTGGTGTTGCCGGCCGGGTACGCGCCGTGCGAGCCGCCCGCCGTGGCCGGACGGCCGAGGGCGAGGTTGACGTCGGCGGCGGCCGTCGCGGCGTGCGCGAAGGACAGCGGGAGCAGCCCGGCCGTCATCAGCCCGGCCACGACGGCGCCCGTCAGCGGCCGTCGGCCGAGGGGTCTCCATCTCATGGGGGTCCTCTGTTCCGTGGGGAGTCGGGGAGCGCGGCCGGTCGGCGGGGAGGGGAAGCACCGACCATGCGCGCCAATTGAGCAGTACAGTCGATTCTTTGCGGAAAGTGCGTCATCAGGTTTCTAGCGCGTCATCTGTTTGTCAACGGTCCTCGTGGGGGCGGGATTTGGCACGTAAGCAGCTTGCGTCACTTGCGGCCTCCTTGCGTTCACGCTGAACTGGTGGTTAGTCACTGTCGAGGCGAGAGGATGCCGTTCGAACCTCATCGTGCCCGCAAGTCATGCACGGGGACGAGAAACAGAAGGGCCGGCTCTACGCCCGTAGGCGTCGAGCCGGCCCTTGCCGGTGAGAGGGTCCCGGGGGGACGGGTCAGTCCGTGCCGAACTCCATGGCGGCGCGGTCCAGCAGTTCGTCGTCGCCGGAGACCTCGCCGCGGGAGGCGATGGCCTGCGCGCCGCCCTCCGGCATGGCGCCGATCAGCCCGGTCGAGGCGGCCTGGGCGGCACCGATGGCGGGGTTGGCGGTGCCGATCAGGCCGAGCCCGGCGTACTGCTCCAGCTTGGCGCGGGAGTCGGCGATGTCGAGGTTGCGCATGGTGAGCTGGCCGATCCGGTCCACCGGGCCGAACGCGGAGTCCTCGGTGCGCTCCATCGACAGCTTGTCCGGGTGGTAGCTGAACGCCGGGCCGGTGGTGTCGAGGATCGAGTAGTCCTCACCGCGCCGCAGCCGCAGCGTGACCTCACCGGTGACCGCCGAGCCGACCCAGCGCTGGAGCGACTCGCGGATCATCAGCGACTGCGGGTCCAGCCAGCGGCCCTCGTACATGAGCCGGCCGAGCCGCCGTCCCTCGGTGTGGTACTGGGCGAGGGTGTCCTCGTTGTGGATGGCGTTGACGAGGCGCTCGTAGGCCGCGTGCAGCAGGGCCATGCCGGGCGCCTCGTAGATGCCGCGGCTCTTGGCCTCGATGATCCGGTTCTCGATCTGGTCGGACATGCCCATGCCGTGCCGGCCGCCGATGGCGTTGGCCTCCATCACCAGGTCGACCGGGGAGGCGAACTCCTTGCCGTTGACCGTCACCGGGCGGCCCTGGTCGAAGCCGATGGTGACGTCCTCGGCGGCGATCTCGACCGACGGGTCCCAGAACCGCACACCCATGATCGGCTGCACGGTCTCCACGCCGGTGTCGAGGTGCTCCAGCGTCTTGGCCTCGTGGGTGGCGCCCCAGATGTTGGCGTCGGTGGAGTACGCCTTTTCCGTCGAGTCACGGTAGGGGAGGTCGTGGGCGAGGAGCCACTCCGACATCTCCTTGCGGCCGCCCAGCTCGGTCACGAAGTCCGCGTCCAGCCACGGCTTGTAGATCCTGAGCTGCGGGTTGGCGAGCAGGCCGTACCGGTAGAACCGCTCGATGTCGTTGCCCTTGAACGTGGAGCCGTCGCCCCAGATCTGGACGTCGTCCTCGAGCATCGCCCGGACGAGGAGCGTGCCGGTGACGGCACGGCCCAGCGGCGTGGTGTTGAAGTACGCACGCCCGCCCGAGCGAATGTGGAACGCCCCGCAGGTGAGCGCGGCCAGGCCCTCCTCGACCAGCGCCGCGCGGCAGTCGACCAGGCGCGCGATCTCGGCGCCGTAGGTCTTCGCACGGTCGGGCACCGAGGCGATGTCGGGCTCGTCGTACTGGCCGATGTCGGCGGTGTACGTGCAGGGGACGGCGCCCTTGTCACGCATCCACGCGACCGCGACCGAGGTGTCGAGGCCGCCCGAGAAGGCGATACCGACGCGCTCGCCGGTGGGAAGGGAGGTGAGGACCTTGGACATAGGAAGAGTATGCATGACAACGCATGGCCATGCAAAGCGTGGGTGGTCACCGGGCCGGCATCGCGACGTACTGGTACTCCAGGAACTCCTCGATCCCCACCGTGCCGCCCTCCCGGCCGAGCCCGGACTGCTTGACGCCGCCGAAGGGCGCGGCCGGGTTGGAGACGAGCCCGGTGTTGAGGCCGACCATGCCGACCTCCAGGCGTTCGCTGACGCGCAGCGCGCGGTCGAGCCCCTCGGTGAAGACGTAGCCGACGAGCCCCCAGGGGGTGTCGTTGGCGCGGCGCACCACCTCGTCCTCGTCGTCGAAGGTGAGGATCGCCGCGACGGGGCCGAAGATCTCCGTACCCATGAGGCGGCTGTCCGGACTGACGTCGGTGAGCACCGTGGGCGGGTAGAAGCAGCCGGGGCCCTCGGGCGTACGGCCGCCGCAGAGGACCCGCGCGCCGCGCTCCACCGCGTCGGAGACCAGGTCCTCGACCTTGGCCCGCCCGGCGGTGTCGATGAGCGGACCGACGTCCACGCCGTCCCGGGTGCCGGGGCCCACGACCAGCGCCTCCATCCGCAGGGCGAGGCGCCGCGCGAACTCCTCGGCCACCGAGCGGTGGACGAAGAAGCGGTTCGCGGCGGTGCACGCCTCGCCCATGTTGCGCATCTTGGCGATCATCGCGCCGTCCACGGCCACGTCCAGGTCGGCGTCGTCGAGGACGATGAACGGCGCGTTGCCGCCCAGCTCCATCGAGGCGCGCACGACCGTGTCGGCGCACTGGGCGAGCAGGAGTCGGCCGACCTGCGTGGAGCCGGTGAAGGACAGCTTGCGGATCCGTCCGCCGCGCAGGAGCGGTTCGCACACCTCCCCCGCCCGGGAGGTGGTGACGACGTTCAGCACGCCGTCCGGCAGTCCCGCCTCCTTGAGGATCGCGGCGAGGGCCAGGCTGGAGAGCGGGGTCTGCGGGGCGGGCTTGAGCACCATCGTGCAGCCGGCCGCGATCGCCGGGCCGATCTTGCGGGTGCCCATGGCCAGCGGGAAGTTCCACGGCGTGATCAGCAGACAGGGCCCGACCGGGCGCCGGGAGAGCAGCATGCGGTGGCGCCCGTCGGGGAGGATGCCGTGACCGCCTTCGATACGGACGGCCTCCTCGGAGAACCAGCGGAAGAACTCGGCCGCGTAGGCCACCTCTCCCCTGGCCTCCGCCAGCGGCTTGCCCATCTCGGACGTCATCAGGTGGGCCAGCTCGTCCGTGCGGCCGAGGATGATCTCGTACGCGCGGCGCAGGATCTCGCCGCGCGCCCGAGGTGCCGTACGGGCCCACTCCTCCTGCGCCTGGAGCGCCGCGTCCTGGGCCAGCCGGGCGTCCTTGGGGCCCGCGTCGGCGACCTGGCAGAGGATCTCGCCGGTCGCGGGGTCGTCCACGGGCATGACGGCGCCGTCGGCGGCGTCCGTCCAGGCCCCGCCGATGAACAGCCGGGTCGGTGTGCCGGTCATCAGGTCCCTCCTCGCCGTGTTCACCGGTCCGCCGCCGACGACGTGCCCGCCTCGACGGCGGCCGTCCACGCCCGGAGTCCCTCGTCGACGTCCGGCTCGCCGATCACCAGCGCCGGAATCATCCGGACCACCTGGTTCCAGGCCCCGCAGAGCAGCAACAGCAGGCCCTCGTCCACGGCGGCTCGCTGGACCCGGCCGGCGGTCTCGGGGTCCGGGTCGCCGTCCTCGGTGACGAACTCGCTGCCCAGCATCAGCCCCAGCCCGCGTACGTCCCCGATGGCCGGGGTCCGGGCCGCCACCGCCTCCAGCCCCTGGCGCAGCCGCGCCCCCATCGCCTCGGCGTTCTCGACGAGCTTCTCGTCGCGTACGACATCGAGGGTGGCGCAGGCCGCCGCGCACGCCACCGCGTTGGCGCCGTACGTGCCGCCCTGCGAGCCCGGCCACGCCTTGCGCATCAGCTCCTCGGAGGCGGCGATGCCGGACAGTGGGAACCCACTGGCCAGCCCTTTGGCGGTGACCAGGATGTCGGGGGTGGTGCCGAAGTGCTCGTGGCCCCAGAACCGGCCGGTGCGGCCCACGCCGGTCTGCACCTCGTCCAGGATCAGCAGGAAGCCGTGCCGGTCCGCGCGTTCCCGCAGGCCCTCCAAGAAGGCGCGGGTCGCGGGGACGTACCCGCCCTCGCCGAGTACCGGCTCGACGACGACGGCGGCGGTGTCGGCGGGCGAGGAGATGGTCTGGAGGGTGTAGTCGAGCTCCCGGAGGGCGAAGCGGGTGGCGGTCTCCTCGTCCCAGCCGTAGCGGTAGGCCGTCGGGAACGGGGTGACGACCACGCCGCTCATCAGGGGTGAGAAGCCGGACCGGAAGCGGGTGCCGGAGGTGGTCATGGAGGCGGCGGCCACCGTCCGGCCGTGGAAACCGCCGTGGCAGACCAGGACGTTGGGGCGGCCGGTGGCCTGCCGGGCCAGTCGCAGCGCCGCCTCCACCGCCTCGCTGCCGGAATTGGTGAAGAACAGGCTGTCCAACCCCGCCGGCAGCACCTCTCCCAGCTTGTCGACGAGGCGCCGCAGCGGCGGGTGCGTGACGGTCGTGTACTGACCGTGGATCAGCGTGCCCACCTGCTCCTGGGCGGCGGCCACGACCCTGGGGTGGCAGTGCCCGGTGCTGGTGACGCCGATGCCGGCGGTGAAGTCCAGATAGCGGCGGCCGTCCTCACCATGGATGTGGACGCCCTCGCCCCGGACGGCCACCACGGGCGTGGCCTGGCGAAGGTGCGGCGACAGTGCGGTCATGCTCGTCTCCCGGCTCGGTCGTCGGTCGTACCGCGGTGCCCCGAGCATGCCCGCGGTCCGCGGCCGGACAACGCGTGATCTGTCCGGCCGGAGCGCGGTATCCGGACGTTGTGTCAACCCTTGCGGTCCCACCGCGTCCCGCACCCGCGCCACGGGCGCCTCAAGGGCGCCCTTGCGCAGGTCAGCACGGATTGTCAGAGTGGCGGGTGCAGGGAGGCACCGTGAGCGAGAACCAGCGCAGAGCCCCGGTACCGGCAGGCCGTCCGCTCACCGTGGCCGACGTGCTGGCGCTGCCGGTCCTGGCCGACGGAGACCCGCGGGTGGTCACCGGCCTGGACCACATCGACCGCCCGGTCCGCTGGGTGCACATCACCGAACTGACGGACCCGGCCTCCTTCCTCAAGGGCGGCGAACTCGTCCTCACCACCGGCATGCCACTGCCCGACGACCCCGCCGGGGTACGCCGCTACGTGGACGAACTGGCCGCCGTCGGTGCCGCGGCCCTCGTCATCGAACTCGTCCGCCGCTACCACCGGCCGCCCGACGCCCTGGTCCACGCCTGCCGGGCCCGCGGCCTGCCCCTCGTCACCCTCGCCGAGGACGTCAACTTCCTGGAGGTGACCCAGGTCGTCCACACGCTGATCCTCGGCAGCCAGGCGGACGCGATGCGCCGGACCCAGCGCGTCCACGAGGCGTTCACCGCCCTCACCCTGCGCGGCGCGGGCCCCGAGGACGTGCTGCGCGCCGCGGCGGAGATGAGCGGGCACACGGTCGTGCTGGAGAACCTCGTCCACCGGGCGATGGTCTGCGAACCCTCCGGCAGCACGACGGAGGCCGCGCTCACCGACTGGGAACGGCGTTCCCGGGCCGTCCCGCCCGCCGACCGCACCGGCCTCGGCGGCCCCGAGGGCTGGCTCGTGGCTCCGGTGGAGTACCAGGGCGAGTGCTGGGGGCGGGTGGCCATGCTCCCCGGCCCGTCCGACTCGGCCGCGTCCCCGGCCTTCGGCCCCGAGGACGTCACCGTGCTGGAGAGGACCGCCATGGCCCTCACCATCGCCCGTCTCACCCACCCCACGCCCTGGGAACGCACCGCGCACCGCAACGCCCTGCGCGACCTGGCCGAGCAGCGCCACCGCTCCCCCGCGGACGCGTGCGCCCGGGTCGCGGCGCTGGGGCTGCCCACGCAGGACGCCCGCTTCGTCGCCGTACTCGTGGACGTCCCGGCGGAAGAGGACACCGCCAGGACCGAGGTCCGCCTCGCCGAGGAACTCAGCGCCTGGGGGACCCCGGCGCTCGTCGGCCTCCTCGGCCCCACCCGCCTCGGCGTGCTCCTGGCGCTGCGGCCGTCCCGGCCCTGGCGGCAGGCCGTCGAGCGGCTGAGCCGCGCCGCGCTGGGCCCGGCCCCGGGCACGACCGTGAGCGCCGGCTCCCCGGCCGCGGACCTCGCCGACGTCGCCCGCTCGTTCCGCGAGGCGGCCCGGGTGGCCGAGGCGACCGGGCCGGGACAGCCGCTCCCCCCGGACCGCTCCTTCCACGAGCGGTCCGACATCGGTCTGCGCCGCCTGCTGTTCGCGCTCCGCGACGACACCCGGGTCCAGGAGTACGCGGAGCGGCAGTTGGGCCGGCTCCTCGACCACGACGCCCGCCACGGCACCGACCTCCTGGCGACCCTGCGCGGATACCTGGAGGCCGCCGGCAACAAGACCGTCGCCGCCCGCTCCGCCGGTGTGTCCCGGGAGACCGTCTACCAACGACTCCGTACGATCGAACGGTTGATCGGCCGCGACCTGGAATCCGGCGAGCAGCGCACCGAACTGCACGTGGCGCTCCAGGCACTTGACGCCCTGCGGGGGCGCTGACCCGCTCGACGCGCTCCGCGTGCGTTCACCCAGCCGAGCAGGTCCACCGAGCACACGACCGCGCCCCGTCGGCGAAGTGGGGTGGTGCGGGAACGGAAGTACGGGTAGGGGCGTCCCAGGAAACGGAGGCGAGGATCCTCGCCGCCGACGCCCGGCCCCACCCGGACACCGGAGGAACGGACACATGGAAGCCCCCACGGAAACCCCCACCACCCTGGGCGAGCAGCTTCTGCTCATCTCCCTGGACGACGAGTCCGGCACCGCCAAGGAGTCGGCGAAGGTGGCCCCGGCGATCGCGGCGGCCTCGCTGGTGGAACTCGCGCTGGCCGGCCGGATCGACGTGACGGACGACAAGGTCACCGTCGTCGATGCCACGCCCCTGGGCGAGCCCGCCCTGGACGCCGCGCTGGAGGCCGTCGCCGGCAGGGACCGGCCGGGCAGCACCAAGGACTGGATCAACCGGCTCAAGACCGACGCCGTGTCCGGGGCGAACACGGGCCTGATCGAGAAGGGGCTGGTCCGGGAGGAGAAGAAGAAGGTGCTCGGCCTCTTCCCCGTACGCCGCTATCCGGAGGCCGACGGTTCGGTGGAGGCGGCGGTGCGGCAGCGCCTCGACGCGGTCGTCCTGTCGGGCGCGGCGCCGGACGAGCGTACGGCGAGCCTGGTCGCCCTCCTGCACGGAGCGAAGCTGCACCGTCTCGCCTTCCCCGACGCCGACGCGCGCCGGGTCGAGGCGGCCATGGAGTCGGTCTCGCGGGGCCGGTGGTCCGCGGCGGCGGTGCGCCACGTCGTGAAGGCCGCGGAGGACGCGCTGACGGCGATCATCGCGGTGACGGTGACGACGACGGTCGTCACGAGCGGCTGACGTCCCACCGCAGGGCGGGGGCGCCGTCCTCGGTGAGCGTCTCCGCCAGCAGGTCGCAGTAACGGCGCAGGTCCTCGTGCCAGCCGACGAACGAGGCGAAGTCCCGCATGTGGACGGCCAGCCGGAGGGTGGCCGCGCGTGCGGTGCCGGGCGGGAGGGCGCGCGCACCGGCACCGTCGGTGTACCCGGAGAGCAGGGCCCGGGCCGCGGCCGGGTAGTCGACCGGCGGGCCCTGTCCGGCGGCGCCGAGGCCCCGTGCGGCGGCGGCGCGCAGTTCGTGCAGTTCCCCGAGGATCCAGCCGAGATCGAGGGCCGGGTCGCCGCCGGTGACCTCCTCGCCGGTGAGCAGGGCGGCGTGGCCGCCGGCCGGGGAGGGCACCAGCCAGCCGGTGCTGGGCGCGCCGTGCAGCAGGACCGCCGCTCCCCCGCCGGGCGGCTCGTTCGCGGCCTCGGACCAGTCCGTCAGCCGCGCCCACAGCGAGGCGCCGAGCCGGGTGCGGGCCAGCGCGCGCAACCGGGCCGCCTCGGAGCCGGCCTCCTCGCCCGCGAGCCAGGCGCGGAGCCGCCGCAGGCCGGGATGCGGCGGCCGCTCCGGGAACTCCCACGGTTCCCGGTGCAGTCGGCGCAGTGTCCTGCCCGCGTCCGCCAGCGCGCCCACCGACAACCGGAAGGCGGTGTCGTCGCCGGAGGGCAGCAGCCGGGCCACCGAGACCGCGCCCGGCGGGCGGTAGAGCACGCCCGGCCGCGCGGCACGGTCCGGCGCCGGGCCGGCGGCCCGCTCCCCCAGGGCGAGCCGTGCACCGCGCCCGTCCTGCGCCGCGTCACCGGCGGCGGCGTCCACCCGCCGCAGTGCCGCGCCGACCGCCACGGGGGGAAGCCGCTGCGGGCGGGTGTGGGCCGGCCCGGGGGTGCGCAGCCAGCTGAAGCCCGCGTCCCCGTGGTACCGCACGGTGATCCGCAGATAGCGGGTGCCGTACTCGCGCACGGTCACGGGCTCGGCCTCCGAAGCGGTGGACGGCTCAGCCACCGTGCCGCCGCCGGACCGCCTCGATGATCTCCGCGACGTCGTGGAACGCCGCGTCCCGGCCCTCGGTGAAGAGCACCCCGCCGCAGTTGAGGACCACCTCGTCCACCCCGGCGTCCCGGTACTCGTCGAGCCGGGCGGCGATGTGGTCCGCCGAGCCGAACACGTAGGTGCCGCTGTCCACCAGGGAGACGGCACCGGCCCTCGGGTCGGAGGGATCGGCCGGTACACCGGCCCGGCGCAGCATGTCCGTGTAGTGGTCGGCGGCCAGGTGCCCGGCGGCGGCCGTGTGCGCGAGGACGTACGGGTCCCGTCCGCCGCGCTCCACCGCGACATGGACGACGGTCGCGACACGGCAGCGGGCGTCCCTGTCCTTGGCCCCTTCCTCCAGGGCGGGCAGCAGGGTGTCGGCGACGTATCCGGGCGGGGTCATCCAGGTGATCGCGACGTCCGCGACGCCGCCCGCGGTGCGGGCCATGTTGGGGCGCAGCACGCCCACGCCGACTTCCACCCCGGGGTGGTCCATGGGGATCAGCCGTCCACGCAGCGCGTGGTAGTCGCCCGCGTGGTCGACGATCTCCCCGTCGAGCAGGGAGCGGACCGTGCGCAGGTAGTCGGCGGCCATCGTGCGCGGGCTGGCGTAGGGGCGTCCGTTGAGGCTGCGTACGAAGGCCGGTGCGCCGACGCCGTATCCGGCCACCACCGTCCGGCCGGTCATCAGGGCCAGGGAGCGGGCCTGGAGGGCGGCCTCGTACGGATGGCGCAGCGGCATCAGGGTGACGCCGGTGCCGACGGGGACGCGTATCCCGGCGCCCGCGAGATGGGCGAACGCCTGGTGGGTCTCGACCTTGAGCGACTGGCCCGTCCACAACCGGCGCGCGCCGGTGTCCCGCACCAGTTCGGCGTAGGGCCGCAGGGCGTCCGGGGTGTCGGGCATGTTCGGCACGAGCATGCTCGGGAGCACGACGGTCACAGGTAAGCACACCCTTCTGTAGCGGTTTCTTGACGACCTGTTGTGTTACTACTACATTTCTCGCATGAGCCCAGTGAGTCATCGCGAGGGAATGCCGATCTACAACCAGCTGAGAGTGCTGCGCGCGGAGCGCGGTCTCAGCAGGGTCGCGCTGGCGGAACTGGTGGAAGTGCATCCGCAGACCATCGGTGCCATCGAGCGGGGCGACTACTTCCCGAGTCTCGATCTGGCGTTCCGCTTCAGCGACGTGTTCGAACTTCCGGTCGAGGCGATCTTCAGTCGTAAGCCCTTCGTCCCGCTCTCCGCCCAGGTGTACAAGAAGGAGGAACGCTCGTGAGCCGGGAAGGTTCTGACGTGACGGCGGGCCCGGTCCGCAGCCCCATGCGCCCCGTGTCGCTCTCGCTGTGCGCGCTGAGCGTCGCCATGGTGGTGCTGTCACTCGTCTCGGACGGCAACGCGTTCTCCGACTCGTGGTGGCTCGTGGGCTTCGTTCTCTGGCTGCTGCTGTGGGGCGTACTGCGTTCGATGACCCGCGGCGTGGCCGAGCGGCCGGTGGCGGGACTGGACGAACGCGAACGCGGGCTGCGCGACCGGGTCTCCTTCATCGGATACCAGTGCGCGATCGCCTGCGGTATGGCCGTCGTCCTGCTCATGGTCGTCTTCCAGAACGAGCCCGGGATGATCGAGCGGATGCCCGGGCTGCTGACCACGCTGATGCTGACGTCATCGGCGCTGCCCTCCATCATCCTGGGGTTGTCCGACACCGGCGTCGAGGACGCCGAGGCCGGCGCGGACGAGTGACCCGACCGCCGGGAACCGGCGACCGGCTATCGTGCGACAGGGCGGGTGCCCACCGATTGCGGCGGTGGGCACCCGCCCTGTGCTCAACGGGTCACGCGGTTCAGCAGGAGTGGTCGAAGGTGTTGTCGATCGACACCGCCGAGACTGCGGACGCGGCGGAGATGCACGCCTGCGACGAGGTGGTGATGGTGATGGTGGCGCCCGGGGCCTCGACCGCCGGAACGATCTCGTCGGCGGCGGCGTAGGCGGAGTAGCCGCTGATGAGGGACTGGGTGTTCATGATGACTCCCGTCGAGTGTGAGCGGAATCGAATGGCGGCCGGATCGGCGATTTACGCGATCGCGTTCTCCGGCCGTGGTTGAACCATTTCCCGGCGGGTGCCGCGATGGCAATGGAGTTGGCCGCATGCGGACACTGGCCGCAATCGGTCAACGTCTCGCATTGAGTGGGCACTTGACCCGACCTATGCTCGCCCGGATGATCCGAACTCAGCTGCGCCGCCTGGTATTGGACAATGGTCTGCGGGTACTGCTGGCACCGAATCCCGTGGGCGCCTCGGTCGGCGTCGCGGTGCACTACGGCGTCGGTTTCCGGACCGAACCCGAGGGGCGTACGGGCCTCGCGCACCTCTTCGAGCACCTGGTGTTCCAAGGCGGCCGCGATTCCGCACCCGAGGGATACCTGCCCCGGGTGCAGCGCGCCGGCGGATTCGGTGACGCCAGGACCCGCCAGGACGTGACGGTCTACTACGCCGCCGCCCCGGCCTCCGCACTGGAAATGCTGCTCGCGCTCGAAGCGGACCGAATGCGCTCACCCCGTATTTCCGCGCGGACCCTGCGCACGCAGACCGCGGTGATCGACGAGGAGATACGCCTCATGGTCCGCAATCGTCCGTACGGCGCATTCCCCTGGGTGCTGCCGCGGGTGCTGCACTCCCGCGCGGAGAACACCAGGGACGGGTACGGCGAAACCGCCGACCTGGCGGCCTTCGACGTCCCGCTGTGCGAGCGGTTCTTCGCCGACCACTACGGTCCCGGAAATGCCGTACTGACATTGACCGGCGCGTTCGACCCGGCGGCGGCGGAGCGTCTCGTACGCGGGCACTTCGAGCCGCTGCCGGCGCGTCCCTCGGTGGCCGCGCCCGACGCGCACGAGCCGTTGCCGGACCGGGAGCGGCTGCTGACGGTCACCGACCCGCACGCCGGTCCGCACGCCGTGGCGGTGGGCTACCGGATGCCGGACCCGGTGACCGAGCGCGCCGATTACCTCGCCCACCTGGTCCTGGCCGCCCTGCTCGGGCAGGGCAGGCAGGCCCTGCTGCGTCGCGGGCCGGCCGCCGCGGCGGAGGTGTCGAGCCTCTCGGTGGGCTGCGGTCTGTTCGGGCTGCCGCTGGACACGACGGGGCCCGATCTGCTGACCCTGTTCGCGGTGCACGAGAACGAGCACGGCGCGGAGGACGTCCTGGCCTCGCTGGACGGCACGCTGGAGGCGCTGGCCGGGGACGAGGTCGACGCCGGTCTGCTGCGTGCCACGACCGCCCGCTGGGCCGCCGGGGCGCTGCGCGAGCTCGGCGACCCGGGCACCCGGGCCCAGTTGCTCGGACTGCGCGAAGCGCTGTTCGGCGAGGCGGAGTTGACACACGCGTTGCCGGAGCTGGTGCGGACCGGGGTGACCGGCGAACAGGTGAGCCGCGCCGCCGTCCGGCTCGCCTCCTCGCACCGGGCGGTGGTGCGCTTCGTGCCCGCTGGGGCCGCGCCGCGAGGCACCGCGCGTGTCGCGCGGGAGAAGGCTGCGGCATGACCGGGGGCGCGGTGAACAGTCCGGACAGTCCCCTTCGCCACACGGCGGACGAGCGGCTGCCGCTGCCCGACGCCGACGTCTTCCTCGGCAACGGGCTGCGGGTGGTGGTCTGTTCGGCCCCCGTCGTTCCCCTCGTCGAGATCAGGCTCACCGTCCCGTACGCCGCGACGGAACCCGGCGAGGTGACGCGGTGCCAACTGCTGGCCGCCGTCCTGCTGCGAGGCACCGCGCACCGGGACGCGGACGGCTACGACGCGGCACTCGCCGCGCACGGCGCCTTGCTGAACGCCGCCGCGGACGCACACAAGCTCACGGTCGCGGGGCACGCCATGGCCGACGCCCTGCCCGCCGTACTCGCCCTGCTGGCCGAGACCGTCCGCGAACCGCGGTTGACTCAGGACGTCGTCCTTCCGGAGCGTGAGGCGCTGGCCCGCCGGGTACGGCTGGCCGCCCACCAGCCGGCGGCCCTCGCACAGCACGCGCTGCTCCGCAGGCGGTACGGCGACGAGGCCTCCGCCCGTCGGCAGCCGACGCCCGAACAGGCCGCCGCCTGCACACCGGACGACCTGGCCGGGTCGCACGCGCGGCACCTGGGCGCCCGGGGCGCGGTGCTCGTGCTCGTCGGAGACGTGCGGCCGGAGGAAGCCGTCGCCGCGGTGGCGGACGCGTTCGGGTCGTGGGAGGCCGGGTCGGCGGGCGAGGCGCCCGAGACGCCGTCGTGGTTTCCCGGCGGACCGCTGCTCGGGGTGGAGCGACCGGGCGCCGTCCAGAGCGTGATCCGGCTGGCCGCCCCCGCGCTGCCCCGCACGGATCCGGGTTACCCGGCCCTGCATCTGGCTCAGTTGGTCTTCGGCGGGTCCTTCGCCTCCCGGCTGGTCACGCGCCTGCGGGAGGAGAAGGGGTACGCCTACCAGCTCGGGTCGGGCGTGGAGTCGGTGCCGGGCGCCTCGACGCTGATGGTCGAGGCCGACACCGCCGCCGAGCACACGGTGCCGGCCCTCGCGGTGATCAAGGCGGAGCTGGAACGCATGGCGGCCGAACCGCCGTCGACACGGGAGGTCGACGCCGCCCGGAGTTACGCGGCCGGCTCCACGGCGACCGCGATGTCGTCACCGGGCGCGCTGGCGTCCGGCCTGGCGAACCTGCTGCACGTCGGAGTCGGTTCCGACTGGCTGCACCACTGGGGGCCGCTGCTGGCGGACGTGCCGTACGACGCGGTCGTCGAGGCGGCTCGCCGGTTCTTCCGGCCCGAGGGTTTCACGGGTGTGGTCGTGGCCGACGAGGCGGCGGTGGCACCGCTGCGCCTGGGCACCACCGGCGAACTCGTCTTCTGACGGCTCGAAGGGGCTGTGCCGCCGAGTGGTTCGAACTCGGCGGCACAGCCCCTTCCGTGTCGTGAGCGGACCGGGCGGGTCAGCCCCGGCTCTTCCTGATCCCCGCGATCACGGCGACCAGAAGGGCGATGCCGATGGCGATCCAGAGGGCGGTGCTCATGAGGGACTCCTCGTTCGTAGGGCGGCCCGGCGGGCCAGGTGCTGGTGTTGCGGACAGGGGGTGGGGACGGGTGAAGGCTCGGACGGGGACGGGGACGGGGACAAGGACAGGGACGGGGGCGGGGGCGGAGACGGGGACAGGGACAGGGGCGGATGAAGGCTGACGATGGACGGGAGGTCCGGGTTCCTAGCGCAGCCGCAGTGCCTCGGCGAGCGGAACTCTGGAGCCGCCGCGCAGCACGCTGTTGGCGTACATACGGCCGGCGACCCGGGTCATCCCGGCCAGGGCGGCGACCGCCAGCACCAGGGAGAGGGCGATCTGCCAGACGGGAGCGGTGCCGAGCAGTATGCGGGCCGGCATCAGGATCGGGCTGAGCGGCGGCACGAGCGACAGCCACTCGATCAGCGGGTCGTGGGCGTCCTTGCTCAGCAGGGCTATGCCCAGCACGAACGGCGTGGTGATGAGCAGCATCACCGGTTGGAGCACGCCCTGGAGGTCCTCCTGCCGCGAGACCCGCGCGGCCGCCGCGGCCAGCATGGCGGCGAAGAGGAAGAAGCCGAGGAGGAACCAGACGCCCAGCGTCACCAGCGTCCCGCCCACGGCGGACGGCAGGGTGACGGCCCCGGTCCCCTGGGCGAGCGCCACCGCCGCGCCGCCGAGCAGCACGAGCTGGGTCAGGCCGGCCACGGCCACGCCGATCAGTTTCCCGGCGAGGAGTTGCCAGGGGCGGATGGTGGACAGGAGCAACTCCACGACACGGCTGGTCTTCTCCTCCACCACGCCCTGCGCCAGCACGATCCCGTAGAAGACGAAGAAGAAGTACAGCAGGCCGGTGGAGGCGAGGATCAGCGCGAACTGCTCGGCGGCGCTGTTCTCCGAGGGCTCCAGCGCGGCGACCCGCACGGTGGACGATGCCACGCGTTCCCTGAACTCGGCGGGATCCACGCCCGCGCGTTCCAGTTCCCTGGAGGTGCGCTCCTCGGCGGCCGCGGCCCGCACCACGGCGAGCAGGTCCTCGTCCGCCTCGTGCTCCACGGAGAGCGTGAGCTGCCCGTCGGCGCCGCCGAGCACGGCGGAGAGTTCCCCGTCGCGCAGGATCCGGTCGGTGCGGTCGCCGTCGACGGTGACGAATTCGAAGTCGCCCGTCTTCTCGGCCACCGCGGCGAGCGCCGGGCGCAGTGCCGAGGCCTCCCGCTCGACGCCGACCCTGGCCGGGCCGTCCTCGGAGACGCTGATGATCAGGGCGTAGACGCCGAGTCCGAGCAACAGGCCCAGGGTGCTCAGGACGAAGGACTTCGTCCGCATCCTGCTGCTGATCTCCCGCCGGGCGACCAGGCCGACCGCTCGGCGGGCCGACAGCGCGCCGGGGCCGGGCCGCGGGCCCTCGGTGTGCCGGTCCGGAGTCCCGGCCCGTTCTCCGTCCGGTGCGTCCTGGCCGTCCGGTGCGTCCTGGCCGCCCGCTCCGCCCGGTGCTCGTACCACCGTGCTCATCGCTCCCCGCCTCCGGCCCGGTTGTCCGGCGCTCGTCCGACGGCCGCCTTCGGGCCCGCGCCGGCCGTCTCCTCGGAGTCCTCCTCGGGCTCGCCCGTTGTGGTGACCAGGTCGCGGTACAGCTCGGTCAGCGGCGGGTGTTCGGACACGAAGGCGGAGACCGGCCCGGTGGCCAGTGCGGCGTGCAGCACCCGCTGGTCGTCCGCGCCCTTCGCCAGGCGGAGCCACGTACGGGTGCCCTCGCGGCTCACGACCTCCACGCCCGCCAGCCCTTCGGTCCAGTTCTCGCCCGCCTGCGGGGCGTCGACCAGCAGCCGGCGGTCGGCGTTCTCGCTCAGCTCCCGGACCGTGCCGCAGGCGATGAGCCGCCCGCCGCCGACGATGCCCACCCGGTCGCAGACGCGCTCGACGAGCGACAGCTGATGACTGGAGAACATGACGGGCACCCCGTCGGCCGCCCGCTCCGCGAGCACGTCGCGCATGACGTCCACCGCCACCGGATCGAGGCCGGAGAACGGTTCGTCGAGCACCAGCGCCTTCGGCCCGTGGACCAGCGCCGCGGCCAGCTGGACTCGCTGCTGGTTGCCGAGGCTGAGGTTCTGGACCTCCTCCGAGGCGTACGGGGAGAGTTCCAGCCGCTCGATCCACCGGCTCGCGGCAGTCCGCGCGGCGGCCGACGACAGGCCGTGCAGCTCGCCCAGGTATCGCAGTTGTTCGGCGACTCTCATCCGCGGATAGAGTCCGCGCTCCTCGGGCATGTAACCGAACCGCCTGCGGTCGGCGAAGCCGACCGGTCGGCCGAGCCACCGGACCTCGCCCGCGTCGGGCGTGAGGACTCCGAGGACGATCCGCATCGTGGTGGTCTTGCCGGCCCCGTTGCTGCCCACGAAGCCGAACAACTCACCGGCGCGGATGTCGAAGGTCATGTCGTCCACGGCCCGGCGTCTGCCGTAACTCTTCCGTACGCCATCGACCTCCAGCGCCGGCACGGCCATGTCACACACCTCCCG
This sequence comes from Streptomyces sp. NPDC096048, assembly GCF_044763415.1. Taxonomy (NCBI): domain Bacteria; kingdom Bacillati; phylum Actinomycetota; class Actinomycetes; order Kitasatosporales; family Streptomycetaceae; genus Streptomyces; species Streptomyces sp. NPDC096048. The sequence goes on from NZ_JBIWGG010000004.1 coordinate 186,098, forward strand.
ATGCAATGTGTTAACTGACTGGAGTATTGCGTTAACACAACAGTCCGTCAAGTTGGTCAGACGCTTTGGCGCTCCACCACATAGACGTGCTTCTCCGACTGATCCGTGACGGGGCTGCGGTCCCAGTCGGCCCAGCGGCCGGTCACCCGCAGTCCGGCGAGCCGGGCCATCACGTCGAACTCGGCGGGCCAGGCGTACCGGCTGACCTCCGGCACCTTCCGCAGCCGGCCGGATCCCATGACCGTGTGGACGACCAGTACGGACTGGAGCGACTGGTTCACCTGGATCGTGTCGAGCAGCAGCGCGTCCGGAGCCAGGTGCCCGACCCTGGTCGTCGCCTCGGTGAGGCGGTGGTAGATCTGCGGGTTGTACGTCTCGAAGACCGCCGCCCCACCGTCCGCGAGCGCGTCGTGGATGCCGCGCAGGCAGCTGATCTGCTGCTCCTGGGTGGGCAGCATGAAGAAGGTGTTGAGCGCGGTGAGGACGAGGTCGTACCGCTCCTCGACGGCCAGCGCGCTGAAGTCGCCCACCGAGGTGGTGACGTCGCCCGTCGGGTCGTTCTCGTGGAGCTTCGCCAGCATCGCGGGGGACGCGTCCACGCCGTGCACCCGGTAGCCGTGTGCGGCCAGCGGGATCGCCAGCCGGCCGGTGCCGACGCCCAGTTCGAGCAGCGAGGCGGGGGCGGGGCGCAGCTCCTGGAGGAAGGCGACCATGGAGTCGACGGCGGGTCCCGAGGCGGGGTAGAGCGAGTCGTAGATGTCCGCCAGCGACTCCCCGTAGGCGCTGCTGGCGCTGCTGTCGTCGGAGTGCGGCCGCTGCCGGGCCTGCCGGGGTGTTTCGGTGGTCATGGTTGTCTCCGTGAGGTGTCAGACGGGTGCGTGTTCCTGCTCCGGCCCGGGGTGGCCGCCGAGGTCGGGTGCCTCCAGTTCCGCCCGCAACCCGTCGGCCGCGGCCAGCACTTCGGGGAAGGACGCGGGCGCCCACGCCTCGCGCTTCCCGCTGGTCGTACTGCGGCCGGGATGCGGTGGTACGACGACCACGTTGCGGCGCGCGCGGAGCCGGGCGGTGTGTTCCGCGTACGCCACGCTCTCCGCGCCACCGGGTGGCAGCGCGGGTGCCAGCGCGATCGCGGCCCGCGTGCACTGGAGTGCGAGGACGGAGGGCGAGTCGCCCAGTCCGGTGGCCAGTCTCGCCAGGTAGTTCAGCGTCGCCGGCAGCACGACGACCGCGTCGGGCCACTGGGCGAGGTCGACGTGCCGGGCCCTGGGCTCCGGCTCGTCGGGCCAGCGGTCGGTCAGTACGTCGCAGCCGCCGATGGCGGACAGCGCCTCCCGGGTGACGAACCTGGTGGCCGCCCCGGTCAGCACGTACCGGACCTCCGTCCCGGGGTGGCCGGCCTTCAGCCAGCTCGCCCAGAACGGGAGATGGGCGGCGGTCACCGAGCCCGTCCCGATCACCAGCAGGCGGCGTGCCCCGACCGGTTCGACGGTGTTCGCCGCGCCGGTCACCGGGCCACCGCCCCGGCCACCGGGGCGGACGGGGCCGGCCCGCCGGACGGGGTGGCGGCGGGAGCGGTCGGGCCGGTGCCGGCCCCGCGCCGCGCCGGGCCGCGCAGCGACTGTCCGTGCACCAGTTCCTGGTAGAGGGTGGAGCGGGTCAGCAGTTCCTCGTGCGTACCCCGGTCGACGATGTGGCCCTCGTCCACGACGACGATCAGGTCGGCGTCCTGCACCGTGGAGATGCGGTGCGCGACCACGATCACGGCGCGCTCGGCCGCGAGCGTGCGCATCAGGGCCCGCAGCCTCTCCTCGTTCTCGCTGTCGAGCTGCGAGGTCGGTTCGTCGAAGATGACGATGCGCGCGTCCCGCAGCAGGACGCGGGCGGCCGCGAGCCGCTGCCGCTGGCCTCCCGACAGGTCCTCGTCCCGGCCCAGCTCGGTGTCCAGGCCGTCCGGCAGCGCCTCCACGGCGCCGCGCAGTGCCAGCGCCTCCAGCGCCCGCCACAGCTCCGCGTCCGGGACCTCCTGGTCGTCCCGCCCGAGCTGGAGGTTCTGCCGCACCGTGCCCTCCACCAGGGTGAAGCTCTGGTCGACGTAACTGATCTCGCCGCGCAGCTGGTGCAGGGGCCACTCCTCGACCGGGCGCCCGCAGACGGAGATACGGCCCGATTCCGGCAGGAGGAAGCGCTCGGTGAGTGCGAGCAGCGTCGTCTTGCCCGCCCCGGACGGCCCGACGATGGCGGTGAGCCCCCGTGCGGGGGCCGCGAAGTCCGCCTCGTGGATGATGGTGCGTCCGCCGTCCGTGTAGGTGACCGCGTCGAACTCCACCGCGGGCGCGGTCGGTGACGGCTCGACCGGGCAGGTGGCCCCGGAGCTCTCGGGGGCCGCGGTGAGCACGCTGTTGAGCCGTCCGCGCGCGGCCAGGCCGCTCTGCATCCGCGCCACACCCGAGACGAGCATGGTCAAGGGCGCGACGAGTTGCAGCAGATAGACGATGAAGGCGGCGAACTCGCCGATGCCCAGGTCCCCGGAGGCGAGCCGGGCACCGCTGATGACCATCACCGCGATGATCGAGAGCTGCTGGCCGAACTGCATCGTGGGTCCGACCAGGGCGGTCACCCGCGCGACCGATACGGCGGCCCTGCGCGCGTCCTCGACGCTGCGGCCCAACGTGCACGCCACCTGGCGTTCGGCGAGGAACGCCTTGACGGTGGGCAGGGACAGCACGGCCGCCGTCATCTGCTGCGACATGGTCCCGATGGCGTTCTGCTGGCGTTCCACACCGCTGCGGATCGACCGTACGCACAGGAAGATGCCGGCACCGGCGACCGAGAAGGTCGCGAGCACGACGAGCAGCAGGACCCAGTCCAGCACGCCCATGGCGATCAGGGTGCCCACCGCCAGGAAGAGCGACGACGGTATCTGCGCCACACCGACGTCCACCACGGAACGCAGTTGCGTGCTGTCGGAGTTGGCGCGGGCGACCAGGTTGCCGGCCCCTTCGCGGCGCACCCTGCGCAGCGGCAGGGTCAGGATGTGCGAGGCGATGCGGAACCGGGCCTCGGAGACCAGGCCCTCACCGGCACGGGCGAGCAGGTAGGAGGAGAGCGCCGACGCCAGCCCCGCGCCCACCGCGAGGCCCGCCATCATGAGCAGCGGGCCGACTGGGCGCTTGTCCTCCGCGAGAGCCATCACCAGGTCGCGGACCTGGAGCGGGAGGACGAGGGTGGCGGCGGCGGAGAGGAGACTCAGCACCACCGCGGCGGCCACGGTGGCCTTGCGGCCCCTCAGGAGCTGTGTGAAGACCCGCAGTTCGTCGGTGCCGCCGGGGCTTGGTTCTCTGGCCATGGTGAGGGCCTTCCTGCAGTGTGCGGTCGGGTCGGGCCACCGTCGTTCGCACGGCCGACGGTTCAGGTCACGGCACCCTGCGCGGCCGGTGACGCGTCGCCGGGGGCTGGGCGAGGGGTGGCCGGGACGGGGGTGACCGGGTCGCCGGCCGGCGCGGACGTGGACCGGAGGGCCGTGTGCCAGGGCCAGCGGCCCGAGTCGAGGTTCCGGGCGGGGTCGGTGGGGTCGACGTTCGCCGCGACGCACGCCGCCGCCAGCTCGGCGGCCGTCGGACGCTCGCGGTGCTGCTGCGCCGCGGCCACGAACGCCCGCGCGACGACGTGCGCCCGGTGTTCTCCGAAACTCAGTCCGCGCATGCCCGTGCGGTCGTCCTTCGGCTCCCACGCGGCCGTCACGCCGGGTGCGACGACGTGGGCGAACGCGGGGGCGGGCCCCTCGGGCAGGCCGATGGCCAGGGCGCTCTCGGTCACCGCGTCGACCGCGTCCCAGTACCCGGAGCCCAGATAGACGACCATGCCGTCGTTGCGCGGCAGGCTCGACGGATTGGAGATGATCTTCGCGCGATACGTCACGGAGCGGTTCTCCAGGGCGCTCAGTACGCCGTGCCACAGCTCGGGCGCCGCGTCGGCGTCCGCGACCCGCAGATAGAGCCGCAGCAGTTCGCCGCCGCCGGTGCGGCCCGTGCCGCTGTCCACGAGGAAGAAGCCGGGCGAGACGAGCGGGCGGGCCGCCGGAAGGTTCAGCAGCACCACCGGGCGTCCGGTATCGCCCGCCGTGCGCCCGGTCTCCCGGAGCGTCACCGAGTCCGGAACGCCCACGCGCAGGCCGTCGATCTCCACGACCCGCCGGCCGGCGGCCGACCGCCGCTCGGTGAGGAGTCCCGCGGCGACCGTCTCCGGGTGCGGCGTGGCCTTCGCCAGCCGGGCCTCGTAGTCCGGCGCGCGCAGCGTTCCGGGCGCCTCGCGGTCCTTGACCCCGCGCCCGGTGTGCAGCACCTCGTAGAGGGTGCGGGCCAGCGCGAAGCGCATCGCCGACGCGGACTCGGCGGTCACCTCGTCGTCCCGCACCCAGGCCGTCCTGCCGTCCGGCGCGATCCGCACGTCCGCCAGCGCGAGGCGCAGTCCGGCCGCGAGGACGGTCTCTTCGGTGCGCGTGGTCATGCAGCCTCCCCGAGTCCGACCGTGGAGACGAAGCTCCGCGGGTCGAGTAGCGCGGTCCTGCCGATGCCCGCCGCCGCCCGGACGATGGCCGACAGCCGGCCGCTCTCCCTGGTCGAGGCGATCAGCCGGTCGATCAGATGCCATCCGGCGTAGGAGGTGGCACGCACCACGAGCCCGTCGTCGTCGGGGCCGCCGCCCTCGCGGTAGCCGCGGTGGAACGCGGAGACCAACGGCAGCACCCGGGTCAGCTCCTCGCTGCCGCGCGCCACGACCTCCTCATGGCTGAGGACGGCCGAGAACGCGTCGTCCGTCTCCTGCGCGGGAATCCTCAGCACCGCACGGTGCAGCCATTCGCCGACGTACGCCCCGACGTCGCGTGCCGGGTCGCCGAGCCGGAACTCCTCCCAGTCGTTGACGTAGAACTCGGTGTCCGTGAGCAGGAACTGATCCAGCCGCAGGTCGCCGTGGATGGGAACGTGTGCGACTTCCGCCTCGGTCGCCCGCAGCCGCTCCAGCCGCTCGAGCAGCGCGGCGTCGCGCTGCAACAGCCCCCAGGCCTGGACGAAGGCGCCGGTGGCGTGGACGTACATCTCCAACGGCAGCGATCGCAGGTCGTCGACCGGCGGAAACGGGTGGGGGTCCGGCGCGGGGAAGTCCTCGTCCCGGAAAGGGAGTCGGTGCAGCGCGGCCAGTGTCCGGCCGGCCTGCGCCGACATGGACTCGGTGAACTCCTTCTCCGCGGCGAGTTCGCTGCCGGACCTGATGTCGTCCAGCATCCGGAACACCAGCAGCCGCCGGTCCTCGTCTCCCCCGAGGAATTCGGGGCGGGGGAAGGGCCGGACACCGCCCTTCGCGAGGCGCTCGAACGCCACGATCCTCCGGTAACGCTTCAGGGATTCCTCGGGACTCCCTTTGAGCCGTTTCACGAATACCGAATCGCCGGTGTCCGTGATGCCGGACCAGTTCTCGTTCCGACCGGGATAGGAATAGACCTCCGAGGCACTCAGCGAACCCAACCGGAGCTGCCCCAGAAGTTGTTCGACCGATGCACCCACGGGACTGTCGACAGCCGACGCGGAAGGCCGGCCCTGCGGGTATGTGATCTTTTCGCCTGCCACAGACGCTTTGTATCGTGGGGCGACGCCGCCGGACAACGAAGTGACCGGCATCGGCCATCGCCGGCGAGGACGCGCCGGTCGCCGTACAGGACGACCGCCGACGGAGCCGGGGGGCGGCGACGGGTGGCGGTCTCCTCCGCGAACCGTCACCCGTCGCCTTCTCCGCCCTTTCCGGCGTCCTTCCTCAGATAATTCTTCGGCGCACGGCCCACACCACTGCTTCTATCGGTGTTTCCACGTCCACACGGTCACATATCGACCGTATTTTGCGGCGTAGCGTGCGGTCGCTCATCTCCATTCTGCGGGCGACCTGCGACATGGTGCAGCCCTGGGAGACGAGTTGCAGGATTCTCAAGTGATCGTTTCCTAGTCTGAGGTGGGGGTCTCTTAAGGAAGTAATACGATTCACCTATCAACCTCATGGTCGTCCGACGGTGGGGCGTCGAATTCCGATGTACCAAACAGTTGAGGGAAGAGGCTGCTTCGCGGCCGATTCAGAGACAATCCGGATTCCGGACAGGGAGCCGGCCGACGGCGGCAGAGAGAGCCGGAGGGGTCATGACGTTCTGATCCACCTTGCCCAGCATGCACTTCCCCCTCGACTGAGACCTCGTGAACTGCGCGGGGCCCGCGGCGGCCACACCCGGAGGGTGAGCGATGAAGCGGTGGTCAATCCGCGGCACCGGGCGCGCCGCCAGTATATGAACCATCAGATCCACTTGATCAAGTATTTACCCATGTGATCGGCGTCACATCGCGATTGTTTGGGGCGGAACTTGAGGTTCCGAATGTGTCGACCGAGTTCCCCGAGACCTGCTATTCAGCGCCGCGCTCCTCACCATTAACGAACGGCACACCCGACTTCCCGCCGGCCATTCATGCGCGGAACCCGGTGAATGCCAAACGTAATACCACGAGCGGTGCACCCGGCACTGTCGCCGGGTGCACCGCTCGTGGTATTACGGGCCGATCAGACGCCGGCAGGGTTTCCCTGACCGAATACGGCGTGCAGCCGCCGCGTGTGGTCGACATGGCGTACCGGGCCGGTGAGCGTGACCCTCGCCGTCAGGAGCGGCTCGGTGCTGGACGCCGCGAGCCGCAGCTCCAGGTCGCCCGGCTCGACGAGGCGGCGGCCGTCGCGGCCGGTGAAGGAGGCGAGGTCGGCCGGGACCGTGACGCGCACGGCGCGGGCCTCACCGGGGGCCAACCGCACCCGTGTGTAGCCGATGAGTCGCTGAACCGGCTGGACCACGGAGGCGACCGGGTCGTGCAGGTAGAGCTGGACGACCTCGGTGCCGTGCCGTTCGCCGGTGTTGCGGACGGTGAACGCCAACGAGAACTCGCCGTCGGTGGCCGCCTCCCTGGTGTACGTCACGAGGTCGCTCCAGGCGAACGTGGTGTACGTGAGGCCGTGCCCGAAGCCGAAGGCCGGCGTCGGGTCGATGTTGGACACCTCGCTGGCATGGGCGAGCCGCGCCCCGAGATAGGTGGTCGGCTGCGCACCCGCTCCGCGCGGCACGCTGACCGGCAGCCTGCCGGAGGGACTGGTCCGCCCGCTGAGCACCCCGGCGATGGCGGCGGTGCCCTCCGCACCGGGGAAGAACGACTGCACGATCGCGGCGGACTCCTCCACGGCCCGGCCGAGCGCGTAGGGGCGTCCCGCGAGCAGCACCGTCACGACGGGTTTGCGGGTGTCGATCAGTGCGTCGAGGAGTTGCTGCTGGGCTCCGGGCAGGGCCAGCGACTCGGCGTCGCAGCCCTCCCCGCTGGTGCCGCGACCGAAGAGACCGGCGCGGTCGCCCAGGACGACGACGACGACATCGGCGTCCCGGGCCGCCCGGACGGCCTCGGGGATCCCGGAGGCGTCGCCGTCGTCGACGCCCGTGCCGCGGACGACCGTGAACTCGGCCTCGGGGAACTCGGTTGCCAGCGTGTCGCGCAGGGTGGGCAGTTCGATGCCGACCGGGGTCTCGGGGTGGTGCACGCCGATGTGCTGGGGAAAGGAGTAGCAGCCCAGTACGGCGGTGGCCTCGTCGGCGTTGGGTCCGACCAGGGCGATACGGCGCGGCCTCTCCAGCGGCAGGGTGCCGTCGTTGCTCAGCAGCACGACCGCTTCCTCGGCCACCGTGCGGGCCAGCTCGCGGTTGGCGGGGCCGTCCAGATCGATCCTGCCGCGCAGGGCGTCCGGATCGTCCGGGTCGGCGCCGTCGAGCGCGGGCGGCACGGGGTCCCAGTCCGGGTCGAGCAGCCCGAGCATCGCCTTCTGGGTGAGTACCCGGCGCAGGGCGCGGTCGATCACCCCCTCCGGTACCCGCCCGGCGGCGACGGCTTCCACCAGGGGCGCGCCGAACGTCTTGACGGTGGGCAGTTCGACGTCGACGCCCGCCGCCAGCGCGGCGCCGGCGGCGCCGGCCCAGTCGGCGGCGATGCCGTGCAGCGTCTTGAGGAAGGCGATGCCGAAGTAGTCGGCGACGACGGTGCCCTCGAAGCCCCACGTCTCGCGCAGCAGCCCGGTCAGCAGGTCCTCGTCGGCCGCGGCGGGCACACCGTCGACGTCCGTGTAGGCGTGCATCACCGACCGTGCGCCGCCCTCGCGGATCGCCATCTCGAAGGGTGGCAGCAGGACATCGGCGCGTTCGCGCGGGCCCACGGACGAGGGGGCGAGGTTGCGTCCGGCGCGGGAGGCCGAGTAGCCGACGAAGTGCTTGAGGGTGGCGACGATCCCCGCGCCCTCCAGTCCGCGTACGTAGGCGGTGCCGATGGTGCCCACGAGGTACGGATCCTCGCCGATGGTCTCCTCGACCCGGCCCCAACGGGCGTCGCGCACCACGTCCAGGACGGGCGCGAGGCCCTGATGGACGCCGACGGAGCGCATGTCGCGGCCGATGGCGGCGGCCATGCGGTGGATCAGGTCCGGGTCGAAGGTGGCGCCCCAGGACAGCGGGACGGGATAGGCGGTGGCTCCCCAGGCGGCGAAGCCGGCCAGGCACTCCTCGTGCGCGACGGCGGGAATGCCGAAGCGGTTCTGGGAGGCGATGCGGGCCTGGGTGCGCGACAGGGAGAGCGCACCGAGTGCCGGGTCGACGGGAAGGGTGCCGAACGGCCGGGTCAGTTGACCCAGTCCGTCGGGCAGGAGTGCGTCGAGGTCGACGGCCTCCTCCATGTCGTGCTGATGGGGGGCCACGTCGCCGCCCTCGTCGGAGGCGCCGACCCACACGCCGTACAGCTGGGCGATCTTCTCCTCCAGGGTCATCGCGGCGATGAGCGCGGACACCCTGGTGGTGACGGAGTGGGCGGGGTCGTTCCAGAGGGGGACTTCGGGGGTGGTCTCAACGGCCACGTCGGCGATCACTTTCCTCCGACGCCCATCAGGCCCTGGACCAGGGCGCGACGGGCGAACAGGTAGACGAGCAGGATGGGCACCATGGACAGCACCACGGCTCCCAGCAGACCGGGGATGTCGATGCCGTGCGCGGTCTGGAAGTTGTACAGACCCAGGGTGACCACCTTGGTGGAGTCGGACTGGGTCAGGACGAGCGGGAACAGGAAGCCGTTCCACGCCTGGAGCGCGGAGAACACCACGATCGTGGACAGTCCGCCGCGGGACAGCGGCACGACGAGCTGGAAGAACATGCGCCGGGGGCTCGCGCCGTCCATCGCCATGGCCTCGTACAGCTCCGTGGAGATGTCCCGCATCGCGCCGCTGAGGATCAGCGCCGACATCGGCAGGCAGAACGCGGCCGTGGGCAGGATGACGCCGAGGAGGTTGTCGTACAGCCCGGCTTCGCTGATCAGGTAGAACATCGGCACGATCACGGCCTGGGCCGGGATGGCGAGGCCGAGCAGGAACAGCCGGAAGATCGCCGACGTCGCCCGGCCGCGGCTGCGGACGATCGCGTAGGCGAGCGGCGGGACCAGCAGCAGCACGATGCCGATCACGCTGGCGGTGACGACCAGCGTGTTGAGGAAGTACTGGCCGAAGCCCGAGTCGAAGGCACCGGTGAAGTTGTCCAGCGTGAAGCTGTCCGGGACGGAGACCGGGCCGTTCTCGGCGTAGTCCTGGCGGGTGCGCAGGGTCGCGGCGAGCATCACGTACAGCGGCAGACCGACCAGGAGCAGCCAGACGAGTGAGCCGGCGCCGGCCAGGTAGTTCGGTCGGCGCCTCATGACACACCCTCCGTGGAGCCGCGCATCTTGTCGTAGCCGGAGACCCGGACGACGATCAGCGAGATGATCGTGGCCGCGACGACCAGGGCCAGGGCGATGGCGGAGCCGGTGCCGTAGTCGAAGCTCTTGAACGCCTTGTCGTACATGTAGTAGGCGCTGATGGTGGTGTCGGTGCCGGGGCCGCCCTGGGTCAGGATGAGGACCGTCTCGAACGTGGTCAGACCACCGACGATCATCAGGATCATCGAAGTGATCATCGAAGTGCGCAGTTGCGGCAGCGTGATGTGGAAGAACTGCCGGTAGCGGCCCGCCCCGTCGATCTCCGCCGCCTGGTACAGCACCGGCGGGATCGCGCGGGCCGCCCCCTGGTAGATCAGGGTGTGGAACGGGGTGAACTGCCAGGTGCTCACGAAAGCCAGCACCCCGATGGCGGTGGCCTGTTCACCGAACAGGTTGCCGTTGCCGAACAGCCAGGCGGCGTCGGCCGGGATGCCGAAGTTCGGGTCGAGCAGCGCCCGCCACAGCACGGACACGGCCGTCGCGGACAGCAGCAGCGGGATGAAGTAGACGACCGACAGGACGGCGCGGTTGCGCTGGTGACCGGCGGCCCAGACGCCGAGCAGGATGCTCAGCGGGGTCTGGAGCACCACGCCGAGCGCGGTGAGCAGCAGGGTCAGCCAGATGCTCTTGAGCATGACCGGGTCGTCGATGAGGCGCGACCAGTTGTCCGTGCCGACGAACTCGGGCGGGCTGATCCCGTCCCAGCTCATGAAGGACAGCACCGCCACCATGATCAGCGGGACGATCGCGAAGAGGGCGAAGAACACTGCGGCGGGCAGTGCCCAGGCGAAGCCGGGGCGGCCTACCTTCGTTGCGGACGAGGCGGGCGGCCGCCGCCGGAACTCCTTGCGGGGTCCGGCGGCGGGCCGGGCGCTCGTGATCTGTGTGGTCATGAGCCCTTCGTCACTCGGTCGGGAGGGCCTGCATGGCCTTGATGAAGCCGTCCGTGTCGAGCTGTCCGTTGAAGAACTGCTGGACGGCCTTGTGCATGTCCGAGCTCGCCTTCTGCGGGTACGCCTGGTCCCAGGACAACTGGAACGACGGTGCGTCGGCGACCAGGTCGTACTGGAAGCGCGAGTACTCGGGAGTGCCCGAGGTGTCGATGAACTTGTCGGTGTTGGTCGTGGTCGGCAGGTTGCCGATGTCCAACTGCGCCTTGACGAAGTCGTCGGAGTACATGAGCTTCAGGAACTCGGCGACGGCCTCGGGGTGCTTGGTCTTCTTCATCACCGAGTAGTAGTTGTTGGTGTTGCCGGCGACGTTGGCCGGGTCGCCCTTGCCGCCCGCGACGGCCGGGAAGGCGGTGTAGCCGAGGTCACTCTCGGCGAACTCCTTGTGGTCCGTGAGCTGTTGGGAGTAGTACCAGGAGCCCATCAGCTCGAAGCCGGCCTTGCCCGAGGCCACCAGCTGGACCGAGCCGCCGTTGGTGTACTTGACGGAGTCGTAGTTCTTGCCGAAGGCGCCGGTGTCGACGAGCTCCTTGATCATGTCCAGGGCCTTCTTGCTGTCCGCGCTCTCCCAGGCGCTCTTGTCGCCCCCGACGGCCTTCGCGAACAGTTCCGGACCGGCTATGCGGTCGTACAGGTACTGGAACCACATCTGGGTGGGCCAGACGTCGCCGCCGCCGAGCGCGATCGGGGTGACGCCCGCGTCCTTGAGCTTGTCCACCGCGGCGAGCAGCTCGTCCCAGGTCTTCGGCGGCTGGACGCCCGCGTCTTCGAGGACCTTCTTGTTGTGGAACAGCAGGACGGGTTGGGTGCCACGCATCGGGATGCCGTACGGCTTGCCGTCGACGACGGCGCTGTCGAAGACGGACGGCAGGAACTTCTTCTTCAGGTCCGGGTCCTTCTCGATGAAGCCGTCGAGCGGCAGCAGCAGGTCGGCCTTGACGAACGGCTTGATGCTGCCGCCGCCCCAGTTGAAGAAGACGTCCGGGGCCTGCGGGGTGTTGATGATCGTCTGGAGCTTCGTCTGGTAGTCGGCACCGGGGATGGTGTCGAGGACCGCCTTGACGTCGGACGTCTTGTTGAAGGTGTCGACGATCTGCTGTTCGACCTTGTTGCTGGCGTCCCCGTAGACCAGGACATGGATCTTGCCGTCGTCCGACGAGGCCCCGCCGTTCCCGTCGCCGCAGGCCGACAGGCTCAGCGCCAGGGCGAGCGTCGCGCCGGTGGCGACCAGTCTGGGCAAGCGCGCACGTGTCTTCATCGTTCGCCTTTCGAAAGTTTCGGCACCATCACCGAAAGTCCATGCTGACGGACAGTAAAGTCAGACGGGATTTCCGGTCAATGGCCGTGCGGATGCCGACTCAAAACGTTATCGACCGCATGACCTACCCTGCCTGTATGTACGGTGAAGTTGAGGTGGGCGCCCGGGTGACCCTGGCCGAGGTGGCGAAAGAAGCGGGGGTCTCCCTTCCGACAGTTTCGAAGGTCATCAACGGCCGTTCGGATGTCTCCAGCGCCACCCGGGTCAAGGTCGAGCGGCTTCTGGAGGTCCACGGCTACCGCCGCCGGAACGCGAACCCACCGCGCTCCCCGCTCGTCGAACTCGTCTTCCACGAGTTGGACAGCGTCTGGGCGATGGAACTGGTCCGGGGCGTGGAGAGCGTCGCCAAGGCCAACCGGGCGACCGTGGTGCTCACCAGGAGCGGCACACGGCACGCACCCGACCCCGGCTGGATCGAGGGTGTGCTCCGGCGCCGGCCCCTGGGTGTCGTGCTGGTCTTCTCGTCGCTCCCCGCGGAGGTGAAGCACCGGCTCAGATCGCGGGACATCCCCTTCGTCATCGTCGACCCGGCCGGCGACCCCGATCCCGACGTACCCTCCGTGGGCTCCGCCAACTGGGCCGGTGGGCTCGCGGCGACGCGCCATCTCACCGACCACGGACACGAACGCGTCGCGATCATCACCGGGCCCGGGGACATGCTGTGCTCACTGGCCCGTCTCGACGGGTACCGCTCGGCCATGACCATGGCGGGCCTGACGGTCGACCCGCGTCTCGTCCGGTTCGGCGACTTCCAGGTGCGGGGCGGCTTCGAGCACGCCATGGACCTGCTGAGCGGTCCCCACCGGCCGACGGCGGTCTTCGCGGGCAGCGACCTCCAGGCACTCGGCGTCCTGGAGGCGGCCCGGGTCAGCGGGGTGAGCGTGCCGGAGGACCTCTCGGTCGTCGGCTACGACGACGTACCGCTGGCCCAGTGGTCGAGCCCGCCGCTGACCACGGTCCACCAGCCGCTGCGGCACATGGCCGCGGAGGCGGCCCGCATGCTCTTCCGCCGGGACGACCCCGGCAGGGCCGCCCAGCGCATAGAACTGGCGACCCGTCTCGTCGTACGGCAGAGCACGGCGCCACGAGGGCGGTACGGCGTCCCGGCGGAGACCGTCAGCGCGGACGCGTGACGAGGACCCGCCGGTCGGGAGTGGTGGACCGGCTCGTCCAGCGGGTCACGCGGTACGGCGTCGTAGCCCACGGCCGGGCCGGGCGCGTCGGGGCGGGCGGGCCGGGCGGTGCGGCAGCGCCAGTGGGCCACACGATGCCGGCGGCCCGGCGGCGCGGCCACGAGGTCGCGTGTCGGCCGTCCGCTGCGGGTGGCGAACCACCGCTCAGGGCCCAGGGCTTGGTACCCCCGCGCCCGCCTCCCACGGCGGCCACCCGCGGTCCGGCCAGAGGACGGTGAGCCGCGACGACTCGATTGGCACAGCACCTCGCGCAGCACCTCGGGCAGCGCGCGCCCCCGGGAGACACCCGGGAGGCATCCGTCACCGCCCGTCGCGCAGCTTGAGCACGTATGCCGCGGTGAGCGCCACGGCACGGTCCTCGTCGTGTGACAGCTCCGCGAGGGCATGTGCCGCCGTCGTTCCCGGGATGTCCGCGAGCGCCTGTGTCAGCCGTCGACGTGCGGCCGGTCCAACGGTGCCCGGGGCGAGGCGGTCGACGAGCCCCGTGGCGATCCGGTCCGCCAACGCCGGGTCGAGCGCCAGCGCGCCCAGCGCGTCGGCCGCGTCGACGTCGTTCGCCTCCTCGACGACCATGTCGACGAGCGTCGGGACCGAGTCGGCCACCGCACGTGTCCCGAGCGCCACGGCCGCGTACCCGCGGACCACGACGTCGGGGTCGGCGAGTGCCTCCTTGAGCAGCCCGGTCGCCGCACCGTCCGGGATCTCGGCGATGGACTGGACGGCACGTCTGCGCACCTCGGCGTCCGGTGAGCCGAGTCCCTCCGCCAGCAGCGCGAGTCCCGCGTCGCCCGAGCGCGCCAGAGCCCATCGAAGGGCTCCGGCGACGATCGGGTCCGTCTCGCTCAGCGTTGCCTCGACCAGTGCTTCCACCGGCACCGGAGCCTCCTCGACCGAGGACAGGGCCGCGCGCTGGCGTGTCGCGGCGCTCTTCGACCCCAGAGCCTGGAGGAGAGCCACGGTCTGGAGGACGTCCTCCCAGTCGGCGGGCTCCGCGGCACCGATCCGGCCCAGTCGTGTGAGCAGCTCCGTCTCGGCCGCGATGCGTTCCCGCGTCTGCCGGACGAGGTCGCCGACGAGTTGCGAGGGCGTGAAGCCGGGATCGTCCAGCGCGCGCCCGACCTCACGCAGTGACAGCCCCAGCGACCGCAGGCTCTCGACATGGAAGATCCGCCGGATGTCGTCGTCGGAGTAGTCGCGATAGCCGCCCTCGGTGCGACCCGTCGGCCGCACCAGGCCTAGCGAGTCGTAATGCCTGAGCATGCGGGCGCTGACCCCGGACCGTCGCGCCACATCACTGATCAACACTGTCCATCACCCCTGACCGGTGCTGCCCAGGACCACGATGCGCTTCGCCTCCTCGATCGCGAACTCGAACCCGGCATCCGGGTCGCGCGACAGCCGTTCCGTGGCGATCGCGTGCTGACGCACGAGGGAGTCGGGGTCCGTCATCGCGGCACGCAGGGCCGGCGTGATCACTTCGCCGAGCGCGATCAGCGCCCTGCTGAGGCTCAGCCGCGTCTCGCGTTCGCCGCGCCCGAGCTGTGTGGCCAGTGCCGTGGCGAGCCGGGACTCTGCCCCTTCGGGCACGAGCACGACCGCTGCCCGCCAGGCGCTCCGCGCCACCTCGTCGTCGGCGTCGGACAACAGCGCTTGTGTGATCGCCGGCCACGCCTGCCGGTCCCCGATCTTGGACAGCGTGTGCAGGGCCTGGCTCCGTGCCTGCGCACGCTCCGAGCGGAGTTCACGGAGAAGCGCCGGGAGCGTCACGGAGGACGGGTGACGCGTGAGTGCCCAGGTGAGCATGTCGCGCACGTGGAACTCGGGCTCGACCGCGCATCGTTCGACGAGCTTGTCGACGAACCGCGGGTCGGGGCTCGTTCCGGCTCCCAACGCCGCCCGCAGCCGCACCGACGGGCTGATGTCCTCCAGCCTCCGAAGGGCTTGACCGATATCCCTGTCCTGTTTCGGCATGTCTTCGGGACCACCTCCTGGCCACAGTGAAGACCTTGTCACCGTGTCAAGGTCAAACGGCTCCCGCACCATCCCGTCCACGCCTCAGGACGCCTCCAAGATCACCCGTAGTCCGGACGATCCCGGGTCGTTGCGCGGTGCCACGGCGAGGCGGGCAACAACGCCAAGAAGGCAGACGGATCCTACGAGATGCACGCCCCGCTCCATCGGAGCCCGTATGTCAAGATCCAGCAGGGCAAGAAGAAGCCCATCCGCATTCCGTCTGCCGGCGATCCGACCCTGGAGAGAGTGCGGAGGGACCCCATCATGAAGGATCTGCAACCGCGGGCCCCGGCCGACCTCCGTCGGCCGGCGCCCGCGTGCGTCCGGGGAGGGCCCGCGGCTCCGTCCCAGCCCTCAAGGATGCACCGACCACACTTAATGAAAGCCAAAAGAAAAGCCGTGCGAGGAACCTTGACCGCGACCGGCGGGGCGGGCAAGGTTCCGGAGAGCGCTCTCCCACCTTCCCCGTGTCAAGGAGTCTCTCCATGCCCACTGTCGGCACACCCCCGGCGGTGCCGGTGTCGCGCAGACCCGGTCGCCGCGGTCTCGTCGGCGTCCTGGTCACCGCCCTGGCGGCGACCCTGCTCGCCATCGTTCCCGCCACGCAGGCCCAGGCGGCGCCCGTGCTGTTGTCCCAGGGCAAGCCGGTCACCGCCTCCAGCCAGGAGCACTACGGCACCCCGGCGACCGCGGCCGTCGACGGCGACAACGGCACCCGCTGGTCCAGTGCCGCCGCCGACCCGCAGTGGATCCGCGTCGACCTCGGCGCCCCCGCCACCCTCAGCCGGGTGGAGCTGCGCTGGGAGGCCGCCTACGCCAAGTCCTACCGCATCGAGACCTCCCAGAACGGCACGGACTGGTCGACGGCCTACTCCACCACCACCGGCGCCGGCGGCACGGAGACCGTGGACGTCTCCGGCACGGCCCGCTACGTCCGCATGCTCGGCACCGCCCGCGCCACCGGATACGGCTACTCCCTCTGGGAGTTCAAGGTGTTCGGCACCACCGGCGACGACCCGGGGCCGGTCATCCCGGGCGGCGGCGACCTCGGCCCGAACGTGCACGTCTTCGACCCGTCCACGCCCGGCATCCAGGCCAAGCTGGACCAGGTCTTCCAGCAGCAGGAGTCGGCGCAGTTCGGCTCCGGCCGGCACGCCTTCCTCTTCAAGCCGGGCACCTACGAGAACCTCAACGCCCAGATCGGCTTCTACACCCAGATCCTCGGCCTCGGCCTGCGCCCCGACGACACCACGATCAACGGTGACATCACCGTCGACGCCGGCTGGTTCGACGGCAACGCCACCCAGAACTTCTGGCGCGGTGCGGAGAACCTCGCCGTGAAGCCGGTCAACGGCACCAACCGGTGGGCGGTCTCGCAGGCCGCCTCGTTCCGCCGGATGCACGTCAAGGGCGGCCTCAACCTCGCGCCCAACGGCTACGGCTGGGCCAGCGGCGGCTACATCGCCGACAGCAAGATCGACGGCCAGGTCGGCAACTACTCGCAGCAGCAGTGGTACACCCGCGACAGCTCCATCGGCGGCTGGTCCAACAGCGTCTGGAACCAGGTCTTCTCCGGTGTCGAGGGGGCCCCCGCGACCAGCTTCCCCGAGCCCCGCTACACCACGCTCGACACGACGCCGATCTCCCGTGAGAAGCCCTTCCTCTATCTGGACGGCGACGAGTACAAGGTCTTCGCCCCCGCCAAGCGCACCAACGCGCGCGGCACCACGTGGGCGAACGGCACCCCGCAGGGCGAGTCGATCCCGCTGAGCAGGTTCTACGTCGTCAAGCCCGGCGCCACCGCCGCCACCATCAACGCCGCCGTCGACCAGGGGCTGCACCTGCTGTTCACCCCGGGCGTCTACCACGTCGACCGGACGATCGACATCGACCGGGCGAACACCATCGTGCTGGGCCTCGGCCTCGCCACGATCATCCCGGACAACGGGGTGACCGCCATGAAGGTCGCCGACGTCGACGGCGTGCGCCTCGCCGGCTTCCTCATCGACGCCGGACCGGTCAACTCCCCCACCCTGCTGGAGATCGGCCCGCAGGGCGCGTCCGCCGACCACGCGGCCGACCCGACCACCGTGCAGGACGTCTACATCCGCATCGGCGGCGCGGGCGCGGGCAAGGCCACCACCAGCATGGTGGTCAACAGCCACGACACGATCATCGACCACACCTGGGTGTGGCGGGCCGACCACGGCGAGGGCGTCGGCTGGGAGACCAACCGGGCCGACTACGGCGTCCGCGTCAACGGCGACGACGTCCTGGCCACCGGACTGTTCGTCGAACACTTCAACAAGTACGACGTCGAGTGGTACGGCGAACGCGGCCGGACGATCTTCTACCAGAACGAGAAGGCGTACGACGCCCCCAACCAGGCGGCCATCCAGAACGGCACGACGAAGGGCTACGCCGCCTACCGCGTCGACGACTCCGTGGACACCCACGAAGCCTGGGGCCTCGGCAGCTACTGCAACTACAACGTCGACCCGAACATCCGCCAGGACCATGGTTTCAAGACGCCCGTCAAACCGGGGGTGAAGTTCCACAGCCTCCTGGTGGTCTCACTCGGTGGCATGGGCCACTACAACCACGTCATCAACGACACCGGAGCCTCCACGGTCCCGGCCGGCACGTCGACCGTGCCGTCCACCGTCGTGTCCTTCCCCTGACCGCCCCTGACCGGGCCGTCAGTCGCTCACAACTCCCCTCCGGGCCGCGCCGCGTCCCCGCACCGCGGCCCGGAGGGGCCCTCAGGCGGTACCCCGGCCGCCCTCGCCCCGTGGCTTCCCTCCGACCCGCCAGGAGCAGATGTGTCCACAGTCCTCTCGTACCGCAGACCGGTCGGCCGCGCCGGCGTCCCCCTGCTCGCCCTCGGCGCGCTGATGGCGTCGTCGCTCGCCGTCGCCGCCCCGCCCGCGCAGGCCGCGGAAGCCCTGCTCTCCCAGGGCCGGCCCGCCACCGCGTCATCCCAGGAAGGCGACGCGTACGCGGCCTCGGCGGCCGTCGACGGCAATCTCACCGGCACCCGCTGGGCCAGCCAGTGGAGCGACCCGCAGTGGTTCCAGGTGGACCTCGGACAGCGGTCCGACCTCAGCCGCGTCGTACTGACGTGGGAGGGCGCGTACGGCAAGAGCTACCAGATCCAGGCGTCCGACAACGGCACGGACTGGCGGACCCTGAGGACCGTGACCGGCGGTGACGGGGGCACGGACGACGTCGCCGTCTCCGGTGCCGGCCGGTACGTACGCATGCTGGGCACCGAACGGTCCGGCGGCTACGGCTACTCCCTGTGGGAGTTCCAGGTGTACGGGACCACGGACGGCACGCCTCCCGCCGGTGGAGGGGCGGTCGAGGTCGTGGGTCCGCAGGGGAACTGGCAACTGACCGTCGGCGGCCAGCCGTACACGGTCAAGGGCCTGACCTGGGGCCCCGCCATCGCGGACGCCCCGAAGTACATGCCCGACGTGAAGTCCATGGGCGTCAACACGATCCGCACCTGGGGCACCGACGGCGGCACCAAGCCGCTGCTCGACAGCGCCGCCGCGAACGGCGTCCGAGTCGTCAACGGCTTCTGGCTGCAGCCAGGCGGCGGTCCCGGCTCCGGCGGCTGCGTCAACTACGTCACCGACACGACGTACAAGAACAACATGCTCACCGAGTTCGCCAAGTGGGTGGAGGCGTACCGGAGTCACCCGGCGACCCTCATGTGGAACGTCGGCAACGAGTCGGTCCTGGGCCTGCAGAACTGCTACAGCGGGGCCGAGTTGGAGGCCCAGCGCAACGCCTACACAAGCTTCGTCAACGATGTCGCGAAGAAGATCCACAGCATCGATCCCGACCACCCCGTCACCTCCACCGACGCCTGGACCGGGGCGTGGCCGTACTACAAGCGCAACGCGCCCGACCTCGACCTGTACTCGATGAACTCCTACGGCGACGTCTGCGGCGTCCAGGAGGACTGGGAGGAGGGCGGCTACACCAAGCCGTACATCATCACCGAGGGCGGACCCGCGGGTGAGTGGGAGGTGCCCGACGACGCCAACGGCGTCCCCGACGAGCCGACCGACGTGCAGAAGGCCGAGGGCTACACCAAGGCGTGGGACTGCGTCACCGGCCACGACGGAGTCGCCCTCGGCGCCACCCTCTTCCACTACGGCACCGAGCACGACTTCGGCGGCGTCTGGTTCAACCTCGTACCCGACGGGCTGAAGCGACTGTCCTACTACGCCGTCAAGAAGGCGTACAGCGGTTCCACCACCGGCGACAACACCCCGCCCGTCATCACGAACATGGCCGTCGGCCCCGCCTCGTCCGCCCCGGCGGGCGGCGAGTTCACCGTCCGCGCCGACGTGCGCGACCCCGACGGCGACCCGATCACGTACAAGGTCTTCCTCAGCGGCAACTACGCCAACGGCGACAAGCGCCTCGTCGAGGCCGAATGGCGGGCCACCGGCAACGGCACCTTCGCCGTGCAGGCTCCGGAGAAGCTCGGCGTGTGGAAGGTGTACATCCAGGCCGAGGACGGCCGCGGCAACGCGGGCATCGAGACCAAGTCGGTCAAGGTCGTCGCCCCGCCGGTGACCGGCACGAACGTGGCGCTGAACAAGCCCACCACCGCGTCCTCCTTCCAGCCGTCGTACGGCGACTGCCCGTGCGAGCCCGCCAAGGCGACGGACGGCAGGAACGACACGCGCTGGGCCAGCGACTGGAGCGACCCGCAGTGGATCCGGGTCGACCTCGGCACCCCCACGCCCATCCGCGAACTCCAGCTCGTGTGGGATCCCGCCTACGCCAAGTCCTACGAGGTCCAGGTCTCGGACAACGGCACCACCTGGCGCACGGTCCACACCACGACCGCGGGCAACGGTGACATCGACACCATCGCCATGGCGGAGACGGCACGGTACGTACGACTGCACCTGACGGCGCGTGGTACCGGCTGGGGCTACTCGCTGCACGAGTTCGGCATCTACAGCTGACGGCACACACAGCTGACGGCGGAGGGCGTTCGGTGGCGCCCTCCGCACCACCCCCACCAGGCACCTCTGCGGGCAGGAGGCCCCATGAGACCACGTTCGAAACTCCCCGCGCTGCTGCTCGGCACCGCGCTTCTGGCCGGCGTGCTCGGCGTCGGCACCGTCGCCACGGCCGCCGATCCGGGCAGCGCTCCGGCCGTCTCGGCCGGCGCCCACACCGGGCACACGACGGCGGTGTCGACCCAGGCGTCCGCCGACGACCCCGACGGCGACGGGTACATACCGGCCGTTCCCCCGGTCACCGGCGTGACCCCGTCCGGGGCCACCCCGCCGCCGCGCTACCACAAGGAGTTCCAGGCCAACTGCGCCGTCACGCACACCGCGCCGGACGACCCGATCGTGTACCCGGGCCAGCCGGGCAAGTCCCACGACCACACCTTCATGGGCAACACGACGACGAACGCCGGCAGCACGACGTCGAGTCTCTACGGAGGGAACACCACCTGTCTCGCGCCGGCCGACGCCTCCGCGTACTGGATGCCGTCCCTGTACAAGGGGGACAAGAAGATTCTCCCCGTCGGCCCGCAGGTCATCTACTACAAGTCCGGTGTCACCGACTACACCAGTGTGCGGCCCTTCCCCAAGGGACTGCGGTTCGTCGTCGGCAACCCCATGCAGAGCGCCCAGGAGTTCCGCGGCCACAAGGGCTTCGTGGAGGGCTGGGAATGCGGTGACAGCTTCTTCAACGTCGACTTCCCGGCGAGCTGTCCGAGCCGGCCCGACGTCCAGCTCAACATCCGGATGCAGGCGCCCAGTTGCTGGGACGGCACGTACCTCGACACCCCCGACCACACGAGCCACATGGCCTACCCGGTCGTCAAACCCGGCACGAACGACAACATGTGCCCGGCCTCCCACCCGGTCGCCCTGCCGATGATCGAGTTCAAGATGGCCTTCCCGGTCAACGGCGACATGAGCGACGTCCGCCTGGCCAGTGGACGCGGCTACTCCTTCCACTACGACTTCTTCAACGCCTGGGAGGAGCGGACCCTCAAGGCGCTGGTCGACCACTGCATCGTGGGCGGCCTCCAGTGCGACACGCGCGGTTACGACCAGAACCATCCGGAGCGCGGCGCGGTGCTGAACGCAGATCACCGGCTGCCCTGACCCGGTCGGTGTCCAGGGGCCCGGCGGCACCCTCTCGGCGCGGGTGCCGCCGGGCCCTTCCGCGAACGAAGTGGGGCGGGAATGAACGACGAGACACTCGATCGGCTCATCGACAGGCTGAGCCTCGAACAGAAGGTGCGCCTGCTCACCGGCGCGACGACCTGGCGCACCGCCGGCGAACCCGGGATCGGCCTGCGGGAGATGGTGACCTCGGACGGGCCCGCCGGGGTGCGCGGCGAGACATGGGACGAGCGGCGCACCTCGGCCCTGCTGCCCTCCGCCTCCGCCCTGGGCGCGATGTGGGACGAGGAACTGGTCGAGCGGCTCGGCGGCCTGCTCGCCACCGAGGCGGTCCGCAAGGGCGTCGACGTGGTACTGGCCCCCACGCTCAACCTCCACCGCAGCCCGCTGGGCGGCCGGCACTTCGAGTGCTTCTCCGAGGACCCGGAACTGACCGGCCGTACCGGCGCCGCGCTGATCCGGGGCATCCAGGCCCTCGGGGTGGCGGCCACCGCCAAACACTACGTCGGCAACGACTCCGAGACCGACCGGCTGACCGTCGACGTCCGGGCGCCCGACCGCGCTCTGCGAGAGGTGTACCTCGCGCCCTTCGAGGCGGCCGTCGAGGCCGGGGTGTGGCTGGTCATGGCGGGGTACAACGCGGTCGACGGCACCACCATGACGGCCAGCCCGCTCCTGGCGGAACCTCTGAAGGGGGAATGGGGGTTCGACGGGGTCGCCGTCTCCGACTGGGCGGCGGTGCGCTCCACCGAGGCGACGGGCCGCGCCGCCCTCGACCTGGCGATGCCGGGCCCGGACAGTCCCTGGGGGGCGTCCCTGGTACGGGCGGTGAAGGACGGCCGGGTCGCCGAGGCGGCGGTCGACGAGAAGGTGCGGCGGCTGCTCCGGCTCGCCGGCCGCGTGGGTGCGCTGGAACCGCGTCGCTCACGCCGGGTACCGGTGACGGCGTCCCGCGGCACCCGGGCGTTGCTGCGCCGCGCCGTCGGTGCCGGTTCGGTCCTGCTGCGCAACGACGCCGTCCTGCCGCTCGACCCCGCCGAGTTGTCCACCGTCGCGGTCGTCGGCGGGCATGCCGCGTCCCCGCGCGTCCAGGGCGGCGGCAGCGCGGGCGTCTTCTGCTCCGACGTGGTCACCCCGCTGGCCGGCGTCCGCGCCCGTCTGCGGGGCCGGGCGCGGGTGGTGCACGAGCCCGGCCCGGCGCCGGGTGCCCCGCCCGCTCCCCTAGGCCCCGACCGGTGCGGCGACCCGCGCTCGGGCGCCCCCGGCGTGCTCCTACGGGTGCTGGACGCGGCGGGGCGCGAACTGCGCTCGGAGCACCGGCTGTCGGGCCGGCAACTGGAGCCGGACCTGCCCCCGGGCGCCCACACGGTGGAGATCGCCGCCGTGCTGCGGCCCCAGCGGGCGGGAGAGTGGACGTTCGGCGTCGGGGGCTTCGGACGCATGACGCTCACCGTCGACGACCACCTGCTCCTGGACGGGGAGTTCCCCGGTGACACGGACGACCCGGCCGTCGTCCACGTCAACCCGCCCGTGCACACGGCGCGGACGGTACTGACCACCAAGCGGCCCGTGCTCGTGGTGGCACGGCGCGAACTGGTGCCCGGCCGAGGACGCGCCACCGTCGTCGCCGCCGCGCCGCCGGAACCGGACCCGGCGACCGCGCTGGAGGACGCGGTGCGTGCGGCACGCGACGCCGACGCCGCGATCGTGGTCGTCGGCACCACCGAGCACGGCGAGACCGAGGGGTACGACCGCGCCGGACTGTCGCTGGGCGGGCGCCAGGACGAACTGGTCCGCGCGGTCGCCGCCGCGAATCCGCGCACGGTCGTGGTCGTCAACAGCGGCGGGCCCGTCGAGCTGCCCTGGCGCGAAGAGGCGGGCGCCGTGCTGCTCACCTGGTTCCCGGGCCAGGAGGCGGGCGCTGGGCTGGCCGACGTCCTGTTCGGCCTCACCGAGCCCGGTGGCCGGCTCCCCACCACCTGGGCGGCGGCACTGGCGGACGCACCCGTCACCCGCACTCAGCCGGTCGACGGCCGGCTCGACTACGCCGAGGGCCTGCACATCGGCCACCGGGCGTGGCTGCGAGCCGGGCGCGAGCCCGCCTACTGGTTCGGCCACGGACTCGGCTACACGACGTGGGCGTACACGGGAGTGGAGGTCCCCGCTCAGGTCGCCGCGGGTGAGCCGTTCACGGTACGGGTGACGGTTCACAACACCGGTGCCCGCGCCGGGCGCGAGGTCGTACAGGTCTATCTGGCCCGACCCGGTTCGGCGGTGGAGCGTCCCGTCCGCTGGTTCGCCGGCTACGCGGCCGTGCGGGCGGCGGCGGGCCGGACCGCGAGCGCCGAGGTGGTGGTACGCCCCCGCGCCCTGCGGCACTGGTCGGAGGCGGACCACGGCTGGAGCACGGAGGCCGGCCCCTACCGGCTCATGGTGGGCAGGTCGGCGGGGGACATCCGATGGGAGGGGACGGTCACGGTCAGTGGCTCCTGACGGGGGGGCGAACGGCGCGTCCGCCGGGCCCGTGGCGTCATAGCGCCGGTCTCGGCACGCACTGGTCTCGGCGTACGCCGGTCTCAGCACGCGCCGGGCCCGTGGCGTCATAGCGCCGGTCTCCGCACGCACCGGTCTCCGCCACGGCAGCGCGGGGCACGGGCAGCGGCCGGTCCGACTGCCCATGGAGCACGCCACCGGGCCCGCGCGCCGCTCACCGCACCGAGCGCTCCCGCAGGGCCGTCCGCCATGCCGGGTCCGGTTCCACCGGTTCGGCTTCCTCCGGCCGGCCGCCACGAGCGAAGAAGTCGGCGAGCGGCAGGATGGCGGCCCCTACGGTGACGGCGTCCGGCCCCAGGGTGCCGAGGTCGATGCGAACGTGGGCGGCCGGGTAGGTGAGGGCGTAGGCGTTGGCGTGTGATGTCACCGCGTCCAGGAAGCGCCGGCCGAGTTGCAGTCCGGCCCAGCCGCCCACCAGGATGCGTTCGGGCTGGAAGAGGTTGATCAGGTCGGAGAAGCCCGCGCCGAGGTACTCGGCGGTCTCCTCCAGAACGGCCAGCGCCGTGGCATCGGGTTCCGGGACGGCCCCCGACGCGTCCGGCTCCGGGTACGCGGCCGCGAGCATCGCGGTGAGCGCGGTCTCCTCGTCCGCGCCCACGGGTGGCCGCCCGCCCGCCTCCGCCCAGCGCTGGAGCAGTGCCTCCGCGCCCGCGTACGCCTCCAGGCAGCCCTGGGCGCCGCAGCGGCAGCGGCGCCCACGCACCCGTACCGTCAGGTGCCCCCACTCCACGGCCCGGCCCGGCCGCATGTCGTCCCCGACGACGCAGGCGCCGACGCCGGAGCCGAAGAGCACCACCGCCGCGCTCTGCGCACCCCGGCCGGCGCCGAACCACATCTCCGCCTGGCCCAGCGTCTTGGCACCGTTGTCGATGTAGTAGGGAACGGTCTCGGGCAGGATCCGGGACTCGCGCAGCAACCGCTCCAGCGGAACGGCGTCCCAGCCGATCGTCTGGCCGTGCACGACCGCACCGTCCTCGGCGGTCCTGGCGACGATGCCCGGCACGCCGATCCCGATGCCGAGCAGCCGCTCCGCCGCGATGCCGGCCTCGTCCAGGACCTCGGAAATACCCTCGCGCAGATGTGTCATGACGACGCCTACGTCGTAGCGGTCGACGCGGCGCGGACCCTCGGTCTCCAGCGGCCTCTCGACGCGGGCCAGTTCGGTGAGGGCGAGGTCGAAGAGTTCGATCCGCACCCGGGTCTCGCCGATGTCGACGCCGATCATGTAACCGCTCCGCGCGCTGACGCGCAGCAGCGTGCGGGGGCGGCCGCCGGCGGAGTCGACGCTTCCGGCCTCCTCCACCAGTCCTTCGGCGACCAGCTCGGAGACCACGTTGCTGACCGAGCCGGAACTCAACCCGGTGACCGGCCCCAGGGAGAACCTGCTGAGCGGCCCGTCGAAATACAACCGTTGCAATACGGCGGTGCGGTTCTCGCGCCGCAGGTCACGCACTGTACGCCCGTTGCGCACCTTCACCCTCGCCCCCTCGTTCTGAAATCCTCACCGCAACTTACATGTGGCCGGGCCCTTGACGCGACCTTCACTTGAGGTTTAACTCACATCCTAAATTAAGCCGTGGGGGGCTTCAGGGAACGCGGGGCGTTGCTCCGGCCCCCCTCCGCGGGCGACCCCGTCACTTCCCGGAAGGCCTCTGGAGTCATGCGCAGAATCAGAGCCGCAGCCGTCGGCGCCGTCACCCTCTCCTTCGCCCTCACCGCGGCTGCCTGCGGCGGGGGGTCGTCCGGCACGGAGGGTTCCAACGAGCAGCCGAAAACCCTCACCTACTGGGCCTCCAACCAGGGCGCGAACCTGGAGGTCGACAAGAAGGTCCTCCAGCCGGAACTCGACAAGTTCGAGAAGGAGACCGGCATCGAGGTGAAGCTGGAGGTCGTGCCCTGGGCGGACCTCCTCAACCGCATCCTCACCGCCACCACCTCGGGCCAGGGCCCCGACGTCCTGAACATCGGCAACACCTGGAGCGCGTCGCTGCAGTCCAGCGGCGCCCTCCTGCCCTGGGACGCGAAGAACTTCGAGGCCATCGGCGGCAAGGACCGCTTCGTGGAGTCCGCGCTCGGCTCCACCGGCGTACCGGGCCAGGACCCGGCCGCCGTACCGCTGTACTCCATGGCCTACGCGCTCTACTACAACAAGAAGATGTTCGCCGACGCCGGCATCGAGAAGCCGCCGGCGACCTGGGAGGAGCTGGCCGAGACCGGCAAGAAGCTCTCCAAGGACGGCAAGTGGGGGCTCGGCGCGGAGGGTTCGAACCTCTCCAACAACATCCACCAGGTCTTCGTCCTCGCCAAGCAGCACGGCGCGGATTTCTTCACCCCCGAGGGCAAGGCCGACTTCACCTCCGACGGCGCCGTGGCGGCGGTGAAGCAGTACGTCGATCTGATGGCCAAGGACAAAATCGTCGCGCCCGGCAACGCCGAGTACGCGCAGAACCAGTCCCTGAGCGACTTCGCCAAGGACAAGACGGCCATGGTGCTGTGGCAGACCGCCTCGGCCACCTTCAAGTCGCAGGGCATGAGCGAGGACGAGTGGGGCGTCGCGCCCGCACCCGTGCAGTCCGGCGCGCCCGGCCCGGGCAAGGCCACCAACTCCATGGTCGCCGGAATCAACATGGCCGTCTTCAAGAACACCAAGAACATCGACGGCGCCAAGAAGTTCGTGGAGTTCATGACCAGCGACGAGGAGCAGATCGTCCTCAACAAGGCCTACGGCTCCATCCCGCCGGTCAAGGCCGCCCAGCAGGACCCGGCCTTCGACACCCCGTCCCTCACCGTGCTGCGGGAGACCCTCGCGTCCAGTGCCACGGCACTGCCGCAGGTCCCCGAGGAGTCGCAGTTCGAGACCGTCGTCGGCACCGCCGTCAAGGAACTCTTCGCCGACGCCGCCGCCGGCCGTGCGGTGACCGAGGAGTCAGTGCGGGCCAAGCTCGAGAAGGCCCAGCAGCAGATGCCCAAGAAGTGAGCGCGGACACCGCCATGACTACCACCGCTGCCCTCAACGCAGGCGAGCGGACGGCACGGAAGAACGACCCCGGAGCGGCGCCGCGCAAGCGCCGCTCCGGGCGGCTGCGCCGCATCGGCCTGCCGTACCTGCTGCTGTTCCCCGCGATCCTCCTCGAACTACTGGTCCACCTGGTGCCGATGGTGATCGGCATCGTCGTCAGCTTCAAGGAGCTGACCCAGTTCTACATCCGCGACTGGGGTACCGCGCCCTGGGCCGGTTTCGACAACTACGCGATGTCGGTCGACTTCGACGCACCCGTGGGCGAGGCGCTGCTCAACTCGTTCCTCACCACCTGTCTCTTCACCGTGCTCTCCGTCGGCCTGTGCTGGCTGCTGGGCGTGGCCGCCGCGATCTTCATGCAGGAGTCGTTCCGCGGCCGGGGTTTCCTGCGCACGGTCTTCCTCGTCCCGTACGCGCTGCCCGTCTACGCCGCCGTCATCACCTGGTCGTTCATGTTCCAGCGGGACAACGGGCTGGTGAACCACGTGCTGCACGACCAGCTCGGGCTCACCGGCAGTCCCCCGTTCTGGCTGATCGGCGACAACAGCTTCATCGCACTGCTCGTCGTCTCGGTGTGGAAGGGCTGGCCCTTCGCCTTCCTCATCATCATGGCCGGGCTGCAGAACATCCCGAGGGACATCTACGAGGCCGCGGCCCTGGACGGCGCGGGCGTCTGGCAGCAGGTCCGCCGCATCACCCTGCCGGCGCTGCGCCCCGTCAACCAGGTCCTCGTCCTGGTGCTGTTCCTGTGGACGTTCAACGACTTCAACACGCCCTTCGTCCTGTTCGGCAAGGCGGCGCCGGAAGCCGCGGACCTCATCTCCATCCACATCTACCAGTCCTCGTTCCAGACCTGGAACTTCGGGACGGGCTCCGCGATGTCGGTCCTGCTGCTCCTGTTCCTGCTCGTGGTGACGGGCGTCTACCTCTGGCTCACCTCCCGAGGAAGGAAGGCCACCGATGCCTAGCCCCGCCGCCCGCCAACCCCGCTCCCCGATGGCCGCGCCGCGGTCCTTCCTGTGGAGCCGCCGCGTCTTCCTGACCCTCCTCACCGTCTTCGTCCTGCTGCCGGTCTACGTGATGATCTCCAGCTCGCTGAAGCCGCTGGAGGACGTGTCGGGCAAGTTCGAGTGGTTCCCCTCGAATCTCACCGTCCGCCCGTACTTCGACATCTGGGAGACGGTCCCGCTCGCCGACTACTTCATGAACTCGCTGATCGTGGCGGGCGCGGCGACCGTCTGCTCCGTCACCATCGCCGTGTTCGCCGCCTACGCGGTCAGCCGGTACTCCTTCCGCGGCAAGCGCGTCTTCACGGTGACCGTGCTGTCGACCCAGATGTTCCCCGGCATCCTGTTCCTGCTGCCGCTGTTCCTCATCTACGTCAACATCGGCAACGCCACCGGCATCGCGCTCTTCGGCTCCCGGGGCGGCCTGATCCTCACCTATCTCACCTTCTCGCTGCCGTTCTCCATCTGGATGCTGATCGGCTACTTCGACTCCGTGCCCCGGGACCTCGACGAGGCGGCCAAGGTGGACGGCTGCGGACCGCTCGGCGCCCTCTTCCGGGTGATCGTGCCCGCCGCGATCCCCGGCATCGTCGCCGTCGCCGTCTACGCGTTCATGACCGCCTGGGGCGAAGTGCTCTTCGCCTCGGTCATGACCAACGACACCACCCGCACCCTCGCCGTCGGCCTCCAGGGCTACTCCACCCAGAACGACGTGTACTGGAACCAGGTCATGGCCGCCTCACTCGTCGTCAGCCTCCCCGTCGTCGCCGGCTTCCTGCTGCTCCAGCGCTACCTCGTCACCGGCCTCACCGCCGGCGCCGTCAAATAACCGCCCGGGCCGTGACCCCCGCCCCGCTCCGCCCGACCAACCCAGAGAGGCCCTCTGTGTCCGAATCGCCTGACCTCGCCGCCTTCCCCGCCGACTTCACCTGGGGCACTGCCACCTCCGCCTACCAGATCGAGGGCGCCGTCGCCGAGGACGGCCGGGC
This sequence comes from Streptomyces sp. NPDC096048, assembly GCF_044763415.1. Classification (NCBI taxonomy): domain Bacteria; kingdom Bacillati; phylum Actinomycetota; class Actinomycetes; order Kitasatosporales; family Streptomycetaceae; genus Streptomyces; species Streptomyces sp. NPDC096048. The sequence continues at coordinate 215,167 of NZ_JBIWGG010000004.1, forward strand.
ACCGTCGATCTGGGACACCTTCTCCCACACCCCCGGAAAGATCGACAACGACGACCACGGCGACGTGGCCTGCGACCACTACCACCGGTGGCCCGAGGACATCGCCCTGATGAAGCGGCTCGGCGCCGACGCCTACCGCCTGTCCGTCGCCTGGCCGCGTGTCGTGCCCGGCGGCGACGGGCCGGTCAACGCGGCCGGACTCGACTTCTACGACCGGCTCGTCGACGGCCTCCTCGACGCGGGGATCACCCCCAACATCACCCTCTACCACTGGGACCTGCCCCAGGCGCTCCAGGACCGCGGTGGCTGGACCGTGCGCGAGACAGCGGAACACCTCGCCGACTACGCCTCCGTCGTGGCCGGCCGTCTCGGCGACCGCGTCACCCAGTGGGCCACCCTGAACGAACCCCTGTGCTCCGCCTGGATCGGCCACCTGGAGGGCCGGATGGCACCCGGCCTGACCGATCTGACCGCCGCCGTGCGCGCCTCGTACCACCTGCTCCTCGCGCACGGCCTCGCCACCCGGGCGGTCCGCGCGGCGGTACCGGGCGCACAGGTCGGTCTCGTCACCAACCACTCCACCGTCGAGGCCGCCTCGACCCGCCCCGAGGACATCGCGGCGGCCACCCGCATGGACGGCCACACCAACCGCTGGTGGCTCGACCCGGTCTACGGTCGCGGCTTCCCCGCCGACATGCGCGAGCTGTACGGCGTGGACCTGCCGGAGCGCCCCGGCGACCTGGACGCGATCGCCGCGCCCCTCGACTGGCACGGCCTCAACTACTACTTCCCGGCGACCGTCACCGACGACCCGCAGGGCGCCGTCCCGTACGCCCGTGAGGTCCGGCTGCCCGACGTACCGCGCACCGGCATGGACTGGCAGATCGACGCCGGCGGCCTGGAGGCCCTGCTGCTGCGCCTGACCGACGAGTACGGAGTCCGCAAGCTGTACGTCACCGAGAACGGCTCCGCGTTCGCGGACACCGTCTCGGCCGACGGCGCCGTCCACGACCCCGACCGGGCCGGCTACCTGGAGCAGCACGTGGGCGCCTGCGCCCGGGCGATCCGCAAGGGCGCACCGCTGGCCGGCTATTACGCCTGGTCCCTGCTCGACAACTTCGAATGGGCCTACGGCTACGACAAGCGTTTCGGCCTCGTCCACGTCGATTACGCGACGCAGACCCGGACCGTCAAGACGAGCGGCCTGCGGTACGCGGAGATCATCCGTGCCCACCGGGAGTCCGGCGCCTGACCGCGCCGATACCCGGCACCCCACCGCCGGCCCTGCCGCGAGCGCACGCCCGGCGGCGGGGCCGGGCGGTGTCCGCCCGGCGGAAAGCTCGCCGGGTCAGGCGGACTCGCGTACGACCAGTTCCGGTTCGAAGACGAGGGTGCGGGGTTCGGTACGGGTGCCCTGGACCTGCTCGTCCAGCATCCTGGCCATGGCCGCCGCCATGTCCTCCACCGGCTGGCGCACCGTGGTCAGCGGCGGCCTGCACGTCACGGCGATGCTCGAGTCGTCGAACCCGACGACGGCGACGTCCTCCGGTATGCGCCTGCCCAGTTCCCGCAAGACCTGGCAGGCGCCCTGGGCCATCAAGTCGTTGGCCGCGAACACGCCGTCCACAGCGGGGTGGTCCCGCAGCAGCGTGGCCATGGCCACCGCCCCGCTGTCCGACGTGAAGACACCCTCCGCCGCGGGAGGGCGGTCGTGCCCGGCGCGGGCCAGGGCGTCGTGGAATCCGGCGAGGCGTTCCCGGCCCGCTCTCAGATCCGGCGGAGCGCCGATCACCGCGATACGGCGGCAGCCGCGCGCCAGGAGATGCTCCCCGGCCAGGCGTCCCCCCGCGTAGTGGTTCAGATCGACGCAGCCGACCGGTGTCGCCCGGGTGGGACGCGCGAACAGCACCGTGGGGACGCGGGCGGCCAGGAGCATGTCCGGCAGCGGGTCGTCCGGTTGCACGGAGACCACCAGCGCGCCGTCCGCGCTGCCCTGCCGCACGTAGTCGACCACCTGCGTCCTGGCCGACTCCGACTCGGCGAACAACAGCACCGGTTGCATCATGCGGGCCCGGAGATACCCCACGACCCCGTTGACGACACGGCCGAAGAACGGGTCGGCGAACACGCGTCCCGCGAAGGCGTCGCCCGCGCCGGAGACGATGAGGGCCACCGTCCCGGTACGTCGGGTGACCAGCGCCCTCGCCGCGCGGTTCGGCGTGTATCCCGTCCGTTCGATCGCGCCGCGGACCAGGTCCTGGATGCTGGGGTCGACGTTGCGCACGCCGTTCACGACCCGCGACACGGTGGCCCGGGAGACCCCCGCCTCCCGCGCGACATCCTCCAGCGTCGGGGCCTGCCTGTTCATAGGGGAACTCTAACGCCGGGCCCTCGCACGGCCCCAGAGCGGCAGACCTGCTCCGGCGTGCACCCGACTCCGCGCGCCGGCGTACCCACGGTCGGGGTCCAGCTGATCACGCGGCCCGGCAAGGTCGACACCCCCGGCGGCGGCTACGGCTTCCGCTTCTTCGACTCTTCGACGTCGACGGCCGCACCATCGAGGTCTCGGCCGACGTCGAGGTCAGGCAGCGCCGCGGGATCGAGGAGAAGTGGGCGGGACCGAAGGGACAGATCGTCCTCGGCGGCTTCGCCGGCGCGCGTGAGCCCTTGCGCGGGTTGGGGCGGGTCGGTCGGGGCGGGCGTGGCTTGCAACTTCGGCAAAGGCTGTCAGGCCGGGCGCCGGTTAACGGGGGTAGTGCCCGGTCGGCGGAGGCCGGAGTGTCCGGTCGCAGGAGGGAGAGGCCTCTCGGGCGGGTCAGGACAGTCGCCGCACGCGGTCGGCCGCGTAGGCGTGCAGGATCGTCGTGGCGTCGTCCGTGTCCAGACGGAGGAACTCCCGGTTCAGAACCGTGGTGAGGTCTTCCAGGGCGCGGCCGAGGAGGGCGGCGCCGGTGCGGACCTCGACACTGGGTGAGGTCTGCCCCTGAACGGCCAGGTCAGCGGCGTAATCGACCATCGCGGCCAGCGACATCTCGTCCTCGGCGTCGTGGAAGTAGTAGGCCTCGGCGTGCTGGGTGAGATCCACCCGGACCTGGATCACGTCGGTGGCGAGGCTCGTCAGCAGGCTCGACGTCATGGTGGAGCCGAACCGGTCGGCGGGCCTTCCTGCCCTCCGCAGTGCCGACAGACGCAGTGCGAGGGTCCGGCGGCGGGTGACCGCGGGATACACCTGGGATATCCAGGAGACGACGGCCGTGAGCAGGGCGAAGCCGATGAGCGCTTCGAGAGGTACGGCGATGCGCAACCAGCCGCCGGTCGGAACGATGTCGCCGAACCCCAGGGTGGCCACCGTGACCGCGGACAGGTACAGCGCGTCGAGGAAGTCGGCGCGTTGCGTCGGGTCCAGGTCGCTGGAGTAGGAGAAGCCGCCCGGCAGGTGCGGCCAGTAGATCAGCGCCCAGCCCAGGATCATCGTCAGCGTCCAGAGGGCGGCCACCAGCACCAGCGCCAGCGGGCCGGCCACCGAGACCCCCCGGCCGCCGGTGCCGATCCGGCCGACCAACCACCACAGGCCGGTTGTCACCCACCTGCTGGCTTCTCCCCGCCCCGTAGGGCGCCACAGGGTGTGGAACACGTCTCGCAGGACGGCTACGACCAGTACCGCGCCGGTCAGTGTCACGAGCCAGCCCACCACCCCGCTCACCTGCGTCCCCCCGGATGCGGAACGCCACGCACCGGGGATCCCGCGGTGTGGCGCGCGGTAGCCAGTCCCGCGCTGATGAGCCTGCGCACGGCGACGACGGCAGCCGCGAGCAGAATCCCGTCCCAGGACAGGTCACCGGCGAGACGGACGAGACCGGCGGCGACCAGGAAGTCGAGCAGCACCGCCAGGGCGGAGCCGACGTCGCGCACCATCCGGTAGACCGCCACGGCCGACAGGAGACCACCCGCGGTGATCAGCACAGCGGCGGCGCCCAGCCACTCGCTCACGTCTTACCCCCTTCACCGCCGCACCCGGGCCGAGACCGGGATGTCTCGGCGTCCCTCAGCTCGGCGCGCTCCTGCGCGATCTCCCGGCCCAGGAAGTAGTTCAACGCGGTACGGATGGCCGCGATGGCGGCGAGCTGGCCGATCTCGGCGAAGCTCGGTGCCACTGCCGTGCGCAGCACGTCGCCCGCCAGTTGGAACTCGAGTCCCAGGACCAGGAAGCGTCCCAGTCGCAACCGGATCCGGTTGAACTCCTCGACCTGGCCACCGCCGCGCAGGCCCGAGGACACGAACCGCCAGAACGCCCAGACCGCTCCCACGAAGATGACCAGAGCGCCGGCCGACTCGATCAACCGCACGAGGAAGCCGATCGCGTCACGCAACGCGGACTCGGGCAGCAACTCCAACGACAGGACCATGATCGGCTGAGTACCCGTCCGCACGCACTCGATGCTGGTTGACCGGCCTCACACTTCGCACGCCAGGTGGTGCAGTGCGCGACCTCCGGGAGACGGACATCCTCCGGGAGACCAGTGATCGTGACCTCGTCGAAGTGCTGGTGCGCTTCGGGCACGCGTTGAGCACGTTGCCGTCCACCGCCTCGGCCCTGCGGCACTTGGTCAAGGACGTTCCGAGGACACGGTCGCCGTCGCGCAGGAGCACCGCGAAAGTCAGGTCGCGGGGGTGCGGATCAGACTTATCGGATCAGCCGACCGTCGAGGAGGGAGAGGACCGGGCCTGCTGCCATACCGAGGGCGAGGGTGCCGGTGGCTGCGGCGAGGGCGGTGGCACGGCCCCATGGCTCGGGTGCGGGAGGGGCGGGGCCGGTGGCGACAGCCGGGGCGATCCAGCGAAGGTAGTAGAAGAGGCTGGCGAGGGTGTTGACGGCGGCGATGACGACCAGCCATCCGAAACGGCCGTCCCAGGTGACGGCGAAGACCGTGAGCTTGCCGACGAAGACGGCGGTGGGCGGGGTGCCCACCAAGCCGAGGAGGCAGACGACCAGAGCGGCGGCGAGCCAGGGATGGTGGCGGCCGAGGCCGCGGTAGGACCGCAGGGTGTCCAGGTGGGGGACGGCCGCGAGTACGGCGAAGGCCGCCAGGTTGGTGAGCGCGTACGCGGCGAGGTAGAAGAGGAGGCCGCGCAGAGCGTCGGCGCGGTCGGCGACGACGACTGCCATGAGCAGGTAGCCGACCTGGCTGATGGTGGAGTAGCCGAGCAGTCGCCTCGGATCGGTCTGGCTGAAGGCGGCGAAATTGCCCAGGGTCATGCTCAGCGCGGCGAGGGCCGCGATGAGCAACCGCCAGTCGACACGGTCGCCGGGGATGACGGTGAGCACCCGGTACAGGGCGATGAGCGCGCCGATCTTGGGCACGGTGGTGAGGAAGGCGGCGGCCGGGACGGTGGTGCCGGCGGTGGCGTCGGGGACCCAGAAGTGGACGGGCACCGCTCCGGCCTTGAACAGCAGACCGGCCAGCAGTGCCACCAGACCCACCGCGACCGCGGCGCGCGGTGCGTCACGCAGGCCGTCGGCCAGCGCGTGGTACGTGGTGGCTCCGCCCGTCGCGTACAGCACCGCGATCCCCAGGAGCATCGTGATCCCGGAGAGGGCGCCCATGAGGTAGAGCTTCAGCGTGGCTTCGGCTCCGAGAGGGTCGCGGGCCCAGCCGGCGAGGCCGTAGAGGGGGATGGAGGCGAGCAGGAAGCCGACGGCGAGGACGAGGAGGTCGGAGGAGCCGGCCAGGACGACGCTGCCCAGGCTCGCCAGCAGGACCAGGACGGAGAACTCCGTCTCCCGCCGGGTGCCGCGGACCCGGTCGGTGGCCAGGGCGAGGACGAGCAGTGCGGCGGCGGGGATGACGACGCGCGCGGTGGCGGTCGCGGCGTCCAGGGCGTAAGTGCGGGTGTAGACGGCGCGGGTGTCCCCGGCGGCGAGGATCGCGGCGGCCGTGATAGCCGCGGCGAGTGCCGCGAGCGCGGGCAAGCGGGTGAGCCACTGGCGGTGCCGGGGCAGGAAGGAACCCGCGAGGAGGGTGACCACCGCACCGGTGAGCAGGAGCAGTTCGGGCAGGAGCGCGAGCGGGTCCTTGTGCACGGCGCTCATCGCGTGTCCCTCCTGTGGGTCCTGTGGGTGTGGAACGGTCCGGTGGCCTGAGCGGTCATTTGGCGACCAGGTCGACTGCTGTCCGTGCGGCGGGGTCAACGGTGTCGAGCAGCAGGCGGGGGAAGATGCCGATGGCCAGGGCGGCGGCGAGCAAGGGCGCGGTGGACCAGGCTTCGGCGGGGCGCAGGTCGGCCATGCCGGGGTTCGGGTGGCGCACCGGGCCGAGGAAGAGCCGGTGCAGGGCCCACAGGAAGAGACCGGCGGTCACCAGTACGCCCAGGAGGGCCAGGGCGGTGGCGGCGGGGGCGGAGCCGAGACTGCCGGCGAAGATCTGGAACTCGGCGATGAAGCCGCTGAATCCCGGCAGCCCGAGGCTGGCGAAGGCGGCGACCGCGGTCAGGGCGGCGAACCGGGGGGTGTGGGCGGCCAGGCCGCCGTATCGGTCCATGGCATAGGTGCCACCGCGGTCCCACAGGACGCCGGAGAGCAGGAACAGCGCTCCGGTGATGAGACCGTGACTGACCATCTGGACGAGTGCTCCGCTGACGGCGACCGAGCGCGCTTCGGCGTCCGTGTCGGCGAGGAGCCCGGCCGCGCCCAGGGCGAGGAGGATGTAGCCCATGTGGTTGACGCTGGTGTAGGCGATCATGCGTTTGAAGTCGGTCTGGGCGAGGGCCACCAGGGCGCCGTAGAGGGCGGAGACGACGCCGATGACGACGAAGACGAGGGCGTAGTCGCGCCAGGCGCCGGGGAGCATGGGCATCGCGATGCGTACGAAACCGTAGGTGCCCATCTTGAGCAGGACGGCGGCGAGAACCGCTGAACCGGCGGCGGGCGCGTCGGTGTGGGCCGGGGGCAGCCAGGTGTGGAACGGGAACGTCGGGGTCTTCACCGCCAGGCCGATGGCCAGTGCGAGCAGGACCAGCGCACCGACGGCGCCGCTGCCTTCCAGGGGGGTCTGGCGGGTGAGTTCGACCATGTCGAAGGTGTGCGGGTCGGAGGCGGCGTACAGGCCGATGAAGCCGAGGAGCAGGGCGAGGGAGCCGAGGAAGGTGTAGAGGAAGAATTTCAGGGCCGAGCGGGCGGCGTCGCCATGTCCCCATCCGGCGATGACGAAGTACATGCCGACGATGGAGAGGTCGAAGAAGACGAAGAAGACGATGAGGTCGAGTGCGCAGAACAGCCCGAGACAGGTGGTCTCCAGGGCCATGAAGAGGGCCGCGAAGCGCCGGATGTCCCGCTGCCCGCCCAGTGAGTAGGCGGCGCAGGCCAGGAAGACCGCGGCGGTCAGGGCGAGCATCGGCAGGGAGAGGCCGTCCACGCCGATGTGGTAGCCGGAGCCGGCTCCGGGCAGCCAGGGCTCGTTGGTCTCGTGGTCGATGCCGGGGCCGTCGTAGGTGGTCCACAGGGCGATGACCAGGCCGAGTTCGGCGGCGGAGACCGCGACCCACCCCCACCTGGCCAGGGCCTCGGGTGGCCTTGGCCAGGCGGACAGGACGAGGGCTGCCGCCAGGGGCAGGAAAATGGTCAGGGAGAGCATGCTCACCTCAGCAGCAGGAGCAGGACGACGGCCGCGCTGAGCAGCGCCACAGCCTGGGCGTAGTACTGGTGGAGCTGGCCGGTCTGCGGTCGGCGGGCCAGCTCGCCGAGCCTGCGGGCGCCGGTCGCGACGCCGCGCACCGCGCCGTCCACCACGCCGCGGTCCGCCCGGGCGCACCGGGCGGCGAGTGCGCGTACGCCGTGGGCAGTCGACTCGACCCCCCGGTCGAGCACACGGTCGTCGAAGCGGGCCAGCACTCCGGCCAGGGCGAGTACGGGCCGGACGACGACGGCCTGGGCCGCCGACTCCAGGCCCAGCCACCGTCGGGCCCAGGCGGGGGCCGGCAGGCGTGGTGCCCACCGCACGGCGGCGGCGGTGGCCGCACAGGTCAGCGCCGCCGTCAGGAGGAGGGTGGCGGGGCCCGCTGACGCCTCGCCGGGGGTTCCGACGGTCTGCTTGACCCAGGTGGTCAGCGGCGGCAGGGCGAGGACGCCCGCGCCCGTCGCCGCGACGGCCAGCACCGTCATCGGAGCGGTCTCCACGAGGGGGACACGGGGCGCGTCCTGGCCGGGTTCGCTCACCGCGTGGGGGCGCAGCACCAAGCCCATGGCCTTTCCCGCGTACAGGCAGGACAGGACGGCGGCGGCCAGTGTCACACCGTACAGGGCCGGTGAGTCCACGGCCGCCAGGATCTCGTCCTTGGTCGGCCACAGCGACAGGGGCGGTACGCCGGCCAGGGCGAGGGCTCCGACCACGAAGACGGTGCCCACCGTCCGGTACCGGCGGGCCGCACCTCGCAGTTCGGTGAGGTTCTTGGTGCCCAGGGCACTGAGCCAGGCTCCGGCCGCGAGGAAGAGCAGGGACTTCACGGCGGCGTGGGCGACGAGGTGTGCGGTGCCGCCCGCGATCGCTCCGGTGCCCGCGGCGAGTACGACGAAGCCGAGTTGGGCGCTGGTCGAGGCGGCGAGCAGTTGCTTGAGGTCCCGCTGGGCCAGGGCGACGACACCGAGGGCCAGCGCGGTGAGGGCGCCGGTCCACGCGGCGACATGGGCTGCCCAGCCGGCGGCTTCCAACAGCGGGTGCAGGCGCAGCAGCAGGTAGCCGCCCATGGCCACCATCGCGGCGGAGTGCAGCAGGGCGCTGACGGGGCTGGGACCGAGCATGGCTCTGGACAGCCAGAAGGCGAAAGGCAGTTGCGCGGCCTTGCCCAGCGCGGCCGCGAGCACGCCGGCGGCCGCCAGGTGGAGCCAAGGGCCGTCGAGTGACGCGAGGGCGTCCAGAGACAGGTCACCGGCCGACGTGGCTCCGGCGAGGGCGGCACCGGCCGCCAGATACAGGCCCAGGTCGCCCGCCCGGGTGGTGAGGAATGCGGTGACACCGGCGGCGACCGGCTCGTGCTCGCGCCAGTGGAAGGCGATGAGCGCGTAGGAGGTGGCTCCCATGATCTCCCAGGCGAGGAGCAGACCGGTCAGCGTGGTGGCGGTGGCCGTCAGCAGCACGGCTGCCTCGAACAGCAGCATCAGCCCGAAGAAGCGGGGGCGTCCACGGCGGATGTCACCGACGGCGAAGACCAGAACCAGAAAGGTGACGGCGGCGACCGTCACCAGGACCAGGGCGGTCAGCCCGTCGACGCGTAGGCCCAGAGGTCCGCCGGCCACGAACGCCGCCTCGGCGGTGGGCCGGACCTCGGCGGCGGCGGCAGCGAGCGCGAGAACCACCGCCGACACCGCCACGGCCGCGGCCGGTGCCGAGCGCCCGGTGCCGGCCGAAGCGGCGACAGCCCCTCGCGGCCGTCGGCCACCGCCGAGGGCGAGCAGGGCGCCGGCCACTGCGGGGAGGGCGATCAACGCCCACAGCAGTGTGCTCACTGTTTCAGCTCCGCCGCCATGTCGGTGGTGTCCGCTTCCTTCGCCCGGTACAGCAGCGTGACGACAGCGAAGCCCATCGCCATCTCCACGGTCATGGCGGCGATGACCACGAGCACCAGTACCTGCCCGTCCGGGGCGCTCGGAGCCAGGAAGTACCAGAAGGCGGCAGCCGCCACGATGACGCCGTTGAGCATCAGCTCCAGGCCCATCATCACCATGACCACCGACTGCTGACTGAGCGCACCGAACAGACCGACGGCCAGCAGACCGGCGGCCAGCAGCAGGAACAGCTCCAGCGTCATGACGCACCTCGTGAAGCCGCCTCGGAGTGCGGGGAGCCGTCCCGTTCGTACCGGCTGCGGTGCGCGGCCAGGACTACCGCGGCCACGATCGTGGCGAACAGAACCGCGCCGACCGTCATCATCACCAGCATCTTGGTGCCCATCACCGCCTCCCCCGCGGCGCGGGTGGGATCCTCGGGCGTCGTGCCCCGCCGGACGGGCCAGGGCACGAGAAGGGCGCCCGCGGCGAGCGTGACGAACACCCCGGCGGACAGGACGGCGGCCCCACGCTTGTTGTGCATCATGGACATCGGCATGAGCCCGCCCGGATTCATCATGGACATGACCATGAAGACGGCCATGATGGCCATCTCCATCACCATCATCAGAATGGTCACCACGCCGAGGTAGGCCAGGTCCAGCAGCAGCAGCTCCGCGCCGACGGCGATGAACGACAACGCCAGCGCGTACGTGGCCCGGGCCATCGAATCCACTCGGAAGACGGCTGCGCCCGCGGCCACGGCCACCAACGCCAATGCGCAGAAGAGCACGAGTTGCACGTCGGTTCACCCTTTCATCACGGCGACGATCGACACGGCCAGCACCTGCAGCAGCACGGCGGGCAGCACCACCAGCCACGCCACCGGCGCCAGCCTGTCGGCACGCACCACGGGGACACGCCGCCGGACCGCCACGAGAACGCCGAGCACGACGAGTGTCTTGACCAGCGACCAAAGCCATCCGGGCAGCCACGGGCCCGCCCCGCCCCCCAGGAAGAGGGCCACGGCCATGCCCGAGCCCGCGGCCAGCAACGCGTACCGGCCCGCCAGCAGCAACAACCGGTCCGCGCCCGACGCCTCCGCCAGCACTCCCCCGGCCGCGTCACGTCCGAGTGGATAGCCGAACGGCCCCCAGAGGCTGAAGCCCGCCACGGAGAACAGGAACACGACGAAGGCGACCGGCATCCACACCGCGAACCACAGCCCCTCCTGCGCCGCCACCACATCTGCGACCCGGAGACTGCCCGCCCCGACCGCGGGCGCGGTCAGGGCGAACATGAGCGGCAGCTCATAGCTGAGCGCCTGGGCCAGGAACCGGTAGCCCCCCACCATCGGGTGCACGCTGTTGGGCCCCCAACCGGCCAGCCACACCGCCGCCCACAGCACCACGTCCATGGCGTTGAACCAGACGATGCCCACCGAAAGGTCCGCCGGGGTCCGACCGCCGACGGGAATGACGACCGCCATCAGCAGGGCCGCGACCAGAAGGCCGCCGCTGCCCACTCGGCCCAGCAGCCGGTCCGGGGCGACCGTCTCCCGGTTGCGCTGCCGCAGCAACCGGGCCGTCTCCACGAACGGAAGCAACCATCCACGGCTCGCCGCCGGCTCACGCGTACACGCGCCCGCGGCAGCACGCGGGGTCGCGAGCACCCCGTCGAGGACGGCGCCCAGCAGAGCGACCACCAGCAACAGAGCGGCGGCCGGCACCACCGCCCACATCGGCGCCCCCGTCACAGTCACCGCTTCTCCTCCCGCTCGGGGCGAACGGGCGACGGCGGCACAGCGCACCACTCGTCCGGATCCGGGTCGAAGCTCGCCACCACCAGCCGCGCAGCCGCCAGCTCCAGCCCCGGCAGCAACTCCAGTACCGCGTCCAGCAACGCCTGAGACGGCGGCCCACCACCCCGGAGCGCGCCGCCTCGCGGGCCCTCCTCCGGCACCGGCGCACCCGACAGCAAGGCGTCGGTCTCGACGAGCCACTGCCGCCACCGTGCCGACACATCCCCCGGCGCACCCGCCCGAGCCGCCGGACCACCGACACCCAGGCGCGTCGCACGCTCGGGGCTCAGTACCCCGACGCCGTCCGTCGACCAGCGCAGCAGCGCCGACCTCTCCACCCGGCGCCGCCACCGCGCGAACTCCGTACGCAATCCACCATCGGGTTCAGCCGCGAGAACCTGGTCCCGCAGAGCACGGGCCCGGCGGGCCGCCGCCTGCCAGCCCGCCACGGCGAGCAGTCTCCCCATCGAATCCAGGTAGCAGGCCGCCGTCCGCCGACGTCGCGTGGCCGGCTCCCCGGCGTCGCTCCAGAAGACCGTTCCCGACGCGCGGGATGAAGCCAGTACCCGGCCCCGCGCTTCCTGTACCACGTCCCCCTGAAGCACCGTGTCCAGTACCAGACCCGTGGGCCACTCCGGCAGGACCGGCCCCAGCGCGACATGCAGCACGTCGAGCGTCAGACCGTCCCGGTCGGGCACGGTCTCGGCCATCCCCAGCCCACCCGGCATCCGCATGCCGTGGCCACCGTGACCGCCCGTGCCCCCCTCCTGATGCTCGCCCTCACCGTCGTCCTGCTCCTCCGCGTCGTGAGCACCGGGGCCACCGTTGTGGTGATCCTCCTCGTGGCCCTGGTGCGTCCCGTTACCGCCCCGGTGCGCGGCATGCTCCCCGCTCTGCTCCTGCCTCGCGGACCACTCGTCGTCCCGACCGGCCGCATCCCGAACCTGTTCTGCGCCGGACAACCGGGGGACCAGGCCCTCCAGGACCCCGCCCACCGCCTCGGGCAGGACGGCCCGGCCCCGCACGCGCGGCCCCGGCATCTGCGCCCACAGGGACTCCACCGCTTCGCACAGCTCCCCGGACGGCTCACCGACCACCAACAGGACGTCCGCGTCTGCCGGCGTCGGCGCCAGCGTCCCGCCGAGCCTCGCGACAGCCGCCTCCGCCGCCATACGGGCTCCGGTCCCGCCCGGGCACGGGACGAGCAGTACGTGCGGCCGGCGCGCGGCACACCCCTCCAGGGCTTCCCGCCAGCCGCGGGCCAGGGTTTTCAGGCCCACCGCAGAGCCCCTTCACGCCAGGCGTAGACGACGCCGCACATCAACAGGCCGAGGAAGGCGAACATCTCGACCACCGCGGCGGTGCCCATGTCGGCGACGACCACCGCCCACGGATACATGAACAGCATCTCCACGTCGAAAGCGAGGAAGAGCAGAGTCAGCACGTACCAACGCGCATGGAAGCGGGACCATGCGTGCTCGGCGGGCCGACCGCCACTCAGGAAAGGGCCGACCGTCAGCGGGGAGGCGCGCACCGCCGTCAGTCGGTGCAGCAGACGAAGCGCGGCGACCGCGGCCGCGGCGAGCACCAGCATGACCGCGGCGTCCAGAAACTCACGCATGCTCACCCCTACTACTACGGCCGTATGACTGCGACTGCGTACCCGTCTACCTGTCCGGCATGCCCCGCGTTTCCGACGCGCTGGGCATGTCCGCCGACGTACCCCGATCAGCGCAGCCGCCAGCCGATCAGCCGGCTCCAGCCTGCTTTACCGGCTGCAGCCCGAAGTGCCCAAGGGCTCGCGGGCGAGGGCCGCGGCGTGTCGGCGCGCCCGGGTCATGGCAGCGGCGAGAACTTCGCCGCGGCGTTCGATCAGCGTGCTCGCCCTCCGTCAGTTCGCAGCGGCGCCCGGCAGGTCGACGCGCAGCAGGCCGCCCGCTCAGGGGCGGCGCATGTGAACACACACAGCGGGCGTGGTGACGGCCCCGCGGGTCGGCGGCCGCCAGTGCGTGGAGCCTGCGAGAGGGCCGACCGGCCGTTGATGCCAGTGCCCCACCGTAGAGCGAGGCCGGCACCGACCTGTCGGCGGCGCCGCCCCATCCACACCGTGGATGGGAAGCATCACCAGTTGCGATGGACCAGGGGATTGCTGAGTGGAGGCGCACCGCACAGTGGTGCCTACGTCACCGGCCAGTGGGACCGCGATGGCAGGCGACCGCGTTCGCCGGGGCACAGTCCTGTTGCCGAGCCGCGCGCCTGGCGGTGACCTACGCACCCGTCAACTGTGGGAGAGGAATCCGCCATGCCCGTTTACCGGTCGGACAGCCTGAGGCATGCCGTCGGTGTCGCCCCGGCCCACCGATTCCAGCATGTGGCCCCAGCCGTCGCCCGGCTCACGGCCGGAGCCGTCATGACGGCCCACGGCCTCGTCAAGCTCGTTGACGGACCGGCCGGATTCGGCTCGTTTCTGAGCGGTATGAGTGTGCCCGCGCCGACCGTGACGGCATGGGCCGTCACGGTCGGGGAGTCGGTCGGAGGGATCTTCCTCGTTCTCGGGCTGTTGTCACGATTGACCGCACTCCTGCTGACCGTCCACTTGTGCCTGGCGATGGCGCTGGTCAATGCGGACACCGGGTTCATCACACCCCAGCAAGGGGTCGCGAGCGGGGCTGGGACGGAGTTTCCCCTGATGATGTCGGCGGCGTTCGTCGTCGTACTGCTGGCCGGGCCGGGACCGCTCGCACTCGACCGTGTTCTCGGTGTCGAACCGGCCGCGTCGGGGCGTCGCGGGCCCGCTTCCGACCGGCCCTCCGCGGTGCGCGCGTCGGTCATCTCGGGCGCGATCGGGGGCGGGATCGGCGCGGTGATGAGCGCCTTGGCCAACTATCTGGTCGCCGGTATGCCTTCCAGCGCCGGTGTGAACGCCGCCAACCACGCCGCGTCCGGACTGATCAGCGGCTTCCTCGCCGGCTTTCTCGGGCTGCTGACGCACCAGCGTCGCCACGGCCCCGGGAAGCGGCTCGCGGCCGGCGACACCCCGCCCGGACCTGCCGATCCCGCGCTCACCGAGGTCTGACGGACCGCCCGCCACCTGAGTCGTGCCTCAGCACCCTCGTTGGGAGAGAAACCACCTGCGTGTCACATTTCGCATCGAGTCGCCCAGCGGTCCGCGTCGTCCGACGCGCCCGGCCGCCGCCACCTTCCGAAGACGCTGGGCGCGGCCGCATCACCCTGAAATACGCGTCCCGGACAGCACTCGTTTCGACATCACCGATCCCCTGAACGGCCTTTCGACGAGCTGGCATGGTGGCCCCGCGCATAGCCCACCCTCTAACTATGTTGCCCCACCACATGTGCGCCTGACCTGCGGATTCCTACGGTGTGGCGACACGCAAACGTCCCCGTCACACCCCAGGAAGTGGTGCCGATGTCGTCGCCCGCAACCGCTCCACCAGAACAGAACAAGCTCAAGCGCATCGTCGCCGCGTCCCTCATCGGCACCACCATCGAGTGGTACGACTTCTTCCTCTACGGCTCCGCCGCCGCTCTCGTCTTCAACAAGCTGTTCTTCCCGGACTCCGACCCGCTGGTCGGCACGCTGCTGTCGTTCCTGACGTATGCCGTCGGTTTCGCCGCGCGTCCGCTGGGGGCGCTGGTGTTCGGGCACTACGGTGACCGGCTCGGGCGCAAGAAGCTGCTGGTGCTGAGCCTGTTGATGATGGGCGGGGCGACCTTCGCGATCGGGTTGCTGCCCACGCACGCGACCATCGGCACGGCCGCTCCCGTGCTGCTGACCGTGCTGCGACTCGTCCAGGGCTTCGCGCTCGGCGGAGAGTGGGGCGGGGCCGTGCTGCTGGTGTCGGAGCACGGGGACGCGCGGCGGCGCGGGTTCTGGGCGTCCTGGCCGCAGACCGGGGCGCCGGCGGGGCAGTTGCTGGCGACCGGCGTGCTGTCGCTGCTGACGGCCGTGCTGTCGGACTCCGCGTTCAACAGCTGGGGCTGGCGGATACCGTTCCTGCTCTCCGGAGTGCTGGTCATGGTCGGTTTGTGGATTCGTCTGTCCGTCGATGAATCGCCCGTCTTCAAGCAGGCGTTGGCGCAGGCCGAGACGCGCCGGGCGAAGGCGGAGCCGCTCCCGCTGGTCGCCGTGCTGCGGCACCACTGGCGTGACGTGCTGATCGCGATGGGCGCGCGGATGGCGGAGAACATCAGCTACTACGTCATCACGGCTTTCATCCTCGTCTACGCCACCACCGCCGCCGACGTCTCCAAGCAGAGCGCGCTCAACACGGTACTGATCGCCTCGGCCGTGCACTTCGCGGTCATCCCTGCCTGGGGGGCGCTGTCGGACCGGATCGGCCGGCGTCCGGTGTATCTGCTGGGCGCGGCCGGTGTCGGGCTCTGGATGTTCCCGTTCTTCACGCTGATCGACACCGGTGACTTCGGCAGCCTGCTCCTCGCGGTGACCGTGGGACTGGTGATGCACGGCGCGATGTACGCGCCCCAGGCGGCGTTCTTCTCCGAGATGTTCGCGACCCGGATGCGCTACTCGGGTGCGTCCATCGGCGCGCAGTTCGCCTCCGTGGCGGCCGGCGCCCCGGCGCCGCTGATCGCCACCGCGCTGCTGGACAAGTACGACAGCTCCACCCCGATCTCCCTCTACGTCATCGCCGCGGTCTTCCTGACGCTGATCGCGGTGGGCGTGGCGAAGGAGACCCGACACCGGGACCTCAACGAGGTCATGTCCTCCCCCGAGGACGCGGACAGGGACGGGGCCATGAAGGAGGCCGAGGGCAGCACCTCCGGGGCGCCGGGGGCGCGCACTCTCTGACCCGCCCCTGCCACCGGCCCCCGTACGCCCGCGCGTACGGGGGTCAGTGCTGTGCCGGGGCCGACAACCGATGCAGCCTCAGGGCCAGTTGTATCTCCAGTGCGCGGTCGGGGCTCTGCCAGTCGTCGCCCAGGAGGCGGCCGACGCGTTCGAGGCGCTGGGCGACCGTGTTCACGTGGACGTGCAGGGCGTCCTTGGTGCGGGCGGGGCTCATGCCGCAGGCGAAGTACGCGTCGAGCGTGCGCAGGAGTTCGGTGCCGCGCCGCTCGTCGTAGGCCACGACCTGGCCGATGGTGCGCTCGACGAAGCCGGAGACGTTCTGGTCCCCGGCCAGGAGCAGGCCCAGGAATCCGAAGTCCTCGGCGGCGGCGCCGTCCCCGGAGCGGCCCAGCAGGCGCAGGGCGTCGAGGCAGCGCCGGGCCTCGGTGTAGGCGGCGGCCACGGCGTCGGGGTGGGCGGCGAGCTCCTCCACGGGGGCGGAGGCGCCGACGGTGACGGCCTCGTGGACGGCCGTGCCCAGCTGGCGGGCGGTACGGCGGGCCAGTTCCGTGGCACCGTCCCCCGCGGTCAAGGGCAGCAGCAGTACGGTACCGCCGTCACGGGCGGCGGCCAGGCCGTGCCGGGTCGCCGCGAGGTGGGAGGCGGCGGCCCAAAGACGTCTGCGCGCGTCCGCCTCCTGATCGGCGTCGGACGCGGTGGCGTCGAGACGGGCGGCGAGCACGACGTGGGTGGCGTCCAGGTCGGCGCGCAGCCGTCGGGCGCGGTCGCCCAGCAGGCGCGGGTCTCGGTCGCGGGCGTCGAGCAGGTCGTCCAGCAGCTCGCCGCGGACGCGCTGTTCGGCCTCGGCGGCGGAGCGCCGTGCGAGCAGCAGCAGGGAGGTGACCATCGCGGCGCGTTCCAGGGTGAGCTGGTCGACGGGGTCGAGCCCGGGGTGGCCGCGCAGTACGAGGGCGCCGAGCAACTCGTCGCCGGCGGCGACGGCGGCGATCCAGTCGTCCTCGTGCCGCACCGCGTGCCCCTCGGCGCGGGATGTCTCCAGGGCGCGCGGCGGCGCCGAGGCGGCCTCGGCGAACTCGACGGTGCCGGCCAGGACCTGGGAGACGGCGGCGGCCACGTCATGGACACCACCGCCGCGCAGGACGAGCTCGGCGAGCCGGTCGTGGACGTCCGAGGCGCGCTCGATGACGCCGCTGCGGTCCCGGATGATCTCGTTGGCCCGCTCCAGGCCGGCGAGGGCCGAGCGGGTCTCGGCGAGCAGGTTCGCGGTGTCGATGGCGGCTGCCGCGAGAGCGGCGAAGGAGCCCAGCAGGGCGATCTGCTCGCGTTCGAAGACGCGGGCGCGCCGGTCCGCGGCGAAGAGCACGCCGATGACGTGGTGGCCGAGCATGAGGGGCACGCCGAGGATGGCGACCAGGCCCTCGTCGCGTACGCCCGCGTCGATGGTCCGGGTGTGCTGGAAGCGGGCGTCCTTGAAGTAGTCGTCGGTGACGTAGGGGCGGGCGGTCTGGGCGACGAGGCCGCCGAGCCCCTCTCCCATGCCGAGCCGCAGCTGCTGGAAGCGGGCCGCGACCGAGCCCTCGGTGACGCGCATGTAGGTGTCGCCGCGGGCCGTGTCGTTGAGGCTGAGGTAGGCCACGTCGGTGCCGAGCAGCGAGCGGGCCCGCTGCACGATCGCGCGCAGGACCGCGTCCAGGTCACGCAGACCGGCGAGGTCGTGGGCCGTCTCGAACAGCGCGGACAGCTCGGCCTCACGCCTGCGCCGGCCCTCCAGCTCGGAGCGCACGCGCAGGGCGAGGTTCTTCGCCTGTTCGAGCGCGGTGATCCGCTCGGCCGGTCCTCCCTCGGCGCGGGCGAGCAGCACCGGCTGCTCGTACGCGTCGGCGGACGCGCCCCGGGCCAGCAGCTCCAGGAACGGCGTCTCGACGGCGGCCCGGTCCACGGCGTCACCGGGGTCGTCGGCGTCGCCGAGCGGCGCTCCGGCATCGTGGGCGAAGCGTTCGGCGGACTGCACGTGATCGCGGGACATGCTCACAGGATTCCCCATCGCACGGTCGTCCCGGCAGCCCTGTGGAAAACCCCGGCCGCCGGGGGCACCACCCGGCTCGGTGAGTGGGCCGCCACCCTGGTCAGTGCGCGGTCCAGCCGCCGTCCAGAACGAGTGAGGTGCCGGTGACGAAGGACGCCTGCGGGCCGCACAGGTAGGCCACGGCGTCGGCGACCTCCTCCGGTTCGATGAGCCGGCGCAGGGCGCTGTCCCGCAGCAGTACGTCGGTCAGCACCTGCTCCTCGGGGATGCCGTGGGCCCGGGCCTGGTCGGTGATCTGCTTCTCGACGAGCGGGGTGCGCACGTAGGAGGGGCTCACGCAGTTGGAGGTGACGCCGTGGGCGGCGCCTTCGAGGGCGGCGGTCTTGGACAGACCCTCCAGCCCGTGCTTGGCGGAGACGTAGGCCGCCTTGTAGGGCGAGGCACGCAGACCGTGGACGGAGGAGATGTTGACGATACGGCCCCAGCCCTGCCCGTACATGTGGGGCAGGGCCCCGCGGATGAGGCGGAAGGGGGCCTCCAGCATCACGGTGAGCACGGTGTGGAAGACGTCCGGTGGGAACTCCTCGATGGGCCGTACCAACTGCAGCCCGGCGTTGTTGACGAGGATGTCGGTCCCGGCGGCGACGAGCTCGGCGGCGTCCAGGTCGGTCAGGTCCAGGACGTGGGGTTCGACGCTGCCCGCGAGGCCCCCGCAGCTCTCGGCGAGCGCGTCCAGCCCGGCGGAGTCCCGGTCGACCGCTCTGACCTCGGCCCCGGCGGCGGCCAGCCGCTGCGCACAGGCACGGCCGATGCCGCCGGCGGCGCCGGTGACGAGGGCGGTACGGCCGCCGAGGTCGAGCGAGGAGGCGTGGGGGGCCGGGAGGACACTGGGCGAGGTCATGTCCCCGACCCTAGGCAGCCTCCATCACACCCCCCATGTGGGCACGCCCCATACTTCAGCCGGAACCAGTGGGGTCAAACCATGTGGGTGCGTCGGACAGCGCCTGCTTGACCCGGGCCTGCCCGAACTCCCTGAGGTCCGGCAGGGCGTCCACCGCGAACCAGCCCACGTCCAGCGACTCGTCGTCGTTGACCCGGGCCTCGCCGCCGACGGCCCGGCAGCGGAAGGTGATGTCCATGTACTGGCAGACGTCACCGTTGTCGTAGGTGACCGGGTCCAGCGCCTGCACGAGGACCACCCGCTCGACGACGCACCGTACGGCCGTCTCCTCCTCGACCTCGCGCACGGCGCAGGCCGCGGGCTGCTCTCCCGGTTCCGGGATGCCGCCGATCAGTGACCAGCGCCGGTTGTCGGCACGCCGGTTCAGCAGCACCCTGCCCGCGTCGTCGAAGACAACGGCGGTGACTCCGGGGAGCCACAGCAGCTGGTGTCCGGCCGAGACGCGCAGGTCTCGGATGAAGTCGGGAGTAGCCATGCGCACGACCTTAACGGGCCGGTCGGGCCACTCCGGGAGAGGCCGCAGGGCGTGCGGCGGGCGTACGGCTACACGCCACGGGCGCGCCGGCCGCGCACACCGGCGCCGACGGCCCAGCCGAGCCCGCCGGCCGCGACCAGTACCAGGGCGATCTCGGGCACCACACCCAGCCGGGTGGCGGGCGTCTCGGAGGAACGCAGGGGCACCTCCTGGACCAGGGAGTCCGCCACGAACATGCCGGTCCTCTGGGTGATCCTCCCGTCCGGCATGATGATCGCACTGACACCGCTGGTCACCGGCACGGTGACGGTCCGGCTGTGCTCGACCGCGCGGATGCGGGACATGGCGAGCTGCTGGTAGGTCATCTCGCTGCGGTCGAACGTCGCGTTGTTGCTGGGCACGGAGATCATCTGGGCGCCGTCGGTGACCTCGGAGCGCACCGCCCAGTCGAAGGCGGCCTCGTAGCAGGTGACGAGCCCGACCTCGGTGCCGGCCATGGTGAACACGCCGGGTTCGGTGCCCCGGCTGAAGTCCTGGCTGACCATGGAGGTCCACTCGTCGTTGATCGCCCCGATGAGAGAGCGCAGCGGTAGGTACTCGCCGAACGGCTGGATCTGCCGCTTGTCGTAGGTGTCCACGGGCCCCTTGTCCGGGTCCCACAGGATCTGCTCGTTGAGCAGTTCGCCGTCGCGTTCCACCACGCCGCCGACGGAGATGGGCGCGCCGATCGCCTTGGCGGCCCGGTCGATGACCAGCCGCGCGTCGGCGTTGGCGAACGGGTCGATGTCCGAGGAGTTCTCCGGCCAGAGCACGAAGTCGGGCCGGTCCACCTTGCCGGCCTCGACCTCGGCGGCCAGGCGTTCCGTCTCGCGCGCGTGGTAGTCGAGTACGGCCCGCCGCTGGGCGTTGAAGTCGAGGCCCGCGCGCGGCACGTTGCCCTGGATCACGGCGACGGTCGCGGTGCCGTCCTCCGCCTTGTCGCTGACCAGTGGCCGGGCCGCCACGGCGCCCACGACGGGTACGGCCACGCTGAGGAGGGCCACCGCCGCCGCGCCCCGCCGCACCTCTCGGGTGCGGCGCGCCAGGGTGGCCAGGCGTACGGCCTCGCAGAGGCCGAAGCCGCACAGGACGACCGCGAACCCGAGTACCGGTGTGCCGCCGACCGCGGCGAGCGGCAGGAACACGCCGTCCGCCTGCCCGAAGGCGATCTTGCCCCAGGGGAAGCCCTCGAAGGGCACACGCGCGCGGGCGGCCTCTCCCGCGATCCACAGCGCCGCCCCCCACACGGGCCAGGCCGGCAGCTTCGACACGGCGGCGACGCCCGCGCCGACCAACGCGACGAAGAGCGCCTCGATCGCGACCAGGGCGAGCCAGGGGCCGGGGCCGACCTCCACGCCGGTCCACACCAGCAGCGGCAGCAGGAAGCCGAGGCCGAAGAGGTAGCCGAGGCCGAGCCCCGCCTTCCAGCCGCGGCCGCGCAGCACCCAGCCGAAGACGGCGAAGGCGGGCGGGGCCAGCCACCACAGAGTGCGCGGCGGGAAGCTGACGTAGAGCAGCACTCCGGAGAGCGCGGCGGCGGCGGCCGGGAGGAGGCGCGGGAGCCGCGCGGCGACGCGCGAGGCGCGCGTGGCCTGCGGCCGCGTCCGGTCCGACTCGCCGACGGAGGTTGCGGTGGCTGTCACCCCCCGGAGTGTACGGCGGGCGACCGCGCCGCCGACAGCACGGTCGGAGGTCGCCGCGTGGCCCCGACGGCCGGAAGCCGCGTCGTTCCGGCACATCCGGTGCCGAGCGGTCCGCACTCCGCCGACCTGCCGTTACGGTGTGCCGGAGCCTCAGTCGTCGGCCCGGGCCGGCCGGATGGCCGGGGCCCGTCAGGTCGGGGGCGACAAGGGCGGGGGACGCGGTGGGTTCGAGGGGGAACGCCGTCCGCGGCCGGTCCGGACGCGGACGGCGGCACACGGAGCGGTGCGGACACGGCGAGAGTGGTGATCCTCGGGGCCCGCGCCACCTGGTCTGACCACAGCCGCCGCGCGGGACGGGCTCCCGGAGGGCGTGCTGGAGCCGGAGCCGGTACCGCGCGCGGTTCGGTGGCGCTCCGCGCCCCTCAGTGCGCGGAGCCGGGAGTCTTCGGACGCAGTCGGTCCTTGATGACCTGGACAGCCGCTTCGGCGTCGTCCACGGTGATCGTGAAGGTGTGGCCGTCCCACAGGCGCAGGACCACGCCCTCCCCGCGCCGCACGACGACCGCGGTGCCCTTCTCCGGCCGCCAGCGGTAGCCCCAGCCGCCCCAGTGACGCGGGGTGACGCACGGGGCGAACTCGGCGCCCGCGACGTGCGAGAGGGGGATGCGGCGACGGGGCACGCCGATGTGGCCGCAGCGCACTTCGAGGCACTCCTCGTCGACTCTCAGGGCGACGTGCACGAACGCCAGCGTGCCGAAGAGGACCAACAGTCCCGCCGCGATGCAGCCGACGACCGCCATCGCCAGCGGGGCGACGCCGGACTCCCAGGCCGATTCGACGGCCAGCGCGATGCCGAGCGCCATGCAGGCGGCGCCGATGAGCGCCAGAAGCCACTGGACCCGGTTGGTGGCACGTCCGGTCCAGACGTCCGGCTGGGGGATGGTCTCGCCGTGGCGATGCCTCATGGACAAGAGGTTACTCAGGTTTCGCTGCGCGGGTACCTCGTCGCACGGTGTGACTGGGCCGACCGGGCGCGCCCGCCGGTCAGCGCGCGGGTGTGACCGCTCGCAGGAGCCGGCCCTCGTCGTAGGCCAGCGCGGGCGCGGGCAGCGTGCCCTCGCGTCCGCTCAGCAGCACGGTGAGGGTGCCCTCGGCCGGGGCCCCGGGGTCAGGGCGGGCGCCGATCCGGCGCAGCGCCTGGGCGGCGACCGCACCGGCGGAGCCGTGCAGGACGAGGCGCGGGGCGCCGGGGCGCTGAACGGCGGCGCGGATGCGTTCGGCGACCAGTTCGTAGTGGGTGCAGCCCAGGACGACGGTCGTCACCGCATCGGGTGTCAGGGCGGCCGCGGCGGCGACCGCCGCGGTGATCGCGCTCTCGTCCGCGTACTCGACGGCGTCGGCGAGCCCCGGGCACGGCACCTCGGTGACCGTCGCGTCACCGGCGAACTCCTCGATGAGACCGCGCTGGTAGGGGCTGCCGGTGGTGGCGGGCGTCGCCCAGATCGCCACGGGACCGCCACCGGCCGCGGCGGGCTTGATCGCCGGGACGGTGCCGATGACCGGCAGCGTGGGCTCCAGCCGGGCGCGCAGCGTGGGCAGCGCGTGCACGCTGGCGGTGTTGCAGCCGACGATCAGGGCGTCCGGACGGTACGCGGCGGCGGCCTCGGCGACGGCGAGTGCCCGCGCGGTCAGGTCCTCGGTGGTGCGCGGGCCCCAGGGCATGCCGTCGGGGTCCAGGGAGAGGATGAGATCGGCGTCCGGCCGCAGGCGCCGTACCGCGGCGGTGGCCGCCAGCAGACCGATTCCGGAGTCCATGAGCGCGATCTTCACCCGGCCACCATAGACGATGCGCCGCCGCGGGCCCCTGTCGTGGGGCAGACTGCGCACGTGAGCGCCGATGCGTGGACCTCGCCCGTGACCGTCGTGCCCGCCCTGTCCCTCGCCGCCTGGCTGTGGCTGCTGCTCGCCCGGGGCTTCTTCTGGCGCACGGACGTCAGACTGCCGGCCCTGGAGGAACCCGGCGCCTGGCCCTCCGTGTGCGTCGTCGTACCGGCGCGCGACGAGGCGGCGGTCCTGCCGGCGAGCCTGCCGTCGCTGCTCGCCCAGGACTATCCGGGGCGGGCGGAGGTCTTCCTGATCGACGACGGCAGCACGGACGGCACGGGTGAGCTGGCGTGCGAGCTGGCCCGGCGGCATGAGGGTCTGCCCCTCACCGTGGCCTCGCCCGGGGAACCCCCCGTCGGCTGGACGGGCAAGCTGTGGGCGGTGCGGCACGGCATCGACCTGACACGCGCGCGTGAGCCCGAGTACCTGCTGCTGACCGACGCCGACATCGCCCACGCGCCGGACAGTCTGCGCCGGCTGGTGGCGGCTGCCCGCACGGGCGGTCTCGACGTCGTCTCGCAGATGGCCCGGTTGCGGGTGGCGAGCGTGTGGGAGCGGCTCGTGGTGCCGGCCTTCGTCTACTTCTTCGCGCAGCTGTACCCGTTCCGGTGGATCGGCGGAAAGGGGGGAACGGCGGCAGCGGCGGGCGGCTGCGTGCTGCTGCGCGCCGAGACCGCCGAACGGGCGCGGATCCCGGATGCCATCCGGCATGCCGTCATCGACGACGTGGCCCTGGCCCGGGCGGTCAAGGGCGACGGCGGCCGCGTCTGGCTGGGCCTGGCCGACCGGGTGGACAGTGTGCGTCCGTATCCGCGGTTGGGCGATCTGTGGCGCATGGTCTCGCGCAGCGCGTACGCGCAACTGCGGCACCACCCGCTCGTACTCGCCGCAACGGTCGTCGGCCTGGTGCTGGTGTATCTGGTGCCGCCGGCGTCGGTGGTCGTGGGTGCGGCGACGGGGAGCGCGGCGACGGCCCTCCTCGGCGCCGCCGCCTGGCTGGTGATGGCGGGGACGTACGTGCCGATGGTGCGCTACTACGGGCAGCCGCTGTGGCTCGCTGTGCTGCTGCCGTTCACCGCGTTCCTGTACCTCCTCATGACGGTCGACTCGGCGGTGCGGCACTACAGAGGGCGCGGTGCGGCGTGGAAGGGCCGCACCTACACCCGTCCGGGCGCCGTGCCCGAGGAGGGCTGAGCGCGCCGGCCGGGGGGTCACTTCCGGCCGGGGGTCCAGTTCATGCCCCACCCGTAGGCGTAGTCGACCGTTCGCTGCGGGCTCACGCCGCGTTCGGGCACCAGGTAGCGGGCCTCGCGCTGGACGACCAGGTCGCTGCCTGTGTTGGTGATCAGCGCGAGGGCGCACACCGTCGAGGGCACCGTGCACTCGTCGAGCGAGAAGTCGATCGGGGCGCCGTGCTGCGGCTGGAGGGTGACCGTGGCGTGCAGGTCGGCGAAGGAGCGCGCCCCCTGGTAGATGGTGACGAAGACGAGGACGCGCCGGAAGTACTGCTTGTGGTCGAGGTTGACGGTGAGGTTCTCGCCGCTTGTCACGGCGCCGGTGCGGTCGTCGCCGTCGAGGTGGATGAACGGCGGCTGGTGCAGGGACCCGAAGGCGTTGCCGAGGGCCTGGACGACTCCCTTGCTGCCGTCGGTGAGTTCGTACAGGCAGCAGAGGTCGAGGTCGAGGTCGTCGTGCGTGGCGACGGGGCGGCCGAGCTTGCGGGCCCAGCCCGAGAACTGCTTGCGCACCTGCCAGTTGAGGTTGACGCGCATGGCGCCCGAGGTGCCGCCCTGCTTGGTCAGCGAGACGGAGGGTGCCGCCTTGGTGAGCGTGACCTTGGTCAGGCGGACCGGTTCCGCGGAGGGTGCCGACGGGGGCGGCGGGGCGGCGGGCGGCTGCGTGGCGGCGGGCGGCTGCGGCGCGGGAGGGGCCGGCCGCGTCGCGGGAGGGGCCGGGGGTACCGGCGGCGGCACGGTGACCGCGGGGGTGGGCGGCGCCGGCGGGACGGCCGGGGCCGCCTGCTGCGGCTCGTCCACCGAGATGCCGTAGTCCGTGGCCAGGCCCTCCAGCCCGCTGTCGTAGCCCTGGCCGACGGCACGGAACTTCCAGGCGCCCTGGCGGCGGTAGAACTCGCCGAGCACGAAGGCCGTCTCCACGGTCGCGCCCGGGTTGTCGAAACGTGCCGCCACCGTGTTCTGTACGGCGTCGCGGACCTCGATGTACAGACCGGGGACCTTCCCGAACGATCCACCGTCCGAGGAGGCCGCCACGATCACGGTCTCGATCGCGGGCTCCACGCGCGCGAGGTCGACGAGCAGGCTGTCGGTCACCCGGCCGCCGGCATCCCGCTTGCCCTCGTGACGGACCGCGCCGGAGGAGTGCGCCGACTGGTTGTAGAAGACGAAGTCCGCGTCGGAACGCACCTTCCCAGCCACCAGGAGCAGAGCCGAGGCGTCCGCGTCGGGCACGCCGGGGCCCGATCGCCAGCCCAGTTCGACCCGCAGCGCCGTCGTCGGCACCGGGGTGTTGGAACCTTTCGACATTGACATGTCCGCCCCCATCACGTGTCACCGAACCGGGCTGCGTCCCGGCGGTTCGCCAAGTTTTCCCTGCCCAACCTATTCCCCCCGCCGCCCGCCCCTGACGAGGAGTGCGGCAAGACGCCCGGACAACCGCCGGTAACCCGCCTGGAACTCGGCCTTTACCGCAAGATCACGCCGTGCGATGCCCTATTTTGCCAAGTTCGCTCACATTGGGGATCCCGGGTCACCGCGGACACGGAAAACAACCCTCTTATCGGTCTCCCCAACCAGCACATCGTGGGCTTAACTTATGTGCCATGACCTCCCCCCGCTCCACTTATGGCGGCGGCTATTACTCCGCCTCCTTCCCGGACACTCCGATCTACGACTCACTCGTGGCCGAGCGGGGCACCCCGCAGATCGCCCCGATCCGGGTCCCCGCCGCGTACGACGCGCCGGGCAGCCACCTGCCCGCGCTCCCGTCGGCTCTGCCCGCCCTCCCGGCGGGCCCGTCCCAGCCCTCCTACGGCTACCCGCAGCAGGTGCCGCAGCCCGCCCCGCTGCAGCAGGCCCCCGCCGCGTACATCCCGCACCAGGCGACCGCGCCGCGCGGGTACCCCGGTCCTCAGCAGCCGCAGCAGCACCGCCCGGCCGCGCCCGGCCCCGCGGGATACGAGGCGATGCGCCCCGCGGCCCCCCGGCCGGCCCCGGCGCCGTATCAGGACCCGTACAACCAGCAGCAGTACCGCGGCTACTGAGCCGTCCCCGGCGTTGTCGGTGCCGCCTGGCACGATGACCTCATGGGAAACGCACGGCTGCAGTCGATCCACGTCCATCCGGTCAAGGCGTTCCGGAGCCTGGCGCTCCAGGAGGCCGTCGTGGAGCCCTGGGGGCTGACCGGAGACCGCCGCTGGATGCTGATCGACGACGGGGGAAAGGTCGTCACACAACGCCAGCAGCCGCGCCTCGCCCTGGCCGCCGCCGAGCTACTGCCCGGCGGCGGCGTCCGGCTGTCCGCGCCCGGCCGGGATCCGCTCACGGTGCCGGTCCCTCGCGCGGTGGGCACGGTCGTGGTGCAGATCTTCCGCGACAAGGTCGAGGCGCTCCCGGCGGACGGGGAGGCCGTGCACGCCTGGTGCAGCGCCTTCCTCGGCGCGGACGTACGACTGGTGTACCTGGACGATCCCGCCACGCGCCGGCCCGTGGACCCGCGGTACGCGCTCGCGGGCGAGACCGTCTCCTTCGCCGACGGCTTTCCGCTGCTGCTCGCCGGCACGGCCTCCCTGGACGCCCTCAACTCCCTGATCGCCGAGGGCGAGCACGCCGACGAGGGCCCCCTGCCCATGAACCGCTTCCGGCCGAACGTGGTCGTCTCCGGCACCGACGCGTGGGCCGAGGACGGCTGGTCCCGCGTCTCGGTCGGCGAGGTCGACTTCCGGGTCGCCAAGCCGTGCGGGCGGTGTGTGGTGACGACGACCGACCAGGGCACCGCCGAGCGTGGCAGGGAGCCCCTGCACAGCCTCGGGCGGCACCGCCGCGTCGACGGCAAGCTGGTCTTCGGGCAGAACCTGATCCCGGTCGGCCGCGGCACGATCCGGGTCGGCGACCCGGTGCGGATCGTCGAGTGACATGCCGATTCCCTCCGGGGGGCGGGTTCCGGACACGTCGGGGGCCCTGGGAACCGGGCCCACCGCCCGCCCGTTGGGATGCGTGAGACGTTCATGAGGGACCCGGCCGCGAGCCCCGTCGAGAGGCGATGGCGCGCTCTCCCGGGCCGGCCCGCGCACGGACGGCCCGCGCACGGACGACTCGACCGGGGGCGGCACGGAGCGGGAAGGGGGTGCGGATCGTGCGGGCGGTCAGCGGACTCTGGCGCTGGCGGCACAATCCGCTGTGCCGCGCGACCGACCTGGCCGAGGCGTGGGTGGCGCTGGCGGGACTGCTGCTGATCCTGTCCGTGGCGCCCCTGGCCGGTGCGCGCGTGGGCGGCGCGGCACAGGACGCCATGCAGCGGTCGGTGCGCGAACAGCACGAGTCCCGGCACCGGGTGACGGCCACCGTGGTCCGCGCTCTGGAGCGTCCACCGGTGACCGTCGACCCCGACGGCGCGTCCGCCGGGGGACCGCGCAGCCGTGTCCTCGCCGACTGGACCGCGCCGGACGGCTCGAGGCACGAGGGCCCCCTCACCGCGCGCGTCGACGCCCCGGAGCCCGGCGACCGCTTCGCCATATGGACGGACGGACAGGGCCGGACGGTGGCCCGTCCACTGGACTCCGCGACCGCGACGACGCACGCCGTGCTCGCCGGGCTCGGCGCCGCGGTCGTGGCCGCGGCCCTGGTCGAGGCCGGCCGGCGGGTCGTCGTGTGGCACATGGTCCGCCGCAGGTACGCCCGTTGGGAGCGGGAGTGGGAACGGGCGGGCCCGGACTGGGGCAGGACCGGCGCGGGCAGTTGACGGGCTTCCGCCTCCGGTCAACTCACCACCTGTGCGCACGCTACGGTGGACCGGCCGAACCCAATCGGCGACAACCCGCGTACGACGAGGTGGGGGCACAGCAACGCCATGGCACAGGGCACGGTCCAGGTGACGCACACCGGCACCTCGCGGTGGCGGCGCCGCACAGGTGAGTACGCATCGCTCGCCGCCGCCCTGGAGGCCGCGGCCGACGGTGACGTCCTCACCGTCGCCCCCGGGACCTACCGGGAGAACCTCGTCGTCCAGCGGGCGGTGACCCTGCGCGGGCCCGAGGGCACCCAGGGTTCGGTACGGATCGCGCCGGTCGACGGCGTACCGCTGACCGTGCGCGCCTCGGCGGTGATCCAGGACCTGCACGTGGAGGGCCAGGACGCGGCGGCGCCCGCGGTGCTCGTGGAGGACGGGACGCCGGAGCTGCTGGATCTGCGGGTGGTCACGCGTTCCGCGTCCGGGATAGAGGTGCGCGGCAGCGCGCGGCCGACGGTGCGGCGTTGCACCGTCGACAATCCGGCGGGTGTCGGCATCGCCGTTCTCGACGGCGGGGGCGGGGTGTTCGAGGAGTGCGAGGTCGTCTCGGCCGGTCAGGCGGGCGTCGCGGTGCGCTCCGGCGCGCACCCCCGGCTGGAGCGCTGCCGGGTCCACCACGCCGCGGGTTCCGGACTGACGGCCACGGGCGAGGGGTCCTCGCTGGAGGCCGTGGGCTGCGAGGTCTACGAGGTGCGGGGCAGCGGCGTGCAGGTCACCGGCCGGGCCGCCGCGCACCTGACCGACTGCGACGTGCACCGCACCACCGGCGACGGCGTCACGCTCGACACGGACGCGGTGCTCACGCTCGCCGACTGCCGTATCCACGACATCCCGGAGAACGCGGTCGACCTGCGTTCCCGCTCCGTCCTCACCCTGACCCGCACCACCGTGCGGCAGTTCGGCCGCAACGGCCTGTCGGTGTGGGACCCGGGCACGCGGGTGGACGCCAACCAGTGCGAGATCTTCGACAGTACCGGCGACTATCCGGCGGTCTGGGTCAGTGACGGCGCCACCGCGGTGCTCGACTCCTGCCGGGTGCACGACGTGCCGGACGCGCTGTTCGTCCTGGACCGCGGGTCGCGCGCGGACGTCGTCGACAGCGACCTGTCGCAGGTGCGCAACACGGCGGTGTCGGTGAGCGACGGCGCCACCGCGCAGCTCGACGACTGCCGCATCCGGGACGCGGCCACGGGTGCCTGGTTCCGCGACCACGGCAGCGGCGGCACCCTGAACAACTGCACCCTGGACGGCAACCGCACCGGCGTGATCGTCACCAAGGGCGCCGACCCCACCATCGAGCGCTGCACGGTCGACTCCCCCTCGGAGGCGGGCGTCTACGTGTCGGCCGGCGGCCGCGGCAGCTTCCTGAACTGCCGGGTGACCGGCAGCGCCGGCTACGGCTTCCACGTGATCGACGGCTGCCGTACGACGCTGCGCAAGTGCCGTACGGAGCGGTGCGCGCGCGGCGGGTACGAGTTCGCGGACGGCGGTCCGGACACGGCGTACGACTCCGGTCCGCTCGTCGAGGACTGCACCAGCGACGAGAGCGGCGGTCTGACGCCGCCCCCCGCGCCGGAGCCCGTCGTGCAGACGGTGAGCCAGTCCCCCGGCCTGCTGGGCTCGATCCCCGGGCAGCGCAGCACCGAGCAGGAGCCCCTGATCGCGGGCGCCGCGCCCGAGGAGCCGGCGCGCACCTCCAAGGCCGTCCTCGGCGAACTGGACGCGCTGGTGGGCCTGGACAGCGTCAAGCGCGAGGTCCGGGCGCTGACCGACATGATCGAGGTGGGCCGGCGCCGGCAGCAGGCGGGCCTGAAGGCCGCGTCGGTCAAACGCCACCTGGTCTTCACCGGCTCCCCCGGCACCGGCAAGACGACGGTCGCCCGGCTGTACGGCGAGATCCTCGCCTCCCTGGGCGTACTGGACAAGGGGCACCTGGTCGAGGTGTCCCGGGTCGACCTGGTCGGCGAGCACATCGGCTCCACGGCGATCCGCACCCAGGAGGCCTTCCAGCGGGCGCACGGCGGCGTGCTGTTCATCGACGAGGCGTACGCGCTCTCTCCGGAGGACGCGGGCCGCGACTTCGGCAAGGAGGCCATCGACACGCTGGTGAAGCTGATGGAGGACCAGCGGGACTCGGTCGTGGTGATCGTCGCGGGGTACACGGCGGAGATGGAACGCTTCCTGTCCGTCAACCCCGGGGTCGCCTCCCGCTTCTCGCGGACCATCACCTTCGGCGACTACGGCCCCGAGGAGCTGCTGCGGATCGTGGAGCAGCAGGCCGACGAGCACGAGTACCGGCTGGCGCCGGGCACGGCCGAGGCGCTGACGGAGTACTTCACGGCGATCCCGAAGGGGCCGGCCTTCGGCAACGGCCGTACCGCGCGGCAGACCTTCGAGGCGATGGTGGAGCGGCACGCGAGCCGGGTCGCCCAGGTCTCCGACCCCAGCACGGACGACCTGACCCTGCTGTACGCCGAGGACCTGCCGGAGCTGCCGTGACGGGCCCACCGGAGGCCGCGGCGGAGCCTCCGGTGGGTACGGATCCGACCTCTCAGCAGGCTTCGGGTCCACCGTCCGCGGCCGGGACGGACGCCGCCCGGCCGGTCTGGCGCGGCGCCGGCACCTCCGGGCGCAGCCGGGCCAGCAGCCGCTGCCGCTCCTCGGCGAAGGCCGGGTCGGCCTGGTAGTCGGAGTGGCCGAGGAGCGGCGCGGGCAGCGGGTGGAGTTCGGTGCGGCCGTAGGTGAGCGGGTCCTTGAGGGGTGCGCGGTCGACCGCGGGCCCCGAGTCGCCGGGCAGCCGCATCGGGCCGCCGATGGGGTCGGTGCGCCGGTAGAGGTTGCGCCAGCAGTCGACCTCCTCGTGCAGCGAGGAGAGCTCGGCCGGTCCGAAGTGGGCCGGGAACCAGCGGCCGTACAGCCGCTCCAGCGGCGAGCCGTAGGTGAGCAGGGCGACGCGTTTGCGGGCCGACGGCTCCAGCTGCCAGGCCGCCGCCGCGGCGAGGACGCTGCCCTGCGAGTGCCCGGAGATGACCAGCCGCCCGCCGGTGGCCCGGGTCCAGGTCGCCATGCGCCAGGTCAGGTCGGGCACCGCGCGCTCGGCGTAGCAGGGCGGTGCGAAGGGGTGGGCGGCGCGCGGCCAGAAGGTGCCGACGTCCCACAGGATGCCGATGGTGCGCCGCGCGGAGGCGTCCTTGTAGGCGCGCCTGCCCCAGGTGACGAACAGTATGAAGCCGAGGCCGATGAGCCAGGAACCCAGCGCCTGCGCGGTCTGCGCGGCACCGTGCACGACGGCGTACGTCCCGCGCGTGACGTCACCGGGCACCTGGTCGGTGGTCAGGGCGCCCACCAGTGCTCCGGCGCCCAGCAGCAGGGTGGCGGCGGAGGTGATGGCGACGAGGAGGGGTGCCCGGTCGGTGAGGGTGGCCAGGGCGCGGGTGAGCGCGATGCGCCGGGTGCGTCCCGGGTCCCCGGCCTCCCCGGGGTGGTCGCCCTCCACGGCGTCCCGTTCGGCGCGGGCCATACGCCAGGTGTGCCGGGCGAGTGCGGCGCAGAGCAGCAGGACGACGACGAGCAGCGGCGGGATGACGGACGCCTGCCAGGTCAGCAGGACGGGCGGACCGTCGATGGAGGTGCCGGTACCGTCCAGCCAGTCCGACACGCGCTGGGAGACACCGCCGGACATCACGCCGCCCAGCGCGCAGGCCAGCATGGCGACGGCGGGGCCGCCGAGGCCGCGGATCGCGGCGCGGGCGTCGGAGAGGCCGCGATGGAGGATGTGGGCGACCACGGCGAGGGCGATGACCAGCAGGCCCTGGACCAGGGCGATGCCGCCGAAGGTCATGTCCCCCGGCAGCCGGCCGCCGGACGTCCACTCCGGGCGGGTCCAGCCGCCGTACAGCAGGGCGAGGACGAACAGGACGAGGGCGGCGAGCGGCAGGCGTCGTACGAGGTGCTCGTCGAGTGTCCGGTCGAGGCGGTTCTCGCTGCGGCCCCGGCGGCAGACCACCGCGACCACGGCGACCGCCCCGGCGGCCAGCGCCGCCTCCAGGGCCCAGCCCAGGGTGTCGAGCAGTGCCGGTCCGCCCGGCCGGCGGTCGAAGCGGGCCGCCGGTGCGCCGACCGCCGCGGCGACCGTCAGCAGGGCGGCGGCGGTGTGCGCGGCGCGCAGCCGGGCCACCAGGCGGCGTCCGTACCAGAACCCGGGCCGGCCGAGGGCGCTGCGGGCGGGGTCCTCCTCGGGGTCGGCCTCGCGGTCCATCGGCTGCTGGGACTCGTACGCCCGCCAGGTGCGCAGCGACAGGTACCACAGCAGGCCGGTGAGCGCGGCGGGCACGGCGGCCGCGAGGGCGAGCCTGCGGCCGGGCGTGCTCCACCAGCCGCCGTCCGACATCACCGGCGACAGGAAGCCCAGCCAGGAGTGCCGCTCGGCGCACGCGCGCGTACCCGCGCACTGCCAGGCGACGAGGTCGAGGGCGACCTCGCAGGCGCCGGCGATCAGCAGCACCGTCAAGGTCAGCCCCGCCAACCGCACCAGCAGCCCGTACAGGCGGACCGTCCGGGTCCGGCCGTGCGCGGTGGGCCGCATCCAGTGGGCGAGGTTGACCACCATGAACGGCAGGAGCAGCAGCCACAGGGCGCGGGTGCCGTTGCCGGAGGTGAGGTTGCACCAGACGTAGGCCTCGGGGACCGGTCGGCCCCGGTAGTCCTCGGGCCGGGACTCGGCGTCGGCGTCCTCGGTGCGCCGGAAGACGGCCGCGATGTGGTCGCCGGTGATCCGCACGGTCCGCGGGTCGTCCAGCATCTCGGCGGGTGTCGTGCCGCCCACGCCGTGGACCAGGAGTTCCAGGGCGGTGCCGGTTCTCCCGTCCGTCCCCTCTGTTGCGTCTGTTCCGTCCGTACCGTGTGTTCCGTCCGTACCGTCTCTTCCGTCTGTTCCGTCGCGCGGTCCGGGGGCATGCTGTCCGCCCGTCCCGGCCCGTTCCTGCGCCTGTTCCACTGTCCGCACTCCCCCGTGACGCGCCGTCGGCTCTGTCCGTGCGGGCACAAGGATCTCCGCTGAGCGGGCGGCGTACACCCCTCGGCACCGAATCTCCCCGAACCGTGTGACAGGTGACACCGGGACGGTGCGGAAGTGACATGTGCGCGGCGGTCAGGCGGTGGCGCGGCCCGTGGCGGGGCGTGCGAGGATGGGATGTCCACGCACCGGAGCGGGGGAACTCCTCGTCATAGCAGGTGCGCCGGGCGTGTCGGGCGGTTTCGCGGCGAAAGGACCGAGGCGTACGTGAGTGAGAATCCGAACCTCCTCGCGGAGCAGCGGCGCGCCCTGATCCTCGACGAGGTGCGCCGCCGGGGCGGAGTCCGGGTCAACGAGCTGACCCGCAAGCTCGGCGTGTCGGACATGACGGTCCGCCGCGACCTCGACGCGCTGTCCCGGCAGGGTGTGCTGGAGAAGGTGCACGGCGGCGCGGTCCCGGTGGTCGAGGCGAGCACGCACGAGCCGGGGTTCGAGGCGAAGTCGGGTCTGGAGCCGACCGCCAAGGAGGACATCGCACGGGCCGCGGCGGAACTGGTCGCGCCGGGCGCGGCGATCGCCCTGTCGGGCGGTACGACCACGTACGCGCTGGCACACCGGCTGCTGGAGGTGCCGGACCTGACGGTGGTCACCAACTCGGTGCGGGTGGCGGACGTGTTCCACGTGGCGCAGCGCACCTCGGGGGCGCGGCAGGGTGCGGCCACGGTGGTGCTCACGGGCGGTGTGCGCACACCCTCCGACTCGCTGGTGGGCCCGGTCGCCGACCAGGCGATCGCGACGCTCCACTTCGACGTGCTGTTCCTCGGCGTGCACGGGATATCGGCCGAGGCCGGCCTGTCGACGCCGAACCTCGCGGAGGCCGAGACCAACCGGCGGCTGGTGCAGTCGGCGCGGCGTGTCGTGGTGGTCGCCGACCACACCAAGTGGGGTGTGGTGGGTCTGAGTTCGTTCGCGGCGCTGGAGCAGGTGGACACGCTGGTGACCGACGCCGGCCTGCCGGCGGACGCCCGTGCGGAGATCTCGGAGCACCTGGGACTGGTCGTGGCGGGCGAGCCGGAGACGGCCGACTGATCCCGGCGGACGCCGGCGCGTATCCCTGGACCCGCTGACACCCGGTGCACCTCCGGCTATCGTGGCGCCTCCTGGCCGGTCGTCCGCATCCGCGGCTTCGCTCAAGGGGGTTGCGACCATGGCTCGCCGTCTGCGTCCGGTGGGTCTCGACTTCGTCGAGACGGCTCCGGTACGCCTGGTCTTCGCGCGGGAGATCTCCGCCGCCCCGGACGCGGTGTTCCGTGCGCTCGCCGAGGACGTACCGGGCTGGACCGCCTGGTTCGCGGCGGTGACGTTCGCCCGGCCCATCGGTGAGGGCGCGGGGCGCGAGATCCGGCTCAGGGGCGGTACACGCTTCGTGGAGACGGTGCTGGCGGCCGAGCCGCCCGAGGTGTACGCCTATCGCGTCGACGTCACCAACGCGCCCGGCGCCCGGGCCATGGTCGAGGAGTGGCGGCTGGCGCCGGCCGGGACCGGCACGCGCGTGCGGTGGACGTTCGCCGCGGACGGTACGGCGCCGTTCCGGTTCGTGCTGAACCGGGCACGTCCGGGTCTGGGGCGGGCCTTCCGGGACGCGGTCACCTCGCTGGACCGGCGGCTCACCCGCTCGTAGAACGCGGCCGTACCGCCCGCCGCGCGCGGCCCACGCCCCGTCGCCCCCGGGTCAGGCGGGCCAGGTGCCCGTGTGCAGCAGGGACTCGATCGCCGCCGTGTACGGGCCGATGTCGAGGCCCTGTTCGGCGAGCCAGGCGTCCGAGTAGTACTTGTCGAGGTACCGGTCCCCCGGGTCGCACAGCAGCGTCACCACACTCCCCCGACGCCCCTCGGCCACCATCTCGGCGACGATCTTCAGCGCGCTCCACAGTCCGGTGCCCGTGGAGCCGCCCGCCTTGCGGCCGATGGCCTGTTCCAGGGCCCGGACGGCGGCGACGCTCGCCGCGTCCGGCACCTTCATCATGCGGTCGATCGCGCCGGGCACGAAGCTGGGCTCCATACGGGGCCGGCCGATGCCCTCGATCCGGGAACCGCGGTCGCAGGCGACGTCCGGATCGCCGGTGGTCCAGCCCTCGAAGAAGCAGGAGTTCTCCGGGTCGGCGACGCAGACGCGGGTGTCGTGCTGCATGTAGTGGACGTAGCGCGCGAGGGTCGCCGAGGTCCCGCCGGTGCCGGCCGTGGCGACGATCCACGCCGGTTCGGGGAACCGCTCCAGCCGCAGCTGGCGGAAGATCGACTCGGCGATGTTGTTGTTGCCGCGCCAGTCCGTGGCGCGTTCGGCGTAGGTGAACTGGTCCATGTAGTGGCCGCCGGTCTCGGCCGCGAGGCGTGCGGACTCCTCGTACATCCGGCGGGAGTCGTCCACGAAGTGGCAGCGTCCGCCGTGGAACTCGATCAGACGGATCTTCTCGGCGCTGGTCGTGCGCGGCATGACGGCGATGAAGGGGACGCCGATCAGCTTCGCGAAGTACGCCTCGGACACGGCCGTCGAGCCGCTGGACGCCTCGATCACCGGGCGGCCCGGCCGGATCCAGCCGTTGCACAGGCCGTAGAGGAAGAGTGAGCGGGCAAGACGGTGCTTGAGGCTGCCGGTGGGGTGGGTGGACTCGTCCTTCAGATACAGGTCGATGCCCCACCGCTCGGGCAGCGGGAAGAGGAGCAGGTGGGTGTCGGCCGAGCGGTTGGCGTCGGCCTGGACCTTGCGCACGGCTTCTTTCAGCCAGGCGCGGTAGGCGGTGTCGCTGTGGTCGACGTCGAGGGTGGTGCCGGTGCGGGTCTGCTGGGGGGTGCTCACGACGGGGCTCCTTAGGCTGCGCGCCGACGGCGCGTCGCGCGGCCGACACCTCGATCATAAGCACCTTCCACACGCTTCTCACCTGCATAAACACACCTTTGGGGAGTCCAAAGGCTCCCCTGGGGCCCGGTGTCCGGCTTGGCGTGCGGCCCGGTGTCCGGCCCGGTGGGGGCGCATTCGCGCGAGTGCTCCGGTCGCCGCCGGAAAGGGGCGGTGCGCACTGGTGCTCGGCGCGTGGTGCGGGCAGACTGCCAGCGGGCGGGAGCTGGTTCCCGCCGCGGGCGCACACTGGAACACGACACGAGCCGGCCGGTACCGGGCCCAGCGAGGTGCACGGTCCGGCAACCGATGCGCACGAGGGGGCGACGGCATGGCGGAGCCGGAGTTCAGGGCCACGGGGGTGCGGATCGGCAAGCGGCTGCGTTCACTCACCCGGGCCGGAACGGTCCGGATCAGCGGTGGCCGGGTGGAGTTGCTCACCAGCTACGGCAGTGAGATCGACAGCGCTCCGGTGCAGGCGGTACGCGCCTCCCGGCCCTGGTTCGCCCCGGAGGACCGGGCCCTCGCCGACCTCAACGGCAAGCGGTACCTGCTGACGCTCGGCGAGCGGGACCCCGCGCCGGGCGAGCCGGGTCCGCCCGCGGCTCGCCGCTTCATCGAGGCGGTGCACAGGGCGGCCGGGCACCGCGGTTGAGATGTCCGTAAGTTGCGGTGCCTCACCCCTTGCGTCACGCTGGTCTCACGTCACTCTGGGTTTACCGGCGATAACGCTGCGAACCAGCCCGCCGGTCATGACAGCAGGCGGCGATGCGCCGCGTGCGCCCTGCTGGATCCGAACTCCGTGTTCTTCCGGACCTCTATGTCGGGGAGTCGCAGCCGTGATCAGTCACCCAAGCAGACACTGCACGGTGGAGCTCCAAGCCCTGCCGTCGCGGATCGGCCAGGTCCGCAGAATCGTATCTGCGCAATTGCGCTACTGGCATATGGATTCCCTGATCGACCGGGCCGCGCTCGGCGTGACGGAGTTGCTGACCAACGTCCACCTGCATGCCCGGCCCGACAAGACGTGCACCGTGGAGATAGAGCTGATCCTGGACCGGCTCACCGTCTCGGTGCGCGACCACGATCCGCGTCTGCCCGTGGTGGACGACGCCGAGCCGCTCGCGACCTGCGGACGCGGACTCTCGATGGTGGCCGCGATGAGCGAGAGCTGGGGCGCCCGGCCGGACGGCGAGTCCGGCAAGGTCGTCTGGTTCACGCTCCCGACGGCCGTCACAGCCGTGCCGGTCACCACGCCACCCGTCTCCGCGCGCCCGCCGCGACGCCTGGTCGAGGAGGTGCCGGCCGCCGCGTTCACGGAGGTCGAGCACGCGGTCGACCTGGGCAGACCCCAACCCGCTCCCGCCCGGTCGGCCGTTGCCGGCTGACCGGGCGGTGACCCTTCGCTGCCGCGGGCCGTGCGGTCGGTACGGCCTCGCCGCCGGCACGCGGTCCGGCGGCGGTTTCCGGTCGGCGCCGCATGTCGGGGTCGGCGCCGCATGCCGGTAGGCGTCGCCTGCCGGTGGGTGTCGCCGGGCTCAGCGACACCTACCGGCCATCCTCGACCGCCAGTCGGCCCGACCCAGGGTCAGCCGCGCGATGGACGCGGCCGGCGCCGGATGCCGGCCGTCGTCATCCGGTCACCTGACGCGTCGGGGTCATGCCGCGCCGCCCTTGCCCGTACGGCCGAACCGCTCGTCCAGCACGGACAGCCGGCGCCAGTACTCGTCCTCGTCGATCTCGCCGGAGGCGAAGCGGTGACCGAGGACGCTGATGGGTGAGTTGTCGTCGACGGTGGACGGGCGGCCGGGGCCGCGCCGGCCGGTGCGGCGCAGCAGGGTGACACCGCCGGCGATGACCAGCGCCCAGATCACCGGGAAGAAGAGGATCCACGGGCCGGGCCCGCCGTCGCCGAAGTGTGCCAGGGTCTCCATGTCGTCCAACTCCTCGGTAGCGATGTCCTTGGTGACGTCCGCGGTGATGTCCTGACGTCGTCCTTGTTCGTGCTTCCGAGCGTCCTCCCGGCACGGGGCCGAGTCGTCGTACGGCCAGCGGCAGTGCGCGTACCTCGCGGGGAGTACGCGCACGTTCCGCTCCTGCTCCCGGGAGCCGAGGGGACGGTCGAGCCCAGGGCACGGTCGAGCCGAGGGCATGATCGCTGGGCCACGGGAGTGCCCATCGGGAGCGCCCAGTACGTAGGCTCGGGGCCATGCTGAGACTCGGTATCCCCGTCATCGGCGTCACGGACGTGCCCCGCGCGGTGGCGTTCTGGACGGCTGCTCTGAACCTGGTCGCCTCCGAGGAGTGGAGGAGCGAGACATGGCGCACGCTCGACCACGCCGACGGCTCCGGGCGGGCCCTCGGCCTGCTGCGCAGCGAGTCACCGGCCGAGCCGCGGCCCCGGCTCCACCTCGACCTGTTCACGGACACGGAGGAGGAACAGCAGGCGGAGGTGCGGCGGCTGATCGGGCTCGGTGCGCGGGCCGTCGACTGGGACCTCTACCCGCCCGACCCCGACTTCGTGGTCCTCGCCGACCCGGACGGCAACATCTTCTGCGTCGTCGACCTCAGCCGCGCACCGAGCGGCGGCAACCGGCCGACGTCCTGATCCGGCGACCCGGGCCGGGGGTCTCAGGCCAGGGCTCCCAGCGGGTCGTCGAGGACCGGCTGCCAGGCCAACTCCGCCGCGCCGACCAGGCTGTTGTGGTCCAGGCTGCACGGCAGGATCGGCACGCCTCCGCTCTGGCCCCACAGGCTGCGGTCGGCGACGACCGCGCGCAGACGCTCGGGGTCGGCGTCCAGGAGTGCGCGGTGGAGTCCGCCGAGGATGATGCGGTCCGGGTTGAGGATGTTGACCAGGCCGGCGAGTCCCAGGCCGAGGCGGTCGATGAGGGCCTGGGTCGCGGTGCGGACGGCCGGGTCGGTGTAGTGGCCGCGGATCAGGTCGATGGACTGCTGGAGCAGCGACACCTCGGGGCCGGGCTCGCGGCCGGCCGCGGTGAGGAAGGCCAGCGGGTCGGTCTCCACGTCCAGGCAGCCCTGGCCGCCGCAGTAGCAGGGGCGGCCCTCTGGGTTGACGGTGAGGTGGCCGACCTCCAGGGCGAGACCCGAACTGCCCATGTGCAGGCGGCCGTCGAGGACCAGGGCGCCGCCGACGCCCCGGTGGCCGGTGGCCACGCACAGCAGGTCGCGGGCTCCGCGCCCGGCGCCGTGGCGGTGCTCGGCGAGGGCGGCGAGGTTGACGTCGTTCGCGGCGAACGCGGGCCCCTCGATACCGGCGGCGCGCACCTGCTCCGCGAAGATCCGCCGCACGGGCGCGCCCGCCGGCCAGGCCAGGTGGAGCGGGTTCAGCGCCAGGCCCTCCGGTTCCGCGACGGCCGACGGCACGGCGAGTCCCGCGCCGACGCAGCGTCGCCCGGTCTCCCGGAGCAGTTCCGCGCCCGCCTCGACGACGGAGCCGAGCACCTTCGCCGGGTCGGCGTCGACGACCTCGCAGCCGGGCGCGGTGGCGACGATCCGACCGCCGAGGCCGACCAGCGCCGCGCGGAATCCGTCGGCGTGGACCTGGGCGGCCAGGGCGACGGGCCCGTCCTCGGCGACCGCGAGACGGTGCGAGGGGCGGCCCTGCGAACCGGCCGCGGCGCCGGGGCGGGCGTCCACCCGGATCAGACCGAGCGCCTCCAGCTCGGCGGCGACCGCGCCGGCCGTGGCCCGGGTGACGCCGAGTTCCGCGGTGAGGACGGCCCGGGTGGGGGCGCGTCCGGTGTGCACGAGCTCCAACGCGGGTCCGAGCGCACCGCGCCCCCGGTCCAGCCGCGTCCTCGAGGTGGTCCCTTCCCCCGCCGCCCGGGGGTCCGCCTTGCCGCTCATGAGGGGGAGTCTCCCATGATCCGCAGACAGGTGCAGGTGCCTAGAGGCCGCTGACCCTCAGCGTGATGTTCAGCCGTCCGGTGAGCCCCAACTCGGGCGGGGCGGTGCCCGCGTGCACTCGGGGCACCCCGTGGTGGGCGAGCCGGGACGGTCCGCCGAAGACGAACAGGTCGCCGCTGCGCAGCTCGACGTCGGTGTACGGGCGGCTCCGGGTTTCCGGGTTGCCGAAGCGGAAGACGCAGGTGTCGCCGAGGCTCAGGGAGACCACGGGCGCGTCGGACCTCTCGTCGGCGTCGCGGTGCATGCCCATGCGGGCGTCGGACGCGTAGAAGTTGATCAGTGCGATGTCGTACGGCGTCGCCGCCACCGCGTCGGCGCCGAGCGCGTCGGTCACCGCCCGGCGGGCCAGGTCCCCGAGCCATGCCGGGAAGGGCTTCACCGGCGCGCCGTCGCCGTCGACGACGGCGCGGGCGTAGGCGTACGGGTACCAGTGCCACCCGAGGCAGACCTGTCTCGCGGTGATGGTGCCGCCGCCGGGAGTGCGGACCGTGCGCAGTCCGGCCGGTGGGCGGGCCCACTCGCGGCAGGCGTGCAGCAGCTCACGCTGCCGTCCGGTGTCCAGCCAGTCCGGCACGTGGACGGCGCCGGGCGCGGTCTCGGTACGGGCCCTGGGGAACAGCTCGTCGTCCATGTCTCCCATCCTGCCCGCTGCCTCCCGCACTCCGCCCGGCACGGCCTGAGCTGCGGCTCGGCTAGCCTGGACGCACGATGAACGACCGCAGCGACCGTATGACGACTCCATGGGGCGAGCATGTGCCGGCCCGCTTCCCCGAGGACCCGCGCGACCGGCTCCGCGCCTGGGACGCCTCCGACGAGTATCTGCTCGGGCACCTCGCGGAGCAGGACGTCCCGCTGTCCGGCACGGTCGTGGTCGTCGGCGACCGCTGGGGAGCGCTCGTGACGGCGCTGGCGGCGCACCGGCCGGTGCAGATCACCGACTCGCACCTCACGCGGGAGGCGACGCGCGCCAATCTGGAGCGGGCCGGCGTCGAGCCGGGTTCCGTGCGCCTGCTGACCACGCAGGACCCGCCGCCGGACCGTGTCGACGTGCTGCTGGTGCGGGTGCCGAAGAGCCTGGCGCTGCTGGAGGACCAGTTGCTGCGGCTGGCGCCCGCGCTGCACGAGGGCACGGTCGTCGTCGGCACCGGGATGGTCAAGGAGATCCACACCTCGACGCTCAGGCTGTTCGAGCGGATCGTGGGGCCGACCCGGACCTCGTTGGCCGTGAAGAAGGCACGGCTGGTCTTCGCCACGCCCGACCTCTCGCTGAAGCGGCCCGCCAATCCCTGGCCTCTCACCTACCGGCTCCCCGACGACGTCGGGCCGCTCTCCGGCCGGACGGTCGTCAATCACGCCGGTGTCTTCTGCGCCGACCGGCTCGACATCGGCACCCGGTTCTTCCTCCAGCACCTGCCGGACGCCGGCGGCGCCCGCCGGGTGGTGGACCTGGGCTGTGGCAACGGTGTGGTCGGTACGGCGGTGGCGCTGGCCGACCCGGGGGCCGAGGTGCTGTTCACCGACGAGTCCTTCCAGGCCGTGGCCTCGGCGGAGGCGACGTACAGGGCGAACGGGGCGACGGGGAAGGCCGAGTTCCGGGTCGGTGACGGACTGGCCGGGGTGCCGGACGGCAGTGTCGACCTGGTGCTCAACAACCCGCCCTTCCACTCCCACCAGGCGACGACCGACGCCACGGCGTGGCGGATGTTCACCGGGGCGCGGCGCGTGCTGCGCCCCGGCGGCGAGCTGTGGGTGGTCGGCAACCGGCACCTGGGCTACCACGTCAAGCTGCGACGTCTGTTCGGCAACAGCCACCTGGTGGCGAGCGACCGGAAGTTCGTGGTGCTGAAGGCCGTCATGAAGTAGTCGGGTGACTGCCAGGACGCAGCC
This sequence comes from Streptomyces sp. NPDC096048, assembly GCF_044763415.1. Classification (NCBI taxonomy): domain Bacteria; kingdom Bacillati; phylum Actinomycetota; class Actinomycetes; order Kitasatosporales; family Streptomycetaceae; genus Streptomyces; species Streptomyces sp. NPDC096048. The sequence goes on from NZ_JBIWGG010000004.1 coordinate 257,117, forward strand.
CGTGACTGTCAGGGCGTAGCGCCGTTGCTGCCAGGACGTAGACCCGGTGCTGTCAGGACGTAGACCCATTGCTGCCAGGACGTAGACCCGGTGCTGTCAGGGCGTGGTCCCGTGACTGTCAGGTCGCGGTCCTGGCGACCACCTGGATGATCGTGGCCACCGTCCGCACCATGGCCTCCCTTCCCACCGTGAGGTAGCCGCGCGAGTCGACCGCCTCGGGGCGGGCGGCGAGGTACTCCCTGATCGCGCCGGTCATGGCGATGTTGAGCGCGGTGCCGACGTTGACCTTGGAGATGCCGCCCGCGACCGCCGCGGCGAGTTCGCCGTCCGGGACTCCGGAGGAGCCGTGCAGGACGAGCGGCACGTCCAGCGCGCCCGACAGTTCCTTGAGCAGGTCGTGGTCGAGGGCGGCGGTGCGCGTGGTCATGGCGTGGGAGCTGCCGACGGCGACGGCCAGGGCGTCCACTCCGGAGTCGGCGACGAAGGAGCGCGCCTCGGCGGGCTCGGTGCGGGCTCCGGGCGTGTGGGCGTCGAGCGGCGGTGCGCCGTTCTTGCCGCCGACCTCCCCCAACTCGGCCTCGATCCACAGCCCCTGGGCGTGCGCCCAGTCGGCGGCGGCCCGGGTCGCCGCGAGGTTCTCCGCGTACGGCAGCCGGGAGGCGTCGTACATCACCGAACTGAAGCCGGCGTCCGGGGCCTGGCGGAGCAGGCTGTCGTTCTGGACGTGGTCGAGGTGCAGGGCGACGGGCACGGCGGCGCCCTCGGCGGCGGCGACGGCCGCGCGGGCCAGCGGCAGCAGGCGGCCGTAGCGGTACTTCACGGCGTTCTCGCTGACCTGGAGGACGACGGGCGTGTGCACGGACTCGGCGCCCGCGACGACTGCCTCGATGTGCTCCAGGGTGATGACGTTGAAGGCGGCGACGGCGGAGCGCGCGGCGGCGGCACGGCCGACCAGGTCGCCGGTGGTGGCGAGGGGCACGGTCACTCCCTTTCCGCGCGTCGGGGCGCGGGTGTCGGGGGTCGGTGTCGGGCGGACGTCAGGGGGCGAGGATCACCGAGCGGGTGAGGTGGCGGGGCCGGTCCGGGTCGAGGCCGCGGGCGGCGGCCACGGCGACCGCGAGGCGCTGGGCACGGACCAGTTCGGCGAGCGGGTCGAGGCTCCCCGGCACCCACAGAGCGCCGGTGTCGCGGACCTGGTCGGCCAGGCCTTCGGGCGCCTCACCGAACATCCAGGTCGCCGTGGAGGCGGTGCTGATGCTGATCGGGCCGTGTCGGTACTCCATGGCCGGGTAGGCCTCGGTCCAGGACAGGGAGGCCTCACGCATCTTCAGGCCGGCCTCGTTGGCCAGACCGACGGTCCAGCCCCGGCCCAGGAAGGTGAACTGGTTGCACTCGACGAGCCCTTCGGGCAGCTCGGCGGCGAGTGCGGTGCGCCCGTCGGCGACGACCGCGTCCGTGTGCAGGCCCAGGTGGGCGCGGAGCAGGGTGAGGGCGGTCGTCGCGAACCGGGTCTGCACGACCGACCGTTCGTCGGCGAAGTCGAGTACCACCACGTCGTCCGCGGCCGCCATGACCGGTGTCTCCGGGTCGGCGGTGAGCGCGACGGTACGGGTGCGGCCCCGCAACTCCGTGAGCAGTTCCAGTACTTCGGTGGTGGTGCCGGAGCGGGTGAGGGCGACGACACGGTCGTACGCCCGGCCCCGCGGGAACTCGGAGGCGGCGAACGCGTCCGTCTCGCCCTGGCCCGCGTCCTCGCGCAGCGCCGCCGCCGACTGGGCCATGAAGTACGAGGTGCCGCATCCGACGATCGCCACCCGCTCCCCCGGCGCCGGAAGCGCCGCCGTGTGCCGTGCCGCCTGCACGGCAGCGCGTGTCCAGCACTCGGGCTGGCTGTTGAGCTCGTCCTCGACATACGTCATGCCGCACACTCCCCGATCACCGACCCACGATCAGCTGGGCCCGGTCCGATGCTTTCTGATTGTTACTGCAAGATATAGCCAGCTTTCGAGCACAATCAAGCATTTTGGAGAAGAGTGGGGTGCGCTAGGGTCGGCGGAAGATCGAGGAACGGAGGCGCGGATGTCGCGCGACGCCCGCTGGAAGGCGCTGCTGGAGCTGCTCGTCGAGCGCGGCCGGCTGGACGTCGAGGAGGCGGCGACCGAGCTGGAGGTCTCGGCCGCGACGATCCGCCGTGACTTCGACCGGCTCGCCGAGCAGCAGATGCTGGTGCGCACGCGCGGCGGCGCGGTCGTGCACGGGGTGTCGTACGAACTGCCGCTGCGCTACAAGACGGCCCGCCGGGCCTCGGAGAAGCAGCGCGTCGCGCAGGCGGTCGCCGCCCTGGTGGCACCCGGCGAGGCGGTCGGACTGACCGGGGGCACGACGACCACCGAGGTGGCGCGCGCCCTGGCCGTGCGCGCCGACCTGGCCTCCGGCGCCCCCGCGCTGACCGTGGTCACCAACGCGCTCAACATCGCGAACGAGCTGGCCGTCCGGCCGCAGTTCAAGATCGTGGTGACCGGTGGTGTGGCCCGGGCGCAGTCGTACGAGCTGATCGGGCCGCTCGCGGACGGCGTACTGGGTCAGGTGACCCTCGACATCGCGGTGCTCGGCGTCGTCGCCTTCGACGTCGCGCACGGCGCCGCGGCCCACGACGAGGCGGAGGCCGCGATCAACCGGCTGCTGTGCGAGCGCGCCGAGCGCGTGGTGGTGGCCGCCGACTCCAGCAAGCTGGGCAGGCGGGCGTTCGCCCGGATCTGCGCGGCGGAGTCCGTGGACACGCTGGTCACGGACGGGGCGGCCGACCCGGACCTGGTACGGCAGTTCGAGGAGGCGGGGATCCGGGTCGTCACGGCCTAGGACGGGCCGCCCCCCGCCACAGTCACCCTCGCCGCCCGCGGCCCTCAGCGCCCGTGCCGTCAGTGCCCGTGCCGTCAGTGCCCGTGCCGTCAGTGCCCGTGACCGCCACTGTGCTCGGTCGGGGCGGCCGGAGTCGTCGGAGCCGGGTCCTGCGCCGCGGGTGCCGATCCGGCCCGCACGGTGAACGCCACGGTGTGGACCTTGCCCTGGTGCTGGAAGTCCAGGAAGAGGCGGTAGGTGCCGTCGCTGGGCGCGGTGGCCGTGAAGGAGATCTCCGGGCCGGGCTCGGTGGTGCCGTCGCCGGGTTCGCCGTTCGGGTGGACGTGGAGGTAGGCGAGGTCGCCCGAGCGCAGGGCGACCAGGTGGCCGTAGGCGCCGAGGTAGGGCTGGAGGTCGTTGACGGGCTCACCGTCCCGGGAGACCTTCAGCTTCAGCTCACTCGCCTTGCCGGGGAGCAGGGATCCGGCGAGTTCGACCTGATAGCCGTCGGCCCGGGCGGTGTCGTCCGGGGCCGGCAGGTTCACGGGCTCGTAGCGGCCGGATGCGGCCAGGTCGGCGCCGAGGGTGAGGCTCTCCGCGTTCTTCTTCGCCGGGGTGAAGTCGGCGAAGACCCGGTAGCCGCCCGCGCGAGGCAGGTCGACGGGGGTGCTCCAGGTGCCGTCGGCGGCGCGCGTGGGGTGCAGGTGGCGGTAGGTGGCCAGGTCGCGCGAGGCCAGGATGAGGTGGAGTTCCTTGTCGTGCTCGCGCTGGTAGGCGGTCACGGCCTCGCCGCTGCCGTCCCGGACGGTGAAGCGCAGCTCGGTGCGCTGGCCCGCGGTGACGCGCGGGGTGGCGAGGTCGAGGGAGTAGCCGCCCTCGGAGATCTGCAGTCCGCCGGGCATGGCGCTCTCGTGCCCTCCGTGGCCGCCGCCCTCCTTCGGTTCCGGTGATGGCCGGCTGTGCTCGTCGTGGGTCGCGGGCGCCTTCTCCGCGACGACCGGGTCCACTCCCCTGCCGACGCCGTAGGCGGTGCCGAAGGTCGCGGCCAGCGCGGCGGCGAACGCGGTGATCCTCAGGCCGGTGTGCATGGCGGTCGTCTCCTCGGATTCCGGGTCTCCGGCTCGCGCGGAGGCCTCTCCATGCACTTCACCATACCCCGAGGGGGTATCAAGTCAAGGCGAGCGAGGGAGTTGCCCTGCTTACCCCTGGGGGGTATATATGGAACTCGGCAGGGGTACCCCCTCCCCGTACTTCCACGGCATCACGCCATTCGCGACATCACGACATTCACGGCATCACGACTTCACGGAGGAACCATGGCTTCGACCGTCACCACTCCCGTCACCCCGCCCGTCAGCACCACCTACGCCGTCGCGGGGATGAGCTGCGGTCACTGCAAGGCGACGCTCACCCGGGTGATCGGTGAGCTGGACGGCGTCACCGGCGTCGACGTCGAGCTCGACACGGGCCGGGTCACCGTCACCGGAACCGCCGAGCCGGACGACGCCGCGCTCGCCGAAGTCGTCGACGAGGCCGGCTACGAGCTGACCGGCCGCGTCTGACCGACCGCCCCCCGCCGCACCGCCGGGACCCGCTCGCCGGGTCCCGGCCGACGACCCCGCATCAGGAGCAGCCATGACCACGAGTACGACCAGCGCACCGGCCGAGGTGGAACTCGCCATCGGCGGCATGACCTGCGCCTCGTGCGCCGCCCGGATCGAGAAGAAGCTCAACCGGATGGACGGGGTCACCGCCACCGTCAACTACGCGACGGAGAAGGCGAAGGTGCACTACGCCGGTGACGTGTCCGTCCCGGAGCTGATCGCCACCGTCGAGGCGACCGGGTACACCGCCCGCGAGCCCGAGCCGGTACGTGCCGAGCCCGCGCCCGGCGCGGAGAGTGCCGGGCCCGCCGACGAACTGCGGCCGCTGCGGGAGCGGCTGGTCACCGCAGTGGTGCTGGCCGTCCCGGTCATCGCGATGGCGATGGTTCCGGCGTTGCAGTTCGAGTACTGGCAGTGGCTGTCGCTCACCCTGGCGGCGCCCGTGGTGACCTACGCCGCCTGGCCCTTCCACAAGGCCGCCTTCACCAACGCCCGGCACGGCGCGGCCACCATGGACACGCTCATCTCGGTCGGCACGTCGGCGGCGTTCCTGTGGTCGCTGTGGGCGCTGTTCTTCGGCACCGCGGGCACTCCCGGCATGACCCACCCGTTCGAGCTGACCATCGCCCGCACCGACGGCGCCGGGAACATCTATCTGGAGGCCGCCGCCGGGGTGACCGCCTTCATCCTCGCCGGCCGCTACTTCGAGGCCCGCTCCAAGCGCAAGGCCGGCGCCGCGCTGACGGCCCTGCTGGAACTGGGCGCCAAGGACGTCACCGTAGTGGACCCTGGCGGCGGTGAACGAACGGTTCCCACCGCGGAGTTGGCGGTGGGTGACCGCTTCCTGGTCCGCCCCGGCGAGAAGATCGCCACCGACGGCACGGTCGTGGAGGGCACCTCCGCCGTCGACGCCTCCATGCTCACCGGCGAGTCGGTGCCCGTGGAGGTCGGCGTGGGCGACCCGGTCACCGGCGCCACCCTGAACGCGGGCGGCCGTCTGGTGGTCGAGGCGACGCGGGTCGGCGCGGACACGCAGCTGGCCCGGATGGCGAAGCTGGTCGAGGACGCGCAGAACGGCAAGGCCCAGGCGCAACGGCTCGCCGACCGTGTCTCCGGGGTCTTCGTCCCGGTCGTCATCGCCCTGGCGCTGGCCACCCTCGGCTTCTGGATCGGCAACGGCTCCGGCCTGACCGCCGCGTTCACGGCCGCCGTCGCCGTACTGATCATCGCCTGCCCCTGCGCCCTGGGGCTGGCCACGCCGACCGCGCTGATGGTCGGCACCGGACGCGGCGCCCAGCTCGGCATCCTCATCAAGGGCCCCGAGGTCCTGGAGGCCACCCGCGAGGTCGACACCATCGTCCTCGACAAGACCGGCACCGTCACCACCGGCCGTATGACCCTGCTCGCCGTGCACACCGCCGACGGCACCGACGAGACCGAAGTGCTGCGGCTGGCCGGTGCGTTGGAGCACGCGTCGGAGCACCCGATCGCCCGGGCCGTCGCGGACGGAGCCCTGGAGAAGCTGGGTGCGCTGCCCGCCCCCGAGGACTTCGCCAACGTCCCGGGGCTCGGCGTGCAGGGCGTCGTCGACGGCCACGCCGTCCTCGTCGGCCGCGAACAACTGCTCGCCGAGTGGGCCATGGGCCTTCCGGCGGACCTGGGCCGGGCCAAGGCCGAGGCGGAGACGGCCGGTCGCACCGCGATCGCCGTCGCCTGGGACGGTGCGGCGCGCGCGGTCCTGGAGGTCGCCGACGCGGTGAAGGAGACCAGCCCCGAGGCGATCGCGCGGCTGCGCGCCCTGGGGCTGACCCCGGTACTGCTGACCGGTGACAACCGGGCCGTGGCCGCCTCCGTCGCCCGCGAGGTCGGCATCGACGCCGAGCACGTCATCGCCGAGGTCATGCCCGAGGACAAGGTCGACGTCGTCAAGCGCCTCCAGGGCGAGGGCCGTTCGGTGGCGATGGTCGGCGACGGCGTCAACGACGCCGCGGCGCTCGCCCAGGCCGACCTGGGGCTGGCCATGGGCACCGGCACCGACGCCGCCATCGAGGCCGGCGACCTCACCCTCGTCCGCGGCGACCTGCGCGCCGCCGCCGACGCCATCCGGCTGGCCCGCAGGACGCTGGGCACCATCAAGTCCAACCTGTTCTGGGCCTTCGCCTACAACGTCGCAGCACTGCCGCTCGCCGCGGCCGGGCTGCTCAACCCGATGATCGCCGGAGCGGCCATGGCCTTCTCCTCGGTCTTCGTCGTCGGCAACTCCCTGCGCCTGCGCGGCTTCAAGGCCGCGAGCTGACCCACCGCACCGCCGCCGAGCCGCCGGCCGCCCCTCACGGGTCGCCCGGCGGCTCACGCGCGTCCGCGACGGCTCACCGGTTCACACCGGGTGGGTGCCGACGACGGCCCGGGCGGTCGCCCCCCTGCGAGTGGCCGTGCCGCGCGTCCCCCGGACGGGCCCCGCCGGCGTCCCCCGGACGGGCCCCGCCGGCGCGCCGTACGCCCGGAGGCGGACCAGACTGGTACGGCGCCAGACGGGTGCGGCGACGGATCACGTGCGCGGTGTGCCGACGGGCTCACGGCGCCCCGGCGTTCCCGGCGTTCCCGGCGCGCCCGGGCGTCACCCCCGCCCCATCGCCCCGCGGAGCAGGAGCCCATGACCGAACCGACCAACGCCGACGGGGACACCAGCGGGCCGCTCGCGCGGGACCCGGGCCCGGCGCGTCCGCGCGGGCGGGCCCTCACCGCCGTACTCGGTGATCTGCGTGCCGTGGACGGCGCCCTGTACGCGGCGGTGGCCGCCACGTCCACGCCCACGCTCGACCGGGCGCTGCGCCGGCTGTCCCACGCCGCCGACCACTCGAAGGTCTCGCTCGGGATCGCCGCCGTGCTCGCCCTGGGTGGTGGGCGGCCGCGCCGGGCGGCCCTCGTCGGGGTGGGGGCGGTCGCCGTGGCCTCGGTCTCCGCGAACCTGCTGGGCAAGCGGCTGGTGCGCAGGGCGCGGCCCGACCGGGAGGCGGCGCGGGTCACGGTGGACCGGCGGGTGCCGATGCCGGCGTCGGCGTCGTTCCCGTCCGGTCACACGGCCTCGGCGGTCGCGTTCGCCACGGCGGCCGGCGTGGTCCTGCCGGCGGCCGCCGTCCCGCTCGGCGCGCTGGCGAGCGCCGTCGGCTACGCCCGGGTCCACGTCGGCGTGCACTATCCCGGCGATGTGGCCGCGGGCGCCGTCCTGGGCATCGCCAGTGCGGCCGTCGCGCTCGCGGCAGCGGCGGCCGCCCCGGTACCGGGCCTGCGGTCGGTCTGCTCGGCGGCGCCGTCGTCGTCCTCCGCGCCCGTGTAGGGCGCCGCCGCGCGGACCGTCAGCCGAAGGCCCTCACGGCTTGGTAGTACGTCCACGCCGTGCTGTCGCAGGCGGTCTTGGTGGCGCCGCCGTAGCGGGCGCAGACACGCTTGAGGTCCTCGTAGAAGGCGCTGTCGAGGCGGGACTTGTTGGCGCTGAAGGACCCGGCGTCCTTGTAGTTGCGGTAGCCGAAGTCGTGGCGCGCGCAGGAGGTGCTGAAGGGGAAGCCGAACGGGTTGTCCGGCGAGGAGGAGCAGTAGTCGGTGGTCCAGTCGAACCCGTAGGCGGCCCAGGCCGACTGGTTCGCCCGCGCGGCGGTCCAGGCGTTGTAGCTCGACGCGCTGGTCTGGGTCCAACTCGCGAGTACCCGCGGTTTGTCGGCGGGAGCGGCGTCGGCGGTCGCGGCGGTGCCGAGGACGGCGGTCACGGCCAGGGCCGAGGTGGCGAGTCCGGTGACGAGTCTGCGGTGCATTCCACACCTCCATGAGGCTGCGACCCGCCCCTCGGGCCGCAGGTTCATGTCAAGATGATGCGCACTTCGGCCATCCCTTCACACATCCGCCGACCTAATGGCCCATTAACTCTTCTGCCCGGCGGGAGATCGGAACGTGAACGTCCGCCGCCCCGGCCCCCTGCCGCTCAACTCCTTTGCGCACGCCGCACGTCGCACGCGGCCGAAGACGTCGCCGGGGTGGCGAGTACGTGTGCCGCTCTCGCCGCTCGCGCCGTTCACCCCTTCGGTCCGCGGCAGGCCCCCTGGCCCCGCCCCCTGCTGCTTCGCCGCGTGCGCCGCTACTCCCCCCGGTACGGCAGCGTCGTCCCCGGCAGCGCGTACTCGTCGCGGCGGCCGCACATGCCGTATCCGCCGTGCCGGGTGGGCGCGGCCTCGTACGCGGTGGCGTCGGCGAGGTACGCCGGACCGCCGTCGATGAGCGCGTCGAGCTGGGCCCCGGTGCGCTCGGCGGCGGCCGACGCACCGGCCCGCCACAGCTCCCGCCAGCCGGGCACCTTGTCGCGCACCAGGTGGGCGGCGGCCCGCTGGAACTCCCGGTACGGACCGGCGTCCCCGGCGACGAGGGCCTCGCGCAGGACCAGGTAGCCCTCGACGGCGAGGTCCCTGCGGCGCCGGGCGGCCGCCTCCGTCTCCGGCCCGGTGCCGGGCGGCAGGGTGGCCGCGGCGGCGTACGCCTCCGGGTCGGCCAGTACCTCGGGCGGGAAGGTGAAGACGGCGTCCCCGGCCTCGGGCAGACCGCTGTTCTGCATCAGCACCGTGATGCGCAGGTCGCCGCCCTGCACCATCCGGTGCACGGTGCCCGGCGTGAACCAGGCGAGCGAGCCGGTCTCCAGCGGGATGTCCCGGTAGCCGTCGGGGCTCAGCGTCTGCACCGCGCCGCGCCCGCCGGTGACGACGTACGCCTCCGTGCACACCAGGTGCAGATGCGGGCTGCCGCCGCACACGCCGTCGGCGGCCGCCCAGTCGTAGGCGCTCAGGTGGGACAGGCCCACCGCGCCGGGCAGGGGGCGGGGAAGTACGGGCTCGGCGTCGCTCACCACGGCAGCCCTGTCAGGTACGTCCCCACGCGGTCGCCGTCCCAGGCGCCGTCGGCGACCACGATGCGGTAGCGGTAGGCGAAGGACTCGCCCGCCGGCAGTTCGAACTCCTCGAAGAACGCCCAGGAGAACGCCACCGTGGGGATCGGCTCGGCCCGCACGAACCAGTGGGAGGGATGGACCGCGGTCCTCTCGTCGAGGTTCTCGGGCGCGTGCGCGAAGACGAGCGTGGAGTGGGCGTCCACGTCGTCGTGCTCGCTGGTGAAGGCGAGCCACGGGCCCTGGGTGCCCATCAGCCCGGCGGCGTCCGCGTCGGTGTCCGGGGCGAAGGCGGTGCCGCCCGTGAAGTCGCGGGGGCCGCGCCACTGGAGGCCCGTGTAGCCGGCCATGTCGCGGCCGGCGGTGGTCGGGGAGCCGAACGCCAGGGGCTCGGCGCGGGTGTTGGTGAGGCGGATCGACCAGTCCAGGACCCAGGCACCGGCCGCCTCGTCGACCGAGTGGACGGTCAGTCCGCGCTCCTCGCGGGCCCACTCGGCGCCGCCGTTCTCGATCCAGGTGAGGTTCTCGGTGATCGCGAGCCGGTCGTCCTCGACCCCGAAGTCGCCGAAGCCGTCGTGCCGCATCGAGCCGACGCGCTCGGGCAGGGGCAGATAACCCTCGCCGTGGACGTAGCAGTTGCCGCCCCAGAAGTTCTGTCCGGAGAGGTGACTGGCCGTCATCTGCAGGCCCTTGTGCCAGCGGTGGTCGCTGGGGCGGTACCCGGTCACCGGGCGCCCGGCGAGGGTGCGCACCGGATGGGCGTAGGGCTTGCGGGACTCGAAGGCCTCGGGGTCGGGGCGGTAGACATAGCGGAGTATCTCGGTGCCGTTCGCCGCGGTGACCGCGACGTGGTCGCCGTGGGCGTGGCTGACGCTCAGGGTGCTCACGCGCGCTCCTCGGGTGCCCAGTCGGGGTGGTCACCGTGCATGGCCGAGTGGAAGGGGTCGCCGGGCGCGATCTCCCCCGCGGCGACGGGCCGTCCGGTGAACGCCGCCTTGTACAGGGCGGCGGCGAACTCCAGCGTGGCGCGGGCGTCCGGACCGCTGCCCGGTGGCCCGGCGCCCGCGTCCCAGGCGTCCAGCACGGCACCGAGCTGCGCGGTGTGGGAGCTGGGCACGTCCGCCGCCGGGGTGCGCCAGGAGGTGGCGCGTTCCGGGGTGACGTGCCGGGCCGGGGTGTAGGTCCAGTCGTCGTTGCGGTGCCCGTAAAGGTGGGTCAGCTCCACGGTCGCGTCGGCGCAGTCGACGCGCACGCGGCTCACCTCGTCCGGGGAGAGCACGCTGTTGACGACGGTGGCGAGGACGCCGTTCTCGAACCGCACCAGGGCGGTGGAGACGTCCTCGCTCTCGGTGTCGTGGACCAGGCGCGACGCCATGGCACGTATCTCCGCCCAGGGGCCGAGCAGGTGCAGCAGCAGGTCGTACTGGTGGATGCCGTGGCCCATGGTCGGGCCGCCGCCCTCGGTGGACCAGCGGCCGCGCCACGGCACCGCGTAGTAGGCGGCGTCACGGTGCCAGGTGGTCTGGCAGTGGGCGACCAGCGGGGCGCCCAGCTCGCCGCTCGTGATCAGGTGTCGGGCGTGCGCGGCGCCGGAGCCGTGCCGGTGCTGGAAGACCACGGACGCGTACGCGCCGGACGCCTCCTCGGCGGCGGCGATGTCGTCGTACTCGGCGAGCGAGAGGCACAGCGGCTTCTCGCACAGCACCCAGGCGCCCGCCTTGAGCGCGGCCACCGTCTGCTCCCGGTGCAGGGACGGCGGCGTACCGACGAGGACGAGGTCGGGGCGTACGGCGTCCAGCATGGCGCCCGTCGACGTGTACCCGGCGACGTCGCCGCCCGCCTCCGCGCGGAAGGCGTCGAGCCGGGCCGGGTCCACGTCCACGGCGGCCACCAGCTCCGTGCGGTCGGCGTGGGCTCTCAGGGCGGGCAGATGGCTGCCGGTGACGATGGCACCGGTACCGACCACGGCGACCCGGCGGCGGGCGGGACGTGGGGACATGCGGTCCTCCTCGGACACCGGCGCACGATGGGCACGCGCGCCGTTAGAAAGCGCTTGCACTCCGGCAGACCCTAAGTGGAAGGCGAATGTCCGGACAACCCCCCAGCGTTTGCGGGCTCGGGAGACGGCTGGTCGACTGGCGCGGGGGGACCGGAGCCGGTCGCACCGCGCCGGCACACCCTTCCGTCCTCTCCAGAAGGAGTTCAGGCGTGAGCAACCCGAAGTCGTCGTCCATGGAGCACCGGTCCGACGGCAGCCAGCCCTGGCTGCACCAGAAGGGCCGGACCATCCAGGAGTTCGGCACCGTCAAGCAGTTCCCCGTGGCGCTGACCATGGAGACCCGCCTCTACTCCTGTCAGCGGCTCAACAAGGTCCTGGCGGACACCCGGATCCTGCACGACCTGTACAAGAAGTACCACTGGCTCATGCGCGGGGCGACGTTCTACCAACTGCACCTGCTGCTGGACAAGCACGCGGGTGAGCAGCTGGAGCTGATCGACACCATCGCCGAGCGCGTCCAGACGCTCGGCGGCGTCGCGATCGGCGACCCCCGGCACGTCGCCGAGATCACCACCGTGCCGCGTCCGCCGGACGGGGTGGAGGAGGTGCCGTCGATGCTCTCGCGGCTCCTGGAGGCGCACGAGCTGATCCTGGCCGACTGCCACGACGCCGCCGGCCGCACTCAGGAGCTCGGCGACGACGGCACCAACGACCTCCTCGTCTCCGAGGTCGTGCGCACCAACGAACTGCAGGCGTGGTTCGTGGCGGAGCATCTGGTGGACACCCCGCTGGTGCACGCCTGATCCCGTTCCGCGCGACCTCCACGGCCCCGCGAGGGATCGCCGTCACGCTCCGTGCACCCCCGGGCGACGGCGCTCTTGGTGCCCTTTCGCCCCGGCTGTGGAAGCGTCCGGGACATGGCCCCCATGTCCCACGGCGCCCACGCCCAGCCTTCGACGCGCGGGCAGCGATGGTCCACGTTCCGCCAGTCGCCGTTCTGGCCGGCCACCGTACTGGTGCTGATCCTCGCGGCGGCCGCCGGCCTCTTCGCGGGTTCGTACACCTACTCGATGGCCGACCCGACGCCGCACTCGATCCCCACGGCCGTGGTCGGTGCGTACGAGGAGGCCCGCGGCCAGGCCTTCCTGGACGGCCTGGAGAAGGCGCTGAACGCCTCGGTGAAGGTGCACCCCTACGGGAGCGAGGCCGAGGCGCGAGAGGCGATGCAGGACCAGGAGGTCTTCGCGATCTTCGAGCTGCGCGACGACGGCCGGACCGCCGTGCTCGACCTCTCCAGCGCGTCGGGTGCCTCCGTCGCCGAGGTGCTGGCCGACACGGCACCGGTCGTGGGGAGGAAGACCGGCGTCGAGGTCACCGTCCGGGACATCAACCCCCTCCAGGAGGGCGACCCGCGCGGACTGGCGATCTTCTACATCTCCCTGGCCGCGGTGATCATCGGCTTCGTCGGGGCGATCCAGCTGAGCGTGCACGCGCGCTCGCTGACTCCCTTCGAACGCATCCTCTTCACGGCCGCCTACGCGCTGCTGGGCGGGTTCGCCATCGCCGCGACGGTGGACTGGCTGCTGAACGCGCTCGACCTGCCGTTCGTCGAGTCGTGGCTGATCCTGGCGCTCACGATGTTCGCGTCCGGCATGGTCTTCACCATGTTCAACACCCTGTTCGGACGTTGGGCGATGCTGCCGACCTGGGGCCTGATGGTGCTCCTCGGCAATCCCTCCTCCGGCGGCGCGGTGTCCTGGCCGCTGCTGCCGTCTCCCCTGGGAGCGATCGGCCAGTGGCTGCCGCCGGGGGCATCGGTCAACGCCCAGCACACGGCGGTGTACTTCCAGGACCACCAGCACGCGTTCCCGTTCCTGGTACTGGGCGGGTGGGCGCTGCTTTCCTGCGCGGTCTTCTGGATCTGGCGGCACCGCCATCCCGGCGGCCGCGAGAAGCAGCCGGCGCACGCCGCGGACGCCTGAGCCGTACGCACCCCCTTACGCGTCCGTCCGTACGTGCCCTGCCTCCTTACGCACCCGCCCGCACACACCTCCTTACGCACCCGCCCGCACGTGCCCTGCCTCCTTACGCGTCCGTCCGTACGCATCCGTCCGCACTCGTTCCCGTCCGTCACGGGCGCCTGTTCCGATCGCCTCCCTGATGCGATCATGAGGCGGGAGTTTCCGCCTTCGGTTGGAGTGCACATGGCCCTCGACGTCGACGCGATCCGCGCGCAGATACCCGCCCTGAAGTCCGGCTCCGCCCGCTTCGACGCGCCGGGCGGGACCCAGACCCCGCAGCCCGTCATCGACGCCATCGGCGAGGCGCTGGCCAACCCGCTGGCCAACCGGGGCCGGACGACCGAGGGCGAGCGCAACGCGGACGGCATCGTCGCGGACGCCCGGAGCGCACTGGCCGACCTGCTGGGCACCGAGCCGCGGGGCGTCGTCCTCGGCCGCAGCGCCACGCAGCTCGCCTACGACCTGTCCCGGACGCTCGCCAAGACGTGGGGGCCGGGCGACGAGGTGGTCGTCACCCGCCTCGACCACGACTCCAACATCCGGCCCTGGACGCAGGCGGCCGAGGCGGCCGGCGCGAGCGTGCGCTGGGCGGACTTCGACCCGGCCACCGGGGAACTGCTTCCCGAACACATCGAGGCGGTGCTCTCCCCGCGCACCCGGCTGGTCGCGGTGACGGCCGCGTCCAACCTCATCGGCACCATGCCCGACCTGCCGGCCATCGCGTGCCTGGCGCACGGCGTCGGTGCGCTGCTCCACGTCGACGCCGTGCACTACGCCTCGCACGCCCTGGTCGACCCGGCGGCGCTCGGCGCGGACACGCTGGTGTGCTCGCCGTACAAGTTCCTGGGTCCGCACCTCGGGGTGCTGGCGGCCCGGCCCGAGTTCCTGGAGACCCTGCGCCCGGACAAGCTGCTGCCCTCCAGCGACGCCGTCCCCGAGCGCTTCGAGCTGGGGACACTGCCGTACGAGCTGCTGGCCGGCGCCCGTGCCGCGGTGGACTTCCTCGCGGGCCTGGAGCCGGACGCACGGGGCAGCCGCCGGGACCGGCTCGTCGCCTCCTTCGCGGCGCTGGAGGCCCACGAGGACGCGCTGCGCGAGCGGATCGAGCGAGGGCTGGCGGAGGTCGGCGGGATCACCGTGTACTCGCGGGCCGCGCGGCGCACGCCGACCCTGCTGTTCACCGTGGCGGGCCTGCGTCCGGCCGACGTCCACCGGCAGTTGGCCGAGCGGGCGGTGGACGCGCCCGCCGGCTCCTTCTACGCGGTGGAGGCCTCGCGCAGGCTGAGGCTGGGCGACGAGGGCGGCGTACGGGTCGGGCTCGCGCCGTACAGCAGCGCGGACGACGTGGACCGGCTGCTGACGGCGCTGGCCGGCCTCGACCGCTGACGGACACGGGCCGGCCTCGACCACTGACGGACACGGGCCGGCGCGCCTCACCCCAGCGGCACGCTCACCTCCCCGACGCCCTCCGCGCTCGCCCCGCCGGCGACGCGCACGGTGAACGGGCGGTCGGTGCCGCTCGCCGTGACCCGCAGGACGTCCCCGTCGCGCCGCACGCGGAACGTCGCGGCGGGTGTGCCCAGCAGGTCGGGCACGGTGACCTCGGTCGCGTAGTCGGGGTCGGCGGGCGGGTGGACCAGCAGGACCGGGGCGTCCAGCCAGTCGCCGTCGGGGCGGCGGTCGTCGGAGGCCAGCGGCAGGACGGCGCCCTCGCGGACGTACAGCGGAAGGCTGTCGTAGCCGTGCCGTTCGGTGCGCCAGACGGGGCCGGTGACGCGCTCGCCGCTCAGGAGGTGGGTCCAGGTGCCCTCGGGGAGGTAGACCTCGACCTCGCCGTCCTCGGTGAAGACCGGGGCGACCAGGAGGTCGGGGCCGAGCATGTACTGGCGGTCCAGCGGACGGCACCCCGGGTCGTGCGGGTACTCCAGGACCATCGGCCGCATCGTCGGCACGCCGGTGCGGTGGGCCTCGGCGGCGACGCCGTACAGGTAGGGCATCAGGCGGTGCTTGAGGAGGGTGAAGCTCCGGGCGACGTCGACCGCCTCCTCGCCGAACTCCCACGGCACCCGGTACGACGAGGAACCGTGCAGCCGGCTGTGCGAGGAGAGCAGACCGAAGGCCAGCCAGCGCTTGAAGACCGCCGGGTCGGGCGTGCCCTCGAAGCCACCGATGTCGTGGCTCCAGAAGCCGAAGCCGCTCAGGGACAGGGAAAGGCCGCCGCGGAGCGACTCGGCCATCGCCTCGAAGGACGACCAGCAGTCGCCGCCCCAGTGGACGGGGTACTGCTGGCCGCCCGCGGTCGCGGAGCGGGCGAAGAGCACGGCCTCGCCCTGTCCGCGCTCCTTCTCCAGGAGTTCGAAGACGGTGCGGTTGAAGAGGTGCGTGTAGTAGTTGTGCATGCGCTCCGGGTCGGAGCCGTCGTGCCAGACGACGTCGGTGGGGACGCGCTCGCCGAAGTCGGTCTTGAAGCAGTCCACGCCCTGGTCGAGCAGCGGCTTGAGCTTCCCGGCGAACCAGTCGCGGGCCTCGGGACGGGTGAAGTCGACCAGGCCCATGCCCGCCTGCCACAGGTCCCACTGCCAGATGTCGCCGCCCGGCCGGCACACCAGGTGGCCGAGGGCGGCGGCCTCGTCGAAGAGGGGGGACTTCTGGGCGATGTAGGGGTTGATCCAGGCGCTGACCTTCAGCCCCCTGGCCTTGAGCCGGGCGAGCATGCCGTCCGGGTCGGGGAAGACGTCGGGGTCCCACTGGAAGTCGCACCACTGGTACTCGCGCATCCAGAAGCAGTCGAAGTGGAAGACGGACAGCGGGATGCCCCGCTCGGCCATGCCGTCGACGAACCTCGTCACCGTCTCCTCGTCGTAGGAGGTGGTGAAGGACGTGGTGAGCCACAGGCCGAAGGACCAGGCGGGCGGCAGGGCGGGGCGGCCGGTGAGGGCGGTGTAGCGGGTGAGGACGTCCTTCGGGGTGGGGCCGGCGACGACGTAGTACTCCAGCGTCTGGTCCTCGACGCTGAACTGCACCTGGCCGACGGATTCGGAGCCGACCTCGAAGGAGACGGCGCCTGGGTGGTTGACGAAGACGCCGTAGCCGCGTGAGGAGAGGTAGAACGGGATGTTCTTGTAGGCCTGTTCGCTGCTGGTGCCGCCGTCGGCCTGCCACATGTCGACGACCTGGCCGTTCTTCACGAACGGGGTGAAGCGCTCGCCGAGGCCGTAGATCTGCTCACCGACGCCGAGCGCGAGCCGGCTCAGCATGTGGTGGCCGCCGTCGCCGGTGGTGGCGAACGCGGTGCTCTTGGCGTCGGCGCGGGTCAGTTCGCGTCCGTCCGCGTCGTGGAAGGTGAGGCCCCAGGGGCCCTCGCGGTCCAGGCGGAGTGACAGCGGGCCGCTCGTCAGCTCGGTGACCGTGCCGTCCTGGCGTACCGCGCCGGCGCCGTCCGCCGCGCCGGTGAGGGCGAAGTCGGGGCCCGGCCGCCGCTTTCCGGCGTGGTGGGTGACGCGGACGCCGATGACGCCCTCGGCGGGAGAGAAGCACTCGACCGTGAGGAGCGGCGCGTTGAGCGTGTCCCCCCTCCGCGTCACCTTCTTCACGGCGGCATGGGCGGTGAAGCGCTTCGATTCGGGGCGCACATCGCGTACTTCGGTGGCGTACGAGAGATGCACGCCCTCGCGGATGAGCCAGAAGCCGTCGGTGAACTTCATGATCTTCCTTGGGTGGGGCGGGAGCTGCCGGATGGGAGCACGGGAGCCGTCTCACAGCATTTTGATCGTACACAAAACAAATCCGGGCGAGGAGACCTTCGAACCCTTCTCAGCGCACTGAACAGGCATGATTACCCACCAGAACAGTCCACTCACCCCACGAAGTGGCGAGACCGAGGCCACTTTGCTCTAGCGCGACAGCACACCCTTGACGTATTAGTCATCACATCAAACAAAACGGTCCGGCAAGGAAGCCGGACGGTACGACAGCAAGGGCCGCACCATGTCGAAGCGCTTCACCTCGCTCGCCTTGACAGCACACCCTCCGGCTGCAAAGCGCCGCGGGCGAGGACGCTCACGCCGAGCCGTCACCCCGTTCGCCGCCGTCTCCGTCCTGGTCGCCGGGGCGGCACTCACGGGCTGCGGACAGCAGCGCGACGCCGACGTGTACACCGTGATGAACTCATCGACCGACGAGTCGTACCACCGCTGGGACGCGGAGGCGATGGCCCGCTGCGGCGAGCGGCTGGGCATCACCATCGAGCAGCAGAGCGTCCCGGCGGCGCAGGTGATGACGAAGGCACTGCGTATGGCGTCGTCCAAGTCGCTGCCGGACATCGTGCAGTTCGACGCGTCCGAGATGCCGACCTTCGCGGACGCCGGCGGCCTGGTGGACCTGAGGACCCTCGGGCTGAGCACCGAGGACATCCCCAAGGGCATCGTCGACTTCGGCTCGTACGAGGGGACGTACTACGGCGCGGCCCGGTCCGTGAACACGCTCGCGCTCTTCTACAACAAGGACGTCCTCGACAAGGCGGGCATCGAGGTGCCCACCACCTGGGCGCAGTTGCGCGAGAGCGCGGAGAAGCTCACCCAGGGAAAGCGGTACGGGCTGGCGCTCAGCGCGGGCGGCGCGGAGGACGGCGTCTTCCAGTTCATGCCGTTCATGTGGTCCAACGGCGGTGACGAGACCAAGCTGGACAGCCCCCAGGCCGTCGAGGCCCTCGACTACTGGAAGGGCCTGCTGAAGGACGGTTCGCTGTCGAAGTCGACGGTGAACTGGACGCAGGCGGACGTCAACGACCAGTTCATGGCCGGCAACGCGGCGATGATGATCAACGGGCCGTGGCAGGTGGAGACCCTCAACACCGACAAGTCGCTGCACTGGGGCATCGCGCCGATCCCCGTTCCCGAGGCCGGCGACGACTCGGTGGGCCCGCTCGGCGGTGCGGTGCTCACCGTGCCCCACACCGGTGACGAGGCACGGGAGAAGACGGCGGGGAAGATCGTCGCCTGTCTGGCGAGCGAGAAGGAGCAGCTGACCTACGCGCTCAACAGCTGGATGGTCCCGGCCAACGCCGAGGCCGCGGCCGTCTGGCGCGAGCGGGTGCCCGAGCTGGACTCCCTCGCCGACCAGGTGGCCGTCGCCCGGTCCCGGACCGCGAAGCTCGGCGCCGGCTGGTCGAGCGTGTCGCTCGCCCTGCAGAGCGCCTTCCAGTCCGCCCTGACCGGCCAGTCCAGTGAGACCGCCCTGAAGCGCGCCCAGCAGCGGGCCACGAGCGGGAACTGAGGTACGTCCCCATGACCACGTCCACCGTCACCGCCCAGACGCCGGCCGAGGCGTCCACGACGGCCGCCGCGCCGGACCCGGCCCGGCTCAGGCGCCGGCGCAGGCTCGCCCAGTGGGGGTTCGTCGCCCCCGCCGTCGTCTTCATGCTGCTGTTCTTCGGCTACCCGCTCGTCCGCAACGTCGTGATGAGCTTCCAGCACTACACACCGAAGACCTTCTTCACCGGTGAGGCGCCCTTCAACGGGACCGACAACTGGTCCAACGTGTTCCAGGACGCCCTGTTCGGCAAGGCGCTGTGGCACACCCTCGTGTTCACCGCGGGCTCGCTGCTCGGGCAGTTCTGCATCGGTCTGGCACTCGCGGTGTTCTTCAGCCGCCGCTTCCCGCTGAACGGGGTGCTGCGCTCGCTGATCCTGCTGCCCTGGCTGGTACCCATGGTGGTGTCCGGCATCGTCTGGCGACGCATCCTCGACCAGGACACGGGCGTGCTGAACTCCTTCCTGGACACCCTCGGCGTCGGCGGCAGCACACCCTGGCTGACCAGCCCGGAGATGGCCCTCGTGTCGGTCGTCCTGGTCAACATCTGGATCGGCGTCCCGTTCAACATGGTCATCCTGTACGGCGGTCTCCAGGAGATCCCGAGGGAACTGCACGAGGCGGCCGCGCTGGACGGCGCCTCGGCCTGGCGTACCTTCCGCTCCGTCACCCTGCCGTTGCTCAAGCCCGTCGTCACGGTCGTGCTCGTCCTCGGCTTCATGTCGACGGTCAAGATCCTCGACCTGATCCTCGCCCTCACCGACGGCGGGCCCGCCGACGCCACCCAGACGCTCGGCACGCTGACGTACCAGAACTCCTTCGTGCAGCTGGACTTCGGCGCGGGAGCCGTCGTCGGCAACGTACTCATCCTGATCTCCGCCGTGTTCGCGGTGTTCTACCTGCGGGCCAACCGCACCGAGGGGAAGTGACCGACGATGGCAACCCACACGCCCACCGCGTCCCGGCGCCGCTGGGGCTCCACCGTCGCCGGTGTGCTCGTCCTCGCCGTCATGCTGTTCCCGCTGTACTGGATGCTCAACACCGCGCTCCAGCCCGAGTCGGGGCTGCTCCAGGTCGACCCGGTGCCGGACGGCCTGGATCTGTCCGGCTTCTCCAAGGCCATCAGCGACCAGGGCGGGCACCTGATGACCTCGCTGGCCGTCTCGCTCGGCGCGGTCGCCATCTGCCTGGCGATCTCGGCCCCGGCGGCGTACGGCCTCGCGCGGTTCGGGCTGCGCGGCTCGCGCACCATCGTGTTCGGCACGCTGATCACCCAGATGGTGCCGGGCATCGTCATCGCCAACGCGCTCTACAACTCGTACGTCGACCTGGGTCTGGTCAACTCCTACTTCGGCCTGATGCTGGCGGACGCCTCGCTGGGCATCCCGTTCTCCATCGTGCTGATGCGCTCCTTCATGGTGTCGATCCCGGGCGAGGTGATCGAGGCGGCGCAGATCGACGGTGCCGGGCCGGTGCGGACGTTCGTGCGGGTGGTGCTGCCGATGAGCCGCAACTCACTGATCACGTCGGGGCTGTTCGCGTTCCTGTTCTCGTGGAGCGACTTCATGTTCGCGCTCACCCTGAACACGACCGACGACGTCAAACCCATCACCCTGGGTATCTACCAGTACATCGGCGCGCACGTCGGCGACTGGGGCTCGGTGATGGCCGCCTCCGTGCTCTCCGCGGTGCCGGCGGCGATCCTGCTCGTCCTCGCCCAGAAGTACATCGCCGCCGGGATCACCGGCGGATCCGTCAAGTGACCTCCGTACGCACCCCGTACGCACCCCGTTGCATGGAGATGAGCTGCCCAGCATGAGCGACTACCCCAGCTTCCCGCCCGGCTTCGTCCTGGGCGCCGCGACCGCCTCGTACCAGATCGAGGGCGCCGCGCGGGAGGACGGCCGCGGCCCGTCGATCTGGGACACCTACAGTCACACCCCCGGCCTGGTGGCGAACGGCGACACCGGTGACATGGCCTGCGACCACTACCACCGCTACCCCGAGGACGTGGCGCTGCTGCGCGACCTGGGCGTGGACTCGTACCGCTTCTCGATCGCCTGGCCGCGCGTCGTGCCGGAGGGTTCGGGCACGGTGAACCAGAAGGGCCTGGACTTCTACTCCCGCCTGGTCGACGAGCTGCTCGCGGCGGGCATCGAGCCCGCCGCGACCCTCTACCACTGGGACCTCCCGCAGGCCCTGGAGGACCGCGGTGGCTGGCGGGTACGGGAGACGGCGGAGCGGTTCGCCGAGTACACGGCCGTGGTCGCGGAGCACCTGAGCGACCGGGTGCCGCGCTGGATCACGCTCAACGAGCCGTGGTGCAGTTCCTTCCTCGGCTATTCCATCGGCCGACACGCCCCCGGCGCGAAGGAGGGCCGGGGCGCGCTGGCCGCCGCCCACCACCTGCTGGTCGGCCACGGTCTGGCGATGTCGGCACTGCGGGCGGCCGGGGTGCGCGAGGCCGGCATCACGCTCAACCTGGACCGCAACCTGCCGGCCACCGACTCCCCCGCCGACCTGGCGGCCGTGGTCCGCGCGGACACCCAGCACAACCTGGTGTGGACCGAGCCCATCCTGGCGGGCCGCTACCCGGCCACCGAGGAGGAGACCTGGGGCGAGCTGATCACCGGGGAGGACTTCCGGCGGGACGGCGACCTGGAACTGATCTCCCAGCCGCTGGACTTCCTCGGCGTCAACTACTACCGGCCGATCGTGGTCGCCGACGCCCCGCACCGCGAGAGCGACCCGGCGCGGCGGGTGGCGACCGACAACCGCTACGAGGAGGTACGGCTCCCCGGCGTCCGGCACACCGCGATGAACTGGCCGGTCGTCCCGGACAGCTTCACCGACCTGCTCGTCCGGCTGAAGAAGCAGTACGGTGACGCGTTGCCGCCGATCCACATCACGGAGAACGGTTCGGCGGAGGACGACGCGCCCGCCGCCGACGGCACGGTGCACGACGCCGACCGCGTCACCTACCTGCGCGACCACCTCGGCGCGCTGCGGGCGGCGATGGACGCGGGCGTGGACGTACGCGGCTACTACGTGTGGTCGCTGCTGGACAACTTCGAGTGGGCGTACGGCTACGACAAGCGGTTCGGCATCGTCCGGGTCGACTACGACACGCAGGAGCGCACGCCGAAGGACAGCTACCGCTGGTACCGGGAGATGATCGCCGCGAACCGCACCTGACGTGGAACGTGGGGGGGGCTTGCCCGGGCGGCCCCCCCCATCCCGCTCACGTCAACTCCGCTCGCCTCACGTCAACTCCGCTCGCCTCACGTCAACTCCGCTTGCCTCACGTCAACTCCGCTCGCGCTCGGCGCACGCCGCCGGGTCGGCCAGTACCTCGCGGACGATCACGCCGGCCGCGCCGCGGGCCGCGTCACCGAGGGAGGACGACGCGCGCAGCCGCTTCCCGTCCTCGCTCCACAGCCCCGAGACGACGCGGAGCGCGAGCTCGCGGTCGACGGCGGGCGCCAGCCAGTCCATCAGCTCGCGGTAGACACCGCCGAGCATCACGGCGTCGGGGTCGAAGAGGTTCACCGCGCCCGACACCACGACGCCCAGCTGCCGCCCGGCACGCTCGATCGCCGACAGGGCGGCCGGGTCACCCCGCCGGGCACGGCGTTCGAGTTCGGCGACGCCCTGCACGCCCGTGTCCGCGTCGATGCCCGCGGCCCCCAGCAGCGCGGCCTGACCGGCGTACTGCTCCAGGCAGCCGCGCGCCCCGCACCGGCACAGCGGTCCGTCCGGGTCGACGACCATGTGCCCGATCTCCCCGGCGAAGCCGTGCGCGCCGCGCAGCAGTTCGCCGCCCAGCACCAGTGCGCCGCCGATGCCGATCTCGCCGGTGAGGTACAGGAAGCTGCGCACGCCCTCGGTGCCCGACCCGAACCAGAGCTCGGCGAGGGCGGCGGTGTTGGCCTCGTTGTCGGAGCTGACCGGCAGGGGGCGCTGGGCGGGGCGCAGGGCGAGGAGCGCCTGGGCGAAGAGCCCTTCGACGGCGACGCGTTGCCACCCCAGGTTGGGGGCCTGGCGCACGGTGCCGCCGGTCACCAGGCCCGGCAGCGCGACGTGGACGCCGGCCGGTGCGAGGTCCTGTTCGGCCGCCGAGCCGATGGCGCGGGCCGCCAGCCGCGCCGCACGGGCCAGCACCTCGGAGGGCTGGACCCCCCGGTTGTCGACGTGCTCCACGAGCCGGACCCGGTCGGTGCCGGCGAGGTCGACGACGCACACGGTGACGTAGTCGATGTTGATCTCGACGCCGAGGCCCGCCGGGCCCGACCGGGACACCTTCAGGACGGTGCCGGGCCGCCCCGCCTGGCCGCTGCTGGTCTTGCCCCACTCGGAGACGAAGCCGTACTCCAGCAGCTGCTCGACCAGGGAGGACACCGCCGCACGCGTCAGTCCGACATGCGTGGCGATACCGGCCCTGGTCGACTCCCCCGCGTCGTGCACGGCTCTCAGGACCAGGCTGAGGTTGTGCCGTCTGACCGTGGCCTTGTCGGCCTTCGGCTCCAGGGGGGTGAGGTTGTTCTTCATGGTGGTGTCGAGCGTATGCGACGTCGGGGGCGCCGCCCCGCGCCCCCGCGCCCGGCCGGGACGCCCTTGTCCCACCTCCACTCCACCTCTAGCCTGACTTTGTGCCGCAAATAAACAAAGCCCGATCGCACAACGCCGTGCCGGGCCCCAGTGACCACCTCACCCGCCTCCGCATCGCCCTGACCGCCTTCTTCGCGCTCGACGGCTTCGTGTTCGCCGGCTGGGTCGTGCGGATCCCCGCGATCAAGGAGCAGACCGGCGCCTCCGCCAGCGCCCTGGGAATGGCGCTGCTCGGTGTCTCGGCGGGTGCCGTCGTCACCATGACGCTCACCGGACGGCTCGTCCGCCGCTACGGCAGCCACTCCGTCACCGTCGCCTGTGCGGTCCTGCTCTGCCTCAGCGTCGCCCTGCCCCCGCTCACCCACTCCGCGCTCGCCCTCGGCGCCGTACTGCTCGTGTTCGGCAGCGCGTACGGCGGGATCAACGTCGCGTTCAACAGCGCCGCCGTCGACCTGGTGGCCGTACTGCGGCGCCCGATCATGCCCAGTTTCCACGCGGCGTTCAGCCTGGGCGGCATGATCGGCGCCGGGCTCGGCGGACTCGTCGCCGGTTCTCTCTCGCCGGTGCGGCACCTGCTCGGTCTCACCGTGGTCGGCCTGCTCGTCACGCTGGTCGCGGGCCGCGCCCTGCTGCGCTGCGAACCCGCCGTGCCGCCGGACCGTACCGACCGGGCCGACAGCGCCCCGCGCCGGCTCGACCGCCGTACCCGCCGCCTCGTCCTCACCTTCGGCCTGATCGCCCTGTGCACGGCATACGGCGAGGGCGCCATGGCCGACTGGGGTGCCCTGCACCTGGAGCAGGACCTCGAAGCGTCGCCGGGCACGGCGGCGGCGGGCTACTCCTGCTTCGCGCTCGCCATGACCGTCGGCCGGCTGACCGGCACGACTCTGCTGGAGCGCCTCGGCCGGACGACCACCGTGGTGGCCGGCGGCACGACCGCCGTGGCCGGCATGCTGCTCGGCTCGCTCGCCCCCTCGGTATGGGCGGTACTGTTCGGCTTCGCGATCACCGGGCTCGGGCTCGCCAACATCTTCCCGGTCGCGGTCGAACGGGCCGGCGCACTGGGCGGCCCCAGTGGTGTCGCGACCGCGTCCACCCTGGGCTACGGCGGCATGCTGCTCGGGCCGCCCGCCATCGGCTTCATGGCCGACTGGTTCTCCCTGCCCGCCGCGCTCACCAGCGTGGCCGCGCTGGCGGCGGTGGCGGTACTCGTCGCGATCGCGACCCGGCGCGCGGCGGCATCGACTTAACTGGACTGGACTTAACACAACTGGACTGGACTGGACTGGGCTGGAGGACATGACATGACCAGTAAGTTCACCGAGCTGGCGATCGACTGCGCCGATCCGGGCGGTCTCGCCCGTTTCTGGTGCTCGGTACTCGGCTACGAGGTGCAGGACGAAGGGGATGGAGGGGACGGAGAGGATGGAGAGGATGGAGAGGATGAAGTCGTCACGATCGGCTCCCCCGCGGTGCCCGAGGGCAAGAACCGCCTCGGCCCCGTGCCACCGACGCTGACCTTCGCCCGCGTACCCGAAGGCAAGACCGTCAAGAACCGGCTCCACATCGACGTCAACCCCACCGACAGGGAGCAGGACGAAGAGGTCCGTCGCCTGCTCGGCCTGGGCGCTCGACACGTCGACGTCGGCCAGACGGGAGACGAGAGCTGGGTCACACTTGCCGACCCGGAGGGGAACGAGTTCTGCGTCCTGGCGAGCCGCCGGCCCTGACCGACGCTTCGGGCCTTCCCCTCCGGCCCACTCCATCCGGCACACTCCCTGCCATGAAGACTGCCACGTTCGTCGAAATCCTGGACCGCGAGGGCGTGTTGCTCGCCGCGGCCGCCGAGTCGGCGGGTGCCGACGCCAAGGTGCCGACCTGCCCCGGCTGGCAGGTGCGGGACCTGCTGCGACACACGGGGATGGTGCACCGCTGGGCCGCGGACATCGTCGCCGGAGGCCACACCTCCCCCATCCCCGACGGCGGCCTGCCCGACCTCGACGGCTCCGCGCTCCTCACCTGGTTCCGGGAGGGCCACGGGCAGCTCGTCGACACCCTCGCGGACGCCTCGCCCGACGTGCACTGCTGGCACTTCATGCCCGCGCCGTCGCCCTTGGCCTTCTGGGCCCGGCGGCAGGCGCACGAGACGACCGTGCACCGGATCGACGCCGAGTCGGCCAGGGGCGGCGTCCCCACCGGCATCGGCGCGGACTTCGCGGTGGACGGCATCGACGAGTTGCTGTGCGCCTTCCACGCCCGCCCGAAGAGCGCCGTTCGCACCGAGGAACCCCGCACGCTGCGGGTGCGGGCGACGGACGTGCCCGGCGCCGTGTGGACCGTGCGGCTGTCGACACGGCCACCGGAGACTGAGCGCGGCGACGCCGGGGACACCGACTGCGAGCTGACCGGACCCGCCGCCCGGTTGTACCCGGCGCTGTGGAACCGCCTCCCGTTCCCGGAGGTGACCGGCGACGCCTCCCTCGCCGCGTTGTGGCGCGCGAAGTCGGGCGTCACCTGGGACTGAGCCGGAGCGGTCGTGGTCGACGTCGCGCTGCCGGATCGGCGCCGGTCTGGGAGGCTTGCCCGCATGAACACCTACGGGGGACGGCGTACGCAGGGCGAGCGGGACGCGATCACGGTCGAGATCGGATACGCGCTGTGCAGCGCGGTGTTCGCGGCGGCCGTGCTGTTCGGGGCCGTGGCGGGGCCGGCGTACCTCTTCGGCCTGCCGTCCGGCGTGCGGGGCCTGCTCGTCGGCTCGGGTGCGGTGCTGGCCGTGGTGGTGTTCTTCGTCCGTGTGGTGAGCGTGCTGGTCCGCTTCGCGCGCGGCGATCAGCCCAGCCAGCCCGGCCGCACCAACCCCGACTCGTAGGCCAGCACCACGAGTTGGGCCCGGTCGCGGGCGCCCAGCTTCACCATCGTGCGGCTGACGTGGGTCTTGGCGGTGAGGGGACTGACGACCAGACGCCTGGCGATCTCCTCGTTGGACAGGCCGATGCCGACCAGCGCCATCACCTCCCGTTCCCGCTCGGTCAGCCGGGCCAGTTCGCCGGCCGCCGCGGGCTCCTTGGAGCGGGCCGCGAACTCGGCGATCAGGCGGCGCGTCACCCCCGGCGAGAGCAGCGCGTCACCGTCCACCACCGCCCGTACGGCGCGCAGGAGTTCCTCGGGTTCGGTGTCCTTGACCAGGAAGCCGGAGGCACCGGAGCGGATCGCCTCGAAGACGTACTCGTCGAGTTCGAAGGTGGTGAGCATGACGACCTTCACGTCCCGCAGGCCGGCGTCCCCGGTGATCCGGCGGGTCGCGGCCAAGCCGTCGAGGAGGGGCATGCGGATGTCCATCAGGACGACGTCGGGGCGCAGTTCGCGGATCGCGCGCACCGCCTCCTCGCCGTCGGCGGCCTCACCGGCCACCTCGATGTCCGGCTGCGCGTCCAGCAGCGCCCGGAAGCCGGCCCGTACCAGTGACTGGTCGTCGGCGAGCAGTACGCGGATCACCGGTCCTCCTCCTTGAGGTGTCTGACGTGCCTGACAGCCTGGTCGCCCCTGACGGTCTGGTCGTCCCTGACGGCCTGGTCGTCCTTGCCTTCTCCGGCGTGCTTCACGTCGAGCGGCAGGGCGGCGAGCACCCGGAAGCCGCCGTCGGGGCGCGGGCCCGCCTCGATGGTGCCACCCAGCGCCGCCGCCCGCTCCCGCATCCCGGCCAGCCCGTTGCCGCTGCCGCCCGCCTCGGCGCCGGTCGCGGGACCGTCGTCGTCGACGCGCAGCCGCAGCGTGTTGCCGTCCCGGCCGACGTGCACGCGCGCGTGCCGCGAACCCGAGTGCCGTACGACGTTGGTGAGGGCCTCCTGGACGACACGGAACGCGGCCAGGTCGGCACCGGGCGAGAGCCGCGGCGGCTCCCCTTCGACCTCGACCGTGAGACCCGCGCTCGCCGCCTGCTCGACCAGTTCGGGAAGCCGGTCCAGCCCGGGGGCCGGCGCGCGGGGCGCGTCTCCAGGGGTGCGGAGCGTGTCGAGGACCTGGCGCACCTCGCCGAGCGCCTCCTTGCTCTTGGCCTTGATGGTGGTGAGCGCGGTGCGGGCCTGCTCGGGATCGGTGTCGAGGAGGGCGAGACCGACACCGGCCTGCACATTGATGACGGAGATGCTGTGGGCGAGGACGTCGTGCAGTTCGCGGGCGATCCGCAGCCGCTCCTCGTCCGCGCGCCGTCTGGCCGCCTGGGCCCGTTCGGCCCGCTCCCGCGCCCACTGCTCGCGCCGGGTCCGGGTCAGCTCCGACAGGGCCACGATGGCCACCACCCAGGTGGCGATCACGATCTCCTGGCCCCAGGACGCGGCCGAGTCCCCGGCCGGCGGCAGCCACCGGTAGAGCCAGTGCGTCAGCAGGGCCAGCCCGGCCCACATCGTCCCCATCGCCGCCCACGCGGCTCTGCGGTGCCCGGCGACGACGGCGCTGAAGCAGGCCACGGCGACCGCCACGAACACCGGCCCGTACGGGTATCCGACGAAGAGGTAGACGAGGGTGGTGGCCACCGTGCCGAACACCACGGGCACCGGATACCGCCGCCGCCACAGCAGCGCTGCTCCCGTCAGGATCAGCAGCACGCGCGCGAAGGGGCCCAGCGCGGCCCGCTCGCTCTCCTGGGCATGGGCGGCGAAGTTGGAGCCGACCAGGACGAACGCCGTGATCAACGCCGTGGAGCGCCAGGGCCACCGGGCGTGGTGCTCCTCCTCGCCCCGGTGGTTCCACCACGGGGGCCCGTGCCGCCACCACTGCGGCGGCCCGCTCCCGTGCTCGCGCTGTCCGTCCATGACCGCCACGCTAGACGCCGTGTGCCGCGGGCGACGTCACCCGCGCGTGGTGATCACACGTACTTCCGGCGGAGTACGCCTTCCCCGCCCGGGCCGCCCACCCCGCCCTGTCCGGGCCGTCCTCCCCGCCCGGGCCGGGCCGCCCTCCCCGCCCGGGCCGGGCCGGCGCCTCCTTCACCCCGAGGCGGCGCAGCGGTCGCGGCGCCCACCAGTTCGCGCGTCCCGCGAGCCGCATCGTCACCGGCAGCAGCACCACCCGGATGAGGGTGGCATCGACGAGGACCGTCAGGGCCGTGCCGATCCCCAGTTCCATCAGGAACACGACGCCGCTGGCGACGTACGACAAGAAGGGGCGCGAGGATGCCGACCGCGGCGGTGATCAGGGGCGCTGCGCCGGACGCCCTCGCCGACCGCGCGTACGGCCTCCCCGGTGCGCTCGCGCTCCTCCGTGACGCGCGCCGGCAGGAAGACCTCGTAGTCCATGGACAGGCCGTACGCCACGCAGAACATCAGCACCGGGATGCTGGGCTCGGAGGAACCGGTCGAGGTGAAGCCGAGCACCGATCTCGCGCGGAAGTCGTCTCCGGGCTGCGCCGCGCACTCGGCGACGGTACGCAGCCGGCGTGGACCGGGAGCGGCTACCGTCTCGCCGGGGTCCAGGCCGACGACCTGCGGCGGCGTCGGGAACCGGTGGCAAAGGCACTGGCCGCCCGCGACACCGGCGAGCTGCGCCGGGCCACTGAACCGGCCGGGCGGGCGGAGGAGGAGTCGTGGCACGGCGAGTTCACCGAGGGCCTCCAGGCGCCTCGGCGCCCGTGGTTCCGACCAGGGGCGGGGCCGAGGTCGAGAGCGAGGTCGGGGCCGCGGTCGCGGTCGCGGTCGGTTGAGAAACGCCGAGGCCCCCAGACCCCGACCCGCTACGGGAAGACCAGGCCCACCCCGTGGGCGAGCCGTTCCGCCGCGTGGCGGAAGAACGTCTCCCGGTCCTCCACGACCCGGTTGAACTGTCCGAACAGCTCGAACCCGATCAGCCCGAACAGCTCGGCCCAGGCCGCCACGAACGCCGCCACCGTCTCGGGTGGCAGGTCGGGGGCGAAATCCGCCGCCATCCGCTGGGCCTCGGGTCGCAGTTCGGCGGGCAACGGCGGCTTGGCGAGGCCCGGGCCCTGGTGTGCGTCGCGCACGATGCCCATGAACACGTGGGCCACCCGCGCGGCGGCCGGGATGGTGTCGTCGGGCGCGGTGTAACCGGGCACCGGCGAACCGTAGATCAGCGCGTACTCGTGGGGATGCGCCAGCGCCCACGCGCGCACCGCCTCGCACACCACGGTCCAGCGGCGGACGTGTCCGGCGCCGGCCGTCTCGCCAGCCGTCGCGTCGCCAGCCGTCTCGGCTGCCTCGGCTGCCTCGCCGAGCGAGTTGTAGGCGTCGATGATGAGGGCGGTCAGGAGGTCGTCGCGGCTGGGGAAGTAGCGGTAGAGGGCCGAGGACGCCATGCCCAGCTCGCGGGCCACCGCCCGCAGCGAGAGCTTGGCGGCACCTTCCGCAGCCAGCTGTCCGCGCGCCTCGTCCTTGATGGCGGCGGTGACCTCGATCCGGGCGCGGGCGCGGGCTCCCTTGGCGCCTTGTGCGGTGCTCATGCGAGCCAGTGTGCCAAAAGGAGAGCAGTGCACGCAATCACGATCGCCGCTCACAATCGAGAGCGCCGCTCTTGATTTGGAGCGCCGCTCTCATGCAGACTGACGACCAAGCGAGAGCACTGCTCACAAAAGTGATCGACGCTCTGCCTCATCCTTCGAGCAACCCTGGGGGCCCCATGTCCACGCACGTCCAGAAGCCCGGCTGGCTCACCGTCAACGTCCTCAACCGCACCGTGGCCTGGCTGACCCGCCGCGGCCTCAGCGTCTGGGGTTCCCGCGTCCTCGCGGTGCGCGGCCGCAAGAGCGGCCAGTGGCGCACCACGCCGGTGAACCTGCTGACCGTCGCCGGGCGGCAGTACCTGGTGGCCCCGCGCGGCCACGTCCAGTGGACCCACAACATGCGCGCGGCCGGCGGCGGCGAACTGCACCTCGGCAAGCACGTGGACGTGTTCACGGCCACCGAGATCGGCGACGACGACAAGCCGCTGCTCCTGCGCGCCTACCTCAAACGCTGGAAAGCGGAGGTAGGGGTCTTCTTCAACGGCGTCGGCCCCGACTCCCCCGAGGCGGAGCTGCGCCGCATCGCGCCCGACCACCCGGTGTTCCGGATCGAGATCAGGAAGTGACCTCGTCGCCGGCGGGGGCCGCGGCGCCCGGCACTCCTGCGGAGTCCCCCGCGCCCGCGGGCCGGCGGTCGATCGCCGCCAGTGCCCGCTGCGCCAGCGGATGGGCACGGACCAGCTCGCCCAGCGAGGTCGAACCCTGCGTGATGTCCTTGAACGCCTTCCAGGCCGGACGGAATCCGGTCAGCGCCGCGTGGAAAAGCCCCGGGCGCCGCTCGAACACCGCCAGCATCCGCTTGCCGACGCTCATCTCGACGCCGAGCCCGGCCTTGATGGCGAACGCGTAGTTCAAGGCCTGCTTGCGCGCGTCCACGGCGTCGTGCGCCTCGGAGATCCGCACCGCCCACTCCCCCGCGAGCCGCCCCGAGCGCAGCGCGAACGAGATCCCCTCACGCGTCCACGGCTCCAGCAGCCCCGCCGCGTCCCCGCACACCAGGACCCGGCCGCGCGACAGCGGCGAGTCGTCGGCACGGCAGCGCGTCAGGTGGCCGGAGGAGATGCTCGGTTCGAACCCGGCGAGCCCGAGCCGTCCGACGAAGTCCTCCAGGTACCGCTTGGTCGCCGCGCCCTCGCCGCGCGCCGAGATCACACCCACGGTCAGCGTGTCGCCCTTGGGGAAGACCCAGCCGTAACTGCCGGGCATCGGCCCCCAGTCGATGAGGACCCGCCCCTTCCAGTCCTCGGCGACCGTCTCCGGCACCGGGATCTCCGCCTCCAGGCCGAGATCGACCTGGTCGAGCTTGACCCCGACGTGCGCCCCTATCCGGCTGGCGCTGCCGTCCGCGCCGACGACGGCCCGCGCGAGCACCGTCTCTCCGCCCTGGAGGACGACGGCGACCGTGCGCCGGTCCGGCACCGCCGACCCGTGCTGCTCCACCCGTGTCACCGTCGCCCCGGTGCGCAGTTCGGCGCCTGCCTTCTGGGCGTGCTCGACGAGTTGCTGGTCGAACTCGGGCCGGTTGATCAGCCCGAACAGCATCTGCCGGGAGCGCCTGGTCCGGGTGAACCGCCCGTTGTTCGAGAACGTCACCGCGTGCACACGGTCCCGGAAGGGCAGTTCGAAGCCGGGCGGGAGAGTGTCGCGCGAGGGACCGATGATGCCTCCGCCGCACGTTTTGTAGCGGGGCAGGTCCGCCTTCTCCAGCAACAGCACGCGCCGCCCCGCGACCGCCGCCGCGTAGGCGGCCGAGGCCCCCGCGGGTCCCGCGCCCACCACGACCACGTCCCAGACCTGACGCGCGTCGTCCGCCGAAGAGTTCTCGCTGCTCACGATGGTCTACTGCTCCCAACAAACCGCATGCCGCACCTGACCCCCGCATCCTACGGCGGGCAACGCCGCAGGCCACTGTGGGAGGATCGGGCCTACCCATCCCAGTACTCGCCGTACTCCGGTACGCCGGTACTCCTCGGTACAACGTCGCACCCACAAGGAGCGTGCCCATGTCGTCGAATCCGGTCGCCGAGACCGTCTCTTCCCTGATGCCCAGGGCGAAGGAGGAGCTCACCGCGCTGGTGGCCTTCAAATCGGTGGCGGACTTCGACCAGTTCCCGCGCGGTGAGAGCGTGGGCGCGGCCAACTGGATAGCGGCCGCGCTGCGCGCCGAGGGCTTCCAGGACGTGGACCTGCTCGACACACCGGACGGCACCCAGTCGGTGTACGGGTACCTGCCCGGGCCCGAGGGCGCCAAGACGGTGCTGCTCTACGCCCACTACGACGTGCAGCCGCCGCTGGACGAGGCCGGCTGGACCACTCCGCCGTTCGAGCTCACCGAGCGCGGCGGCCGCTGGTACGGGCGCGGCGCGGCCGACTGCAAGGGCGGCGTGCTCATGCACCTGCTCGCGCTGCGCGCGCTGAAGGCGAACGGCGGTGTCCCGGTGCACGTCAAGGTGATCGCCGAGGGTTCGGAGGAGCAGGGCACGGGCGGCCTGGAGCGGTACGCCGAGCAGCACCCCGACCTGCTCGCCGCGGACACCATCGTCATCGGCGACGCGGGCAATTTCCGGGTCGGGCTGCCGACGGTCACCTCGACGCTGCGCGGCATGACCCTCGTCCGCGTGAAGGTCGACACGCTCGAGGGCAACCTGCACTCGGGCCAGTTCGGCGGCGCGGCCCCCGACGCGCTGGCCGCCCTGATCCGCGTACTGGACTCGCTGCGCGCCGAGGACGGTTCGACGACCGTCGACGGTCTGTCGGCGGACAGCCGGTGGGAGGGCCTGACGTACGACGAGGAGCAGTTCCGTCGGGACGCCCGGGTGCTGGACGGCGTGGAGCTGATCGGTTCCGGCTCGGTCGCCGACCGCATCTGGTCGCGCCCGGCCGTCACGGTGCTCGGCATCGACTGCCCGCCGGTCGTCGGCGCCACGCCGTCGGTGCAGGCGAGCGCCCGCGCTCTGATCAGCCTGCGGGTGCCGCCGGGCGTGGACGCCGCCGAGGCCACCAAGCTGCTCCAGGCCCACTTGGAGGCGCGTACGCCGTGGGGCGCCCGGGTGGGCGTCGAGCAGATCGGCCAGGGCCAGGCGTTCCGCGCGGACACCAGCAGCCCGGCGTACCAGGCGATGGCGGACGCGATGGCGGTGGCGTATCCGGGCGAGGAGATGCAGTACGCCGGCCAGGGCGGATCCATCCCGCTGTGCAACACCCTGGCGGCGCTCTACCCGCGGGCGGAGATCCTGCTCATCGGCCTGAGCGAGCCGGAGGCGCAGATCCACGCCGTGAACGAGAGCGTGTCCCCCGAGGAGTTGGAGCGGCTGTCGGTCGCGGAGGCGCTGTTCCTGCGCAACTACGCGGCGAGCTGAACCCGGCAGACTCCGGTTCTGCCGTCGGCAGAGGGGCCTCGCCACCCGGCGGGGCCCTGCCTACGGTCGTCCCATGGACGTCATCGAACTCCTCCCCCGCCTGCACCTGCTGCGCTTCCCGGTCGGCCAGGCCTACCTCTGGCGCGACGGTGACGACCTGACGCTGGTCGACGCCGGGCCGGCCGGGGCGGGCGAGCGCATCGCCGCCTCGGCCGGGACTCTCGGACGCGTACGGCGTGTCGTCCTCACCCACTTCCACGAGGATCACGTGGGCGGGGCTCAGGAGGTCGCCGCGCTCACCGGGGCAGAGGTGGTGGCGCACACGCTGGAGGCGCCGGTCGTACGGGGCGAGGTGCCGGGCCCGCCGCCCGCGTTCGAGGACTGGGAGCGCCCGCTGCACGCGGACGCCGTACGGCTGCTTCCGCAGGGCGGATTCGACCGGCCGGCGCGGGTGACCGAGGTGTCCGACGGCGATGTCCTGGACTTCGGCGGCGGGGCGCGCGTCGTCCACGCCCCGGGCCACACGGACGGCAGCCTCGGGCTGCATCTGCCGCGGCACGGCGTGCTGTTCACGGGGGACGCCGTCGCCGCGTCGCCGGTCGACGGCAGCGTCATGCTCGGTGTGTTCAACGTCGACCGGGACCGGGCCGTCGGTTCCTTCGGGCGGCTGGCCGGCCTCGACACGGAGGTGGCCTGCTTCGGTCACGGCGATCCGGTGACCGGCGGGGCCGGTGAGGCGCTCCGGGCATCGGCGCGGACCTACGGGGCGGTCGGCTGACGTCAGCCGACCGGGGTGCCCGCCTCCAGGTACAGTGCCGCGCCGCGTTCCCGGGCCCGCAGGGCCCAGCGCAGCCGCTCGTAGCGGACCGGGGGCAGCAGGCCGGCGGCCTCGTCCTCGCTGACGAAGCGCCAGTCGCGCAGCTCGGGGCCGGGCAGCAGCACGCGGGCGGCGTCCGCGGAGTCGAGCCGGCCGCCGTCGAAGAGCAGCCGCAACCCGCCGTAGCCGGGGGGTACGGGCGATTCCCAGTCGACGACCAGCAGGGCGGGCACGTCGGCGAGGCGGATCCCGGTCTCCTCGGCGACCTCGCGCATTCCGGCGCGGGCGGGGGCCTCGCCGGGTTCGACGACGCCGCCGGGGAACTCCCAGCCGGGCTTGTAGGTGG
This sequence comes from Streptomyces sp. NPDC096048, assembly GCF_044763415.1. Classification (NCBI taxonomy): domain Bacteria; kingdom Bacillati; phylum Actinomycetota; class Actinomycetes; order Kitasatosporales; family Streptomycetaceae; genus Streptomyces; species Streptomyces sp. NPDC096048. The sequence goes on from NZ_JBIWGG010000004.1 coordinate 291,460, forward strand.
GGTCGACGAGCAGCACCCGGTCCCGCTCGTCGAAGAGCAGGACGCCGGCGGCGAGGGTCTCGGCGGTGGGCTCGGGCGTCTGCACGATGTCGCAGGCGGGCATGGCGCCGGTGCCGACGGCCTCGGCGATCCGGGTGGCGGCCTCGTACGGGGAGAGCGCGCCGGTGTCGATCGGGTGGGCGTCGGCGGTCAGCCAGGAGGCGAGTGCGGCGCGGTACGGCTCGATGTGGTCGTAGGACCACTGCCGTACACGTATCTCGCCGTCAGGCAGGTCCGCCGGTATCTCGCGGCCCGCTATACGCTCCCGCAGGATCGTTTCGGCCGGAGCGAGCAGGACGTGCCGGACCGCGATCCGGCGGGCGGCGAGGCCGCCGAAGATCTCGTCGCGGTACTCCTGCCGCAGCAGTGTCATGGGGACCACGAGGGTCCCACCGAGCTCGGCGAGCATCGCGGCCGCCGTGTCGGTCACCAGACGGCGCCAGATCGGCAGGTCCTGGAAGTCGCCGACCTCGGCGAGGCGTTTGGGCGGCAGCAGATGTGCGAGCGCTCCGCCGATGACCTCGGGGTCGAAGAGTGTGCTGTTCGGGATCAGTTCGATCAGTTCCCGGGCGGTGGTGGTCTTCCCCGCACCGAACGCGCCGTTGATCCAGACGACGGTCACAGGTCCCCCTCTTCTGTTGGCCCCCTGTGGCTTGCCCGCTCCACCCTGCCACGGAAACCAGGCCCAGTTGAGGGCCTACGACGGCGGCGCCGGCGTCCCCGGGGAGGGACACCGGCGCCGTGTGGTCCGGGTGGTGCGTGAGGGGCGTGCGTCAGCCCAGCTGCCCGAGGGCGTCGTCGTCCACGTGGAGGCTGTCGACGGCGACGGTGTCCTGGACGGTGCTGACGGTGTCCTCCACGTCGAGGTTGAGCGGGAGGTCGGCCGGGGCGGCGTGGGAGGGGCTGACGGCCGCGACGACGAAACCGGTGGCGAGGGACGCGATGGCGAGCATGCTGCGCTTCTTCATGCCTGCTTCAACTGCGCGACGGCGTCGGGGTCACGGGTACGGGTTCGGGTTCGGGTTCGGGCTCTGGAACGGGAACGGGAACGGGAACGGGACCGGGACCGACGGAGTCAGCCCGGCGCGCCCCGCGCGCACCCGTCCGCCCCGCACGGGCGGGCGCCGGCTCCCCCCAGCCCGATGCCGAGCACAGACACGACCCGACGCTCGGAGCACCACCCCACTCGCGCCCGGAGGATCGCCCGTGCTCGGCTCAGACCCGCACCGGGGTCGCGCCCGCCGTCCTCGTGAGTGCCGCCGCGGCCGCCCCCACCAGCCCCGCGTCCGTGCCCATCTGGGCGGGCACGACGGCCAGGCGCTGCACGAAGGACAGGGTCGCGTAGTCCGTCAGGGCCTTGCGCAGGGGGGCGAAGAGCACGTCGCCCGCCTTGCCGACGCCTCCGCCGACCACGGCGATGTCGATCTCGACGAGGGTCGCGGTGGCGGCGATGCCGGCGGCCAGTGCCTGCGCGGCCCGCTCGAAGGACGCCACGGCGACGGGGTCGCCCAGGCGGGCGGCGGCGGCGACCGCGGCGGCGGAGGTGTCGCCGTCCGGGCCGGGACGCCAGCCTCCGTCGAGGGCGCGCCGCGCGATGTTGGGGCCGCTCGCTATGCGCTCCACGCAGCCGCGCGCACCGCACGGGCACGGATCGCCGTCCAGGTCCACGCTGATGTGGCCGATGTGGCCCGCGTTGCCGGTCGGGCCGGGGTGCAGCCGGCCGCCCAGGACCAGACCGCCACCGACGCCCGTCGAGACCACCATGCACAGCGCGTTGTCGTGGCCGCGGGCGGCGCCCTGCCAGTGTTCGGCCGCCGTGATGGCCACGCCGTCGCCGATCAGCTCGACGGGCAGGCCGCCGGCGGCGTCGCGGACCCGCCGGACGAGCGGGTAGTCGCGCCAGCCGGGCACGTTCACCGGGCTGACCGTGCCGGCGGAGGCGTCCACCGGTCCTGCGCTGCCGATGCCGACGGCCGTCGCCCTCACCCACAGCGGCGACTCGGTCAGCTCCCCGAGCACCGCCTCGACGGCCCGCATCACGGTGTCGCCGTCCTCCCGGGCGGGCGTGGCGCGCTGCGCGCGCGCCTGGATGCGGCCGTGGCCGTCCACCAGCGCCCCGGCGATCTTGGTGCCGCCGATGTCCAGCGCTGCCACGAGGTCGGTGTGCATCAGAGTCGGATCTCCCCGTCGGACCGAAAAAAGCAAAAAATGACGAACCCAAGAGCGCGCAGCGGACCGACCCCGCGGTGGGGACGAGGGCCGGAGAGTGCGATGGACAGTGTCTCCCGCATCTGACAACGTTGTCCAGGCTCTATGCTCGACGCCACATCCTCATACAAACGCATGACCGACACATCCCCCGTGGACGACAGGAGCCGACGCACTCCCGTGGACGACAGGACAGGACACCGCACCGTGCCCGACACGCCCCGCCGCGCAGACCGCCTCCCCGGGAACCGTTACGGCAATCGCCCGACCATGAAGGACGTCGCCGCCCGGGCCGGGGTCGGTCTCAAGACCGTCTCCCGGGTGGTCAACGGGGAGCCGGGCGTCACCCCGGAGACCGAGCGCCGCGTCCAGGAGGCCATCGACGCGCTCGGCTTCCGCCGCAACGACAGCGCGCGAGTGCTCCGCAAGGGCAGCACCGCCAGCATCGGCCTGGTCCTGGAGGATCTGGCCGACCCCTTCTACGGGCCACTCAGCCGCGCCGTGGAGGAGGTGGCCCGCGCCCACGGCGCCCTGCTGATCAACGGGTCCAGCGCGGAGGACCCGGACCGCGAGCAGGAGCTGGTGCTGGCGCTGTGCGCGCGGCGCGTGGACGGGCTGGTGGTGATCCCCGCCGGGGACGACCACCGGTATCTGGAGCCGGAGCTCAAGGCGGGCGTCGCCACGGTGTTCGTGGACCGTCCGGCGGGGCAGATCGACGCGGACGTGGTGGTGTCCGACAACTTCGGCGGCGCCCGCGACGGCGTGGCGCACCTCATCGCGCACGGGCACCGCAGGATCGGTTTCATCGGCGACATGCCCCGCATCCACACCGCCGCCGAGCGGCTGCGCGGCTACCGGGCCGCCATGGAGGACGCCGGCATACCGGTGAAGGACTCCTGGATGTCCCTGGGCGTCACCGATCCCGTGCGGGTGCGCCGGGCGGCCGAGGAGATGCTCACCGACCCGCACCCGGTCACCGCGATCTTCACCGGCAACAACCGGGTGACGGTCACCGTGATCCGGGTCCTGACCGAGCACCCGCGCGGCGTCGCCCTGGTCGGCTTCGACGACATCGAGCTGGCCGACCTGCTCCAGCCGGGCGTCACCGTGGTCGCCCAGGACGCGGCGGCCCTCGGCCGCACCGCCGCCGAGCGGCTCTTCAGGCAACTGGACGGCTCCCTGGTCGCACCCGACCGCATCGAACTGCCGACCAGGCTGGTCACCCGGGGCTCGGGCGAGCTGCCACCGGCGGGCTGAGCGGCCCGTGTCGAAGCCACTGAGCGGGGGCCCTGCCCGGCCGCCCCGGCCCCCGGAGAGCGGCCGCGCGCCGGCGCACCCGACCGGCGAGGACCGGACGTTGCGGGCGCTCGGGCTGGCGGGGGTCCCGCGGGAGGAGCCGCTGCTGTATCCGGGCGCGTGGCCCCGGGAGTCGGGACTGCTGGACGGGGACCGGCTGCTGCCGCTGGACCGGCCGGTCCCCGAGGACGGGGACGGCAGGGTGCCCGTGCTCGCGATCGGCTCCAACGCCAGTCCGGGCCAGCTGCGGCACAAGATGGCCGAGTTCGGGATCGGCTCTCCGATCCCGATGGTCAGGACGCGGGTCACCGGCCTCGACATCGGTGTGTCCGCCCATGTGAGCCGTATGGGCTACGTGTCCGCCTCTCCGGTGGGCGCCCCGGGCGTCGCACGGGAGCTGTTCGTCCTGTGGCTCGACGCCGAGCAGCTGGCCGTGATCGACGCGAGCGAGGGCGTGCCGATGGCGTCCGGCAACTTCGACCGCGCCTGGCTCCCCGCACCGGCCGTACGTGTCGAGCCGCTGGACGGGGACGGCACGGTGCTGCGCGGCGCGTACGCCTACGTCAACCGCCACGGCGTCCTGCACGACGGCACCGGAGCGCCACGCCGGCACCCGGGCGACCAGCGCGTCCTGATCACCGAGCTGCTCCAGGGGTCGGCCCGGCTGCGGGAGCTGTTCGGGGCGACGCCCGAGGAGTTCTGCGCGCGGGCGCGGGCCGACCGGCGGCTGTGCGCGCGGGGGACGCGGCTGTTCGCCGAGGAGAAGCGGGTGACGGAGTCCGGCCTGGAGCGGTACGTGCGCTCCGGCCGGACCGGCGAGCCCCTCCCCCGCTCGTAGGGCCCGCCGTTGGATCAGGCCGGCGTCGCGGGGCGGCTCCGCCGGCAGGCGCCGCCCCGCGCAGCCGACCTGACCCGAACAACAGGCCCCAGTCGCCGCCTACTGCGCCGATGCCGTGAGGTCGCCGCGCCGCGGGGACGAGAAGCCCTCCAGGTCGGCGCGGGTCAGGCCGGTCAGCCGGGCGACCTCGCCGATGTCGAGGGCGCCGCAGTCCAGGCCGCGCAGCAGGTAGCCGCTGAGGGCCTTCGCGGTGGCGGGCTCGTCCATGACGTCGCCGCCGGTGCGGTTGGCGTAGCGGGCGAGGCGGGCGGCGGCCTGCTCGAAGCCCTCCCGGTAGAAGGCGAAGACCGCCGCGTACCGGGTGGGGATGTGGCCGGGGTGCATGTCCCAGCCCTGGTAGTAGGCGCGGGCGAGGGCGCGGCGGGTGAGGCCGAAGTGCAGGCGCCAGGCGTCGTGGACCTTCGCGGTGGGGCCGACCGGCAGGACGTTGGTGGAGCCGTCGGAGACGCGTACGCCGGTGCCGGCGGCGGCGACCTGCATGATCGCCTTGGCGTGGTCGGCGGCCGGGTGGTCGCTGGCCTGGTACGCGGCGGAGACGCCGAGGCAGGCGCTGTAGTCGAAGGTGCCGTAGTGCAGTCCGGTGGCGCGGCCCTCGGCGGCCTGGATCATGCGGGCGACGGCGGCGGTGCCGTCGGCGGCCAGGATCGACTGGCTGGTCTCGATCTGGATCTCGAAGCCGATCCGGCCGGGCTCCAGGCCGCGCGCCTTCTCGAACGCCTCCAGGAGCCGCACCATGGCGGTGACCTGCTCGGCGTAGGTCACCTTCGGCAGGGTGAGGACCAGCCCGTCCGGGAGGCCGCCGGCCTCCATCAGGCCGCTGAGGAAGACGTCGAGCGTACGGATGCCACGGGCGCGCACCGGGGCCTCCATGCACTTCATGCGGATGCCCATGTACGGGGCCGCCGTGCCCTGTTCATACGCCTCGGCGATCAGCCGGGCGGCGCGGGCGGCGGACTCGTCCTCCTCGGCGTCCGTGCGGTTGCCGTAGCCGTCCTCGAAGTCGACGCGGAGGTCCTCGATCGGCTCGCGCTCCAGCTTGGCGCGTACGCGGCCGTACACGGGCTCGGCGAGGTCGTCGGCGAGGCCGAGGACGGCGGCGAAGGAGGCGGCGTCGGGGGCGTGTTCGTCGAGGGCGGCGAGCGCCTGGTCGCCCCAGGAGCGGATCGTGTCGGCGGCGAAGACGTCACCGGGGACGTAGACGGTGTGGACGGGCTGCCGGGTGCCCGGGTCTCCGGGGTAGCGGCGCTCCAGCTCCGCGTCGACCGGCGCGAGGGAGGCACTGATCTCCTCGCCGACGCCGCCCGCGAGACTCGTCGCCACCTTCTCCTGCTGACCCATCCCACACCCTCCTGTTTTCCGCTGAACGGAATCAATAATCCGTAGAGCGAAGTTATCTGCCGGTCTCTCGCCGGTCAACACCATCCTGCGCAGACGCCGAGGCCCCCGCGACCAGGAAGGACGGTCGCGGGGGCCTCGGCCGGTGCTGCGAGTCGATGTCAGCCCTTGCGGGTCTTGACTTCCTCGGTGAGCTGCGGGACGACGTCGAAGAGGTCGCCGACGACGCCGTAGTCGACCAGCTCGAAGATCGGGGCCTCGGCGTCCTTGTTGATCGCCACGATCGTCTTCGAGGTCTGCATGCCCGCACGGTGCTGGATCGCGCCCGAGATGCCGGAGGCGATGTACAGCTGCGGCGAGACGGACTTGCCGGTCTGGCCGACCTGGTTGGTGTGCGGGTACCAGCCCGCGTCCACCGCGGCACGCGAGGCGCCGACGGCCGCGCCGAGCGAGTCGGCGAGCGCCTCGATGATCGCGAAGTTCTCCGCGCCGTTGACGCCACGGCCGCCGGAGACGACGATCGCGGCCTCGGTCAGCTCGGGACGGCCGGTCGACTCGCGCGGCGTGCGCGAGGTGACCTTGGTGCCGGTCGCGGCGGCGGAGAAGGACACCGACAGGGCCTCGACCGCACCGGCGGCCGGGGCCGGCTCGACGGCCGCGCTGTTCGGCTTGACCGTGATGACCGGGGTGCCCTTGGAGACGCGGGACTTGGTGGTGAAGGCGGCGGCGAACACCGACTGCGTGGCCACCGGACCCTCGTCACCGGCCTCCAGGTCGACGGCGTCGGTGATGATGCCGGAGCCCAGGCGCAGCGCCAGGCGGGCGGCGATCTCCTTGCCCTCGGCGGAGGAGGGGACCAGCACGGCGGCCGGGGAGACGGCCTCGACGGCGGCCTGGAGGGCGTCCACCTTGGGAACGACCAGGTAGTCGGCGTACTCGGCGGCCTCGTGGGTCAGGACCTTGACCGCGCCGTGCTCGGCGAGCGCGGCGGCGGTGTCACCGGCACCGGCACCCAGAGCCACGGCGACGGGCTCGCCGACGCGGCGGGCGAGGGTCAGCAGCTCCAGGGTGGGCTTGCGGACGGCACCGTCCACGTGGTCGACGTAGACGAGAACTTCAGCCATGGGACTTCTTCTCTCCTGCTTGCGAGATGTGAGGGGCGGTCAGCGGAACCAGCGGGGCTCAGATGAACTTCTGGCCCGCGAGGAACTCGGCGAGCTGCTTGCCGCCCTCGCCCTCGTCCTTGACGATGGTGCCCGCGGTGCGCGCCGGGCGCTCGGTCGCGGAGTCGACCTTGGTGTAGGCGTTCTCCAGGCCGACCTCGTCCTCGTCGATGTCGAGGTCGGAGAGGTCCCAGGACTCCACCGGCTTCTTCTTGGCCGCCATGATCCCCTTGAAGGAGGGGTAACGCGCCTCGCCCGACTGGTCGGTGACCGACACGACGGCCGGGAGGGAGGCCTCCAGCTGCTCCGTGGCGGCGTCGCCGTCGCGGCGGCCCTTCACGGTGCCGCCCTCGACCGACACCTCGGACAGCAGCGTCACCTGCGGCACGCCAAGGCGCTCCGCGAGCAGCGCCGGTACGACGCCCATGGTGCCGTCGGTGGAGGCCATGCCGGAGACGACCAGGTCGTAGCCGGCCTTCTCGACGGCCTTGGCCAGGACCAGGGAGGTGCCGATGGCGTCGGTGCCGTGCAGGTCGTCGTCCTCGACGTGGATCGCCTTGTCCGCGCCCATGGACAGCGCCTTGCGCAGCGCGTCCTTCGCGTCCTCCGGACCCACCGTCAGGACGGTGATCTCCACGTCGTCGTCGGAGTTCTCCGAGATCTGCAGCGCCTGCTCGACCGCGTACTCGTCCAGCTCGGAGAGCAGACCGTCCACGTCGTCCCGGTCGACGGTCAGGTCATCGGCGAAGTGCCGGTCGCCAGTGGCGTCGGGCACGTACTTCACAGTGACAACGATCCTCAAGCTCACGCCGGCTCTCCTACTGCGTCGACATTTCAGTGCTGCCTCTTGCAGGCAGCATAGGCGCCCCAAGCGGCCGATCCCGGTCGGAGCGACCCGCGCTCCGCCCGGAATATTACTCGTCAGTACATCCAGTTCCTGCCCGCTAAGCAAGCGCTTTGAACTGTGACCTTCGCAACGCAGCGTAACCGGAACCCGACGGCTTCGCGGAAGCGCCCCCCGGTGAGCGGTCAGCCGCGCAGAGCGTTGTAACGCCCCTGGTGGTACAGCAGGGGACTGCCGGCACCCGTGGGGTCACCGAGGAGTACCTCGGCCAGCACGATGCGGTGGTCCCCCGCGGGAACGCGGCCGACGACGCGGCACACGAGCCAGGCGAGGACGCCGTCCAGTACCGGCACGCCCCCGGGGCCCTCGCACCAGACGGTCGGCGCCGCGAAACGGTCGGCGCCGCTGCGGGCGAAGGTGGCCGCCAGGTCCTCCTGGTGGTCGCCGAGCAGGTGGACGCCGACGTACTCGGCCTCGGACACCGCGGGCCAGCTGGAGGAGCCGGTCCCGATGCCGAACGAGAGCAGCGGCGGCTCGGCGGAGACGGAGGTGAGGGAGGTGGCCGTGAAACCGACCGGGCCCGTGTCACCGCGGGCGGTGATCACGGCGACCCCGGCCGCGTGCCGCCGGAAGGCGGACCGCAGCAGGTCGGCGGTGGCGAGCCGCGACGCGGCGACGTCGGGTGTGGCCGTCATACGGAGTGTCCTTCTGCGTTGCGCCTCGGTCCGGGGAGCTGGGAGCGAGGGCCTAGGGGCAGGCTGACGACGGGTGGCACACACAGTCAAATACGTCCTGGGTCGTGGAGGCTGTGGAGAACGCCTCACGGGTGACGTGGCGGTGGTCACACCGCCACGCCCAGTGCGGCGATCACGTCCGCCTTGCGCGGCTGCCCGACGGCGCGCCGCACGACACGGCCGTCGGCGTCGAGAACCAGCACGGTCGGGGTCTTGAGCACGCCGAGTGCGCGGACCAGCTCCAGGCGGGCCTCGGCGTCGATCTCGACGTGGGTGACGCCGGGGACCATGTCGGCCACCTCACCGAGGACCCGCCGGGTGGCCCGGCAGGGGGCGCAGAAGGCGCTGGAGAACTGCACGAGCGTGGCGCGGGCGCCGAGCTCCGCGCCCAGGTCGGCCGCGGCGAGCCGGGGGCCGGAGGTGTCGAGCCGTTCGCCTTCGTCCTGCTCGCGCACCCGTTCGCCCCTGTTCCGCCGCCACCGCGGCACTCCTGGACGCGCGCGACACGCGCGCCACCGGTCCGGTCGTTCCCAGGTACAGCGTTCACGGGGCGCCCGGGATTCCCGGCTCACCGTCGCGTTTCGGCCACGAATCGGCCGACGAAGTGATGAGGATCTCGCCGCGGGCGGGCACCAAGGCTGGTACACCGGCCGTTCTTGGGGCACGATCTGCGACATGCCGTAAACCTACGGCTGCGTAACTTTCGACTGGGAGCCCCCTTCCCAGGCTGACAAGGAAGGGTCCGACCCGCCCATGGCAGAACTCGCCTACCGCCCGGCCATCGGTCTCGCCCGCACCCTGTTCAAGGTGTGGGACCTCAAGATCGACTGTCAGGGTTCGGAGAACATCCCGCGCTCGGGCGGCGCCGTGCTGGTGAGCAACCACATCAGCTACCTGGACTTCATCTTCGACGGCCTGGCGGCGCTGCCCCAGAAGCGGCTGGTGCGCTTCATGGCGAAGGAGTCGGTCTTCCGCCACCGGGTCTCCGGTCCGCTGATGCGCAACATGAAGCACATCCCGGTGGACCGCAAGCAGGGCGAGGCGGCGTACGCGCACGCCCTGGACTCGCTGCGGTCCGGCGAGATCGTCGGCGTCTTCCCGGAGGCCACGATCTCCGAGTCGTTCACGCTGAAGAGCTTCAAGTCGGGCGCCGCGCGCCTGGCGCAGGAGGCGGGCGTCCCGCTGGTCCCGATGGCGCTGTGGGGCACGCAGCGGCTGTGGACCAAGGGCCACCCGCGCAACTTCAAGCGCAGCCACATCCCGATCACGATCCGGGTCGGCGAGGCGATGGAGGCCTCCCGCGAGCAGTACGCGGGCGCCATCACCCGTCGGCTGCGCGGGCGGGTGCAGGAGCTGCTGGAGGCCGCGCAGCGCGCCTACCCGGTGCGGCCCAAGGGGGCGGACGACACCTGGTGGATGCCGGCCCATCTCGGAGGCACCGCCCCGACGCAGGAGCAGCTGCGCACGGCCGAGGCCCGCTGAGCCGAGCGCGTCACAGGGCCGGCGGCAGCGTCGCCCACAGGTGGGCCCGGTCGACGGCCGCCTTCAGCACCTCCAGCACGGTCGGGTGCGGCGCGGCGTACAGGTCCGGGCAGTCCGCCTCACCGGCCGCGGCGTCCGGCGTGAAGGCCAGCTGCTCCCGCTCCAGGGAGAACTGCGCGTTCACGCCGGGTTTGTTGCCGCGCGGGTCCTGCCGGTGCCAGGCACCGTTGAACCGTACGGCGACCAGCCCGTGCACCACGTCGAACCGCTGGTAGCACAGGGCGGTCGGGATGTCCTCGGCCCGCAGCAGCGCGGTCAGCGCGTGGGCCTTGGCATAGCAGATGCCGGTGCGCTGCTCCAGGACGTCGGAGGCGCGCCAGGTGACACGGGGGTCACCTGAGTCCTGTGAGTGCGGGATGGTGTCGCGCACGAACTCGAAGGCCAGCCGCGCATAGGCATACGAGTCCTCCGCGTCTGCGGCAAGCCGCCCGGCCACCTCCCGTACGCGTGGGTGATGGTGGTCGATGACCTCGTCGGCGGCCAAGTAGGCGGACAGGTCAGGGGATTTCTGGATCAGCTCCATGACCGCAGAGCATAGGAAAGCGATCACCCGTCAGTCAATGACTTTTCAGGTGACCGCATACCTATGCACAGAGCGGGAGATCCGTCAGCGTGCCATCTCCTCCTTGAGGGCGGCGACGAACGCGTCGACGTCGTCCTCGGCGGTGTCGAAGGCGCACATCCAGCGCACGTCGCCGGCGGCCTCGTCCCAGAAGTAGAAGCGGAACCGCTTCTGAAGGCGCTCGCTCACCTCGTGCGGCAGGCGGGCGAAGACCGCGTTGGCCTGCACCGGGTAGAGGATCTCCACGCCGTGCACGGCGCGCACGCCCTCGGCCAGGCGCTTGGCCATCTCGTTGGAGTGCCGGGCGTTGCGCAGCCACAGGTCCTTGGCGAGCAGCGCCTCCAGCTGCACCGACACGAAGCGCATCTTGGAGGCGAGCTGCATCGACAGCTTGCGCAGGTGCTTCATGTGGCGCACGGCGTCCTGGTTGAGGACCACGACCGCCTCGCCGAACAGGGCGCCGTTCTTGGTGCCGCCGAGGGAGAGCAGGTCCACGCCGACCGCGTTGGTGAACGTGCGCATGGGCACGTCCAGGGAGGCGGCGGCGTTGGCTATCCGGGAGCCGTCCAGATGCACCCTCATGCCGTGCGCGTGGGCGTGCTCGCAGATGGCGCGGATCTCGTCGGGCGTGTAGAGCGTGCCCAGCTCGGTGCTCTGGGTGATCGAGACGACCTGCGGCATCGCGCGGTGCTCGTCGTCCCAGCCGTACGCCTGCCGGTCGATCAGGTCGGGCGTGAGCTTGCCGTCGGGGGTGGGGACGGTGAGCAGCTTCAGGCCGCCCATGCGCTCGGGGGCGCCGCCCTCGTCGACGTTGATGTGCGCGCTCTCGGCGCAGATCACCGCACCCCAGCGGTCGGTGACCGCCTGGAGTGCGACGACGTTGGCGCCGGTGCCGTTGAAGACCGGGAACGCCTCGGCGCCGGAGCCGAAGTGGCCGCGGATCACGCGCTGGAGATTCTCGGTGTACTCGTCCTCGCCGTACGCGACCTGGTGCCCGCCGTTGGCCAGGGCCAGCGCGGCGAGCACCTCGGGGTGCGCGCCGGCGTAGTTGTCACTGGCGAAACCGCGGACCTCGGGGTCGTGATGGCGACGCGCGTCGGTCTTCGGGGGGTTCACGGCTTCTCGGTCAGCCACAGACGGTTTCCGTTCACTTCCGCGGCGGGCTTCTCCCAGACTCCGGCGACGGCCTCGGCGAGGTCACGCACGTCCGTGAAGCCCGCGAACTTCGCGTTGGGGCGCTCGGCGCGCATCGCGTCGTGCACCAACGCCTTGACCACCAGGATCGCAGCCGCGGACGTCGGCCCGTGCTCGCCCCCCGCCTTGCGGAAGAAGTCCGCCATGGCCAGCGTCCAGGCCTCGGCGGCGGCCTTGGCCGCCGAGTAGGCGGCGTTGCCCGCGGTGGGGTTGCTCGCGCCGGCGGCGCTGATCAGGACGTAGCGGCCGCGGTCGCTGCGCTGGAGCGCCTCGTGGAAGGCGAGGGAGGTGTGCTGCACGGTGCGGATCAGCAGCTTCTCCAGGAGGTCCCAGTCGCCGAGGTCGGTCTTGGTGAAGGTCTGGCTGCCGCGCCAGCCGCCGACGAGGTGGACCACGCCGTCGACCCGGCCGAACTCCTTCTCGATGCGGTCGGCCCAGGCCCGGGTGGAGTCCAGGTCGAGCAGGTCGACCGTCTCGCCGGTGACGGTGGCGCCGCCGTGCGCGTAGCGCGCCGCGTCCACCGCCTCGGCCAGTCGCTCCGGGTCGTTGTCGGAGCCGACGACCGTCGCGCCCGCCTCGGCGAGCCGCAGCAGCGCGGCCCGTCCGGCGGGCCCGCCCGCTCCGGCCACCGCGATCACCGCGCCGTCGAGCGTCCCGTTCCCCATGGTCCTCGCCTCCCGAGCCTGTGCTGCCTGCTGAGCCTGTTCCCGCGTGCCGGTGCCGTCGCTCACGCGGCGGCCCGCTCGGCGCCGTCCGCCGTCGCCGTGATGCCGCGGGTCGAGGCGATCACGTTCTTGAGCTTCTTGGACAGTGCCTCGTAGAACATGCTCAGCGGAAACTCGTCCGGAAGCACGTCATCGACGAGTTTGCGCGGCGGCAGGGTCAGGTCCAGGGCGTCGGGGCCCTTGGCCCACTTCGAGCCCGGGTGCGGGGCGAGGTACGTGGAGACCAGCTCGTACCCGGCGAACCAGTGCACGATCTTGGGGCGGTCGATGCCGTCCCGGTAGAGCTTCTCGATCTCGGCGCACAGCTCATTGGTGACCTGCGGGGCGCGCTGCCAGTCGATGAACAGCTTGTTGTCGGTCCAGCGCACGACGTCGTGCTTGTGCAGGTAGGCGAAGAGGAGCTGGCCGCCCAGACCGTCGTAGTTGCGTACGCGCTCGCCGGTGACCGGGAAGCGGAACATGCGGTCGAAGAGGACCGCGTACTGCACGTCACGGGCCTGCGGCACGCCCTCGTCCGCCAGCTTCACGGCCTCCTTGAAGGCGGTGAGGTCGCAGCGCAGCTCCTCCAGGCCGTACATCCAGAACGGCTGCCGCTGCTTGATCATGAAGGGGTCGAAGGGCAGGTCGCCGTGGCTGTGGGTGCGGTCGTGGACCATGTCCCACAGGACGAAGGCCTCCTCGCAGCGCTTCTGGTCGTGCACCATCGCGGCGACGTCCTCGGGCAGCTCCAGGCCCAGGATGTCGACGGCGGCCTCGGTGACGCGGCGGAAGCGGGCGGCCTCGCGGTCGCAGAAGATGCCGCCCCAGGAGAAGCGCTCGGGCGCCTCGCGCACGGCGATGGTCTCCGGGAAGAGGACGGCGGAGTTGGTGTCGTAGCCGGCCGTGAAGTCCTCGAAGGTGATGCCGCAGAAGAGCGGGTTGTCGTAGCGGGTGCGCTCCAGTTCGGCCAGCCAGTCGGGCCAGACCATGCGCAGCACGACCGCTTCGAGGTTGCGGTCCGGGTTGCCGTTCTGCGTGTACATCGGGAAGACGACCAGGTGCTGGAGGCCGTCCGCGCGGCTCGCGGCGGGCTGGAAGGCCAGCAGCGAGTCGAGGAAGTCGGGCACCTGGAAACCGCCGTCGGCCCAGCGGCCGAGGTCCGTCACCAGGGCCTCGTGGTAGGCACGGTCGTGCGGCAGGAGCGGGGACAGCTCCTCGACGGCGCCGGCGACACGGCGTACGGCGTCCTCGGCGGCGGACCGGTCGGGGGCGCCCTCGGCGTCGAAGTCGATCGACCCGTCCTTGGACTGCCATGGCCGGATCCGCTCCACGGCATCCTTGAGCACGGGCCACGCCGGGTGCTCCACCACCCTGCTCGCCGGAGGAATATTCTCCTCCACACCCACCTGCACAAGAATTTCCGTCATGTCCCATCCTCCACGGGAGAAGCTCGCGTCAGGACACCGTATGCATACGAGGTTTCTCCCAGCAAGGGGCACCTCCGTAAATTATCCTGCCCGACCCTGCCATTCACCGCATTTTTTCCTGCGGGATGCTGGAGTCCGGATACCAGGCGCGGCAGAGGGGAAACGGTCCCGCAGGGCCGTTAGGCTGCCGCCCTGCCATCGCCGACGTCGACGGAAGCGAGTCGAGCCTTGAACTTCCTCACCATCGGTCACCGTGGAGTGATGGGTGTCGAACCAGAGAACACCCTGCGTTCCTTCGTCGCCGCCGAGCGGGCCGGCCTCGACGTCGTCGAACTGGACCTGCACCTGAGCAAGGACGGCGCGCTCGTCGTCATGCACGACGCGGACGTGGACCGCACCACCGACGGCACGGGCGCGATCGCCGAGCAGACCCTCGAGGAGCTGCGCGCGCTGGACGCGGGCCGCGGGGAGCGGGTCCCGGTCTTCGAGGAGGTACTGGACTCCGTTTCGGTGCCGTTGCAGGCCGAGATCAAGGACACGGCGGCCGCGCGGAAGCTCGCCGAGGTGATGCGCCGGCGGGACCTGGTGGACCGGGTGGAGGTGATCTCGTTCCACGACGAGGCCATCGTCGAGATCGCCCGGCTGGTGCCCGGGGTGCGCACCGCCCTGGTCGCGCAGTACTACGGCCCCGAGGTCGTGGACCGTGCCGTCGAGGCCGGCGCCGGCACCCTGTGCCTGGACATCAACCGGATCACGCTGGAGATCGTGGAGCGGGCCCGCAAGGCGGGTCTGCGGGTCTTCTGCTGGACGGTGAACACCCAGGACCACCTGCGGCTGGTGCGCGCTCTCGGCCTGGACGGCGCCACGACCGACTACCCGGAGATCAAACGCACCGGCCGCTTCACCGCGTGAGCGTCACGGCGGACAGCACGGTGGACATCACGCCAGCGGCTTGACCAGCAGCTCGAACTGGAGGTCGGCGCGCTGCGGGATGCCGAAGCGCTCGTCGCCGTACGGGAACGGGGTCATCTCTCCCGTACGGCGGTAGCCGCGGCGTTCGTACCAGGCGATGAGGTCCTCGCGCACCGAGATCACGGTCATGTGCATCTCCGTCACGCCCCACGCCTCGCGGGCCCAGCGCTCCGCCTCCGCGATGACCGTCTTGCCCAGTCCCTCGCCCTGGAGCGCCGGGCTCACGGCGAACATCCCGAAGTAGGCGTGCGCCCCGCGGTGCTCCAGCTGGCAGCAGGCCACGATCCCGCCGTCCCGCTCGACCGTCAGCAGGCGGCTGTCCGGCGACTTGACGACCTCCAGCACACCCTCCGGGTCCGTGCGCTGTCCCTGGAGGATGTCGGCCTCCGTGGTCCACCCGGCGCGGCTGGCATCCCCGCGGTACGCGGACTCTATGAGCGCGACGATCCCCTCCACGTCGGCGTCGGTGGCGTCGCGGTAGATCAGTGGGCTGGCGGCGGTGTCCATGTGGGGCGTCTCCGGTTCGTTCTGGACGGTTCGTTGTCGACGGTCGGGTTCTCGGCGGTTCGCTCTCGGGCGCGGCGCGGGCACCGATGAGAGTAACGCCGCCGGTAGCCTCGGGACGCATGGTGCACGTACTCAGCAGCCGGATCCTGCTCCGCCCCACCGACCCCGACCGCTCCCGCGCCTTCTACGGCGAGCTGCTCGGTCTCGCCGTCCACCGGGAGTTCGGCACCGGGCCCGAGCGGGGCACCGTCTACTTCCTCGGTGGCGGCTTCCTGGAGGTCTCCGGCCGCTCCGAGGCGCCGCTCAGCCCCGCGCTGAAGCTGTGGCTCCAAGTGGCGGACGCGGCGGCGGCCCACGACGAACTGCGCGCGAAGGGCGTCGAGATCGTCCGGCCGCCGGTCCAGGAACCGTGGGGGCTGGTGGAGATGTGGATCGCGGACCCGGACGGCACGCGGATCGTGCTGGTGGAGGTGCCGGCGGACCATCCGCTGCGCTATCGGCCCGGGATCTGAGCCACCGGGCGGTACGTGCCGGATGGCCGAGGTCCGGGCCCGGCCTTAGCGTGCTGGAGGGGGACGGACGGTCCGGCTCTGCGGAAGGACGCCCCACGCGATGAAGCTCCATGAACCGGTGACCGGCGGGCCCTGCTGGGCCGAGCTGGGGACCAGCGATCTGGCAGCGGCCAAGCGGTTCTACACCAAGCTGTTCGGCTGGCGCCCCGAGACGGACTCCCGGCACCAGGCGGGCGGCTACACGATCGCGCGCCTCGGCGACGCGGCGGTCGCCGCCCTGACGCCGCTGTACCAGCCGGCGCAGCCGGTCGCGTGGAGCGTGTCGTTCGCCGTGCGCGACGCGGACGACGCCGTCCGGCAGGTGACCGCGGCCGGCGGAGCGGTCCCGCAGGGCCCCACGGACGTCTTCGACTCGGGCCGCTTCGTGGTGGCCGCCGATCCGACCGGCGCGGTGTTCCAGCTGTGGGAGCCACGCTCCTTCCCGGGGGCCGGGCTGTTCAACGCGCCCGGCTCGTTGGGCTGGGTGGAGCTGCTGACCCGGGAGCCGGACCGGGCCTCCGACTTCTACACCACGGTGTTCGGCTGGAGCGTCACCACCTCGGACCGCTACCCGCAGTGGGGGATCGGCGGGGCGGACTTCGGCGGCATGGTGACGATGGACGAGAAGTTCCCGCACGAGGTGCCGGCGCACTGGCTGCCGTACTTCGCGGTGGCGGACGTGAACACCGCCGCGGTCGACACGACCGACAGCGGCGGCACCGTGCTCATGGAACCCACCTCGCCTCCCGAGGGGCCGCGCATCGCGGTACTGCGCGACCCGCAGGGCGCGATGTTCGGCGTGTACCGGGCGGGCGACGAGCGCTGAGACGGTTTCTGCCCCCGGGCCGCGGTGCCGCCGGGCCGGCCGGAGCCTCAGACCCGCAGCGCGCCCAGGCGGCCCTCCAGCTGGCCCAGCAGAGCCCCGAGAAGGGCCGCCAGTTCGCCCTGCTCCGGGCCGTCCACGCCGGACAGTACGGCGGACTCGTAGGCGAGCTGTTCGGGCAGGATGCCGTCGACGAGGTCGCGTCCGGCGTCCGTCAGGCGGACGTGGGCGACCCGGCGGTCGCGGGTGTCGCCGCGCCGCTCCACCAGGCCGCGCTCGGTGAGCTGCTTGAGGCGCTTGGTGACGGCGGCGCCGGAGGAGAACGTCTCGCGGGCCAGGTCGCCGGGGGTCAGCTCGTGCCCGGTGCGGCGCAGCGCGCCCAGCAGGTCGAACTCGGCGCGGCTGAGGCCCGCCCGGCGCAGGGGGGCGTCCTCGGCCTGCTGCAGGAGGGCGGCACAGCGGTTGATGCGGCCGATGATCTCCATCGGTCCGGTGTCGAGGTCGGGATGGACGGCCCGCCACTGCCGCACGACCGCGGCGACGGTGTCCCCGCCCGGTCCCCTCCTGCCGTCGCCGACTCCCCCGTCGCCCCCGGTCGCCGAGCCCCCGTCGGTTTCGGTCATGGCCGTACGTCCTCCGTTCTCGTGCCCGTTTCGCGGTCCGGACGCGCTGCCTGGCGTCGCACCGTCTGGGCGAGCGTACGGTGTCCGGCCTGTTCGGCGAGCACGACCCTCTCCTGGGGCAGGGCGCGCCCCCACCATTCGCCGGCCGCGGCGTCGACCGTGGCCCGCAGGTCGGTCAGCGCGGCGGCGAGTCCCCGGCGGGCGGCCTCCAGGGCGCCGGGGGCGGGGTCGGGCTCCGCCAGGAGGCGGGCGGCGCGCTCGCGGGCGCGGTCGGCGGCGGTCACCGCCTGTCCGACCCGGCTGCCGGCCCGCCGGTTGGTGACGACGACGGCGGCCAGGAAGCCGACCAGGGCGCCGACGAGGGTGTCCACCACCCGCTCGGTGATCAGGTCACCGGGCGCCTGGTAGCCGGCGAACTCCGTGATGAGCAGCGCCATCGGGGTCACGCAGACACTGCCGAGCCAGTAGTTGCGGGTGATGAGCGCCTCGGCGCCGAAGTTGAGGGCGAGGCAGAGGACGACCAGGAGAGCCTGCCCGAGGTGGGCGAGCGGTGCGATGGCCGCGAACAGCAGCACCCCGGCGACGTTGCCGACCACACGCTGCACGGCGCGGCTCCAGGTCAGGGTCATGTTGACCTGGTAGAGCGCGGCGGCGGTGACCAGGGCCCAGTAGGGGCGGCCGATGCCGAGGGCCAGGGAGGCGTAGCCGGCCAGGGCGCAGCCGAGGGCGGTGCGCAGGGCGATCGGGGTCAGCGGGCCGAGCCGCTGCCACAGGGGCGCGGCAGGGGCGGCGAGCTCGGCGTCGACGCCGAGAAGTTCGTCGGCGGTGGCCGGGGAGCCGCCGGTGCGGGGGATCCGGCCGGTGCCGCGCAGGGCGCGGGCCCAGCCGCGCAGCCGCTCCGGGTCCGTGTCGGCGGGCGCGGCGAGCGCGACCTCGGCGCGGACCACGAGGTGTGCCAGGGCGTGCCGGGTGGTGGCGCGGGTGCCCTTCGCCGGGAGGGACAGCAGCGTCTGCCAGGCGGCCTGTACGGCGGCGTACCCGGCGGCGCGGGCGGTGGCGTGGCCGTCGCCGGTGCCGCCTGTGTCGGCGTACGCGGCGGCGGCGTTCAGGGCCTGGGCGGTGGCCCGGCGCTCGGGGCCGTGCGGGCGGACCAGGGCGGGTGCCATGCCGACGAGCCAGGCCCAGACGCCCGCGGCGGCGGCCAGCGCCAGGTGACCGGGGATCTGGCCGAAGGTCTGCGGGACGAACAGGGCGGCGGAGCTGATGAAGGTCAGGACCACGTTGCCCGGCGGGCCGACGCGCGTGGCGTCGCACAGGGCCTTCTGCACGGCGGCCAGCAGGGCGCCGACGGTGACGAGGACGGCGGCGTCGCGCGTGAGCGAGGCGGTGACCAGGGCGACGGCGACGCCGCCGAGCATGCCGAGCACCACCCAGGCCAGGGTGCGGGCCCGGGCGGCGTAGGGGCGGTGGTGGGCGTAGAGCGCGCACAGCGACCCGGCCATGGTGAACATCGCCAGGTCGAGGCGGCCGAGCGCCAGCAGGATCAGGTTGGGCGGGGCGACGGCGGCGACCGAGCTCAGGGCGGGCTTGAACCAGATCTCGGAGGGCCGACGCGGACGCAGCACGCCCGTCAGGGACAGACGTCGGCCGAGTGAGGTTCCGGAGGTGGGGGTCGCACTGCTCATGAGACCAAGCTTAACAGGTGTTTTACCAGTAAATCATCTCCTGGATGTGACGTCGGCCCCGCCGCCCTCCCGCGACGAGGCACCGCGCTCCCCCGAATACCCCCCGTGTACACCCTTGCGCTCGCGTGCGCGCCGCACGGCCCGGGCAGTTCTTGACCGACCGTCGAGCGTCGAGCGGGGGAGGCACCTGTGCACGGACCGGCGTCGTCCGGCTGGCTGTTGGTCGCGCTGTGCGCGGCGACCGGCGCCTACTGCCTGCTGCGGATGCGCAGCAGCGTCGAGGAGCAGCGCCGCGCCGCGGGTGGCGAAGCCCTCATGGGGTTCGGCATGGCCGCCATGGCCGTGCCCGCGGCGGTGTTCACCCCGCCGGGATGGGCCTGGCCCGGTTATGCGGTGGTGTTCGGTGCCGCGGGGCTGCGCGCGCTGTGGGCGGCCCGCTCGGGGAGCCACCATCTGCACCACCTGGTCGGGGCCGCGGCCATGGTCTACATGGCGGTGGCGATGGCCGGCTCCCCCGCCCACGCCCACGCCCACGGCACCTCCGGCATACCCGTGCTGACCGGGGCGCTGCTGTTCTACTTCACCGGATACGTGCTGCTGACCGGCGTACGTCTGATGCCGGTCGTCGGCGTGGCCGGGGGCGGTGCGGCGGCCGGATGGGGCGACCGGCCGGAGCTGGCGCGAGCCTGCCGGCTCTCCATGGGGATCGCGATGCTGGCCATGCTGCTGACCATGTGACACCCGGTCGCCGCGCCGCCGCATACCCGGCATACGCCGTGCGCAACCGTTGCCTGCGTCACTTCGCGCGGCGGGCCGCACTTCCGACGGCGCGACGCTCATAGGCTGCCCCCATGACTCTCCCCGCGGCACTGTTGCTGCTCGGCGCCCTGACCGCCGTGCTCGCCCCCAGGCTGCTCGCCCGGGCCGACTGGCCGGACCGGGAACCGGTGGTCGCGCTGTGGGTATGGCAGTGCGTGGTGGCGGCCGTGCTCGTGTGCTGCGCGCTGTCGATGACGTTCAGCGCGGCCGCGGCCTGGCACGCGGTGGGCGGGCACGTGTTCGCGACGGCGCCGGGCCCGGTGGTCGAGGCCTACGCGCTCGGCACCTCCGGCCCCTGGGCGGACACGACCGCCGTCACGCTGGCCTGCGGCGGGCTGTGGAGCGCCGCGATGCTGACCCGGGAGGTCGTACGGGCCCGCGCCCGGCGTCGGCGGCGCCGGGCGGAACTCCTGCTGCGTGCTCCGGTGCTGCCCGGCGAGCTGCCCGGTTCGGACCCGCTCGTCGTGCTGGAGGGTGAGCGGCCCGACGCCTGGTGGCTGCCCGGCACTCCCCCGCAACTGGTCGTCACCACCGCCGCGTTGCGCCGTCTCAAGGGCCGGCAGCTGGACGCGGTCCTGGCCCACGAGAAGGGGCACGCGCAGGCGCGGCACGACTGGCTGCTGCACTGCTCGTCCGCGCTGGCGGACGGGTTCCCGCAGGTTCCGGTGTTCGCGGCGTTCCGCGACGAGATGCACCGCCTGGTCGAACTGGCCGCCGACGACGTGGCCTCGCGCCGCTTCGGCCGGCTGACGACCGCCCTGGCCCTGGTCGAACTCAACGAGGGCCGGGGCGTGTTCGGCCCGTGTCCCACCGCAGAGGCCGATGTCCCGCAGCGCGTGCACCGGTTGCTCACGCCGCCGAACCGGCTGTCGGCGGCCCGGCGGCTGCGGCTGACGGCGGCGGCCGCGCTGGTGCCGGTGGTGCCGGTACTGGTGGCTTTCGTGCCGGGTCTTCGGGCGCTGGGGTAGCCCCTCGCCGCACTCCCGCCCCGGGGATTGGCCCCCGACCCCCCGGGTCGGCGAGTATCGCAGCATGCAGACGCCGCCCGTCGACTCCCCACCCAGCCCACCGCGACCCCGCACCGCCCGCCGCGTCACCTCGGCGCTGGCCGTGTGCTCCGCGCTGCTGCTCACCCTGGTGGCCGTGGAGTGGCGCCCGTTGATCAGCCTGGACGACGACATCGCCGGCACGACGCACCGCTGGGCGGTCGACGAACCGGGCATCACGCACGCCATGCGGATCCTCACCGACTGGGTGTGGGACACGTGGACGATGAGACTGCTGTGCGCGGCGGTGGTGTTGTGGCTCTGGTTCCGGCGCGGGGACCGGTGGACGGCCGTGTGGCTGGGGACGGCGTGTCTGCTGGGCAGCCTGTTGCAGCAGGCTCTGAAGGCGGCGGTGGACCGTGCCCGCCCGGTCTGGCCGGACCCCGTGGACTCCGCGCACTACGCGGCCTTCCCCTCGGGCCACGCCATGACCGCCACGTTCGTGTGCGGCCTGCTGGTCTGGCTGCTCCACCACCAGGGCGCCGCCCGCTCCCCGCGCCTGACCGCACTGGCCGTGGCCGTGGTCTCCGTGGCCGGGGTCGGCGTGACGCGGGTGTGGCTCGGCGTCCACTGGGCCACTGACGTGGTCGGCGGCTGGCTCCTGGGCGCCCTGGTCGTGGCCGTCGCGGTACTGATCCACCGGCGCCGGCACCCGTGACCACGCCGACGCACGGCCCCCGGCACGCCTACCGCTACGGGGGACCGCCCGAGCCGCGGACGCCGTCCGGCCCGGCATCGAGGGACACGCGATCCGCTCGCCCGCCGATCTCGACGCCTGGGTGACGCGGCGGGGGCCGGTAGCGGCCGCCGCTCCCCGCACGAAGTCGTCCTCCCGCGCTACGCCTTCCGCGAGGAGTGCTCCGTCGTCCGCGAGGAGGACTTCGTCCGCGTCTTCCGCGGCCGGGATCTTCCCCCCGGAGTGGAACATCGCCTCGTAGGATCCGCCCATGGCTGCCGTCCTGCTCGACTTCTCCGGGACCCTTTTCCGTATCGAGTCCGCCGACGCCTGGCTGCGCGCGGCACTCGCCGGTACCGGACTGACGCTTTCCGCGCCGGAGTCGGCCCGGACGGCCCAGGCACTCGAGGCGTCGGGCGCGCTGCCGGGCGGCGCGCCTCCACTGCGGGTACCGGAGGGACTCGCCGATGCCTGGGAGGCCCGGGACCTGGATCCCGAGCAGCACCGGGCCGCGTACACCGGGCTCTCCCGGCAGGTCCCGCTGCCGGACCCGGGGCTGCACGACGCGCTGTACAACCGGCACATGGCACCGGAGGCGTGGAGCCCGTACCCCGACGCCGCCGAGGTGCTGAGCGCGCTGCGCGGGTACGGGATCGCCGTGGGCGTGGTCAGCAACATCGGCTGGGACCCGCGCCCGCTCTTCCGCGCGCACGGCCTCGACCGGTACGTGGACACGTACGTCCTGTCGTACGAACACGGCGTCCGCAAACCGGACCCCCGGCTGTTCGCCACCGCCTGCGCGGCGCTCGGGGCCGAGCCGGGGCGGACGCTGATGGTCGGTGACGACCGGCGGGCGGACGGCGGTGCGGCGGCCCTCGGGTGCGGGGTGCACTTCGTGGACCCTCTACCGGTGACCGAGCGGCCGGCCGGTCTGCTGCCCGTGCTCGACCTGGTGCGCCGCCCCGGCCCGCGCGGGGAACGCCCGCTCCGGCCGGGCAAGTAGCCCGGGGCAACCAGCCGGCGAACCGCCCGCCTCGGACGATCCCCCGTGTCGCCCGAGGCAGACGGCGACCGGACCTGACCCACTGGGGTCCGTCCGTCTGCGCTGAGTATAGTTGGCTGCCAGCCAGTCAACGCAGGAGTACAGCATGTCCCCGCGCAGCGCCAAGGTCAATGAAGAGTTGCGGAGGCGTTCGAAGGAGCGGCTCCTGCAGGCCGCGGTGGAGCTGGTGGGCGAGCACGGGTACGACACGACCACGCTGGGCGACATCGCCGACCGGGCGGGCTCGGCGCGCGGTCTGGTCTCGTACTACTTCCCCGGCAAGCGGCAGCTGGTGCAGTCCGCCGTGCACCGGCTGATGCACCGCACCCTGGAGGAGGCACTGGAGCGGGAGCCGTGCACCGCCGAGGGGCCGGAGCGGATGGCGCGGGCCATCGACGCGATCCTGGGCCTCGCCCGGGACCGGCCGGTGCTCATGCGCCAGCACATGGCGGGCCTGCTCCAGGCCGAGGTGGGTTTCGTGCCCTGTCCGGAGCAGCGGCGACTGGCGGAGCTGCTGCGGGACACCGTGGCCCGGCACGGCTCACGGGACGTCGACCGCGACTACCCGATGCTGCGCGCGCTGCTGATGGGCGCCGTCTTCGCCGCCCTGGTGCCGGGGGTGCCGATGCCCGTTCCGGTGCTGCGCGCTGAGTTGTTCAAGCGCTATCGGCTGGAGTGGGAACTGGGCGTCCCGCCGGACGCCGAGGCGTCCGACGGGACGGTGTGCGACACGGATCTGTCGCGGTTCTTCTCGACCGGCGTGCCCACTCAGCCGATCCGGGCCGACCGGGCCGGCGGAACGGAGCGGGCCGACCGTTCCGGCCGGACGGCTCAGTCGAAGTAGTCCGGCTGCGTCTGCGTGTTGAGCTCGCGCAGATGGACCCGCTCGGCCGGGTCGGTGCGCCGGTCACTGAGCTTGAGGACGTCGAAGCCCTTGGCCATGTCGTTCGAGTAGATGTAGCCGTTGTAGTAGTACGCCGACCACGAGCCGCCGGTGGAGATGGTCTCCGTGCTCAGCGGGCCACGCTCGAAGTAGGCGATCTCCTTCGGACGCTTGGAGTCGGTGAACTCCCAGACGGAGACGCCACCCTGGTACCAGGCCTGGACCATGATGTCGCGGCCCTTGACCGGAATCAGCGAGCCGTTGTGGGCCACGCAGTTCTCGGTGTCCGCCTGGTGGCGGGGGATCTTGTAGTAGCTGCGGAAGACCAGCTCCCGGTGGTCGCCCCGGCCGACGATGTCGTAGATGCCGTCGGCGCCGCGGTTCGGGCCGATCTCCGCGTTGCAGGTGGCGGCTCCGCCGCCGCCCAGCTCGTCGGTGAACACGACCTTGTTCGCCCTCTGGTTGAAGGTCGCCGAGTGCCAGAACGCGAAGTTGACGTTGTCCTGGACCCGGTCGATGACCTTCGGGCGCTCGGGGTCCTCGATGGAGAACAGGATGCCGTCGCCCATGCAGGCGCCCGCCGCGAGGTCCTTCGAGGGCAGCACGGTGATGTCGTGGCAGCCGGTGGTCTTGGAGACGCCCGGGTTGGTGGGCCCGCCCGGGTTGCCGCCGCCGTCGGGGCCCTCACCGGGGAACAGCACCGGGAAGTTCACGACGGCCGCCCGCTCGGGTGCCTTGCGCGGCACCTTGATGACGGAGATGCCGTCGTGCGGCGGCCGGCAGTCGGGGTAGGCGGCGTTCGGCGAGTACGAGGAGACGTAGACGTAGACGTTCTTGCGCTCGGGCACCAGTGTGTGGGTGTGCGAGCCGCAGGCGGTCTCGACGGCGGCGACGTACTTCGGGTTCCGCTTGTCGCTGATGTCGAAGACCTTCATGCCCTCCCAGGAGGACTTCTCGGTCGCGGGCTGCGTGGTGCTGTTGCAACTGCTGTCGCTGCGCGAGGAGTCGGTCGACAGGAACAGCAGGTCGCCGGAGACGGAGATGTCGTTCTGCGAGCCGGGGCAGAGCACCTGGGCCACGGTCTTCGGCTTCTTCGGGTTCTTGATGTCGAAGATGCGGAAGCCGTCGTAGTTGCCGGCGAAGGCGTACCGGCCCTGGAAGGCCAGGTCAGAATTGGTTCCGGGCAGCGCGTCCTTGGGGATGTTGGCCAGGTGCTCGATGTTGTCCGAGTGGACTATCTCGTCCTGGCCGGGTATCTCGCCGCTCTCGATGGCGTCGCGCACTTCCGCGCGCGCGTTCTTGGACACCTCCTTCGACGCGGCCGGACTGTCCCCGGGGTCGGGGGTCGCCACGGCCGGGCCGGCGGTGAGCAGCGCGGACAGGAGTCCGGCGGCGGCAGCCGCGACTCCCAGGCGTCTGCGCCGCGTTCGCGGGTCGTTGAACAGGGTCACTGTTTCCTCCCTACGTCCGTTCCCTTCGGAACGGTTCACGCACCCCCGCAGTATCGTCTTCACCATGCACATATCAACAGGGGGCAACAAACTTGGAATGAAGTTTTCTGATCAGTGCCGCGCGGAAGCGTGCTAGGACGGTCATCGCACCCACAAGGTGCTCCGCATCCCGCCTGCCACAGGAGGTTGTTGTGCCCTCTCGTCCCACGTTGTCCCGAGCGTCGCTCGTCACGGCCTCGCTGACCTCACTGGCCGTGCTCGGGCTCGGGGCCTGCGACTCCGGGTCGGACACCGGGTCGGCGGCCACGGCCGGGCCTTCGGTGATCGCTCCGGGCGAGCCGGGCGAGGGCAACCGCACCCTGTCCGCCGAGGAGGCCGAGAAGCAGCGCGCCGACGACGACTCCCCCAACTCGGCCGACGTCTCCTACGCGCGGATGATGATCCAGCACCACGCCCAGGCACTGGAGATGACCGAACTCGTGCCGAAGCAGGCCGAGTCGGGCCAGGTCAAGAAGCTCGCCGAACGGATCTCGGCCGCGCAGGGACCGGAGATCACGGCGATGAAGGGCTGGCTGAAGAACCACGGCGAGAAGGAGTCCGGCGGCGGTCACGACCACGCCGCGATGCCGGGGATGGCGACCGAGGCCCAGTTGGAGAAGTTGCGCGCGGCGAAGGGCAAGGCCTTCGACCAGCTCTTCCTCAAGCTGATGATCACTCACCACGAAGGGGCGATCACCATGGCCACGGACGTGAAGTCGCAGGGCAACAACGTGCGGGTCGAGGAGATGGCCGACGACGTGGTCGCCCAGCAGACGAGCGAGATCTCGCGCATGCGCGGGATGCTGTGACGGACCGTCGGCGGCGCTTCAGCGCCGTGCGCGACGCGGGGCCAGAAAGCCCTCGTCGCGCGCCTGGCCGATCAGCCTGAGTGACTTCCGCCGGCTGTACCCGGTCGCGCGCATCACCGCGAGGACCGGGTCGCCGCCCACGTCCCGGGCCGCCCGGTACTCCTGTGCGACGAGCCGGCACCCCTCCCTGCCGCGCGGCCACGCGGGCCGGGCCCGCCGGGGCGCGGCCGGTGCGGCGCCGGCGGAGACCGGCACGCAGGCCTCGAAGAGCGGGCTCTCCAGCCACTCGGCGAGCACGGCCAGGTCGTCGAGGGTCAGCGGTGGTTCGGCCCGTACGCCCTCGACCCGCACGCCCTGACCGGACAGCACGGCGAGCGCCTCGACCCGGGCGCCGTCGGGGAACGACAGCCGGACGTCGAACCACGAGGTGGCGGTGGCGCCCTCGCGCACCACCCAGGTGTGCCGCACGGACATCTCACCGTCGTCCGGACAGCGGTCGGAAAGCTGAAGAGAACGATCAATGAAGGACGCCTCAAGCACATACGCAACGTAACCGCATGATCACATTCCATACGAACGGAACACGCACGAACATGCGCCGTTCACCGGTCGCAGCACCCTGTCAGCGGAGCGCAAGCGGTGGGATGCTGGAAGCACCAGCGACCCCTCCGACTTCCGGACCATCCGCCTCCCGGACAAGGAGTTCCGCCGTGCTGCGTGTCGCCGTCGTCGGCTCGGGACCGAGCGGGTGCTACACCGCCCAGAGCCTCGTCCAGCTCGGCCGCGAGGTGCACGTGGACGTCCTGGACCGTCTGCCGTGCCCGTACGGACTGGTGCGGTACGGCGTGGCGCCGGACCACGAGAAGATCAAGTCGCTGCAGACCACCCTGCGCACGGTCCTGGAGCACGAGCGGGTGCGGTTCCTCGGCGGCGTCCCGGTCGGCCCCGGGGGCGTGCCGACCGCGCGGCTGCGCGAGCTGTACCACGCGGTGGTGTATTGCGTGGGCGCCGCCACCGACCGGCGCCTCGGCGTCCCCGGCGAGGAGCTGCCGGGCAGCTGGTCGGCGACCGAGTTCGTCTCCTGGTACAGCGCCCATCCGGACGCGGTGGACGACGGCTTCCTGCGCGGTGTGCGGTCGGCGGTCGTGATCGGGGTGGGCAACGTCGCCGTCGACGTGGCGCGGATGCTGGTACGCGGCCTCGCCGAGCTGCGAGGCACCGACATGCCGCAGGCGGCGCTGGACACGCTCGCCGCCGGACAGGTGGCCGAGGTGCACATGGTGGGCCGGCGGGGCCCTTCGCAGGGCCGCTTCACCACCAAGGAGCTGCGTGAGCTGGGCACGCTTCCGGGAACGGCCGTCGTGGTGGACCCGGCGGAGCTCGCGCTGGACCCGGCGTACCGGAACCCCTCCGGGCTGCCCGGTCCGCAGCGCCGCAACGTGGAGGTGCTGCGCGCATGGGCCGGGCAGCCCGCTCCGGACGCCGCCCGCCGGATCCGGCCGCGCTTCTTCCTGCGCCCGGTGGAACTGACGGCGGACGGCGACGGCCACGTCCGCGCCGTGCGCTTCGAACGGACGGCACCGGACGGGCGCGGCGGCGTGACGGGCACCGGACGGTACGAGGAGATCGAGGCCCAGCTGGTGCTGCGGTCGGTGGGCTACCGCGGAGTGCCGCTGGAGGGGCTGCCGTTCGACGCGGCGAGCGGCACGGTGCCGCACAGGGCGGGGCGTGTCCTGCGGGAGGGCGCCGTCGCCCCCGGGGAGTACGTGGCCGGCTGGATCAAGCGGGGCCCCACCGGTGTCATCGGCACCAACCGCCCGTGCGCGAAGGAGACGGTGACGTCCCTGCTGGCGGACGCCGCCGCGCTCGCGGCACGGGACCTTTCCGCGGACCCTCTCGCACTCCTGCGCGCCGAGGGGGCCGAGCCGGTCGAGTGGGCCGGGTGGCGGGCCATCGAGCGGGCCGAGGCGGAACTCGGCGCCTCGCTGGGACGGCACGTGGTCAAGCTGCCCGACTGGGAGTCGCTGCTGGCGGCGGCACGGACGACCGCGGCCCGAGGGCGCGGACAGCGAGGGCCCGGGTAGCGGGCTCCCGCCGCGGTCAGTCGGTGCCGAGGTGGTCGGCCTGGCGGGCCGCGGCGGCCAGGAGGGCGTCGAGCAGCCCCGGGAAGAGGGCGTCCAGGTCGTCCCTGCGCAGGCCGTTCAACTTGGCCGTACCCCGGTAGGTCTGGCGGACCAGTCCGCTCTCGCGCAGCACCCGGAAGTGGTGCGTGGTGGTGGACTTGGTGACCGGCAGGTCGAAGTACGAGCAGGAGAAGAGCTCGTCGCTGTCGGCGGCGAGGTCCCGCACGATCCGCAGCCGCACCGGGTCGGAGAGCGCGTGCAGCACCGACTCCAGCCGGATCTCCTCGCGCGCCGGGTGCGGCAGGTCGCGGGTGCCGGCGGCGGTGGCGGGGGTCACGGCGGCTCCAGTTCGTCCGGAAGGGTCCCACCGTTCTGGAGGGGCCTTCATTGTACGAGAACCCTCGTAGTTTGACACACGCCGTACTACGAGGGCTATCGTACGAGCCGTCCCTCCTGCCACGACCAAGGGAGCACCCCCTGATGAGCGCCCTCTTCCAGCCCCTCCAGCTGCGTGACACCACGATCCCGAACCGGGTCTGGATGCCGCCGATGTGCCAGTACTCCGCCGCGCCGGAGGGCCCGTCGATGGGCGTCCCCGGCGACTGGCACTTCGCGCACTACGGCGCACGCGCGGTGGGCGGCACCGGACTGATCGTCGTCGAGGCCACCGGCGTGTCCCCGGAGGGCCGCATCTCCCCGCAGGACCTCGGCCTGTGGAACGACACCCAGGTCGAGGCGTTCCGCCGGATCACGGACTTCCTGCGGTCCCAGGGCACGGTCCCGGCGATCCAGCTGGCCCACGCCGGGCGCAAGGCGTCGACCGCACAGCCCTGGAGGGGCGGGGCGCCGGTGGGCCGGGACGCGCACGGCTGGCAGCCGGTGGCCCCGAGCGCGCTCGCGTTCGACGAGCGGCACCCGGTGCCGACCGAGCTGACGACCACGCGGATCCAGGAGATCGTCGGTCAGTTCGCGGCGGCCGCGCGCCGGGCCCTCGCGGCCGGTTTCGAGATCGCCGAGATCCACGGCGCCCACGGCTACCTGATCCACGAGTTCCTGTCACCCCACTCCAACCACCGCACCGACGCCTACGGCGGCTCGTACGAGAACCGCACCCGGTTCGCCCTCGAGGTCGTCGACGCCGTGCGTGAGGTGTGGCCCGACGACAAGCCGCTGTTCTTCCGCGTCTCGGCGACCGACTGGCTGGAGGAGGGCGGCTGGACGCCCGACGACACCGTCCGCTTCGCCCACGACCTCCGGGCGCACGGCATCGACCTCCTCGACGTCTCCACCGGCGGCAACGTCCCGCGCGTCCGCATCCCGACCGGGCCCGGCTACCAGGTCCCGTTCGCCGCGCGCGTGAAGGCGGACTCCCCCCTGCGGGTCGCCGCCGTGGGCTTGATCACCGACGTCGAGCAGGCCGAGAAGATCCTGGCCAACGGCGAGGCCGACGCGGTGCTGCTGGGGCGCGAGCTGCTGCGCGACCCGTCCTGGGCCCAGCACGCGGCGCGAGAGCTGAGCGAGGACGTCCGTATGCCGGATCAGTACGGCTGGGGCATGTGAGGCGGCGCATCCGCGCGCGCGAAGCGTTGACTAGAAAGCGCTTGCCCTCTACCGTCCGTTCATCAGCATGACCGTCGCGAACGCGGTGGGACCGCCAAGTCCCCACCCGTGCGCCCCCGCATTCGCGACGTCGTCAGCTTGACGGACATCGTTCACGTACATGTTCCGTGCCACCCCCACCCCTTACGGAAGGGACCAGAACATGACTGCTGCGACACGACCCGGCGCGCGGCGACGTGCCGCGACCGGCGCGCTGGCCGCACTGGGCCTCTCGGTTGGCATGCTCATGACCTCGGGAGCCTCCCCGGCGCACGCCGCCACCTGGCCGACCCCCAACGGCAGCGAAGGAGTCTCGTCGACCATCCCGGTCTCCGGCACCAAGGACTACGGGATGAAGCGCCTCTACGGCACCGGCGACCTCGGCTCCGGCGGCCAGGACGAGGACCAGGGCCCGATCCTGGAACTGGCCCCCGGCGCCGTCCTCAAGAACGTGATCATCGGCGCCCCCGCCGCGGACGGCATCCACTGCAAGGGCAGTTGCACCCTGCAGAACGTCTGGTGGGAGGACGTCGGCGAGGACGCGGCCACCTTCCGGGGCTCCTCGTCTTCGAACGTCTACACCGTCTCCGGCGGCGGCGCCAAGGAAGCCAGTGACAAGGTGTTCCAGTTCAACGGCGCGGGCACGCTGAACGTCTCCGGCTTCTCCGTCAAGAACTTCGGCACTTTCATCCGCTCCTGCGGCAACTGCTCGACGCAGTACAAGCGGACGATCAACCTCAACACCGTCGAGGTGAACTGGAAGGGCAGCCGGATCGCCGGCATCAACACCAATTACGGCGACAGCGTGACTCTGCGCAACATCACGATCGTCGGGGACAGCGGCAAGAAGATCGTCCCGTGCCAGAAGTACATCGGCAACGACGACGGCGACGAGCCGGTCTCGAACGGTTCGGGCCCCGACGGCACGCACTGCAAGTACTCGTCGTCCGACATCACCTACAGGTGACGCGGCGAACGAGGGTGGCTTGACGGGTTGATCCCGCCGCCCCAGGTCCGGGTGTTCCGCACCCGGACCTGTCCGGCCTGCTCCCGCTGGTAGCCCGTGTAGGCGTCGCGCAGGGCGGTGCCCGGCCAGTGGACCGGGAGGAGCTGCGGGGGCAGGACCGGATCGGCGAGCAGGTGGCGCACGACGGCCGCGAAGGCGGTGAGCCGGTCGGCCGGCCGCCGGGCCCGGTCGACATGGGCGAGCAGTGCCCGGGCCGTGGCGGACCAGGCGTCCAGCGGCCACAGGCTCGCGGCCAGTTCGGCGGCCGGACGGGCGGGGCGCGAGGCACAGCGCTCGGCCACCAGGTCGAGTTCGGCGGGCAGCGGGCGACGCAGGTTGGCGGGGCGCAGCCAGACGCCCTCGCGGAGTTCGGCGAGCCGCAGGGCGGTCAACCGGGCGCGCAGGTCGGCGCGTTCGGCGGGAGCCCGCCCCGTCGCGGTGATCAGGAGCATCTCCCAGTCGCCCGCCCACGCGCGCGTGTGCGGGCGGACGGCCTCGTCCTGGCGCCGCTGGCGCTCCAGCAGCCGCTCGCTGAGGCGGTAGCCGGTGTCCGTGCGCCGCAGGTCACCGGCGGCGACCATCCGGCTCAATGCCGCGCGCAGCGTGGACCCGCCGACGTCGAAGCCCTCGACGAGCCGCACCAGCTCCCGCACCGGCAGTTCGGGGCGATGGGTGCCGAGCAGCAGACTCAGGACGACCGACCGCGCGGACAGCGGGCGGAGCACGAGCTCGCCGGGGGGCACGGAGTCGTTCATCCGCGTGGGCACATGTCGTCCGTCCGCATGAGCACGTACTGTACGTGCGCCTCGCGTGTTGCACTATTGCTGCGGCCGCAGAAGTGATGCAACATTCAGGTCATGACGACACTCGCGCAGGAGCCGTACGAGGAGTCCGCGGGCCATCACGACGGGTACGCCACGCACGACGTCGTCAATCAGCCCCCGCCCCCGGCCCCCTACGACGCCTCCGACGACACGGCGATGCTGGAAGGGTTGCGGCGGGAGGACGCCGGGTGGGCCGAGGAGGACCTGCGGCGGCTCGGCAGGCGGGCCGGAAGCGCGGAGGCGCAGGACTGGGGCGACCTGGCCAACCGCCACGAGCCGGTGCTGCGCACGCACGACCGGTACGGCAACCGGGTCGACGAGGTCGAGTACCACCCGAGCTGGCACCACCTGATGCGCGTGGCGGTCGGCGAGGGGCTGGCGGGCGCACCCTGGGCCGACGACCGGCCGGGCGCCCATGTCGCGCGGACCGCCGGCGGACTGGTCTGGGGTCACACGGAGGCCGGACACGGCTGTCCGACGTCGATGACCTATGCGGCCGTGCCCGCCCTGCGCGCCCGGCCCGAGCTGGCGAAGGTCTACGAACCGCTGCTGACCGGCCGGGAGTACGAGCCGGGGCTGCGGACGCCCACGGAGAAGCGCGGCCTGCTGGCCGGCATGGGGATGACCGAGAAGCAGGGCGGCTCCGACGTCCGCACGAACACCACGGCGGCCACCCCGACCGCCGAAACCGGCGTCTACACGCTGCGGGGGCACAAGTGGTTCACGTCGGCGCCGATGTGCGACCTGTTCCTGGTGCTCGCGCAGGCGCCCGCGGGCCTGTCGTGCTTCCTGGTGCCGCGTGTGCTGCCCGACGGCAGCCGCAACACCTTCCGCATCCAGCGCCTGAAGGACAAGCTCGGCAACCGGTCCAACGCCTCCTCCGAGCCCGAGTTCGACGGCACGGTCGCCTGGCTGGTCGGGCCCGAGGGGCAGGGCGTCAAGACGATCATCGAGATGGTCAACTGCACCCGGCTGGACTGTGTGATGGCCTCGGCGACGCTGATGCGCAAGACGCTCGTGGAGGCCGGGCATCACGTACGGCATCGCAGCGCTTTCGGTGCCCGGCTGATCGACCAGCCGCTGATGCGCAACGTCCTGGCCGACCTGGCGCTGGAGTCCGAGGCCGCTACGACGCTCACCCTGCGGCTGGCGGGTGCGGCGGACCGGGCGGTGCGCGGGGACACCGGAGAGGCCGCGTTCCGCCGGATCGCCACCGCCGTCGGCAAGTACTGGGTGACCAAGCGGGGCCCGGCGTTCACCGCGGAGGCCCTGGAGTGCCTGGGCGGCAACGGCTACGTGGAGGAGTCGGGCATGCCCCGGCACTACCGCGAGGCTCCCCTGCTGTCGATCTGGGAGGGCTCGGGAAACGTCAACGCGCTCGACGTGCTGCGGGCACTCGGCCGCTCACCCGCCACCGCGCACGCCCTCTTCGACGAACTCGCCCTCGCGCGCGGGGCGGACGCCCGGCTGGACGCCGCCGTGGCCCGGCTGGAGACGGGGCTGACGAAGGCGTCCGAGACCGGTGCCCGCCGCCTGGTGGAGCTGATGGCCCTCACCCTCCAGGCCTCCCTCCTCGTCCGGCACGCCCCGCCCGCCGTCGCCGACGCCTTCTGCGCGACCCGGCTCGGCGGCGACTGGGGGCACGCCTTCGGCACGCTGCCCGCCGGGGCCGACCTGGACGCCATCCTGGCGCGGGCGCTGCCCGGCGAGGGCTGAGCGGCTCGCTCGGGGACCTCGCGCCGGACCCGACGCCACCGCCCTGACCTGCGGCGACACCCTTTCCAGAGGTGACTGTCAGTGCCGGGGTGCAGACTGGCCCGTGTCCGAGACAAAGGCGTCGACGACGACGCCGCGGAGGTGATCGGCATGACCGAGGTACTGCTCGCCGTGGGCACCCGAAAAGGCCTGTTCATCGGGCGCCGACGGGGTGGCACCTGGGAGTTCGACGAGAGTCCCTACTTCAACGCACAGGCCGTCTACTCGGTCGCCCTCGACACCCGCGGCGACACGCCGCGGCTGCTGGCCGGCGGGGACAGCGCGCACTGGGGTCCGTCGGTGTTCCACTCCGACGACCTGGGCCGGACCTGGACGGAACCGGCGCGGCCGGCCGTCAAGTTCCCCAAGGAGACCGGCGCTTCGCTGGAGCGGGTGTGGCAGCTGCACCCGGCCGCCGCGGAACCGGACGTGGTCTACGCGGGCACGGAACCGGCCGCGCTGTACCGCTCGGAGGACCGCGGCGAGAGCTTCGAGCTGGTCCGGCCCCTGTGGGAGCACCCCACGCGGTCCAAGTGGGTGCCGGGCGGCGGCGGCGAGGGGCTGCACACCGTGCTCACCGACCAGCGCGACCCGAAGTCGGTGACGGTCGCCGTCTCGACCGCCGGCGTGTTCCGCACGGTGGACGGCGGCGCGAGCTGGGCGCCGTCCAACTCCGGTGTCTCCGCGGTCTTCCTGCCGGACCCGGACCCGGAGTTCGGCCAGTGCGTGCACAAGGTCGCGCGGGACGCGGCGACCCCGGACCGGCTGTATCTGCAGAACCACTGGGGTGTGTACCGCAGCGACGACGCCGGCGCGCACTGGACGGACATCGGCGAAGGGCTGCCGTCCACGTTCGGTTTCGCCGTGGCGGCCCATCCGCACCGGGGCGACACGGCGTACGTCTTTCCGATCAACGCCGACGCGGACCGGGTCCCGGCGGACCGCCGCTGCCGGGTCTACCGCACGGCGGACGCCGGCAAGAGCTGGGAGCCGCTCACGGCGGGGCTGCCCCAGGAGGACCACTACGGCACCGTGCTGCGCGACGCGCTGTGCACCGACGACGCGGAGCAGGCGGGCGTGTACTTCGGCAACCGCAACGGCGAGGTGTTCGCGTCGGCCGACGACGGCGACAGCTGGCGGCAGTTGGCCTCGCACCTGCCGGACGTGCTGTGCGTGCGGGCCGCGACCGTCGGATGAACCTGACCGGGGGGACGGGTCCTGGCCACCGGTTGATCGGCGTCACCCGTACGGCAGTAGGGTGACGCCGTGGCACCACGACCCTTGCATGAAATCGTCGAAGCGGGCTGGGCACAGGCCCTGGAACCCGTCGCCGGGCGGATCACCTCGATGGGTGAGTTCCTGCGCGCGGAGATCGCCGCCGGACGCACCTATCTCCCGGCCGGATCCAATGTCCTACGGGCCTTCCAGCAGCCCTTCGACGACGTCCGGGTCCTGATCGTCGGACAGGATCCTTATCCGACCCCGGGGCACGCGGTGGGGCTGTCGTTCTCGGTCGCGCCCGAGGTGCGTCCGCTGCCCGGCAGCCTCGTCAACATCTTCCGGGAGCTGAACACCGACCTCGGTCTGCCGCAGCCCTCCAGCGGGGACCTGACCCCGTGGACCCGGCAGGGGGTGCTGCTGCTCAACAGGGCGCTCACCACGGCCCCGCGCAAGCCCGCCGCCCACCGCGGCAAGGGCTGGGAAGAGGTCACCGAGCAGGCGATCCGCGCGCTGGCGGCGCGCGGCAAGCCGATGGTGTCCATCCTGTGGGGCCGCGACGCCCGCAATCTGCGGCCGCTGCTCGGCGACCTGCCGTCCGTGGAGTCCGCGCACCCGTCGCCGATGTCGGCCGACCGGGGTTTCTTCGGCTCCCGTCCGTTCAGCCGGGCCAACGACCTGCTGGTCCGACTCGGAGGTCAGCCGGTCGACTGGCGCCTGCCGTGAGCGGCGGATTCCTGGCCGTGGACTCCGGTGGCTCGGGTCTGCGTGTCGTCGTCGGCACGGCCGGTGGTGACGGACACGGTCCGGACGGGCTCGGGCGGCGTGTGTCGCGGGAGCCCGTCCGCACCGGTGCGCGCGGCATCGACCCCGGGCACCTGATGACGCAACTGGTGCCCATGGCCAGGGCTTTGACGGCCGAGACCGGTGTGACCCGGCTCGGTACCGTAGTCGTCGGGGCCGCCGGCCTGGCCACCTTGGGCGACGCCCTGCGCGCCGAACTGCCGGGCGCGCTGGCCCGGGAGCTGGGTGCGGGGACGGTCGCGCTGGTCGCCGACGCCGTCACCGCGTACGTCGGCGCCATCGGCCCCCGGGCCGGAGCGGTGGTCGCCGCCGGCACCGGCCTGATCGCCACCGGCACGGACCTGACCCGCTGGCACCGGGCGGACGGCTGGGGTCATCTGCTGGGCGACTGCGGCGGCGGCGCCTGGATCGGACGGGCAGGGCTGGAGGCGGCGCTGCGCGCCCACGACGGACGCCGGGGCGGCTCCGCGTCGCTGCTGGCCCGGGCCGAGGAACGGTTCGGGCCGGTGGCGGGGCTGCCCGGCCGGCTGTACCCGCGTACGGACCGTCCCGCCGTCCTCGCCTCCTTCGCGCCCGAGGTGGCCGCCTGCGCGGCCGACGACCGCGTCGCCGCGGACATCCTGCGGGCCGCCGCCCGGCACATGGCCGACTCGGCCGCCGCGGTGTGCCCGACCGTCGGCGAGCCCCGCGTCGCGGTCACCGGTGGCCTGCTGAAGATGGGCGACCCCCTCGTCGTACCGCTGGAGGAGGAGCTGGCGAAGCGGCTGCCGCATGCGCGGCGGACGGCCGCGCAGGGGGATCCCCTGCACGGTTCGGTCCGGATCGCGACCGACCTGGCGACCGGCTCGCTCACTCTGCCGAGTGACGACAGAATGCTGTGGGTGACGACCGTACCGGGCGGCCGACAATCGATCCGCCGGTGAGGTGAATCGTGCCGATGTCGGCCGATCCGTACATCACTCATCAGACAAAACCGGACGGATACCGCTCACCTGCACCCTCCCCGAACAGGGAAACCCAGGAAACCAGTAACATGCGGCGCCATGAGCTCCCCCACTGGGCCCGCGTCCGGCCTGCCAGTACGAATGCCGCGCCCCCGCCAGCCCGGACGGCACCGCCGTCCCGAACCCCTGGTGGCTCCCGAGGGCGCGCCGGCGCTCGTCCTCGCGGTGCCGGGGACGCCCAGTAGCGCCACCCGTGGCCTCGCCGACGAGGTCATCAGCATCGCCCGCTCCGAGCTGCCCGGTCTCGACGCCCGGATCGGCCACCTCGACGGGGACGACGAGGAGTTCCTCTCCCTGTCGTCCGTCCTCGCGCGTGCCGCCGAGGAACGCACCGCCCGCTACGAGCAGGCGCGCGCCGCCGGCCTGGAGGTGAAGGAGCCCGACGGCCCCGTCGCCGTCGTCGTGCCGCTGCTCGCCGGTCCGGACAACGCGCTGCTGCGCCGGATCCGGCAGGCCGTCATGGACAGTCGGATCGCGGCCGAGCTGACCGACGTGCTCGGCCCGCACCCGCTGCTGGCCGAGGCGCTGCACGTGCGGCTCTCCGAGGCCGGTCTGGCCCGCGCCGACCGGGCCCGCCTGTTCACCGTGGCCACCGCCGCGGACGGCATCATCCTGGCCTCCGTGGGCGGTGACGAGGCCGTCCAGGCGGCCGGGATCACCGGCATGCTGCTCGCCGCGCGCCTCGCCGTGCCGGTGATGGCCGCGGCCCTGGACGAGGACGGTTCGATCGCGTCCGTGGCCGAGCAGCTGCGTTCCTCGGGCTCGCAGCAGCTGGCGCTCGCGCCGTACCTGATCGGCCCGGAGATCGAGGCTTCCCTGCTGGAGGAGGCGGCCAAGGAGGTCGGCTGCTCCACCGCCGAGCCGCTCGGCCCGTACCCGGCGATCGGCAAGCTGGCGCTGGCCAAGTACACGACGGCGCTCGGCATCTCGCCGCAGCAGCCGCAGGGCACGCCGGTCCGCTGACACACGGGCGCCCGCGCCCCGGACGCATGGCCGAAAAGGGCCCGCTCACGAGTTGCAGCGGGCCCTTCGTCATGCCGCGCGGGCCGCGGCCCCGCAGGCGGCCGCCGGAGACGAACGAAGGGGTAGCCCACCTGTCCGCGCCGGCACAGGAGCGAGCCCTTCGTCGCGCCGTACGGGCGGGAGCGGGGTGAGCCTTGCGGCACGTACGCGAGCCGAGTGCGTGTGCGAGTCGGCCGTGGCGAGGTGACGCCGGACCGTCGCCTCGGTCAGCCGAAGACCACGCAGGACGCCGCCGGTACCGCGAGTGAACCCGCGAGCCTCGGCGCGCCGGTCTCCTGGTCGAGCGCGAACCAGGTCACGTCACCGGAACGCTCGTTGGCCGCGTACAGGAAGCCGTCCGACTCGGCGATCTCCCTCGGCCAGTGCCCGCCGCAGGGCACGGTCCCGAACAGCCGGAGCCCGTCCGGCTCCACGACGAACACGGACAGGACGTCCTCGCCGCGGGTCGCGGTCCACACGAAGCGGCCGTCGGAGGAGACCACGATGCCGGACGGGAAGGCGTCGCCGGACGGCGCCCCGGACAGCACCGGCACCTCGGTGAGGGGCCGCAGTACGCCGTCGGCGGCGTCCCAGCGGCAGACGGTGACGGTGGGCGCCAGTTCGTTGACCACGTAGGCGCGGGTGCCGTCCGGGTGGAAGGCCAGGTGCCGCGGGCCCGAGCCGGGGCGCAGGGCGATCTCCCGGTGCACGGCGAGGGCACCGCCGGTCAGGGTGCAGACCCGCACCGAGTCGGTGCCGAGATCGACGCTCACGACCCACCGCCCGCTCGGGTCGGGCCGCACCTGGTGGGCGTGGGGCCCCTGCTGGCGCTGGGCGTGCGGGCCCGAGCCGGTGTGCCGGAGGACGCCTGACGCGGCCCGGGCCAGGGCTCCGTCGGGGCGCAGCGGCACGGCGGTGACGCTGCCGGAGCCGTAGTTGGCGGTCAGGACGTGCCCGTCGTACAGGCTGAGGTGGGTGGGCCCGTCGCCTCCCACGGGTACCGGCCGCCCGGCGGGCTCGGGCTTGTCCCCGGCCACGCGGTAGGCGGCCACCGCGCCCTCGGCCGTCTCACTGACGGCGTAGAGCATGTCCCTGTCGGGTGCGAGGGCCAGGTAGGACGGATCGGGCACGCGGTCCGTGCCGCTGAGGACCGTGAGCGCGCCACTGCCGGGTGCGACGGCCGCCGTCAGGATGCCGGGGCCGCCGGCCGCCGTGAACGACCCGATGTATGCCCGCCGCTGCCGCTTGCCCACGTCCGCCACGTTGCTCCCTCTCGTCCCGCGTCGTCCCGCGCCTCGGCGTGTGCCGACTGATCGTCTGCCCCGGGGCGACGGTAGCAGTCGATCATCTGCGGTCTAGACCAAACGAGTGGCGTGGTGCCGGGCGGCTCAGGCGCCGACGAGCGGCGAGCCGGAGGGGGCCCGCAGGGGTGCGGCGAGTTCCGCCAGGGCGCGTTCCAGGCCGTGGAGGTGGGCCAACGCGGGCTCGGTGGCGCGCGGGCCGTCCGCGTGGGCGGGGACGGCCCGCCCGCCGGTGAGCGCCTCGACCGCGGTCTCGACACGCCAGCAGGCGGCGGCCAGCCGGGCGTCGTGCGAGGCCTCCGGGTCGGCGGCGACGGCGACCAGGCCGCGGATCTCCCGGGCGCAGTCGTCGAGCAGGGCGAGCACCCGGCGGGCGCGCCGTTTGCGGCCGTACATCGGGTTCAGGGGGTGCACGAGCGGGGCGACCGACATCCGCACCCGGCCGAGCAGCTGCTCCAGTTCGGCCACGCGCGGCGCCGGGTCGGCGCCCTCGGTGCCGGCGAGCCGGGCGGCGGCCTCGGCGGTGCAGGCGTGGACGCAGCGCAGGGCGCGCTGGATCCAGGCGTCGGTGACGGCGTGCGTGGTGACGGGCAGGACGACGAGCACCGCGAGTACGGCGCCGAGCGCGCCCACGCCGGTCTCGACGAGCCGCAGGGCGAGCAGGCCGGGGCTGAGCAGGTCCAGGAGGCCGTACAGAAGCTCGGCGAGCAGGGTCACGCAGAGCATCATCCAGGTGTAGGAGACCGCGGCGGTGTAGAAGATGCCGAAGACGCAGGCGGCGACGAGCACGGCCGTGGGCACCGCGGATCCGGCCAGCGGGACGGCGATCAGGAAGCCCAGACCGATGCCGACGACGGTGCCGAGGACCCGGCGGAAGCCGCGGACCAGGGTCTCGCCGCGCGAGGTGGTGTTGACGAACACCCACCAGGTGGCCCCGACGGCCCAGTACCAGCGCTCGTCGGACACCAGCTGCCCCACGACCAGGGCGAAGGCGGCGCCGACGGTGGCCTGGACGGCCTGGCGGGTGGTGATCCGGGCGAGTCCGGTGCCGGCCGGCGGTGCGGGGGCGGCGGGCGGGGGCAGGCGGCGTTCGTAGCACCACAGGCCGAAGCGCACCGCCGCGGCGGCGGCCACGGAGAGCAGGACGGCGGCGAACATCTCGGGCAGCCGGTCCGTGGTCGCGTGCAGGAACTGCGCGATGAAGAAGGTCATGAACGCGAACACGCCGAGGCTGTGCCCGCGCGGGCCCCAGCGCCGGGCGTACACGCCCGCGCCGACGACGGCGAGGAAGGTGAGGTCCCTGGCCACGGGAAGGTCGTGCAGGGCGGCCGCGGCGGTCAGCACGGGCAGTCCGACGACCGGCAGCAGCGCGGTGGTGACCGCCTGCCCGCGCACGGTGGCGTCGGTGACGGTGAACAGCGCGAGCAGTGCGGCGAGCCCGCCGATGACGGCGCCCACCAGGGAGGTACCGGCCAGGCCGCAGACGACGACGGCCAACCCGATGCCGAGGACGGCCCGCGCGGCGAACCGCAGCCGGGACCGTCCCGGATCCGGACTCACGAACACCCTCTTCAGCACTGCTTACCGCCCCCTCGCGCACTGGCGCACACTGACCGGAGTCACTGGCACGTCACTGGTCACGTCACTGGCATGAAAAAGGCGCCGCGGGATCCGCAGCGCCATCGACCCTCCTATAGGAGCATCTCTGCCACCACTGGCTCAACAGGCTCATGCTGGAGTGGTCCATTGGTACAGTGATCACGGCATTCCTACGGCCACCGAAGAGCCAATGGCCGACGAGGGGACCCGGGCGCCATGGCCGTCGACGAACTCGACACCCGCATCCTGCGGCTGCTGCTGGAGCAGCCGCGCACCAGCGTGCGCGAGTACGCACGTCTCCTCGGCGTCGCCCGCGGCACGCTCCAGGCCCGGCTCGACCGCCTGGAGCGGGACGGCGTGATCACCGGCACCGCGCCGTCCCTCTCCCCCGCCGCACTGGGCCACCCGGTGCTCGCCTTCGTGCATATCGAGGTCACCCAGGGCCACCTGGACGAGGTGGGCGAGGCGCTGGCGGCCGTCCCGGAGATCGTGGAGGCCTTCTCCATCACGGGCGGCGGGGACCTGCTGACGCGGGTCGTGGCCCGCGACAACGCACACCTGGAGGACGTGGTCCAGAAGCTGATCAGCCTGCCGGGCGTGGTCCGCACCCGCAGCGAGGTGGCGTTGCGGGAGCGCGTCCCGCACCGGCTGCTGCCCCTGGTGGAGTCGATCGGGCGCACAGCGCGAAAGTGATCGCCGGGTCCCCGCATCCCTCCCCGGGTCCTTGTGGGCCGTTGGCATGCTGGACCTCATGAGCACTCTCGGCGGCATCTCGGTCGTCTTCGATCTCGACGGAACGCTCGTGGACAGCGAGCCGAACTACTACGAGGCGGGCCGGCAGACCCTCGCCGAGTACGGCGTACCGGACTTCACCTGGGCGGACCACGAGGGATACGTGGGCATCAGCACCCGGGAGACGGTCGCCGACTGGAAGCGGCGGTACGGGCTGCGCGCCCCCGTGGAGGAACTGCTCGCCGTCAAGAACCGCCACTATCTGGAGCTGGCCCGCACCTCCGCCCGCGCGTACCCGGAGATGCGGAAGTTCGTCGAGCTGCTGGCGGGCGCGGGCGTGCCACTGGCGGTGGCGTCGGGTTCCTCGCCGGAGGCCATCGAGGCGATCCTGTCCCGCACCGGCCTGGACGCGCATCTGCGCACGGTCGTCTCGGCCGACGAGGTCGCGCGGGGCAAGCCCGCACCCGACGTCTTCCTGGAGGCGGCGCGCCGGCTCGGAGCGGACCCGGCCGACTGCGTGGTTCTGGAGGACGCCGCCCCCGGGGCCGCCGCGGCGTACGCGGCCGGGATGCGCTGCATCGCGATCCCGTACGTCGCCGCGCAGGCCGACGCCCCCGAGTTCGCCACCGCCGGGCTGCTGCTGCGCGGCGGGCAGGGCGAGTTCACCGCGCGGGCGGCGTACGCCTGGCTCGTGCGCGCGGCGCGGGTGACCCAGCCGGACGCCCGTGACCGTACCGGACGCCCGTCCGTACCGGACGCCCGTGACCGTACTCGCCGGTAACGTTGACGCTCCCTTACGCGCTGCCTATCTTCTGGACGATCTTCCGAACGCCGTTCGATATCTCGAAAGAATCGAGGAGCACATGGCAGCGCCCCTCTCCCGGCGGACCCTGCTGCTGGCCACGGCGATCGCCGCGGGCACGCCCGCCGTCTCGTCCCCGGTCTCGTACGCGGCGAGCGGCCGGCCCGGCGCCACGCCACAGGCACCGACCGCGTTCGCGGGCCCCGGGGCACCGGCGGCCTGGTCCGTACGGCCCTTCGGGCTGGAGGAGGTGACGCTCGGGCGGGGCGTCTTCGCCGACAAGCGACGGCTGATGCTGGACCACGCCCGCGGCTACGACGTGAACCGGCTGCTCCAGGTCTTCCGCGCCAACGCCGGCCTGTCCACCCTCGGTGCCGTCGCCCCCGGCGGCTGGGAGGGCCTGGACGGCGAGGCCAACGGCAACCTGCGCGGTCACTACACCGGCCACTTCCTGACCACGCTGTCCCAGGCGTACCGCGGCACCGGGGAACAGGTCTTCGCCGAGCGGATCGGCGCCATGGTCGGCGCGCTGACCGAGGTGCGCGAGGCCCTGCGCCACGATCCCGCCGTGCTGAGCACGGAGGGCCGCTTCGGCACCGCCGCCGAGAACGTGCGCGGCTCCCACCAGTACGTCGACCTGCCCGCCGGTGTCCTGGGCGACACCCCGGCGGTCACGCTGGCCGCCTGGGTGAAGCCCACCCACGACGGCGACTGGGCCCGCGTCCTCGACTTCGGGGACGACACCAACCGCTACCTCTACCTGGCCGCCCGCAACGCGGCCGGCGTGCCGCGCTTCGCCCTCACCGACAGCGGTGCCGCGGGCGAGCAGGGCCTCGACGGCACGGCGGCGCTGCCCCTGGACGAGTGGAGCCACCTGGCCGTGACCCTCGCGGACGGCACCGGCACCCTCTACGTCGACGGCGCCGCCGTGGCCCGGAACACGGCCATGACCCTGACCCCGGCGACCCTCGGCCCGCTCGCGCACCACTGGCTGGGCCGCTCGCACTACCCCGCCGATCCCGTCTTCGCGGGCGCCTTCGCGGAGTTCGACGTCTGGTCGCGGGCCCTGAGCGCCGCCGAGATCGCCGCGCTGCGGGACAGCCGCGCCGCCGAGACACCGGCGGGCCGGGGCGACCTGGCGTCGTACGCCTTCGAGGAGACCGCCGGCGGGACCTTCGCGGACGCCTCCGGCCGGCGACTGACGGCCACACTGCGCCGCACCTGGGGCGGGCCCAGCCACCGGGGGTTCCTCGCGGCCTACCCGGAGACGCAGTTCATCGAGCTGGAGTCGATGACCGCCAGCGACTACACCAAGGTCTGGGCGCCGTACTACACCGCGCACAAGATCCTCCGCGGCCTGCTGGACGCCCACCTCGCCACCGGCGACGAACGGGCGCTGGACCTCGCGTCGGGCATGTGCGACTGGATGTACTCCCGCCTGTCGAAGCTGCCCGCGGCCACGTTGCAGCGGATGTGGGGCATCTTCTCCAGCGGGGAGTTCGGCGGCATCGTCGAGGCTGTCTGCGACCTGCACGCGGTCACCGGCGAGGCGGAGCACCTCGCGCTGGCCCGCCTGTTCGACCTCGACCGGCTGATCGACGCCTGCGCCGCGGACACCGACGTCCTCGACGGCCTGCACGCCAACCAGCACATACCGATCTTCACCGGCCTGGTGCGCCTGTACGACGAGACGGGCGAGGAGCGCTACCTCACGGCGGCGAGGAACTTCTGGAGCATGGTCGTGCCGCACCGCATGTACGCCATCGGCGGCACCAGTACGGGCGAGTTCTGGAAGGGCCGGGACGTGGTCGCGGGCACGATCGGGGCCACCACGGCCGAGACCTGCTGCGCGTACAACATGCTGAAGCTGAGCCGGACGCTGTTCTTCCACGAGCAGGAACCGGCGTACATGGACTACTACGAGCGGACCCTGTACAACCAGGTGCTCGGCTCCAAGCAGGACGAGCCGGACGCGGAGAAGCCGCTCGTCACCTACTTCGTCGGACTGACGCCCGGCCACGTGCGCGACTACACCCCCAAGCAGGGCACGACCTGCTGCGAGGGCACCGGGATGGAGAGCGCCACCAAGTACCAGGACTCGGTGTACTTCGCCGCGGCCGACGGCAGCGCCCTGTACGTCAACCTCTACAGCCGCTCCACCCTGACCTGGGCCGAGCGGGGAGTCACCGTCACCCAGAGCACGGACTATCCCCGGGAGCAGGGCAGCACCCTCGTCATCGGCGGCGGCAGCGCCTCCTTCGCGCTGCGGTTGCGGGTGCCGTCGTGGGCCACGGCCGGCTTCCACGTCACCGTCAACGGGCGTACCGTGCCGGGGACTCCGACGCCGGGGAGCTACTTCACCGTGTCCCGGGCCTGGCGCCGGGGCGACACCGTGCGCATCCGGATGCCCTTCCGGCTGCGGGTGGAGAAGACCCTCGACGACCCGTCGCTGCAGGCCCTGTTCTACGGGCCGGTCAACCTGGTCGCCCGCGACCCGGCCACCGATCACCTGGAGTGCGGGCTGTACGGCAACGCGGGTCTCTCCGGCGACCTGCTGCCCACGCTGGCGCCCGTGTCCGGCGAGCCGCTCCACTTCACGCTGGACGGCACCGAGTGGGTGCCGTTCGCCGAGGGGACCGAGGAGCCGACGCACGCCTACTTCCGCCGCTCGGAACCCCGGGTGGTCCTCGGCGGCACCGACTCGGGCGTCGCCAACCCGGCGAAGGGCGACGGCACCACGCTGCTCGACGAGATCTGGGCCGCGGCCCCGTTCCGCGGCAAGGGCGCGCTGGTGGCACACGTGCGGTCCACGGTGGAGGCGTGGGTGGAGGCCGGGCTGCTCGGGGGCGACGAGGGCGAGCGGGTGGTGCGGACCGCGCGGAAGGCGTCGTACGCGGACTGACAGGAACGAGTCGGGAACGAGTCGGGAGCGAGTCGGAGC
The DNA here is from genome assembly GCF_044763415.1 of Streptomyces sp. NPDC096048. Classification (NCBI taxonomy): domain Bacteria; kingdom Bacillati; phylum Actinomycetota; class Actinomycetes; order Kitasatosporales; family Streptomycetaceae; genus Streptomyces; species Streptomyces sp. NPDC096048. The sequence goes on from NZ_JBIWGG010000004.1 coordinate 336,042, forward strand.
AAGTTTTACCCGCGGAAGTGATCGGTCGGCCTCCCGTATCCGTACCTCCTGATGTCCGAGCCTGTCTTGCCCCAGGAGGCACGATGCGCATCACGCGCACCACGGCAGGGACCGCCTTCGTGGCCGGTGCCCTGGTCCTCACCCTCACCGCGCTCGCCTACCCGACCATGCTCGGGGTGCGGAACACGGCCAGTACTCAGGACCGTGTCATCACCAACACGGTGTACGGGCCGCTCACCGAGGCGGACCGGGACTTCGTGGTGAAGGTCCGTGCCGCCGGGCTGTGGGAACACCCGCTGGGGCTGATGGCGATGGAGCGGGGCTCGACACCGGAGATGGTGGAGGCCGGCGAGCACCTGGTCGTCGGACATGCCCGGCTCGACGCGACCTGCCGCAGGATCGCGCCCGAGCTGGGCATCACCCTGCCCAACCTGGCCTCCCCGCAGCAACAGCAGTTCGTTTCGACCGTGGACGGATCCACGGGCAAGCAGTTCGACACCACCGCGGTCAACATCATGCGCATCACGCACGGCCAGATCTTCCCGGTCATCGCCAAGATCCGCGCCAACACCAAGAACAGCCTGGTGAGGCAGCTGGCCGATCAGGCCAACGACACGGTGCTGGACCACATCACCGTGCTGGAGAAGACGGGCCTGGTCAACTTCGACCAGGTCAACTTCCAGCAGTCGGCCCCGCCGAGCCTGCCCGAGGTGCAGCTCACGCCGCCGGCGCCGCAGCCGGGCGAGCCGGTGCTCTCCCTCACCGCGCCGCCGGGGCTGGAGGTCAACACCTCGGCGCCGACGCCCAGTCCGACGGTCCGCTGACACGCGGCACCGCCGACCGGGTCAACCGCGGCGGGGTTTGCCGCGCCTGCCGCTCTTGGTGCCGCCAGTCTTGGCGCCCCCGCTCTTGGCGCCCCCGCTCTTGCCGCCGCCCTTGCCTCCGGTCCTGGTGCCGCCGCCGGTGGCGCGCCGGGCGCCGCCGGTCTGCTTTCCGGCCGGCGGTTTGCGCCGCGCGGAGGCCGTTTCGGTGTGCTCGCCCTTCGCCGGCGCCTGGGCCGGCTGTCGGCCCCGGGTGCTGTTGACGGTCCGGCCCCGGACGATTCCGATGAAGTCCTCCACCCGGTCCGTGTGCGCGTCCTCGGGCCAGGACAGCGCCACCCCGGACTCGGGGGCGTCCGTGACCGTCCGGTAGGTGAGGTCCTTGCGATGGTGCAGCCGGGCCAGCGACAGGGGCACGAGCAGTACGCCGATCCCGGCCGCCACCAGCTCGACGGCGTCCGCCGTGGTCGCCGGGCGCTCCAGGGCGGGCCGGCCCGGCGGCCGCTCCCAGCCGAGGACGTCGTCCAGTGGGTGCAGCACGATCTCGTCGGCCAGGTCCTCCACGGTCACCTCGTCGGCCGCGGTGACGAGGTGGTCCTTGGGGATCACCACGACCGTGGTCTCGGTGTAGAGGGGGATCGCGCTGAGGAGGGTGCGGTCGACGGGCAGCCGCACCAGTCCGGCGTCGGCGTCACCGGCCAGCAGCACGCCGTCCGCCTCGGTGGCGGGGACCTGGGTCAGGGACAGCGGGACGCCGGGCAGTCGCTCGTTCCAGATGCGCACCCATTTGTCGGGCGTCACCCCCGGGACGTAAGCGAGCCGGAACGAGGGGGGTTCTTCCGAGCCTGTCACCCGGCCAGGTTACCGGGCGTGGCCGGGCCCGCGGTCACCCGGCGTGGTCGGGCCGCCGTCCCCCGGCCTGGTCAGCGGTCGCGCAGACGCTCGATACCCTTGACCCCATGACGTCGCACCAGAACACCCAGACCATGAAGCCCGCGACCGCGGCGAAGAAGCTGGGTGTGTACCTCGAGGCCACACCCACCGAGTTCCGGGAGGGCGTCGTCACGCGCGCCGAGCTCAACGCGCTCCAGGCCGACCCGCCGGAGTGGCTGCGGGAGCTGCGGCGCGACGGTCCGCACCCGCGGCCGGTGGTCGCCGCCAAGCTGGGTGTCTCCATCGCGGGTCTGCACCGGGGCGGGGTCTCGGAACCGCTCACCACGGAGCAGATCGAGGCGCTGAAGCAGGAGCGCCCCCAGTGGCTGGAGCGGGAGCAGGCCGTCCAGGCCGACGTCCGCAAGGAGACGGCTCGCGTGAAGAAGCTGCACGCCGAGCGGGCGGAGCGGGCCGAGCAGGCGGAGCGCGACTGAACCGTACCGGCGGGCCGAACCGTACCGGCGGGCGCGCCCGACCGCTCGCCGCTCGCCCGCCTCGGGGTCATTCCTCGGCCTTCTGCTCCGTGACACTCCACGCGTACTGCAGCCAGTCCGACACGGCGACGGCGCTCAGCCCCGCGCACAGCAGCCGGGCGGCCCGGGGGGCGACGGCGTAGGTGCCCACGAGTCCGCCGGCCACCCAGGCGGAGGTGCAGAACGGGCAGGACACCAGATCGCCGACGGCGCGGCGCAGGCCCGAGCCGCGCGGCGCGTCCATCACCTCGTTGGCGTTGCTCTCGCGCTCACGCTGGGTGAACGGAGCCCGCAGAAAGCTGGTGACCTTGTCCTTGGTCAGCAGCCGGGACGCCTTGAACGTCGCCGTGCCGAGCAGCGCCACGTCCCAGGCCGGGACGGTCTCGGGCAGGCGCAGCCCGCGGCGCCACGCGGTCACCGCGAACACTCCGACACCCGCCGCGAAGGTCGTCGCGAGCGCCGCGTAGCCGCCGAGAGGGGCGTCCGCCTCCTCGTCGTAACGTACGTCGGCGCGTTCGTCGGCGCGTTCGTCCTGGCGCTCGTCGGCGCGCTCCTCGTGTCGCTGCTCACCGTCCGTCATGCATGGCTCCTTGCCTCCTGTGCGGGTACCGCCTCTTCGGCCGGGACCGGGTGCCCGCTTCCGGCCGTCTGCAACGCGTGCGCGCGGGGCCGCCGCTCTCAGTGCGGCGCGGGTCCGCCGAAGAGGTCGGCGCAGTCCGCGGGCAGGTGGGCCAGGAGACGGTCGACCCGTTCGCCGGGCACCGCCTCGGTGAGGGTGGAGAGCACCGCGCCCGCGTCCCATTCCGCGGTGCGCGGCCGGGCGCCGGTCTGCTGTGCCACGCGCCGCAGGAACTCCTTTCGGCCGAAGGACTCGGGGCGCCCGCGCTCCAGGCGCAGCGCGTCGTCCAACGGCGCGGGCAGGTCGGCGGCCAGACCCGCGGCCTCGTCCGGGTCGACACAGGACGCGATCACCCACAGGACGGCCGTACTGACCTGCTCGGCCTCCTCCTTGCTGTGGTACTCGCCTCGGTCGCGGACCAGGGTCAGGAATTCGTCGAGCCCCACGGCGCCGCCTCCTTCCACCGGTTCACGCTTCGGGCCGGGTGCCCGCCGCCCGGGCCGGGAAAACGGGCGCGGCCTCACCGGCGTGCGAGGGCTCACCGGCGTGCGCGGCTCACCGGCGTGCGCGCTCGGCGTCGGCGAGGGCGCACACCCGGGCCACCGCGTCGTCCGTGAACAGCGCGCGTCCGGCGGCGATCCGTTGCCGCCGGGCCGGGCCCGGGGCGGTGAGCCGCCGCAGTGCGCCGAGCAGCCCGGCCCCGTCCTCGGCGACGTCCGACACGCCCAGCGCGGCCATCCGCCGGGCACCGTCCGCACCGTGGCCGGGTATCGGGCGGTATCCCACGACCGGCAGCCCGGCGGCGAGCGCCTGTACGGCGGTCTGGCCTGCGGCGTTGTCGACCAGGGCGCGGGCGGCGTGCAGCAGGCCGGGCATGTCCGTCACCCAGCCCAGCGCGGCCACGCCCGGGGTACCGGACAGTTCACGGCGCAGCCGTTCGTTGTCCCCGCAGAGCACGACCGGCAGGAAGCCGTGGTCCGCCAGGAGCCGGACGGTGGCGTCCAGGTGCGAGCCCACTCCCCAGGCGCCGGCGGACAGCACCACGGCGGGCCGCCCGGGACCGAGACGGTCGAACAGCCCCCGCCACCCGACCACTCCAGGCGCGTCAGGCGCGTCAGGCGCGTCAGGCGCGTCAGGCGCGTCAGGCGCGTCGGCGAAGAATTCCGGAGCCACGACCGGGCCGCAGGTCCACGCGGGCGTGCCGGTACTCTCCCGCACCTCGCGCGCCGCTTGCTCCGTGAGGCACAGATGGTGGTCGTTGCCGGGGTGGAGCCACTGCCGGTGGACAGCGAAGTCGATCACGAGAACGACGCTGGGCACCGGCAGCAGCCCCCGTGCGCGGAGATGACCGGTCAGCTGGGCGCCGAGATGGAAGACGGGGACGACCACATCCGCGCCGGTGTTCTCGGCCAGCCGGCGCAGCCGGCCCCCGGCGAGCCGGGCCAGGGGCGTGCCGCCGGGGCGGCGACCGGCGCCGGGACGCAGGAACAGGTGGTACAGGGCGGCGTATGCCCAGGGGAAGTGGCGCACCGACCCGCGGTAGAAGTGCCGCAGCGCACCGCCCAGCCCGTACGGCAGCAACGCGAGAACGTCGACGACCAGGGCGTCGTCACCGCGTTCCCGGGCTCGGCGGACGAGTTCGGCGGCGACCGTGTCGTGGCCGGCGCCCATGCTCGCGCTGATCACCAGCAGACGTCTGCCGTCCCCGGGGGCGCGCCTGGCCGCGGGCCGGCGGGGCGTCGATGAGCTGCGAGGATGCACAGCGGTCCAAGTTGCCCTCCCGGCAGGTTCCAAACCGCCACACAAGCGGGTGTTTCGGGCGTGCCGCCAGGGATACTCCGTGACCGCCCGTCCGGTCGAACGCCGGAGCCCGACCGTCCGGTCGGTCTCTCCCCGGTGTCCGCCCCGAGCCAAGGTGGTCTCATGGTCCATGCGTTCTCCCGCCCCCGGTCCACCCCCGGACCGCAGGTCGTCGCGCGCGACGCGGACCACGCCAGGCCCCGGCGTGAGCCCGTCGGCGTCCGGGGCACGCGGACGCGCACGGCACTCGTGACGGGCGCGTCCTCCGGCATCGGCGCGGCCCTGGCCCGACGGCTGAGTGACGAGGGCGGCTGGCGGCTGGTGCTCAGCGGACGCGATCCGTCCCGGCTGCGCGAGGTCGCCGAGGACACCGCGGCCACCGCCTTCGCCGCGGACCTCACCCTGCCCGGCGCCGACCGGCAGCTCGCCGACTTCACGCTGGCCACGGTGGGTCCGGTGGACCTCCTGGTGGCCGGTGCCGGGGTCGGCTGGGCCGGGGAGTTCGTGGACATGCCCCCGCACGCCATCGACGAGGTGCTCGACATCAACGTGCTGGCCACGCTGCGGCTGGTGCGGCTGGTACTGCCGGGCATGGTGGCGGCGGGATCGGGGCGGGTGGTCCTGGTCGGATCGCTGGCGGGGAGTGTGGCGGTGCGCGACGAGGCCGTGTACTCGGCGGCCAAGGCCGCCGTCGGCGCCTTCGCGGACGCCCTGCGCTACGAGTTGCGGGGAACCGGCGTGGGCGTCACGCACGTGGTACCCGGTGTCGTCGACACACCGTTCTTCGAGCGCCGTGGCGCTCCCTACCTCCGGTCCAGGCCGCGGCCGGTGCCCGCCGAGCGCGTCGCCGACGCGGTGCGGACCGCGGTGGTGCGGGGCCGGGACGAGGTCTACGTGCCCGGCTGGCTGCGGCTGCCGTGCCGGGTGCGGGGCGCTGCTCCGGGGCTGTACCGGCGGCTGGCCGCGCGGTTCGGATGAGATCCGGATGAGCGGGAGCGCGCCGCGGTGAGTGTCCTCACCGTCGTCCTGGCCCTGTTCGCGGCGCTGTCCAACGCGGCGGCGTCGGTACTCCAGCGCCGGGCCGCCGCTCAGGACGAGGAACGGGCGGGCGCCGTCCACACGGTGGTGCGCTCGCTGCTGCGGCTGGTGCGCGACCCGTACTGGGTGGGCGGCGCGGCGCTGCTCGCCCTGACGACGGTGTTGCAGGGTGCCGCGCTGGCGGTGGGGAGCCTGGCCGTGGTCCAGCCGCTGATGGCCAGCGAGCTGCTGTTCACCCTGATGGTCGGGAGCGTGGTCTTCCACCGGCGTCCCGACCCGCGGACCTGGCTGGCTTTCATGGCCCTGGCCGTGGGGCTCGCGCTGTTCCTGGGCGCCGCCGCGCCGTCGGCCGGCCATGACACCGCGACCCCGGGCCGGTGGGGCTGGGCAGGTCTGGCGCTGTTCGGCGTGGTGACGGTCCTCGCCTCGATCGGCAGTCTGGTCCGGGGAGCGCCCCGCGCCGCGCTGTTCGGGTCGGCGTCCGCGGTGGCGTTCGGCGGTACGGCGGGGCTGCTGAAGGAGGTCACCGGCCGGTTCCCCCAGGGCGTGGGCGCCGTCCTGACCCAGTGGCCGCTGTACGCCACGGCGGTGGTCGGGGTGATCAGCTTCCTGCTGCTGCAGAGCGCGTTGCGGGCCGGGACCCTCGCGGCGTCGCAACCGGCGCTGACCCTCGGCGACGCGCTGACCAGCGTCGCCCTGGGCTGGGCGCTGTTCGGCGAACAGATCGCCCTCGGGGTGAGGCTGCTGCCGGAACTGATCGGCGTGGCGCTGATCGGGCTCGGCAGTGTCGGACTGGCCCGCGCGCCGTCGGTCCACGGCGCGTGGGACACGGCGCCGGCGGCACGGGACGGGCCGGGGCCGGGCAGGCGGGAAGAGGAACGGCGGGGGTCATGACCGAGCTGCGCGGAACCGCGGAGCGGAGCGGGAGACACACGGATGCATGCAGGGTTCCATGCCGGACCGGCGGCGTGCGCCGTCGCGCCGGTCGTCGTCGCCGCGCTGGCCCACATCGGTCCGGCCGCGACCTGGCTGCCGGAGCTGCGCCGGCGCCGGTTCCCGGGCCTGGCCGGACAGGGCCGCCCCGGCCACATCGCCCTCACCTTCGACGACGGCCCCGATCCGGCGTCCACACCACACTTCCTCGACGTACTGGACGCGCTCGGCGTACGGGCCACGTTCTTCGTCCTGGGCGAGAACGTCGTACGCCACCCGGAGACGGCCCTCGAACTGGCCCGGCGGGGGCACGAACTCGGCGTCCACGGCTGGTCGCACGACCGTCCCTGGCTGCCGTCGCCGGCGCGGGACGCACGCGAGCTGCCGCGTGCCGTCCACGCGGTGGGCGAGGTCGCCGGGCGCCGCCCGCGCTGGTACCGCCCGCCCTACGGCATCCTCACCTCCGGACGCTGGGCCGCCGCCCGCCGGGCCGGGGTGCGGCCGGTGCTGTGGACGGCGTGGGGCAAGGACTGGCGGCGGGACGCCACGCCCGCCTCGGTACGGGCGACCGTCGCGGCGGACCTGCGTGGCGGCGGCACGATCCTGCTCCACGACACCGACCACGTCTCCGCCCCGGGCAGCTGGCGGGCCGCCCTCGGCGCCCTGCCCGGCATCGTGCGCGACTGCCGCGAGGCGGGGTGGGCGGTGGGGCCGCTGGGCGAGCACGGGGTGATCGGGGCGGCGGAGCGGTGCGGCGGGGAGAGCCGGCTCGGGCGGGAACGCGGTGAACGGGCGGGGCGAGGGTGAGGTGCCGTGCGGTGAACGGGCCGGATCATCGGGCGGTCGTGGCCGGTTCCGCCGAGTGCGGGAGTGCGGGGGCGTCGGCAGTACGCTCCCGGCCGTGCCTGGTCGCCTGGCGGGACTCCCGAGCGGGCGCGGCCGCGGGGCGGGCGGCTCGGGCGGACTCGGGCGGACTCGGGCGGACTCGGGCGGGGCGAGGGGCATCACAGGACGTCCCGTCGGCGTGCGTTCCGGTGACGTCGGGTACGTCACCGTTTCGGTCACCTGAGCCGGGATAGCCGTAGCGCCATGAAGGACGGCGACGATCAGCGCGCGGCGGCCCCGGACCCGTCGTGTCCTCCCTGGGCCCTGCGCGAGTACGCGGTGCTCGCCGACGGTGAGCGGGGGGCGGTCCTGGATCCCCGGGGCCGGATCGTGTGGCTGTGCGCCCCGCGGTGGCACGACGACGCGGTGTTCTCGGCGCTCATCGGCGGGGCCGGGCACTTCAACGTGGAGCCGGCCGACCCCTGGCACGTCTGGGGCGGCTCCTACGAGGAGGGCACCCTGATCCGGGTGAGCCGGTGGGTGACCTCCGAGTGCGTCATCGAATGCCGTGAGGCGCTCGCCCTGCCGGCCCGCACCGACCGGCTCGTGCTGTTGCGCCGGATGCGTGTGGAGCGGGGCGAGGCACGGCTGTGCCTGGATCTGGACCCGAGGCCCGGCTTCGGGGACGGCCGGATGCGCGATCCCCGGCAGGAGCACGGGGTGTGGACGGCCGAGGCGGAAGGGCTGCGGATGCGGCTCGCCGGGGCACCGGACGCGGTCTGGCGGGCCGGCGGTGGACTGTGCGGCGAGTTCCGGCTGCGCGAGGGCGAGACCCACGACCTGGTGCTGGAGCTGGCCGAGGGGCGGGAGACCGGGCCGCTCGACGCCGACGCGTTGTGGCGGTCCACGGAACGCGCGTGGCAGCGGGCCGTCCCGGACTGCTCACGGCTGGTCGCGCCACGCGACGCCCGGCACGCGTACGCCGTGCTGTGCGGGCTGACCAGCGTCTCCGGTGGCATGGTGGCCGCCGCGACCACGTCGCTGCCGGAGCGGGCCAACAGCGGGCGGAACTACGACTACCGCTTCGCGTGGCTCCGCGACCAGTGCTACGCCGGTCTCGCGGTCGCCGCACACGGTCCGCATCCGCTGGTCGACGACGCCGTGCGCTTCGTCGCCGAGCGCATCCTCGAGGACGGCGACAAGGTCCGCCCCGCCTACACGGTCGACGGGCAGCCGGTCGGCGGGGAACGCTCGCTGCGGCTTCCCGGCTATCCCGGCGGTACCGACCACGTGGGCAACGACGCGGGCGCCCAGTTCCAGCTGGACACCTTCGGCGAGGCGCTGCAGCTCTTCGCCGCGGCCGCCGCGCACGACCGGCTGACCGAGGACGCGGAACGTGCCGCCGCCGTCGCGGTGGACGTAGTGGAGCGGCAGTGGCTGAAGCCGGAAGCCGGGCTGTGGGAGCTGGAGAACCGGTGGTGGACCCACTCGCGGCTGAGCGTGGTGTGCGGTCTTCGGCGGATGGCGGAGGCGCTGCCCGGAGCGGCGGGCCGGCGCTGCGCCGCACTCGCCGACACCGTACTGCGGGAGACCCGGCGCCGGTGCCTGGACGCCGGCGGTCGCTGGCGGCGGGCCGCCGACGACGACGGGCCCGAGGCCGCGCTGCTGGTGCCGATGGCCCGCGGCTGCGCGTTCGGGGACGACGACGGTGCGGCCACCCGCGCGTACATCGAGTCCCGGCTGGCCGAGGACGGGTACCTGTACCGCTTCGAACACCCCGGAGAGCCGCTCGGTGACGCCGAGGGGGCCTTCCTGCTCTGCGGCTTCACGATGGCGCTCGCCACGCACCGGGTCGGCGACCGGACCGGCGCGTTCCGCTGGTTCGAGCGCTCCCGCGCGGCCTGCGGGCCGCCCGGGCTGTTCGCCGAGGAGTACGACGTGCGCCAGCGGCAGTTGCGCGGCAATCTCCCGCAGGCCTTCGTGCACGCGATGATGCTGGAGTGCGCCGTCCGCCTGGCCGACGAGTCGACGCTGCCCTGACCCTTCGGGCGCCTGCCCGCCCGATCCCTGCGGGGCGGCGATCGCGCGGGCTCAACGCCGGGCGGGCGGCCTCCGCCCGGCTCTCGGACGACCAGACCCACATCGGCCCGCGTCGGGCGACGACCGCATCAGCCCGCGGCGGGCGACGACCAGATCAGCAGGTGCCGGGCGACGACCGCATCGGGCCGCGCCCGGCACCCCACCCCTGCCCGCTCCGGGTCAGGTGGCCGCTCCAGCCAGTCACTCCGGCCGGGCCCGTCAGGCGGCCGCCCCGGTCAGGTCCCGGTGAATCGGCGCCACCCCGCCCGTCAGTGGCAGGCCCGTGCCGCCGCGCCGGGAGGCGACGACCTCCGCCGCGATGGAGAGCGCGGTCTCCTCGGGCGTCCGGGCGCCGAGGTCCAGGCCGATCGGTGAGCGGAGCCGGGACAGCTCGCGCTCGGTCAGGCCCGCCTCGCGCAGCCGCCGGTCGCGGTCCTCGTGGGTGCGGCGCGAGCCCATCGCGCCGACGAACGCGACCGGCATCCGCAGGGCCTCCGTCAGCAGCGGTACGTCGAACCTGGCGTCGTGCGTGAGGACGCACAGCACCGTGCGCCCGTCGGTCGGCGTGCTCCGCAGGTAGCGGTGCGGCCAGTCGACCACGACCTCGTCGGCCTCGGGGAAGCGGGCCGGCGTGGCGAAGACGGGCCGGGCGTCGCACACGGTCACGTGGTGGCCGAGGAACTTGCCGGCCCGCACCAGTGCCGCCGCGAAGTCGACCGCGCCGAAGACGATCATGCGGGGCGGCGGCACGCTCGACTCGACGAGCAGCGTGAGCCCGCCGGGGCAGCGCGAGCCGTCCTCCGAGAGGCCGACCGTGCCGGTGCGGCCGGCGTCCAGCAGGGCCCCGGCCTCGGCCACCGCCGTGCGGTCCAGGTCGGGGTGACCACCGAGGCCGCCCTCGTGCGAGCCGTCGGGGTGTACGAGCAGGGCCCGGCCAAGGAGCCCCGGCGGGCCCTCGACGACCCGGGCGAGGGCAGCGGTACCGCCCCCGGCGGCGGCCGACAGCGCCGCCCGGAACACCTCCCGCGAGGGCGAGTCCGCGCCGACCGGCGTGACCATCACGTCGATCACTCCGCCGCAGGTCAGTCCGACCGCGAAGGCGTCCTCGTCGCTGTAGCCGAACCGTTCGCGCACCGTCTCGCCGCTGCGGAGGGCGTCGGAGCACAGCTCGTACACCGCGCCCTCCACGCAGCCGCCGGAGACCGAGCCGATCACCGTGCCCTCGCTGTCGACGGCGAGGGCGGCGCCGGGCCCGCGCGGTGCGCTGCCGCCGACGGAGACGACGGTGGCGACGGCGAACTCCCGGCCCTCGGCGAGCCAGCGGTTCAGCTGGTCGGCGATGTCAAGCATCCGCCGCTCCTCCGGCCGAGGTCAGTACGCGATCGGGCCGGATCGGCAGGTTCCGGTGACGTACGCCGGTCGCGTGCCAGACGGCGTTGGCGACGGCCGCCGCGGCGCCCACGATGCCGATCTCGCCGACGCCCTTGATGCCGACGGGGTCGTCCGGGTCGGGGTCGTCCACCCAGTCCGCCTCGATGTCGGTGATGTCGGCGTGCGTGGCGACGTGGTAGCCGGCGAGGTCGGGGCCGTAGAGGCCGCCGCTCGCCCGGTCCCGGACCGCCTCCTCGTGCAGGGCCATGGAGATGCCCCAGACCATGCCGCCGACGAGCTGGTTGCGGGCGGTGAGCGGGTTGACGATCCGGCCCGCGGCGAAGATGCCGAGCATGCGGCGCACCCGCACCTCGCCGGTGGCGGTGTCCACGGCGACCTCGGCGAACTGCGCCCCGAAGGAGTGCCGTTCCTTCTGCGCGAGGGCGCCGAGCGCCTCGGTGCTGTCGGACCGTACGGTGATGCCCTCGGGCGGGATGCTCGTGCCCAGCGCGAGCCGCTCCCGCAGTTCGCCGGCCGCGATGGTGATCGCCCAGGCCCAGGAGCGGGTGCCCATCGAGCCGCCCGCGATCATCGCCGGTCCGAAGTCGCTGTCGCCGATGCGGACCCGCACCCGCTCGGGCGTGACCTCCAGCGCGTCGGCGGCGACCAGGGTCAGCGCGGTGCGGGCGCCGGTGCCGATGTCGGCGGCGGAGATCCGCACGGTGAAGGTGCCGTCCGCCTCCGCGGTCACGAGGGCCGTGGAGGGGGCGGCGCCCGCTCCGAAGGAGGCGGCTGCCGTTCCGGTGCCCAGCAGCCAGCGCCCGTCGCGGCGCACCCCGGGGCGCGGGTCGCGCTCGGCCCAGCCGAAGCGGCGGGCGCCCTCGTCGAAGCAGGCGGCCAGGTTGCGGCTGCTGAACGGCAGCCCGGAGACCGGGCCGGCCTCCGGCTCGTTGCGCAGGCGCAGGGCGATCGGGTCGACGCCGCAGCGTTCGGCGAGTTCGTCGAGCGCCGACTCGATCGCGAAGGACCCCGGCGCCTCGCCCGGCGCCCGCATGAACGTCGGGGACGGCACGTCGAGCCGTACGACGTGGTTGGCCGTGCGGTGGGCGTCGGCGTCGTACATCACCCTGGCGACACCGGCGCCGGGCTCGACGAACTCGTAGACGGTCGAGGTCTGGTTGAGCGAGCGGTGCTCCAGGGCGCGCAGCCGGCCGTCGGCGTCGGCGCCGAGCCGGACGCGCTGGGCGGTGGGGCTGCGGTAACCGGCCAGCGAGAACATCTGGCGCCGCGTCATGACCACCCGGACCGGGCGTTGCAACAGGGTCGCGGCCATCACGGCGGAGACCTGGTGGGCGCGCAGGCCCTTGCTGCCGAAGCCGCCGCCGATGTGTTCGGAGCGCACCCGCACCGAGGACTCGTCGAGCGAGAACATCTTCGCCAGTTCGCCCTGGACCCAGGTGGTGCCCTGGTTGGAGTCGACGACCTCCAGACGGCCGCCGTCCCACAGGGCGGTGGCCGCGTGCGGCTCCATCATGCTGTGGTGCTCTTCGGGGGTGGTGTACTCCTCGTCCACCACGACGGCGGACGCGGCGAGGCCGGCCGCCAGGTCGCCCTTCTCCGTCTCGGCGGGCATGTGTCCGTCGCCCGGGTAGGCGTCGGGGTGGTCGGCGGTGAGTGTGACGTCGTGCGGTTCCGCGTCGTACGTGACGACGAGGGCCTCGGCCGCCTCCCTCGCCTGCTCGGGCGTACCGGCGACGACGAGGGCGACCGGCCAGCCCGCGTGCGGCACCCGGTCGTTCTGGAAGACGGCGGCGGTCGGGTCCGGCAGGATGCCCAGCATGCCGACGTAGTCGGTGTCGACACGCGGGGCGTTGCCGTGGTGGAGGACGGCGAGCACGCCTGGCATGCCGAGGACGGCGTCGGTGTCGATCTCGCGGATGCGGCCGCGGGCGACGGTGGACAGCACCAGCCAGCCGTGCGCGAGGTCGGCGAAGGGGATCTCGCCCGCGTAGCGGGCCGCTCCGGTGACCTTGTCGCGGCCCTCCACGCGCGTGTGCGCGGTGCCGACGGCGCCCTTCACCGTCGTACGACCGGTCGTGGCGGTGGTCATCGGGCGGCCTCCTCGGCGAGTTCGGTCAGGACGGCCACCACGAGGTTGCGCATGAGGGTCACCTTGTATCCGTTGTCGGGCAGCGGCCTGGCGGCCGCGAGTTCGGCGTCCGCGGCGGCGGCGAAGCTCTCCCCGTCGGCGGGTCGGCCGATCAGCACGTCCTCGGCCGCGCGGGCCCGCCAGGGCCGGGAGGCGACCGCGCCGAAGGCCAGCCGCGCGTCGCGTACGACGCCGTCCTCGACGTCGAGTGCGGCGGCGACCGAGCCGATCGCGAAGGCGTACGAGGCACGCTCGCGCACCTTGCGGTAGCGGGAGCGGGCGGCGACCGTGGCGGGCGGCAGGGTGATGCCGGTGATCAGCGCGCCGGGCGGGAGGGCGGTCTCGCGGTGCGGTGTGTCGCCCACGGGGAGATAGAAGTCGGCGAGCGCCAACTCGCCCGTCCCGTCGGCGGTTTCGTAGGCGACGGCGGCGTCGAAGGCCGTGAGGGCGACGCCCATGTCCGAGGGGTGCACGGCCACGCAGTGGTCGGAGGCGCCCAGGATGGCGTGGTTGTGGTGCTCACCCGTGATCGCGGGGCAACCGCTGCCGGGGACCCGCTTGTTGCACGGCTTGCTCACGTCGGTGAAGTAGCCGCAACGGGTGCGCTGGAGGAGGTTGCCGCCGACGGTGGCCATGTTGCGCAGCTGACCGGAGGCGCCGGCCAGCACCGCCTGGGTCAGCGCCGGGTAGGAGCGGCGTACCTCGGGGTGCGCGGCGAGGTCGCTGTTGGTGACGGTCGCGCCGATGCGCAGGCCGCCGTCGGCGGTCGGCTCGATGCCGTCCAGCGGCAGTTCGCGGACGTCGACGAGCAGGGCGGGGCGTTCGACACCGGTCTTCATCAGGTCGACGAGGTTGGTGCCGCCGCCGAGGAACCGTGCGTCCGGATCGGCGGCGAGCAGTGCCACCGCACCGGAGACGTCGTCGGCGCGCTCGTAACCGAACTCCCTCATGCCGCCGCCTCCTTCGGGGTCCCGTCCTGCTTCGCGTCGCCCTCGGGGGCCGCCGCTCCGTCGGCCTCGGCCGCGCGGGCGACCGCCTGGACGATGGAGACGTAGGCGCCGCACCGGCACAGGTTCCCGCTCATCCGTTCGCGGATCTCGTCCGGTGTGAGCGGTGGCGGTCCGGCCTCGGGCCGTACGTCCTCGGTGGCGGCGCTGGGCCAGCCGGCCGCGTGTTCCTCGATGACGGCGACGGCCGAGCAGATCTGGCCGGGCGTGCAGTACCCGCACTGGTAGCCGTCGAGGTCGAGGAAGGCCTGCTGCACCGGATGCAGCCGGTCGCCTTCGGCCATGCCCTCGATGGTGGTGATCTCGCGCCCCTCGGCGGCGACGGCGAGGTTGAGGCAGGAGACGGCGCGGCGCCCGTCGACCAGGACGGTGCAGGCGCCGCACTGCCCCTGGTCGCAGCCCTTCTTGGTGCCGGTGAGATCGAGGCGCTCGCGCAGGGCGTCGAGGAGGGTGGTGCGGTGGTCGACGGTCAGCTGGTGCTTCTCGCCGTTGATGTTCAGGACGACGGCGCTGGACGTCGACGAGGGCGCTGGGGCCATGGTCAGCCTTCTTTGGTGTCTGATGACAGTGGTGTCCGGTGACAGTTGACGTCGGGTGACAGTTGATGTCCGGTGACGGTTGATGTCCGGTGACAGTGAGAACGGGCTGTAGGCAGTGGGGTCGAGCACAGTCGGGTCCGCCGACCGGTTCCGCCGCTAGAGTGGGCTATAACCGGACAGCTGTCCGTTCACTGGAAACGTAACGGACACCTGTCCGCTTAGCAAGAACGGGATTCGGCCACGAACCCGGAAGGAGGACGCGTGCCGCAGCCGAAGAGGGACAAGCCGGACACTCCCCTGCGTTCGGACGCCCAGCGCAATCGCGAGCGCATCCTGAAAGTGGCCACGGAGGAGCTGACGCGCTGCGCGGACGCCCCGTTGAGCGGCATCGCCAAGAAGGCGGGCGTCGGACAGGGCACCTTCTACCGCAACTTCCCGCACCGCGAAGCGCTCGTCCTGGAGATCTACCGCTACGAGATGCAGCAGGTGGCGGATACCGCGCCCGAGTTGCTGGCCACGCGGGAGCCCGAGCGGGCCCTGCGTGAGTGGATGGACCGCCTCGCCCGGTTCGCCATGACCAAAGCCGGTCTGGCCGACGCGATCCGGCTGGTCACCAGCGCGCCCGGCGGACCGGAGAAGCCGCGCCCCACCCCCGTCATGGACGCGGCCCAGCTCCTGCTCCGCGCCAACGAGGAGGCCGGAACCATCCGGCCCGGGGTCTCCGCGGACGACTTCTTCCTCGTCATCGGCGGTCTCTGGCTGATCGATCCCGGCGAGGACTGGCAGCCCCGGGCCACCCGGTTCCTCGACTTCGTCATGGACGCGCTGCGGGCGGGAGCGCCAGGCCGGTGACCGCGCCCCGGAAGCGGTACCGGCGTTCGGGGCGGCCCGCCACCCCGTAGCGCAGGGAGACCTCCGCGCCGCCGACGGTGTGGAAGTACTCCAGGTAGCGGCGGGCACTGACCCGGGAGACGCCGGTCAGCGCCGCGCACTCGCTGGCGGACAGGGTGCCGTCGGCCTCACGCAGCGTGCGTTCGACCAGTTCGGCGGTCTCCACGCTCATGCCCTTGGGCAGCGCCGGGACCGGCGCGGCCGGCGCCGCTCCCGCCAGTACGCGGTCGACGTCGGCCTGGCTGCGCACCACTGTGCCGAGCAGTCGGCCCCGCTGGACGGCGTAGCGCTCCAGCCGGACCCGCAGGTCCTCGAACTCGAACGGCTTGAGCAGGTAGTCGACCACCCCCTGCCGGACGGCGCCACGCACCGCCTCGGCCTCCCGGGCCGCGCTGATGACCATGACGTCGCAGTCGTGTCCGGCGGCGCGCAGCCGGGGAATGACGTCGAGGCCGAAGACGTCCGGCAGGTACAGGTCGAGCAGGACGAGGTCGGGGCGCAGTTCCCCGACGGCGGCGAGCGCCTGCTCCCCGGTACCGGCGACCCCCACGACCCGGAACGGCTCGACGCGTTCCACGAAGGCGCGGTGGACCCGGGCCACCATGAAGTCGTCGTCGACCACGAGCACGCCGATCGCGGCGCCGACGGCACGGCCCGTCGCAGTCGCCGCAGCCTCCCCGGTCGTCGCGGTCGCCCCAGCCGCCCCGGTCGTCGCGGTCGCGTCGGTCGGGCCGCTCGTTCCCGTCATGGTGCCGCTCCTTCCGCCACCGCGTCGGTGAGGTGGCTGACGGTCATGCGTGCGGTGAACATGGCCCCCTCGGGGGTGTTGGTCACCGTGATCTCACCTCCGTGACGCTCGCAGACCAGCCTGGTCAGCGCCAGGCCGATGCCGCGCTCGCCCTGCCGGGCGGCCTTGGTGGTGAAGCCGTGGGAGAAGACCTCGCGGGCCAGTTCCGGCGCCACGCCGGGTCCGGAGTCGCGGACCACGATCTCGACGCTGGAGGCGTCCTGTCCCAGCTCGACCTCGACCCAGGCGTCGTGGTCGCCGTCGGGCGCCGCGGCGGCGTCCATGGCGTTGTCGACGAGGTTGCCGACCACGGTCGCCACGTCCGCGGCGTCCTCCGGGGCGAGCCGGTCGAGTGCCGTGCGGTCGGATACCCGCAGGGCCACCCTGCGCTCGGCCGCCAGGGAGGACTTCGCCGTCAGCAGCGCGGCGACGGCGGTGTCGCGGACCCGGCGGCTGAGGGTGACGTCCAGGGACTGGCGGCGCTGGTTGAGCCCGCGGATGTAGCGGACGACCTCGTCCTGCTCGCCGATCTGGATGAGCCCGGAGATGGTGTGCAGTTGGTTGGCGAACTCGTGGGCCTGGGCGCGCAGCAGCTCGGAGGTGCTTCGGAAGGAGCCGATCTCCCGTTCCAGGCGGGCCAGCTCGGTGCGGTCGCGCAGGGTGGTGACCGAGCCGAGCGGGCGGCCGTCCTTGGTGACGGTCATGCGGTTCATCACCAGGACCCGGCCGTGGCGGACCACGACCTCGTCGCGTGGTCCGGCCTCGTCCGCGGCGGCCCCGGCCAGGACGTCGCGCAGCCGTCCGTCGATGCCGAGGGCGTCCAGGCTCTCGCCCACGCAGTCGGCGGGCAGGTCGAGCAGGCGCCGGCCCATCTCGTTGACCAGGGTGAGCCGGTGCTGCGGATCGAGGGCGACCACGCCCTCGGCGATGCCGTACAGCATGGCCTCCCGGTGCTCGGCGAGTCCGGCGATCTCGCGCGGCTCCAGGCCGAGGGTCTGCCGTTTGACGCGCCGGGCGAGGAGCCAGGAGCCGGCCACGCCCAGGCCGCTGGCGATGCCGAGGTAGGCGAGGAGGTAGGACGAGGCGCCGCTGAGGCGCTGCCACACCGTCGGGTCGGCCTCCCCGACCATCACCGTGCCGAGGTGCCGGCCGAGGGTCTCGCGGGTGGCGCCGAGCACCGGGACCCGGGCGACCAACTCACGGCTGCCGTGCACCGTCAGCGGGCCCGACCAGCCGCGTCCCTCGGCGGCGTCCCCGCCGCGCGGCAGCCGGCCGCCGATCAGCGTGGGGTCGGTGGAACTGACGACGCGGCCGTCGGCGTCGGCCACCGTGACCGAGGTGACCCCGGACTGGGTCTGGGTGGAGTTCACCAGCGGGGCGAGGGCCTCCTGCGGCACGGGGCGCAGGAGCTGGCTGCGGACCAGGGGCGTGGCGGCCAGCTGTTCGGCCAGGGCGGTGACCCGGCGGCCCTCGACGCGGTTGAAGGTGGCCTTGGACTGGGCGAGCGAGACGGCGGCGACCGCGAGCAGCACGACCACGACGATGGCGAGCTGGAGGACCAGCATCTCGCCCGCGAGGGTCTGACGGCGGAAGGTGGGGGCCACGGCTGACTCGATCTCGGCTGACGGGGGCGGGCGGGGGTGCCGGCTCGCCATCATGGCGCCCACCTGCGGCGAAGGAAAGGGATGTGCTGTCTTCGCAATGAACCGGGGATGCGTCGGCGACCTACCGGTGATCCACCGGGCGGCCCGGCGGTGACCGCAAAGACCACAACCTCCCTTGGTTCCGCAAGGAAGACAGGCCGCCGGTCCGCAGGCACCATGTGGCCCACGTCACCCTCCCCCACAGGGTTCTCCCCTTACCGCTCTACCCGACCGACAGGTGGTGTCATACGTGCGCCTGCGCACCCCCCTTGCCCTGCTCGGGGCCGCCGTGCTCGTGCTCGCGGGACCGCCGCTGCTCTCCACGGGCAGCGACGCCGAGACCGGCACGCAGATCCCCGGCCTGCGCTTCATGGTTCCCAACACGCCGGGCGGCGGCTACGACATCACCGCCCGCACGGCCGCGAAGAACTCCGAGGACGCCGGGCTCACGCACAACATCGAGGTGTTCAACCTGCCCGGCGCGGGCGGCACCGTGGGCCTGAGCCGGCTGGTGAGCGAACACGGCAACGGCAAGCTCGCCATGTCCATGGGCCTCGGTGTGGTGGGCGCCGCCCGTTCCAACCACGCGCCCAAGACCCTCGCCGACACCACGCCGATCGCGCGGCTCACCGAGGAGCAGGACGTCGTCGTGGTCGGCAAGGACTCGCCGTACAAGACGATCGACGAGCTGATCACCGCCTGGAAGAAGGACCCGGGCAAGATCCCCGTCGGCGGCGGTTCGTCGCCGGGCGGGCCCGACCACCTCGCGCCGATGCTGATGGCGCAGGCCGCCGGGATCTCCCCCAAGTCGGTCAACTACATCCCCTTCGACGGCGGCGGCGAACTGCTCGCCTCGATCCTCGGCAACAAGGTCGGCTTCGGGGTCTCCGGCGTCGGCGAGTACCTGGACCAGATCAAGGCCGGTGAGCTGAGGGTGCTCGCGGTGACCGGCCCCGAGCGGGTCGACGACCTGAAGGACGCGCCGACGCTGAAGGAGTCCGGCTACGACGTGGACTTCACCAACTGGCGCGGCATCGTCGCCCCGCCCGGCCTGTCGGAGGCGGAGCGGAACAAGCTGACCCGCCTGTTCGAGAAGCTGCACGACTCTCCCGAGTGGAAGAAGTCCCTGGACCAGAACGGCTGGGACGACGCCTTCCTCACCGGTGACGAGTTCGGCGCGTTCCTTGAGGCCCAGGACAAGCGTGTGGTGTCGGTACTGAAGGAGCTGGGACTGTGACGACGCGGAGCGACTCCTCCCCGGCGCCCGACCCGGCCCCGGCTCCGGCGGCCGAGCGGCGCTCGTGGCTGCGCGACCACTCCGAACTGGGCGTGTGCGTCCTGCTGCTGGCGCTCGGTGCGCTCGTCCTGACCGACGCGCTCACCATGGACGTCGACATCACCCAGCGCGGGCCGGTGGGCCCCAGGACCGTCCCGATCGTGGTCGGCATCGGGCTGCTGGTGATCGCCGCACTGCTCGCCGTCGACGTCCTGCGCGGCGGCCGGGGCGAGGCGGAGGGCGGCGAGGACATCGACCTGTCCGAACCGGCCGACTGGCGCACGGTGCTGCTGCTCTCCGGGATCTTCCTCGGCGCGGCCGTGCTCATCGAGCCGGCAGGCTTCCCGGTCGCCGGAGCGCTGCTCTTCTGGGGTGCCGCCTTCGCCCTCGGCAGCCGGCGCGTGGACCGCGATCCGCTGATCGCCGCGGTGCTGTCCCTGTTCACCTACGTCGTCTTCGACAAGCTGCTCGGAGTGCCACTGCCCGGCGGTCCGCTGATGGGAGTGCTCTGACATGAACGCCTTGAACTCCCTGATGGACGGCTTCGGTACGGCCCTGACGCCGCTGAACCTCCTGTGGGCCGCCGTCGGTGTGCTGCTCGGCACGGCCATCGGCGTGCTGCCCGGCATCGGCCCCGCGATGGCCGTGGCACTGCTGCTGCCGGTGACGTACGGTCTCGACCCCGTCGCCGCGTTCATCATGTTCGCCGGCATCTACTACGGCGCGATGTTCGGTGGTTCGACCACCTCGATCCTGCTCAACACCCCCGGCGAGAGCGCCGCCGTGGTCGCGGCCATGGAGGGCAACCCCATGGCCAAGGCGGGGCGCGGCGCCCAGGCGCTGGCGGCCGCCGCCATCGGTCACTTCGCGGGCGGCATGATCGGCACGATCCTGCTGGTGGCGCTGGCGCCGACGGTCGCGGACCTGGCGGTGGACATCGGCGCGCCGGACTACTTCGCCATCATGGTGCTGGCGTTCATCGCCGTGACGTCGGTACTCGGTTCGTCGCGGATCAGAGGTCTGGCCTCCCTGCTGATCGGCCTGACGATCGGTCTGGTGGGCCTCGACCAGATGACGGGGCAGCAGCGGCTGACCTTCGGTTCGCTGCAACTCGCGGACGGCGTGGACGTGGTGATCGTCGCGGTCGGCCTGTTCGCGATCGGCGAGGCGCTGTGGGTGGCGGCCCACCTGCGGCGCGGGGCGGCCGAGCCGATCCCGGTGGGCCTTCCCTGGCTCGGCCGTGACGATGTGCGGCGGACCTGGAAGTCCTGGCTGCGCGGCCCGTTCATCGGCTTCCCGTTCGGCGCCATCCCGGCGGGCGGCGCGGAGATCCCCACGTTCCTGTCGTACGTCACGGAGAAGCGCCTGTCCAAGAACAAGGACGAGTGGGGCAAGGGCGCCATCGAGGGCGTGGCCGGCCCGGAGTCGGCGGCGTCGGCCTCGGCCGCGGGCACGCTGGTGTCCATGCTGACCCTGGGCCTGCCGACGACGGCGGTCGCGGCCGTCATGCTGGCCGCCTTCCAGCAGTACGGCATCCAGCCCGGCCCGCTGCTCTTCGAACGCGAACCCGAGCTGGTGTGGGGTCTGATCGCCTCCCTCTTCGTCGGCATGGTGCTGCTGCTCGCGCTCAACCTGCCGCTGGCCCCGGTGTGGGCCAAGCTGCTGCGCATCCCGCGGCCCTACCTCTACGCGGGGATCATGTTCTTCGCGGCGGTCGGCGCGTACGCCGTCGGCGGCGAGGTCGTCGACCTGGTGATCCTGCTGATCATCGGCCTGATCGGCTTCGGCATGCGGCGCTACGGGCTGCCGATCCTGCCGGCCGTCATCGGCGTCATCCTCGGCCCTAACGCCGAGCAGCAGTTGCGCCGCGCCCTGCAGATCAGCGACGGCAGCGTGACGGGCCTGGTCAACACGCCGTTCGCGGTGACGGTGTACGCGGTGATCGCGCTGCTGCTGGCGTGGCCGCTGCTGAAGCGGCTGGTGATCCGGGGACGGGCACGGTCCGACGCCTGATCCTCAGCCCAGGAAGCTCAGCCGGACCTGGCGGTCGGGGTTGTCCTTGTTGGTGTCCACCAGGCACACCGACTGCCAGGTTCCGAGTTCCAGGCGTCCGCCGATCACCGGCAGGGTCGCGTGCGGAGGTACGAAGGCGGGCAGGACGTGGTCGCGGCCGTGGCCGGGGCTGCCGTGGCGGTGCTGCCAGCGGTCGTCGGCGGGGAGCAGGGTGTGCAGGGCGGCCAGCAGGTCGTCGTCACTGCCGGCGCCCGTCTCGATGACCGCGATCCCGGCCGTGGCGTGCGGGACGAAGACGTTGAGCAGGCCGTCGCGACCGGCCGCCGCCTCGCGCAGGAAGGACTCGCAGTCGCCGGTGATGTCGGCGACCCGCTCCGCCGAGCCGGTGGCGAGGTTCAGGACTCGGGTGGTGAAGGCATTCGGCATGCCTCCCATCCTGACGTACGCGGCGGGCCGGACGCGGAACGTGGGGCACGTGATCACTCTGGGGCGGACTGGGGCGGACTGGGGGAAGATCGAGGCCCCCCGCTCCGTTGGTAGAAGCGTGAACAACACACGCGAGATCGAGGTCGTCGTCATCGGTGCCGGTCAGGCGGGGCTCGCCGCGGGGCATCACCTGCGGCGCACCGGGTTCGAGCCGGACCGCGACTTCGTGGTGGTCGACCACTCCCCCGCGCCGGGGGGCGCCTGGCAGTTCCGCTGGCCGTCGCTGACCTACGGCAAGGTGCACGGAATGCACGCGCTGCCGGGTATGGAGCTGACCGGCGCGGATCCGGCGCGGCCGTCCGCCGAGGTGGTCGGTGAGTACTTCGCGGCGTACGAACGGGCCTTCGACCTGCGGGTACGGCGGCCCGTCGACGTCCGTGCGGTGCGCGAGGGGACGGGCGGCCGGCTGCTCGTCGAGACGTCGGCCGGAACCTGGTCGACGCGGGCGCTGATCAACGCGACCGGTACCTGGGACCGGCCCTTCTGGCCGCGCTATCCGGGCCAGGAGACCTTCCGGGGACGGCAACTGCACACGGCGCGGTACGCCGGTCCCGAGGAGTTCGCCGGGCAGCGCGTGGTCGTGGTGGGCGGGGGCGCCTCGGGGACGCAGCACCTGCTGGAGATCGCCCCGCTCGCCGCGGCCACCACGTGGGTCACCAGGCGGCCTCCCGTATTCCGCGAGGGGCCCTTCGACGAGGAGGCGGGCCGGGCCGCGGTGGCGCTGGTGGAGGAGCGGGTCCGGCAGGGGCTGCCGCCGAAGAGCGTGGTGTCGGTGACCGGGCTGCCGCTGAACGACGCGATCCGGGCGGGGCTGGAGTCGGGTGTGCTGGACCGGCAGCCCATGTTCGACCGGATCACGCCCGACGGGGTCGAGTGGAGCGACGGGCGGCACGTGGCCGCGGACGCCATCCTGTGGGCGACCGGTTTCCGGCCCGCCATCGAGCATCTGAGGCCGCTGCGGCTGCGGGAGGCCGGCGGCGGTATCCGCGTCGAGGGGACGCGCGCGGTCGCCGACCCGCGGATCCATCTCGTCGGCTACGGTCCGTCGGCCAGCACCATCGGCGCCAACCGGGCCGGACGCGCGGCCGTACGGGACATCAGGCGGCTGCTGACCGAACAGGCGCCGGTCGCCGCGTGACGCCCCGCCCGGTCAGGTGGCCTCGGCCTCTTTCGAGGCGCTCTCCCGGAGGCGGTTGAACTCGGCGACGTTGCGCTGGTGCTCGGCGTAGTCGGCGGTGAAGCGGGTGTCGCCCGGCTTGACCGTGACGAAGTACAGCCAGTCGCCGGGGGTCGGATTGATCGCGGCACTCATCGCCTCGTCGCCGGGGTTGTCGATGGGGGTGGGCGGCAGTCCCATGCGCTGGTACGAGTTGTAGGGGCTGTCGATCTTGGTGTCCTTGGTGGTGGTGTCCAGGCTGGAACGGCCCAGGGCGTAGTTGATGGTGGAGTCCATCTGCAGCGGCATCCCGCGTTCCAGCCGGTTGAAGACCACTCGGGCCACCTTGCCCATGTCCTCCTCGTCGGCGGCCTCCGCCTGCACGATGCTGGCGATGGTGACCGCCTGGTAGACGTTCAGCGCGTTGCGCTGGGCGCCCGCGGCGATCGGCGCGCCGGTGAACTTCTTGTGCGCCGTGTCGACCATGGCCGTCAGCAGTTTCTCCGGCGTCGGGTTCTCGCCGAGCGGGTAGGTCGCCGGGAAGAGATAGCCCTCGGGGTTGCCCTCGGCGTCGTTCGGCAGCTTGAGGTTGGCCTTGGCCAGGGACTTCTTGGTGGTGCCGGGGGGCAGGGCGAGGGTCTTGTCGACGGCCTCGTAGACCTGGGTCGCGCGCCATCCCTCCGGGATCACCAGGGACGTGGGGCGGGACTCGCCCTCTTCGTCCGTCGTCAGCAGCGGCACCGCCACGGCGGTACCGGCCACGACGGCGCCGGTCACGATCAGGGCGATGCGGCCCCGGCGCGTCAGTCGGATCGTTCTCCTGGTGCCTCTCGTGCTCCGTCGCGGAGTGTTCGTCTGCATGCGGGCACGGTAACCCCCATGCGCACGCAAACCCGGCATATCGTCATCTTGTCGGCTCCAGTCGGGCGTCCCGGCGGACCAGTGCCGCGTAGCGCCCGTCCCGCGCCAGCAGCTCCTCGTGCCCGCCCTGTTCGGCCAGGCGTCCGGAGTCGAGGACCACGATCAGGTCGGCGTCCCGGACGGTGGACAGGCGGTGCGCGATGGTGATCGTGGTGCGGTTGGCGGACAGGGCGTCGATGGCGTCCTGCACGGCGGCCTCGGTACGGGTGTCCAGCGCACTGGTCGCCTCGTCCAGGACCAGGACGGGCGGGTCGCGCAGGATGGTGCGGGCGATGGCCAGCCGCTGCTTCTCACCACCGGAGAAACGGTGTCCGCGCTCGCCGACCACCGTGTCGTAGCCCTCGGGCAGGGCGGCGATGTGCTCGTGGATCTGGGCCGCCCGCGCCGCCGCCTCCAGCTCCGCGTCGGTGGCGTCCGGCTTGGCGAAGCGCAGGTTCTCGGCGACCGAGGCGTGGAAGAGGTAGGTCTCCTGGGAGACGACTCCGACGGCGCGGGCGAGGGTGTCGAAGTCGAGGTCGCGCACGTCGACCCCGTCGAGCGTGACCCGGCCGTCCGTCACGTCGTACAACCGGGGCACCAGGTGGCCCAGCGTGGACTTGCCTGCGCCGGTCGGGCCGACGACGGCGAGGCTGCTGCCGGCGGGGACGGTGATGTCGATGCCGTCGAGGATCGGGCCGCTCTCGCCGTCGTAGCGGAACTCGACGCCCTCGAAGCGGACCTCGCCCTTGACGCGGTCGAGGTGGACGGCGCCGTCCCGCTCGGTGATGTCGATCGGCAGGTCGAGGTACTCGAAGATGCGCTGGAAGAGCGCGAGCGACGCCTGGATCTGGACACCGGTCGACAGCAGGCTCACGGCCGGGCGGAACAGTCCCTGCTGGAGCGAGACGAAGGCGACGATCGTGCCGAGGGAGACGTCCGGGCCACCGAGTTGCAGGGCGATGCCCGCGGTCCAGTAGATGACGGCCGGCATGGCCGCCATGACGATCGTGATGACGGCCATCCGCCAGCGGCCCGCCATGTTCGACCTCACTTCGAGGTCGACCAGGCTCTCGGACTCGTCGGAGAAGGCGCGGGTGAGCGAGTCGGAGCGGCCCATGGTGCGGCCGAGCAGGATGCCGCTGACGGAGAGCGACTCGGTGACCGTGGCGGCCATCGCCGCCATCTGCTTCTGCCGCTGGGTGGTGATCTTCCTGCGTTCCCTGCCGACGCGGCGGCTGATCCACACGAACACGGGGAGCAGGAGCAGCGAGACGACGGTGAGGCGCCAGTCGAGGACGAGCATGGCGACGATCGTGGCGACCACGCTGGTCAGGTTGGAGACCAGGGAGGTCGCCGTGGAGGTGACGGTGGCCTGCATGCCGCCGATGTCGTTGGCGATGCGGGACTGGACCTCGCCGGTGCGGGTGCGGGTGAAGAAGGCGAGGGACATCCGCTGCAGCCGGCCGTAGACGGCGGTGCGCAGGTCGTGCATGACACGCTGGCCGACGGTCGTGGAGATCAGCGTCTGGAGCACCCCGAAGACGCTGGTGAGGACCGCGCCGAGGATCATGCCGAGGGCGAGCAGGCTCAGCAGGCCGGTGCGCCCCTCGGGGATCGCGACGTCGAGGATCTCCTTCAGCAGGAAGGGGGTGGCGACGGAGACGAGCGACGCGGCACCGACGAGCAGTCCGACGATCGCGAGGCGTCCCCGATAGGGCTGGAAGAGTCGCAGGATACGACGCACCTGCCGCGGCTGTCCCTTCGCGTCGACGGGTGCGGTCCAGGCGGTTTCGTGATCGGGATGCATGGGCTCCTACGGGGGGTCGGCCGGGGAGAGGCCGGCGACGACTGCGGGTGAGACGACCGGAGGTGCGACGACCGGAGGTGCGACGACTGCGGGTGGCGCACCGCCTTCGCGAGACGCCGGCGACCTTTTGGATCGTAGCTCATTGTTACCTATACTCACAATGAACGTCATCCTGATATTGTTCCCGTATGACCGCCCCCGATCCCGACGGCCCGCTCGCCGAACAGTTGCTGCGGCTCACCCGCCGGGTGCACCGCATCCAGAAGCGCCATCTCGAGCACCGCGACCTCGGCATCACACCGGCCCAGTCCCGGCTGCTGCGCACCCTGGCGCACTACGGCTCGCCGCCCCGCATGGCCGACCTGGCCGAGCGGCTGGAGGTCGTGCCCCGGGCGGTGACGACGCTGGTCGACGCGCTGGAGGCGGCCGGCAAGGTACGCCGGGCCCCGGACCCGGCCAATCGCCGGGTCATCCGGATCGAGCTCACCCCCGACGGGAGTACGGCCCTGCGGGAACTGCACAGCGCGCGCCGGTCCGCGGCGGAGGAGATCCTCGCCCCGCTGACGGACGAGCAGCGCGCGGTGCTCGGCGGGCTGTTGGACACGCTGATCGACGGGCCCTGTCCCGGGCCGGGCCGTCGGGCGGAGTAGCCGGGAGTCGCGCCGTCAGGCCTGGAGGCGCGTGCCGTCAGGCTTTGAGTCGCGTGCCGTCAGGCTTTGAGGCGCGTGGCCTCAGGCTTTGAGTCGCGTGCCCTCAGGCCTGGAGGTGCGCCCTGTCCCCCATGACCGCCACCGGGTGCCGGTCCGGGTCAAGTGTGCGCAGCAGGTACTCCATCGCCGGCTTGGGCAGGCTGACGCAGGCCGAAGTCCCGCTGCCGTGGTCCATATGCAGCCAGATCCCGCCGCCCTTGGACGCACCCTCGGGACGCGTCGGATCGTTCGGCGGGGTGCCCTTGACCCGGTTGTAGTCGATGGCGATGACGTAGTCGAAGTCGTGCCAGTACGCCTTGTCCCACCACCTCGGTGCCGCGAAGGCGGCGGACCGGGTGTACGGCAGGCCGGTGCCGGGGGCCGGATCCGGGAGGACGCCGCCCGCGTCGCTGAGCGTGAACACGCCGACGGGGCTGCGCTTGTCGTTCTCGTGGTGGTCGGTCGTCCAGCCCTCCGTGCCGTTGTGCGCCGCCCAACTGCGGGCGCGGTGCCAGGCGGAACCCTGCTTCGTGTACAGCACCACCGTCGAATCGGCGGAGTCGCCGCCGTCGCCGTACACCGCGACGACCTGACGGGAGTCCGTGGGGATGCGGCGCTGGAGCCGGTCGCCGACGCCGGGGATCCGTGTCGGGTCGGCCGTGGTCGCACTGCTGCGGCCCGCTCCGTCGTCGGCGGGATCGCTCGCCGGGGCGTCCGAGCCGCGCTCGGACGGGCCACCGCACGCGGACAGCGCCGTCATCAGGGATCCAAGGGCCACCATCGCGACCGCCGTACGCCGTGCACCACCGCTCCGCATCGGTCCATGGTCGCACTCGCACCGCTCCGGTGCCGGAGCGGTGCGGCGGGCGGCAGCCGGATTCGTACCCCGCCGCGGAAAACCGCTTGATTTTCGGCACTGCGCGACGCGAACCTTTCACGGTTTGCAGCCTCTCGATGCCGTATTGCAACGGCACCCCCTGACACGAGCCACTGGGACGTCATGCAGATCCAAGACCTTCCGTTTCCCGACCCGGGGGTGCCGGACGCACGCTCGGGGCCCCGATTCCTGTGGTGGCTGTTCCGCAACCAGCTGGGTGGACAACTCAAGTCACTGGCCTGGGGCCTGCTGCACTTCGCCTCCGTCTCCGCCCTGCCGTTCTGCGTCGGTCTCGCCATCCAGGCCGTCGTCGACCGTTCCGGCACCCAGCTCGCCGTCGCCGGCGGTGTCATGGTGCTGTGCTGCGCCGGCAACGCGATCGGCGACACCTTCCTGCACCGCACCGCCGTCACCAACTGGATCACCGCCGCGGCCCGCGTCCAGCAGTTGCTGGCCCGCAAGACCGCGCTGCTGGGCTCGGCGCTGACCCGGCGCGTCGCGGCCGGTGAGGTCGTGGCCGTCTCCACCGGCGACGTCGAGAAGATCGGCTGGTTCGTGGAGGCCGTCTCCCGCTTCACCGCGGCGGCGCTGACCATCGTGCTGGTCTGTGTGGCCCTGGTCGTCTACGAGCCGGCGCTCGGCGTCGTCGTGATCCTGGGCCTGCCGGTGCTCGCCCTCGCGGTACTGCCCCTGCTGCCCCGGGCCACCCGGCGGGCCGACATCCAGCGCGAGAAGGCCGGCCGCGCCACCGAACTGGCCTCGGACACCGTCGCGGGGCTGCGCGTGCTCCGCGGTATCGGCGGTGAGGAACTCTTCCTCGACCGCTACCGCAGCGCCTCCCAGGAGGTGCGCCACGCTGCCGTGCGCAGCGCCCGCATGTGGTCCCTGATCTCCGCGATCCAGGTAATGCTGCCGGGACTGCTGCTGATCGCGGTGGTGTGGCACGGCGTCCACCTCGCCCGCGAGGGCCGCATCGGCGTCGGTGAACTCGTCACGGTCTACAGCTCGGTCATGATCCTCACCTACCCGCTTCGGCACTTCGAGGAGATCGCCATGGCGTACTCCTTCTCCCGGCCCTCGGCCAAGCGGGCCGCCCGGGTGCTGGCGCTGGAACGGGCCACCGACACCGCGGGGTCGCGCGCTGCCGAGGTCCCGGCCGGGGACCTGTACGACCCCACCACCGGTCTGCTCGCCCCGGCGGGCCGGTTCACCGCCGTGGTGTGCGGCGACCCCGACGAGGCCGGGCGCCTGGCGGAACGGCTCGGTGGGCACCCGTCGGAAGAGGGCACGTCGGCCCTGCTGGGCGGGGTGCCGCTCGACGAGCTGCCGCTGAAGTCCGCGCGCACCGCGGTCCTGGTCCAGGACAAGGACCCGGTGCTGCTCTCCGGCACACTGCGTGAGCTGCTCGACGTGCCCGCTTCCGGCGCGGTCGGCGCCGAGGACGCGCTGGCCGCCGCCCAGTGCGACGACGTACTGGCGGCACTCGCCCAGGGATCACTCGGCGCCGACGACCCGATGGACGCCCGCATCACGGAGCGGGGCCGCTCGCTGTCCGGCGGCCAGCGCCAACGGCTGGCGCTGGCCCGGTCCCTGATCACGGATCCGGAGGCACTCGTCCTCGACGAACCGACCTCCGCCGTGGACTCGCACACCGAGGCACGGATCGCGCAGGGGGTGCGCACCCTGCGCGCCGGACGCACCACGGTGGTGTTCACCTCGTCGCCGCTGCTGCTGGACCGCGCGGACCGGATCGTGTTCCTGCACGACGGCGAGG
Organism: Streptomyces sp. NPDC096048; assembly: GCF_044763415.1. NCBI lineage: Bacteria > Bacillati > Actinomycetota > Actinomycetes > Kitasatosporales > Streptomycetaceae > Streptomyces > Streptomyces sp. NPDC096048. The sequence continues at coordinate 364,928 of NZ_JBIWGG010000004.1, forward strand.
TGGCGGCGGTCGGCGCGCACCGGGAACTGCTGCACACCGAGCCCCGGTACCGGACGGTGGTGACGCGCGAGACCGACGAGGAGACCGCGGCCCACGGGGACGGGACGCCGGCCGGAGACCAGCCGCAGCCGGCCAAGACCCTGGACAAGGGCCTGGGAAAGGGCCAGGACAAGACCCTGGACGACGACGTCCTCGGCGACGACGACGTACTGCACCGACTGGAAGAGATCGAGGAGACGGCATGATCGGCGTCGCGCCACCGTCGTACGACCCGGCGGCCCCGACGACGGCGAGCACCCTGCCCGTCGGCGGGCCCGCGACCGTACGCGCGTACGCGGGAGAACTGCTGCGCCGGCACCGCCGCGCGTTCCTCTTCCTCGTCGGCGTCAACACCGTCGCCGTGATCGCCTCGATGGCGGGCCCCTACCTGCTGGGCGGGCTCGTGGAGCGGGTGTCGGACGACGCACGCGAGTTGCACCTCGGCCTCACGGCCACGGTGTTCGTGCTCGCGCTCGCCGTCCAGGCCGTGTTCGTGCGGGAGGTGCGGCTGCGCGGGGCCATGCTCGGCGAGCGGATGCTGGCCGATCTGCGCGAGGACTTCCTCGTGCGGTCGGTCGGGCTGCCGCCCGGCGTGCTGGAGAGGGCCGGCACGGGCGACCTGCTCTCCCGGATCACGACCGACATCGACCGGCTCGCCAACGCCATGCGCGAGGCCGTGCCCCAGCTGGCCATCGGCGTGGTGTGGGTGGTGCTGCTGCTCGGCGGGCTGGTGGTCACGGCTCCGCCGCTGGCGCCCGCGGTGCTCGTCGCGGTGCCGTTGCTGGTGATCGGCTGCCGCTGGTACTTCCGGCGAGCGCCCTCCGCCTACCGCTCGGAGGCCGCCGGGTACGCCGCCGTGGCCGCGGCGCTCGCCGAGACCGTGGACGCCGGGCGCACCGTCGAGTCGCACCGCCTGGACACCCGTCGCATCGAACTGTCGGAGCGCCGGATCAAGGAGTGGACGGCCTGGGAGCGGTACACACTCTGGCTGCGGTCGGTGCTCTTCCCGGTCATCAACGTCACCCATGTGACCGTGCTCGCCTCCGTTCTGCTGATCGGCGGTGTGTTCGTCCTGCAAGGCTGGATCGGGGTCGGTCAGCTGACCACCGCGGCACTGATCGCGCAGATGCTCGTCGACCCGGTCGGCATCATCCTGCGCTGGTACGACGAGCTCCAGGTGGCGCAGGTGTCCCTGGCCCGGCTGGTGGGTGTGCGGGACATCGAGCCGGACGCCGGTGACCCTTCTCTGGCTCCCGACGGACGGCACGTGCACGCCGACCGCGTGCACTTCGGCTACCTCGAGGGCGTGGACGTCCTGCGCAAGGTCTCGCTGGAGGTCGCCCCCGGCACGCGGCTCGCCCTGGTCGGCCCCTCGGGCGCCGGCAAGTCCACGCTGGGCAGGCTGCTGGCCGGCATCTACGGTCCCCGCGACGGCCGGATCACCCTGGGCGGCGCGGAGCTGTCCCGGATGTCCGCCGAACGGGTCCGCTCGCACGTCGCCCTCGTCAACCAGGAGCACCACGTCTTCGTGGGCTCCCTGCGCGACAACCTCCGCCTCGCCCGGACCGGTGCCACCGACGCCGAGCTGTGGGCGGCGCTGGGCGCGGTCGACGCGGACGACTGGTCCCGCGCTCTCGACGAGGGCCTGGACACCGAGGTCGGCTCGGGCGGCTACGCGCTCACCCCCGCCCAGGCCCAGCAGATCGCGCTGGCCCGTCTGGTGCTGGCCGACCCGCACACCCTGGTGCTGGACGAGGCGACGTCCCTGCTCGACCCGCGGGCAGCACGCCACCTCGAACGGTCCTTGGCCAGGGTCCTGGACGGCCGCACGGTGGTCGCGATCGCCCACCGTCTGCACACCGCCCACGACGCGGACGTCATCGCCGTCGTCGAGAAGGGCCGGATCAGCGAACTGGGCAGCCACGACGAGCTCGTCGCGGCGGACGGCGCCTACGCGGCGCTGTGGCGGTCGTGGCACGGATGATCACGCTCCACTCGTCGGCGGCCCGGGCGAGGCGATACGCGCCACCGGACCGTGACCGGGGTCGCCGGATGTGGCGGGTGGCGGTTGAACCGCGGTCGGGGGTGCCGGGGCGCTGTCGGTACTCGTCCGGGGCGCTGGTCGTGCTGGGGCACTAGTCGTGCGCAGCCGGGTGCTTGCCGTATTCGGCCGGGGCCCACCGGTGCTCCGGGGGGGTGCTTGGCCGGGGCCCACTGGTCCTCCGGGGGGCGGGCGGTGCTTGGCCGGAAACGGGGAAGTCCGGTCGAAGCCACAGTCGCCCGGACAAAGCCCACCGGCGCCCGGACCACCCCCGCCGGCGCCCGGCCGAAACCGACGGGGACTCGGCAGGGCGCGGCAGGCCCGGTGGCACACGACCGGTACCCGGACGGAGCAGGCCGGAGGTCGGTCGGGCCCGGCCGGGCCCGGCACGGTCCCGCCCGTTGCTCGGCCGGGGCGGGCCTCTGGCCGGCCGGTGAGTCGGGGGTGCCGGGGTGCTGGGAGACGCGGGCGCCGGGGCGCCGCTCGACGGCCGTGGCGTTGCGCGGTCCCGAAAGGGAGTGGAAGTCTGGGAGGAGGCACCGGCTCGGGGTGAGCCCGGGAACCGTGCGGTTCCGAGACGGGTGACGCCTGTGCCCCGTGCAGCGGCGGCCCGCCGCGGTCCACGGCGAGAAGGGGCCCGTCCCCACCCCCTGGAGGTACCCGTGAACAGCGCCGACGGATGGGGAGATGACGTCTACCAGCCCGACGGATCCGAGCAGCGGGAGGACACCGGTCTGCTCGACGGCGAGGACACCCTCGAGTACGACGGTGTCACCGATCCTCTCGACCGGGGCTGGTCCCCGCCCGAGCGCCCCTGGGCAGTGGAGCACACCGGTGTGACGGCCGCCGAACGGCAGCGGGGCGAGACCCTGGAGCAGCGGCTCGCCGAGGAACGGCCGGATGTGCTCGCACCCGACGGCGACGGACTGGGCGACTCCGAGGGCACCGACGGGGAACTGCTGGACAACGAGGTCGGCGCGGACCGTTCCGGCCGGCTCGTGGCACCCGACGAGGGGGCGCACGAGGACGAGGAGCCGGCGCTGGTCGCCCTGGACGTGGGCATCGACGGCGCGGCCGCCTCCGCCGAGGAGGCCGCGATGCACGTCGTCGACGAGGACTCCCTGCCCGGCTGACGCCACCGACGACGGCGTTCGCGTGCCGTCGCCCCGATGATCCACGCCGTACGAGGAGCAACCATGCAGCAGGACAAGCATCCCGACTACCGGCCCGTCGTCTTTCGTGACCGCAGCGCCGGGTACGCCTTCCTCACCCGGTCCACCGCGACCAGCGACCGGACCATCGAGTGGGACGACGGCGAGACCTACCCGGTGGTGGACGTGGAGATCTCCTCGGAGAGCCACCCCTTCTACACGGGCAAGGCGCGCACGGTGGACTCGGAGGGGCGGGTCGCCCGCTTCGAGCGGCGCTACGGCCCAGGCGAGGGCCAGGGTGCCGACGCGGCCGGCTGAGCGGGCCGGATACCCCTCGTGCCTCAGACCGTCCCTCAGATGAAGTTGAGCGCCGCCGCGCCGCCCACTCCCCCGAGCAGCATGAACGCCGGCATCAGCACCTTCAGCTCCACCCAGCTGCCCGCCCGGAACCGCATGGCCTTCGGCGGGCCGATGGGGTACCAGCGCTTGCGGCCCACGGGTATCGGCCAGAGTATGGGGCAGCCCGAGACGGTCAGCGCGTCCCCGATGTCGTGCACCAGCGCGCCGAGCACGATCGGCAGACCCAGCCACAGGTACTCCTGGCCCGGTGCGGTGAACAGCCAGTCCGCGCCCCCCTCCGGCTTGTCCAGTATCCCGGCCAGGATCCACGCGCTGGTCCCGGCCAGCAGCCACACCAGCACGTCGCTGCTGGAGCCGCGGGTCGCGCGCCAGAGCAGGCCCTCGATGGCCAGCACCATGTGCACGAAGAGGATCGCCAGGACCGCCCAGCGACCACCCGTGATGGCCAGGACCGAGGTGCCTCCGCCGATCATGACCGCCCACAGCCAGGTGTGCGTCAGCGTGCGGTGCCCCCCGGAACGGCGCGGGTCGCCCTGTTTCTTCGTGGCCTTGTAGACCGCGTACGACAACTTGTCGACGATTTCGCACAGCCCCCGAGAGACCGGTCCGAAGGCCCGGGAGATGGTGGCCGCCTTGTGGTCGAGATCCGGGGCGAGCGCCGCGCCGGCACAGATCAGGGCTCCGGCGAGCAGCACCGGCCAAGGCATCGAGTGCCCTGCGGCGGCGGTCGCCGCCCCGACGCCGAGCCACGCCGCGGCGCCGGACAGTGAGTGTGCTGGTCCCATCATCGCCGTTGCCCGCCCCATTCCTCGTGTGCCGCTGTGCAGTTGTCCGGGTCCGCTGATGCCTCGTCGGCGACCCAGCGTAGCGTTCGTGATCTTCACACGGACAGCCGATTCCCCCATCACGGCCGAGGCCAGGCAAGATGGGTGCGTGACCCTCATCGATCAGCTGCCGCGGACCGCCGACCCCGATGCCCTGTACGAAGCCTTCGAGGCGTGGGCCCAGGATCGCGGTCTCACGCTCTACCCCCATCAGGAGGAGGCGCTGATCGAGGTGGTCTCCGGGGCGAACGTGATCGTGTCGACGCCCACCGGCTCCGGCAAGAGCATGATCGCGGCGGGCGCCCATTTCGCCGCTCTGGCCCGCGACGAGGTCACCTTCTACACGGCCCCGATCAAGGCGCTGGTGTCGGAGAAGTTCTTCGAACTGTGCAAGATCTTCGGCACCGAGAACGTCGGCATGCTGACCGGCGACGCCTCCGTGAACTCCGACGCCCCCGTCATCTGCTGCACCGCCGAGGTCCTGGCGTCGATCGCGCTGCGTGACGGCAAGCACGCGGACATCGGCCAGGTCGTCATGGACGAGTTCCACTTCTACGCGGAACCGGACCGCGGCTGGGCCTGGCAGATTCCCCTGCTGGAACTGCCGCAGGCCCAGTTCGTCCTGATGTCGGCCACGCTCGGTGACGTCTCCTTCTTCGAGAAGGACCTCGCGCGTCGCACCGGGCGCCCCACGGCTGTGGTCCGCTCGGCCACCCGGCCCGTGCCCCTCTCCTACGAGTTCCGCTACACGCCGCTCACCGAGACGCTCACCGATCTGCTGGCGGCCCGGCAGGCCCCCGTCTACATCGTCCACTTCACGCAGGCGCAGGCCGTGGAGCGGGCGCAGGCGCTGATGAGCATCAACATGTGCACGCGGGAGGAGAAGGAGCGGATCGCCGAGCTGATCGGCAACTTCCGCTTCACCACGAAGTTCGGCCGCAATCTCTCCCGCTACGTCCGGCACGGCATCGGTGTCCACCACGCGGGCATGCTGCCCAAGTACCGGCGGCTGGTGGAGAAGCTCGCGCAGGCCGGTCTGCTGAAGGTGATCTGCGGTACGGACACGCTCGGCGTCGGTGTCAACGTCCCCATTCGAACAGTGCTGTTCACGGCTCTGTCCAAGTACGACGGCACCCGGGTGCGCACGCTGCGGGCCAGGGAGTTCCATCAGATCGCCGGCCGGGCCGGGCGCGCGGGGTTCGACACGGAGGGCTTCGTCGTCGCCCAGGCGCCCGAGCACGTCGTCGAGAACGAGAAGGCACTCGCCAAGGCCGGTGACGACCCGAAGAAGCGACGCAAGGTCGTCCGCAAGAAGGCGCCCGAGGGCTTCGTCGCCTGGTCGGAGAGCACGTTCGACAAGCTCATCACCTCCGAGCCGGAGCCGCTGACCTCCCGCTTCCGGGTCACGCACACGATGCTGCTGTCGGTGATCGCCCGGCCAGGCAACGCCTTCAGGGCGATGCGGCACCTGCTGGAGGACAACCACGAGCCGCGCAAGCAGCAGCTCAGGCACATCCGTCGGGCGATCGCCATCTACCGCTCGCTGCTGGACGGCGGCATCGTCGAGAAGCTCGACCGGCCCGACGCGGAGGGGCGCATCGTCCGTCTCACGGTGGACCTGCAGCAGGACTTCGCACTGAACCAGCCGCTGTCCACGTTCGCCCTGGCCGCGTTCGAGCTGCTGGACCCGGAGTCCCCGTCGTACGCGCTGGACATGGTGTCGGTGGTGGAGTCCACGCTGGACGACCCGCGGCAGATCCTCGCCGCCCAGCAGAACAAGGCGCGCGGTGAGGCCGTGGCCGCGATGAAGGCGGACGGGGTCGAGTACGAGGAGCGCATGGAGCGCCTCCAGGACGTCACGTACCCGAAGCCCCTGGAGGAGCTGCTCTTCCACGCCTACGACACGTACCGCAGGAGCCACCCCTGGGTCGGTGACCATCCGCTGTCCCCGAAGTCGGTCATCCGGGACATGTACGAGCGGGCGCTGACCTTCACGGAGCTGGTCTCCCACTACGAACTGGCCCGCACCGAGGGCATCGTGCTGCGCTACCTGGCGAGCGCCTACAAGGCCCTCGACCACACCGTCCCGGACGACCTGAAGTCCGACGACCTGCAGGACCTGATCGAGTGGCTCGGCGAGATGGTGCGCCAGGTCGACTCCAGCCTGCTGGACGAGTGGGAGCAGCTCGCCAACCCGGCGGAGATGACCGCCGAGGAGGCGCAGGAGAAGGCCGACCAGGTGCGGCCGGTCACCGCCAACGCGCGCGCCTTCCGTGTGCTGGTCCGCAACGCCATGTTCCGCCGTGTCGAGCTCGCCGCTCTCGACCAGGTCGACGCGCTGGGCGAGATGGACGCCGACGCCGGCTGGGACGCCGACGCGTGGGGCGAGGCCATGGACAAGTACTGGGACGAGTACGACGACCTCGGCACCGGTCCCGACGCCCGCGGTCCCAAGCTGCTGGTGATCGAGGAGGAGCCGCAGAACAGCCTGTGGCGCGTGCGGCAGATCTTCGACGACCCGAACGACGACCACGACTGGGGCATCAGCGCGGAGGTCGACCTCACGGCCTCCGACGCTGAGGGCCGGGCGGTCGTCCGCGTCACCGATGTCGGCCAGCTGTGAGCACAGGAGAATCCCACCCATGACGAATCCGGCCGAGAGCCTCGTCGCCCTGCTCGACCTGGAGCAGATCGAGGTCAACATCTTCCGTGGCCGCAGCCCCGAGGAGTCGCTGCAGCGGGTCTTCGGCGGCCAGGTGGCCGGCCAGGCGCTGGTCGCCGCGGGCCGCACCACTGACGGCGACCGCCCGGTGCACTCGCTGCACGCGTACTTCCTGCGCCCGGGACGCCCGGGCGTGCCGATCGTGTACCAGGTCGAACGAGACCGGGACGGGCGGTCGTTCACGACCCGCCGGGTCACCGCCGTGCAGCAGGGCCGCACGATCTTCACGCTCACCGCCTCCTTTCACAAGCCTGAGCAGGGGAGTTTCGAGCACCAGCTGCCTCCGGCCCGCAAGGTCCCGGATCCCGAGTCCCTGCCGACGGTCGCCGACGAGGTGCGGGAGCACCTGGGCGCGCTGCCGGAGCAGTTCGAGCGGATGGCCCGCCGCCAGCCCTTCGACATCCGCTACGTGGACCGGCTGCGCTGGAGCGCCGACGAGGTCGAGAGCGCCGAGCCCCGCAGCGCGGTGTGGATGCGCGCGGTCGGGCCGCTCGGCGACGACCCGCTGGTGCACACCTGCGCTCTGACCTACGCCAGCGACATGACCCTTCTGGACGCCGTGCGCATCCCGGTCGAACCTCTGTGGGGTCCACGGGGCTTCGACATGGCGTCGCTGGACCACGCCATGTGGTTCCACCGGCCGTTCCGTGCGGACGAGTGGTTCCTGTACGACCAGGAGTCACCGATCGCGACCGGTGGACGGGGTCTGGCGCGGGGACGGATCTATGACGCGGAGGGGCGCATGCTGGTGTCCGTCGTCCAGGAAGGGCTGTTCCGGGCCCTGTAGGTCAGGAGTCTCTGCGCCGCAGCCGGCCCAGCAGGCCGCGGAGCCGTCCGGGTTCCTCGGCCGCGTGCGGCGTCGGTTCCCGGCCCGGCGGGGTCGAGAGGGGGCGAGGGGCCGGACGTGGCGCCGGACGCTGCCCGCGCGCGGCTTCCGCCGCGCCCGCCAGGTCCGCGCGGAGCCAGTCGACCTCGTCCGGGTCCACCGCCGTCATGATCTCCTCGGCGAGCTGCGCGGCCGGGGAGCCGGGCGAACCGTGGGCGGGCGTCACCGGGCGGAACCGGTGCAAGTGGGAGCGCTCGTAGGGGTCCCTGACGACCCTGGAGACCTCGACCGGGTCGAGCAATGACGCGACGGCCGCGGCCCGGGCCCACGGGTCGTCGGCCTGACGGAGCAGGAACCCCAGGTGCCGTCCCCTCCAGTTACGGGGACGCAGGTCCAGGCCCTCCGTCAGCTGGTCCCGCAGGCCCTCGGGCGTACGGCCCTTCAGCAGTGCGGCGTTCCTCTCGTCGGACGCGAACTGCCGTAGCTCTTCGGCCAGATACAGCCACACGACGGCCCGATAGCGGTTGACGTAGAACTTCACGGGCACCAAGAGACCCAGGCGTGCGAGGCGGGTGAACCGGGCCCTCGGCACTTCCATGAGGGCAGCGCCTTCCATGGTCCCGACGGCCCGGACACTGTCCCTCAGCGCCTCGGGGAAGCCCTCCCCCGCCCGGATCCGTGCGATCTCCTCGCGCGCGACGCGTCGGCCGCCTCCTCCCTCGTCGGGTACGGTACGGATGCGTCCGAGGTGTACGGCGAGGTCGAGATCACTGCGCCTGAGGCCCAGTTCTCGTGCCGCGCGGTTCGGCGCGAGCGAGGTTTCGTGGGTGGCGCCTCGGGCGCTGGCGCGGGTGGCGCCGATCTGTTCGGCAGTGGTTGTGATCTTGTGCGTGATGGTGTTCCCGGACATGGTCGTCTCCCCCGTGGAGTGTGCGGCCGGCACTGTCCGCGCCCGCCTGACACAAGACCGTAGCCGCTGCCGCGACATCCGTGGCGGGCCTGTGGACAACTCCGCAGCCGCCTCCACGAAAGCAGGGAAACCCCAGGTCAGAGATCCGTGGGGGATATCCGGCCCGGTTGTCGAGCGTCGACGTCGAGGTGCTCACCGACCCGGTTCACGAGCAGGGTCATCTCGTAGGCGATCTGCCCGATGTCGGTCTCCGCGCCGCTGAGCACGCACAGGCAACTGCCCGAGCCCGCCGCGGTCACGAACAGTACGGCGTCGTCGAACTCGACCATCGTCTGCCGTACCTGACCCGCGCCGAAGTGGCGGCCCGAGCCCTTGGCCAGGCTGTGCAGCCCGGACGAGACGGCCGCGAGGTGCTCGGCGTCCTCGCGCCGCAGGCCCGTACTCGCCCCGGTCACCAGCCCGTCGTTGGACAGGACCAACGCATGCCGGACGTGTTCGACGCGCTCGGTCAGGTCGTCCAGCAGCCAGCCAAGTCCCTGGTTCTGCACCATGTCCCGGTCTCCCCGTGTTGTCCCCGTGTGCGTGCTCTCCTCCTGGCCGGAGGATCTGCCCGCCAGCCTTCACCACGCTTGTGCTCCGGGCAAGGAGGATGGGGGCATGGCACAGAAGATGACCGATGAGGAGTGGCGAGCGTTCGTCTCGGACGGCACCCGCACCGGGAAGCTCTCGACCGTTAGGGCGGACGGCAGCCCGCATGTGGCACCGATCTGGTTCCTGCTGGACGGGGACGACGTGGTGTTCAACACCGGCAAGGACACCGTGAAGGGACGCAATCTGGCCCGTGACGGCCGGGTCGCCCTGTGCGTGGACGACGACCGGCCGCCCTTCGATTTCGTCGTGCTGCAGGGGCGCGCACGGATCTCGGAGGACCTCGACGAACTCCGGCACTGGGCCGCCAGGATCGGGGCCCGGTACATGGGCGAGGAGCGCGCCGAGGAGTTCGGGGCCCGCAACGGCGTTCCGGGCGAGCTCCTCGTCCGCGTCACCGTGGACAAGGTCCTGGCTCAGAAGTCCGTGGCGGACTGACGCCGGTCCGTCGGAGGCCCGCGACCGGTTGGTCCGGCGGGGCCCGCGGCCTGACCGGCCGGAAGGGGCCGGCCGGTCAGCGCACGGAGTCGAGCAGCCGGGCGGTGTGCATCCGTCCGGCGTACTCGACGAGCCGGATCAGCGGATGTCGGTGCCGCTGACCCGGAAGCCGAGCATGGCCACGAAGTGCATCGTCCAGATGCCCGTGCCGATCGCCGAGGCCGCGGTGAGCAGCCAGTTGCGGCGCGCGCGCCCGGTGGCGGCGAGGGCGCGCACGGTGCAGCGCAGTCCGAGGGCTGCGCCGGTACAGGACATCGCGTACGACAGCGCGGGGGTCAGCCAACCCAGGGCGACGTGGTCCAGGTGTCCCATGGCCCCGGGACGCTAGTCCCGGCGAGGGCGCACAACGGGGGCGCATTCCGAAAGGTGTTGCTATCTGACCCGGGAAAGCGCTGGAACGATCGCGTCATGCTCGAATGTGTGCGCTGCGGCATCCCCTGTGTCATTGGGGGACCTGTGTCATGGGGACCTGTGTCATAGGGACCTGTGCCGTTGGGGGATCATGCGGAGCATGAGCGACGACCACACGCACGTTCAGGAGTTCTTCGGCGCCCGCGCCGCCGACTGGGACAGCCGGTTCCCCGACGACGGTCCCGCGTACGCGGCCGCGGTCGCCGAGCTAGGCCTGCGGGAGGGTGATCACGTGCTCGACGCGGGCTGCGGAACGGGACGGGCCCTGCCTCCCTTGCGTGCGGCCGTGGGCCCGTCGGGCCTGGTTGTCGGGGCTGATCTGACGCCCGCCATGCTCCAGGCCGCCGCACGGGCCGGGAGGGACCGTGACGGACACCTGCTGCTGACCGACGTCGCCGCGATGCCGCTGCGGTCGCGGACGCTCGACGCCGTGTTCGCGGCGGGCCTCGTGGCTCACCTGCCCGATCCCGCCGGCAACCTGCGGGAGTTGGCGCGCGTCGTGCGTCCCGGCGGGGTGCTCGCGCTGTTCCATCCGATCGGAAGAGCGGCGCTCGCGGCGCGCCAAGGGCGGCGGATCACGCCGGACGACCTGCGGGCCGAGCCCAACCTCCGGCCGCTGCTCGCCGGTTCCGGCTGGCGCATGACGTCGTACGTCGACGAGGACGCCCGCTTCCTGGCCCTGGCCGTGCGTGAGAACTGACGCTTGCGCGAGGGCTGACCGCTCGGACCACTTGTGCGCGTAAGGGCTGACCGCCCGGACCTCTCGCGCGGGTACCGGCCGCATGCGCTGACGCTGACCGGCCGCTGCGCGCCGAAGAGCTGGACGACCCCTTCCTGCGCGGCGTCCTGCCCATCGCGCGAGCCACCTCCAGGACTGAACTCAACCGGCCGCGCGGGACGATCGGTTCACTCGGCGGCTGACGTGTCGATATGGCGGACCGGACAGCCCCGTAGGCCGGGGACCGGGCGGGTGCCCAGTTCGGCCAGCCGGTACCCGTTCGGGTAGCCCTTGATCTCCCGGTTCTGCCGGGCGTGGTGCGGAGCGCGCCTCGGCGGCATCAAGCGGACCGCGCGGCCGCGCAGCCGCACCGCGCGGCGTACCAGCGCACGAGTGGCGGGGCTCGGTGGCGTGTAACGGAAAGCCCGCAGGAGGGGCTCGTCGAGCAGGGCGAGGATCCCGGTACGCAGGACCGGAGCGAGAGGGCTCGGATACCAGGAGACCATGAGGTCGAGTGTCGCGTCGGAGACGCGGCGCGCACCTTCGTCCCAGGCGAAGTGGGCCTCCTCATAGGCGTCGAGGCAGGCTTCGAACTCCTCGTAGGATTCGGGAATGTCCTTGATGCCCATGTGCCGTCCCAGCGTGCGGTAGTGGACGGCGGACGCGACGGTCTCGTGGCGCGACAACCTGCGCCAGCCGTAGGCGTCTATCCAGCGTTTGGGGGTCACGACGAACGTGCACAGGACGTACCGCATGTCGTCGTTCGGGATGTCGTAGCCGCGGTGCATCTGGTTGATGCGCCGGATGGCCGTGTGTCCCTGCTCGCTGCCGAAGCCGTGCTCGACGACGGCGTCCAGAAGCAGCGCCGTGTCGTCGTACCGCTTCTGCGCCCGGTCCGTGAACTCCGCCGTCTCGGCCAGCAGTCGGCCGATGCTCGGGACGGCGTAGGTGCGGTAGAGCGCCAGCTCCAGAGCGCGGCTGAAGTCCCACGGGAACTCGTACGCCGAGGCCAGCCGATAGATCTCCGAAGCGTCCTCGTAAGGGTCCAGCCGCCGGATCTGTGCCAGTCGTTCGAAGCGCTCCACGTGGCCGTCCCCTTCTGCCGTCGAGGCTTCAACTCTACGTTGAGTGGCAGGAGATGCACGATCAGCCATGGCTGCCATGGCTGTCGACAGGGGAGGGGTGATCCGCTTGTTCGGCAGGATCCGCGAGGCCTGGCACAGATCTCGCGCCGCTCGGCGCACGGAGGGAAGAACGGGAGGGGAGCAGCGCTCGCACAATCTGTTCGAGGCCGCCGCCGCGTACGTCTCGGCGTGCGCGGACGACGACCAGGAAGGGATCGACGAGGCAGCGGGCTGGGTGTCGCCGGAGGCCCTTTCGTTCGGGGTGAACGAGTTGGCGTGCCGGGCCGTGATCGCGCTCGCGCGGGAACGCGGTGAGTCGCCGCGGGTCGTGGCCCGTGCCCTCCTCGGACTGCCCGCGGCCTGACCCCGCCCGTCCGTCACAAGCGGGCGATTCGCCCCGTCCAGCCGGAAAACTGCAGCTCGGGTGCGTCTGGGAGTCGTGACAAGGGCTTCCCTGGCGCACTAGGGTGCGCGCCATTGGACGAACCGATGGGGAGGCTGAGATGGCCGGGACGGACGAGGACGCCGTCGCCGCCGAGGACGATGCACTCTATGTGCTCACGGCGGTGCTCCTGACGCCGGCGAAGTTTCCGAGTGTGCTGGGCGACGACTACCCGGAGGCGTGCGCGGCGCTCGGTCTGCCACCGCTGGCGGACGGCTACGGCCTGGTACTCGGCCAGGACGGTGACGGCGCCCGGTGGACCGTCGTCGTAGACGACGTCTCGCTGGTGGCCGTCGCCGTGGCCTCCTGGGACTGCGGCATGGAGTACGACCTGTCGCCGGACGAGCGTACGGTCGTCGCCGCGCTGCCCGGCTGGCCCCTCGCGGTCGCCGTGGCGGCCCCCGACGTGCCCGCGCCGCACGACCCCGACCTCGAGTCCGCCGACCAGCCGGCGCTGTCGCCGCCGGACACCACTGTGTGGGGGCCCGCGCAGCGGCGTATGGGAGCCGACGAGATCGCCGCGCAGTGGGCGCAGTGGCGAGAGCAGATCGACGACGCGGACTTCCCGGTGACGGGCGGCGACGCCGGATCCGTGGACGACGCGCCGGGCGACGACGCGAGCGAGGACTCGGGCGTCGGCGAGGGCACGGAGACCGGTGCCGCAGACGAGTCCGGTACCCGGGATGCCGGTGCCGGCCCCACGGACGCCGGTGGCGGCCCCATGGACGCCGGTGCCGGGTCCTCCGGGCACGGCGGTGTCCGGCGGGTGCTCGCAGAGGCCCGCGCCTACGTCGACACGCCCCCGCCGCTCGGCCGGGTCCGGTCCTCGTTCGCGCCGGGGGACGCTCGGACGCTGCGTGCCGACGGCCCCGGTTGGTCGCTCGTCGCCAGAACCGACGACATCGCCTTCATCCTGCTCGACGAGGAACCCGGTGAGGTCCTGCCCGTGGGGCGGGGCCCGTCGCTGCCCGGACTCCTGGAGGCCCTCGACAAGATGGCCGTAAGGCCGAGCTGACCCGAGGACACCGGGGCCCGTTGCCGCTGGGAGTCGGGCGCCTCGTGTCTCCGACTGTCTTCAACCTCTATGGCCGGCTCTCTTCCGATGTGGCTCCCACCCATGGAAGAGGTCGTAGCGGACCCGCACGATGGGGCGGCCCTCAACTCCACTCCCCGTCGCGCCTGGAGTCCCTGATGCGTCTGCCCCGTGGTGTTCCGATCCTCGCCGCCGTTGTGACGGCTGTCTCGCTCATCGGCCCGTCGCCCGTCGCCGCGGTGACGGGCGGTGAAGGCGGACACTGCGCCCGCCAGGAGCGCGTACGAGTACCGGGTGCCGCCCTCCAGCGCAGGGCCTGCTTGGACGATCTGACCACCACCGGACTGGCGGGCACCGCCTACACCGACATGGCCGACCAGGCCGGGCTGACGGCCGGCGGCACCTGGACGCCGTCCGGAGTGCCCGGCATCCAGGTCGACGGGTATTTCCCGGACTCCTCCGGCTTCAACGACACGCACGGCTGGCGGCACGACGCGCAGTTCGTGATCCGGCTGCCGGACCACTGGAACGGCGGCCTCGTCGTGACGGGGGCACCGGGTACCCGCAAGCAGTACGCCACGGACAAGGCGATCTCCGACCGTGCTCTCGCGCAGGGGTACGCGTACGCCGCGACCGACAAGGGCAACAGCGGAACAGACTTCTACCGGGACGGCGTCCGGCCCGGAGACGCGGTCGCCGAGTGGAACGCACGCACCACCCAGCTCACCCGGGCCGCCCGCCGGGTGGCCGCCCAGCGCTACGGGCACGCGCCGCGCCACACCTACATCGCGGGCATCTCCAACGGCGGCTATCTCACCCGCTGGCAATTGGAGAACCACCCGGAGCTGTACGACGGCGGCGTGGACTGGGAAGGAGCGCTGTGGACCGCGAACGGCCCCAGCCTCCTCACGTCCCTGCCGGTGACGGTGGCCCGGATGTTCGGCGCCGCACGGGACGAGGACATGTACGCGGCGGGCTTCGCGCGCGGCTCCGAGTTTCTGTGGCCATATCACGAGAAGGCCTACTGGGGCTTGACCCAGAAGATCTACCGGGCCGAGTTCGACCCGGCCCACGATCCCGGCTGCCCGGGACCGGCCGCCGGGTCCACCCTGGAGGAGATCCTGGCGCCGTGCCCCTCCGACGCGGCATACGACTACGCGGAACGCCCCGCCTCCGTCCGCCGCGCGGTGGGCCGGGTCGCGCTGACCGGACGTATCGGCAAACCGCTGATCACACTGCACGGCGATCTGGACACGCTGCTGCCCAAGGCCACCGACTCCGACGTGTACGCGCGCATGATCGACAACGGGGGGCGAGGCGAGCTGCACCGCTATTACACGGTCAGGGGCGGCACGCACGTCGACGGGCTGTACGACACGTATCCCGACAGGCTGCGGCCGATCCTGCCCTGCTTCCGATCAGCCTTCGACGCGCTGACCGCATGGGTGGAGCAGGGCACCCCGCCACCCGCGGACCACACGATCGACAGGCCCGCGAGCGGCGACGTGGTCAACTCCTGCGCCCTCACCGAAACGGCCGAGACCACCGAGGCCGCCGAGACCACCGAGGCCGCCGAGACCACCGAGGCCACTGAGACCACCGAGGCCACTGAGATCCCCGAGACCACCGAGGCGTCCGAGGCGCGGCGTCAGCGCCTCAACGGCCGATCTCCTTGCGCGTGACGCGGCGCAGCCTGCGCCGCTGCGCGGGGTCCAGGGTGAGGTAAGCGGCGGCCGGGACTCCCAGCACTATGAGCAGGGCGGCCCACCAGGGCAGCCAGATCAGCAGGACGAGCCCGACCGCCACGCCCCCCGCTGCGACTTTGGCGTTCTTCGACATGATGTCGCCTCCTTCGCGGCCACTGCCGCTCTCTGTCCTGAAAACGGGCCCACGCTCCCGACGGTTCCGTACCGCGACCCTGAGACGTCCCTGAGGCCGGACCCTTACTCACCCCCTAGAACCCGTCGGCGACTCCGTTCCGAGAGAGCACCTTTCCATCTGAATAGTGACCCACGCCACAGTTCGGCCGCACCCTCCAGCCTCGGGAGTCATGTACAGTCGGCGACCGCACCCCGGCTAGTCAAGTTTGAGGAATACACCATCGCTGCGCAGACCACTCTCCCGGCCCCGCCCCCCGACATTGCCGAACTCGCCCACTGCTGTGCTGTTTTCGTGCCCGGGGACCCCGCCCGGACCGGCAGAGTCGCGTTCTGGCGGTCCGACGGCGAGGCCCCGGTGGCCGTCTCTTCGGGGACCACGGACATTCTGACGGTCGCGTTGCCCGACGGTGACGGCGTGAGGCCGGTCGGCGTGCCCGCAGTGCTGTTGCCGGTGCGGACGGCCCTGTCGCTTCTCACGCGCGCGCGTGACTGCGACGACGTCCATCGGGCGACCGCGTTCTGGGGCGCGGTCGCCGTCGAGGCACTGCACCTCGTGGCACGCGGTCTGCTGCTGCCCGGCCTGTCCGCGGCCGACCATGACGCCTGGCGCTCGGGCCCGCTGGGACCGGAGGAGACCGAACGGATCCGCCACCTCGCCGCCGCGATGCCGCCCGAGGCGCACGCCGTCCCCCTCGAAGATGCCGGGACCCTGCGGCTGCCCGACCCGGAGCGGCTGGTGCGTGCCTTCCTGGACGCGGTCACCGACACCCTGCCCCGCTCCCCCGCCGCCGAACTCGTGACGGCCGGGCCCGCCTACGCCTCGCGGGAGCCGCGGCGGACGCCCGAACTGCGCGAGTGGGCGGCCGATGTCGCCGCGGGGCACGACGCGGGAGTACGGCTGTCACTGCGGGTCGAGGTGCGGGGCCTGACGGCCACGGCTTCCCAGGAGGCTCGACCCGCGTTCCGGGCCGTGCTCCAGGTGCACGCCGTGCGCGATCCCGCGCTCGTCGCGGACACCGCCGACGTGTGGGCGGGCACCGTGGGCGACGCGTTCGGCACACGCGCGCGGATGGACGCCCTGCTCGCGCTCCGCCGCGCGGCACGGGCCTGGCCCGCACTCACGCCGCTGCTGTCGGCCGCCGTGCCGGACGCCGTCGAACTCGCCGACGAAGAGGTCACCGAGCTCCTCGGCACGGGATCCCAGGCACTCGCCGGCGCGGGAGTCGAGGTGCACTGGCCTCGGGAGCTGGCCCGTGACCTCACCGCCCGCGCGGAGGTCGGGCCACCCGACGACGAGCCGTCGCCGCGCACGGCCTCGTCGGACACCGGCCCCTCCTTCCTGTCCGCCGACGCGCTGCTCGCCTTCAACTGGTCGTTCGCCCTGGGCGGGCAGCGGCTCACGCGCGAGGAGCTGGATCTGCTCGCCGAGGCCAACCGCCCCGTGGTGCGCCTGCGCGACCAGTGGGTCCTCGTGGACCCCGAGGAGGCCCACCGCGTCCGCGCCCGGCAGGACCACAAGATCACGCCCGTCGACGCGCTCGCCGCGGCCCTGACGGGCTCGACGGAGGTCGACGGGCACCGCTTCGAGGTGCACCCCACGGGATGGCTCGCGACCCTGCGGGAACGGCTCGCCGACCCCGAGGCGCAGGATGCCGTCGCGCAGCCCGCCGCCCTCGACGCCACGCTGCGCGACTACCAGCGGCGGGGGCTCAACTGGCTGGCCCGCATGACGTCGTCGGGCCTGGGCTGCTGTCTCGCGGACGACATGGGGCTCGGCAAGACCATCACACTGATCGCGCTGCACCTGCACCGGCAGGGCGACGAGTCCGCCGCCGGACCCACCCTGGTGGTCTGCCCGACCTCCCTCATGGGCAACTGGCAGCGCGAGATCGAGCGGTTCGCACCCGGCACCCCCGTACGCCGCTTCCACGGCACCCGGCGCGACCTGGAAGGTCTCGTCGACGGCGAGTTCGTGCTCACCACCTACGGCACCATGCGCCTGGACACCGACCGGCTCTCCGCCGTGCCGTGGGGCATGGTCGTGGCGGACGAGGCGCAGCACGTGAAGAACCCCTACTCGGAAACCGCGCGGCGGCTGCGTTCCATCGGCGCACGCGCGCGCGTGGCGCTCACCGGCACCCCGGTGGAGAACAACCTCTCCGAACTGTGGGCCATCCTCGACTGGGCCACGCCGGGGCTGCTGGGCCGGCTCGGTACCTTCCGCAGGCACTACGCACAGGCCGTCGAGGGCGGTCAGGACCCGGCCGCGGCGGAGCGGCTGGCGCGGCTCGTACGGCCGTTCCTGCTGCGACGCCGAAAGTCCGACCCAGGAATCGCGCCGGAGCTGCCGCCGAAGACCGAGACCGACCATCCGGTGTCCCTGACCGCGGAACAGACAGGGCTGTACGAGGCGGTGGTGCGCGAGGCGCTCGCGGAGATCGCCGGGGCCGGCAGCATGGCGCGACGCGGCATGATCGTGAAACTGCTGACGAGCCTCAAGCAGATCTGCAACCACCCGGCGCAGTTCCTCAAGGAGGACCGGCCGAGGATCACGGGCCGTTCGGGGAAGCTGGAGCTGCTGGACGAGCTGCTGGACGCCATCCTCGCCGAGGAGGCCAGTGTGCTGGTCTTCACGCAGTACGTGCAGATGGCACGCCTCCTCGAACAGCACCTGGCCGCCCGCGGCGTCGCCTCGCTCTTCCTGCACGGCGGCACGTCCGTCGCGGGACGGGAGTCGCTGGTGCGGCGGTTCCAGGACGGTGAGGTACCGGTCTTCCTGCTGTCGTTGAAGGCGGCGGGCACGGGACTGAACCTCACGCGCGCGGAGCACGTCGTGCACTACGACCGCTGGTGGAACCCGGCCGTCGAGGCGCAGGCCACCGACCGCGCCTACCGCATCGGTCAGACGCGCCCCGTGCAGGTGCACCGGCTGATCGCCGAGGGGACCATCGAGGACCGCATCGCCGCCCTGCTGAACCGCAAGCGGGAGCTGGCCGACGCGGTGCTGGGAACGGGCGAGGCGGCGCTCACGGAGCTGACGGACGCGGAGCTGGCCGACCTGGTCGAGCTGCGAGGGGGTACGCGATGACCCGGTACGACGACGACACGGAACGGACGTTCGAGGCGATGCCGCCCGCGCACGGCCGGGGTTTCGCCCAGACCTGGTGGGGCCTGGCCTGGCTGAAGGCGCTGGAGGACGCGGCACTGGACACGGCGCAGGTGAAGACGGGCCGTCGGCTCGCGCGCGCGGGAGCGGTCGGCGCGGTGTCGGTACGTCCGGGACGCATCACCGCGGTGGTGCACGACCGGGACCGCACGGCGCATCGGGCCGACGTCCTGCTGGAGGAGTTGTCCGACGCGCAGTGGGACCATTTCGTCGACATGGCGATCGAGCGGTCCGGGCATGTCGCGGCGCTGCTGGACCGCGACATGCCGCCGCACCTCGTGGAGGACGCCGCGACCGCCGGCATCGATCTGCTGCCGGGCCTGGGCGACTTGGAACCCGAGTGCGACTGCGGCGCCTGGGACCACTGCGGGCACACCGCCGCGCTCTGCTACCAGGTCGCCAGGCTGCTGGACCAGGACCCCTTCGTCCTGCTGCTCATGCGGGGGCGGGCGGAGGGCGCCGTGCTCGACGCCCTCCAGAGGCGTGGCGACGCACCCGCGGAGGATGCCGCCTCCCGCCCGGAGGGTGTGGACGCCGCCGAGGCGTACGCGGCGGGGCACGTGCTGCCTCCGCTGCCCGCCCTGCCCGATCTCCGGGAAGGGCCGGGCGTACCGCCGTCGCTGGACACCGAGAGCGCGCCACCTCCGGGCGTCGACCCGGCGGCCCTGGCCTTCTTGGCCTCCCGGGCCGCGGCGGAGGCACACCGTCTGCTCGCCGAGGCGCTGCGGAGCGGACACGGCCGGCAGGCGATGGGCACGGAACCGACCGCCTCGCAGGACGCGGTGCGCCTGGCCGCCGGTGATCCCGGAGCGGACGTGCTGGCGCGCCTCGCAGACGGCTCGGGGCGTACCCGGGAGGCGCTCGCCGTCGCCGTACGCGCGTGGCGGCTCGGGGGCGGAGCCGCGCTGTCGGTGCTCGAGGAGGAGTGGACGGTGGAGGGCGACACGCTCGCACGCGCGCGTGCGGCGCTGGAATCGTCCTGGGACGAGGGCGAGCGGCCGTCACTGCGGGCGCGGGCCAACCGGTGGACCGTCGTCGGCGCACCCCATCAGCTCCGCCTGGACCGCGACGGCCGTTGGTGGCCGTACCGCAAGGAGAGCGGCCGTTGGGCCCCCGTGGGCGGCGCTGCCCAGGACCCGGCGACGGCTCTGGCCACGGCGGTGCTCGCGGCCGGGGACGAGCCCTGACGCCTGTCCCGACGTCGGCGTGGCACCGACGACGCGGACGCCTTCGCCGCATCGGGCCGACCGCGCGGCGGCGAGACCCGCGGTGGGGTTCGTCCGGCTGCCGTACGGGAGCCGAAGGACCGACGGGCTCCGGCTCCGTCCGTGAACCGGAAGGAGCCGGAGCCTTCACCCAGAGGTGGACCGCTCAGCGGGCGCCGAGCAGGTGGTCCATGGCGAGCTGGTCGAGGTGCTCGAAGGCCATGCCGCGAGCGGCGGCCGCGTCCACGTCGAAGGTGTCGTAGGCGGCCGGGTCGGCCAGCAGGGCCGCGAGGCCGTCCTCGGCGGTCGGCTGGGCCAGTTCGTCCAGCCGGGCCGCGGCCAGGGCCTCCTGCACCTGCGGGTCGGCACGGAAGGCGGCCGCCCGGTCCTTGAGGATCAGGTAGTTGCGCATGCAGCCGGCCGCCGACGCCCACACGCCGTCGAGGTCCTCGGTCCGCGGCGGCTTGAAGTCGAAGTGCCGCGGACCGGCGTATCCGGCCCTCTCCAGCAGGTCGACGAGCCAGAACGCGGCCCGCAGGTCGCCCGCCCCGAAGCGCAGGTCCTGGTCGTACTTGATGCCCGACTGGCCGTTGAGGTCGATGTGGAACAGCTTGCCGGCCCACAGCGCCTGCGCGATCCCGTGCGGGAAGTTCAGCCCCGCCATCTGCTCGTGGCCGACCTCCGGGTTCACGCCGTACAGCTCCGGCCGCTCCAGCCGCTCGATGAACGCCAGCGCGTGGCCCACCGTCGGCAGCAGGATGTCACCGCGCGGCTCGTTCGGCTTGGGCTCGATCGCGAACTTGAGGTCGTAGCCCTGCTCGGTGACGTACTCGCCCAGCAGGTCGAAGGCCTCCTTCATCCGGTCCAGCGCGTCCCGCACGTCCTTGGCCGCACCGGACTCCGCACCTTCCCGGCCGCCCCAGGCGACGTACACACTCGCGCCCAGCTCCACCGCGAGATCGATGTTGCGGATGGTCTTGCGCAGCGCGTACCGGCGCACGTCCCGGTCGTTCGCGGTGAACGCGCCGTCCTTGAACACGGGATGCGTGAACAGGTTGGTCGTCGCCATGGGCACCTTCATGCCCGTCGCGTCCAACGCCTGCCGGAACCGCTTGACGTGTGCCTCGCGCTCGGTGTCGCTCGACCCGAACGGGATCAGGTCGTCGTCGTGGAACGTGACGCCGTACGCGCCCAGCTCGGCCAGACGGCGCACCGACTCAGTCGGGTCCAACGCGCGCCGGGTGGCATCGCCGAAGGGATCCCGGCCCTGCCAGCCGACCGTCCACAAACCGAACGTGAACCTGTCCTCGGGAGTGGGCTGGTAGTTCATTCCGCGGCTCCTCACTAGCTGCCGATCAATCGCTGCCGACTATTTCGTCATGGCGCTTTACAAATTAGTATGCACACACGGTCCTGGGAAGGGACAAGGTGTCCCCGAAGGTGTGACGTCCGGGTCACAAGGACCCGAGGTACCACGAAGTCCCTGCTCAGTGCAGGTCCGTCCAGGCAGTCCAGTCAGATCCCGCAGAGCCGCGGAAGAGGGAGAAGCCCGATGTCAGCAGCCGAGGGTCCGCTCGTCGTCGGCGTGGACACGTCCACCCAGTCCACCAAGGCGCTGGTCGTCGACGCGGCCACCGGCCAGGTCGTCGCGAGCGGTCAGGCGCCCCACACCGTGTCCTCCGGGGCCGGGCGCGAGAGCGATCCGCGCCAGTGGTGGGACGCGCTCCACGACGCCCTGCACCAGTGCGGTGACGCCGCGCGGGAGGCCGCCGCGGTGTCCATCGGCGGTCAGCAGCACGGACTCGTCACGCTGGACGCCCAGGGCGACCCGGTGCGCCCCGCCCTGCTGTGGAACGACGTGCGCTCGGCCCCGCAGGCCCGCCGTCTGATCGAGGAGCTGGGCGGTCCCAAGGCCTGGGCGGAGCGCACGGGCAGCGTGCCCAGCGCCTCCTTCACGGTCACCAAGTGGGCCTGGCTGGCAGAGCAGGAACCGCAGGCGGCCCGCGCGGCGAAGGCCGTACGCCTCCCGCACGACTACCTCACCGAGCGGCTCACCGGCGAGGGGACCACCGACCGCGGTGACGCGTCCGGCACCGGCTGGTGGGCGTCCGGCACGGAGGCGTACGACGACGAGATCCTCGCGCGCGTGGGGCTCGATCCGGCGCTGCTGCCCCGGGTGGTCCGGCCCGGCGAGGTGGCCGGCACCGTGCGCGACGGCCACGGCCTGCCGTTCTCCAAGGGCACCCTGGTCGCCGCGGGCACCGGCGACAACGCGGCCGCCGCGCTGGGCCTCGGGCTGCGTCCCGGCGTTCCGGTGATGAGCCTCGGCACGTCCGGCACCGCGTACGCCGTGTCGCGCCGACGGCCCGCCGACCCGACCGGCACGGTGGCGGGCTTCGCCGACGCGCGCGGCGACTGGCTGCCGCTGGCCTGCACCCTCAACTGCACGCTCGCCGTCGACCGGGTCGCGACCCTGCTGGGCCTGGACCGGGAAGCCGTCGAACCCGGCACCGACGTCACGCTCCTGCCCTACCTGGACGGCGAGCGCACGCCGAACCTGCCGCACTCCTCCGGTCTCCTGCACGGACTGCGTCACGACACGACCGCCGGTCAGCTGCTCCAGGCCGCGTACGACGGCGCCGTGCACTCGCTGCTCGGCGCGCTCGACCTGGTCCTCGAAACCGACGCGGACCCGTCCGCGCCGCTGCTGCTGATCGGCGGCGGCGCGCGCGGGACCGCCTGGCAGCAGACGGTACGACGGTTGTCCGGGCGCCCTGTCCAGATCCCCGATGCCAAGGAACTGGTCGCACTCGGCGCCGCGGCGCAGGCCGCCGGGCTGCTGACCGGCGAGGACGCGGCAGCGGTCGCCCGGCGCTGGAACACGGCCGCCGGGCCGGTGCTCGACGCCGTGGAACGGGACGAGGCGACGCTGACCCGGATCACCGAGGTAGTCTCCGACGCGGCACCGCTGCTGGAACGGAGCGCGGACTCACGCTGAGGACGCGTTCACGCGGCAACGCCACGACGGGCACCGTCACGGCAGTTCCTGCGGTACGCCGCCGGCGGGGGGCGTCGCCGGCAGCGCGTCGGCGCGGACCTCGACCGAACAGCACCGTCGGAGGGCCGGTCCATGGAACGCGACGACGCTCGCCGAAGGAGGAGGACGTACGCGTGACACCACGGACACTCCGGGCCCCCGAGGGTCGTCTCCCATGGGCACCCCCGGCCCTGCCTCCGGGGCGCCCTTGGACCCCGCCCGGCACGTGTCTCCAGGCGCGTGAGCACCGACCGGATCGACCGAAGACCGACCAAGGACTGACGGAGGCATGACCGCACCGCCGCCGCACGAAACACAACCGGCCCGCCCCGGGCGCGCGCTGCCGGACACCCAGCAGGGGATGCGCCGCCGCAACCTCGCCCGGGTGATGCACACCGTCAGCGCCGAGGGTCCGCTGTCCCGGGCCGCCGTCGCCTCCCGGATCGGGCTGACCCGTGCGGCGGTGTCGACCCTCGTGGACGAGCTCATCCGCTCGGGTCTGCTGGAGGAACTGGGCCCCGAGCGTCCCGGACGGGTGGGGCGGCCCGGGTCGGCGCTCGCCGTCAGCGCTCACGGCCCGGCCGGCATCGGAGCGGAGGTCGGCGTCGACCACCTCGCGGTCTGCGCGGTGGACCTGCGCGGCCGGGTGCGGTCGCGTGTCGTGCGGTACGGGAGCAACAGGGGCCGGTCGCCGGAGCCGGTGCTCGAGCAGCTCACCGGCCTGGTGCGGCAGGTCGTCGCGGAGGTGGAGGCCGAGGGGCTGTGGCCGGCCGGGCTCGCGGTGGCCGTGCCGGGTCTCGTGGCGCGGGACGCCAGGACCGTCGTGCGTGCCCCGAACCTGGACTGGCACGACGCGGACCTCGGCGCGCTGCTGCCCGGGGACCTGCCGCTGACCGTGGCCAACGAGGCGAACTTCGGCGCACTCGCCGAGCTCTGGCTGGCTGACGGCACCCCACGGGACTTCCTGCACGTCTCGGCCGAGATCGGAATCGGCGCGGCCGTGGTCGTCGACGGGCGGCTGCTGCGCGGCACCCGCGGATTCGCCGGCGAGCTGGGCCATGTGCCGGTCCGTCCCGACGGGCCGGAGTGCGCCTGCGGCGGTCGAGGCTGCCTGGAGCAGTACGCCGGCGAGAAGGCGGTACTGCGCGCGGCGGGTGTGGAGCCGGGCGAGGATCGGGTCGGACTGCTCGCGGGACGCGCCGCGGAGGGCGACGAGGCTGTACGGCATGCCCTGCACGAGGCGGGTACGGCGCTCGGCATCGCGCTGACCGGCGCGGTCAACCTGCTCGACCCCGAGAGTGTGGTGCTGGGTGGTGCGCTGGCCGGACTCGCGCCCTGGTTGCTGCCGTCGCTGCGGGACGAACTGGCCCGGCGCACGGCAGGCCCGGTCTGCCCGGTCTCCGTGTCGGATCTGGGACCGCAGGGTCCCCTTCTCGGCGCCGCGCACTCGGTGACGCGGGCCGTCCTGGACGACCCCACGGTGGTGGCGGAACGGGCCTGAACCCGATCCGGTGACGGACGCGGCAAGGGCTGGGGTGGCATCCGCAGCGACAGCGACCATCACCGTGGCCGCAGCCGCACCGACCCGAGCCGGGCGGCTTCCATTGCCCGGGTTCCACTCTCCCATCACTCGTTCGAGTGAGCGCGGTGTCCACAAGGCGGGGGCTGTCCACGGAACGGCGCGGCGCCCTTCTGCGCAACCCCCGCCGCCCGTACGGTGATTCGCGCGGACGTACCTCGCGCAGCCGGCGCCGGACATCCGCGTCAGGGTTCGTCAGTGTCCCCTTCTCAGCCACGTCGCACAGCTGAGCACCCCCCACAGGGGCCCGAGGGCCCCACCGACGAAAGGGCAGTCCCGTGGATCCCATGGAAAGGGAAAGGACAGTACCGGCTCCGACCAGGCGGCGGCTCCTGAAGGGCGCCGCGCTCGCCACCGTCCCGTTCACGCTGCTTTCCGGCACGCGGGCCGCCGCACGGCCCCGGGCCGTCGATTACCCCTCGGCCGAATGGCAGCCGGCCAGCACGTCCAACTACACCCGGTCGAGCCGCCCCACGGCCTATCCCGTCGACTACGTGGTCGTCCACGTCACGCAGGAGACGTACGCCGACACCCTCGCCATCTTCCGCGACCCCGGGAAGCAGGTGTCCGCGCACTACGTCGTCCGGTCCTCCGACGGACACGTGGCCCAGTGCGTCCGCGAGGCGGACGTCGCCTGGCACGCGGGGAACTGGGACTACAACACCCGCAGCATCGGCATCGAACACGAGGGCTGGGTGGACCGGCCCGAGTACTTCACCAACGCCATGTACGAACAGTCCGCCCGGCTCACCGCGGCGATCTGCACCACGTACGGCATCCCCAAGGACCGCGCACACATCATCGCGCACCACGAGGTTCCGGGCAGCGACCACACGGACCCCGGGCCCCTGTGGGACTGGACCCGCTACATCAGACTGGTCAACTTCGCCTGACTCGCGGTGGACCGGCCGCATCCCGGTGATCCGGCTGGTCTCCGGCCGGTCTCCGGCCGGTCGAAGTGGTTGTCCGTGCGTATCCGCGGAGTGACGATGTCCCCAAGCGCGTCACCGTCAGCAGCACCGTCCGGGGAGGCCGAGTTGACTGATGCATGGCTGGCTCTGGAACCGGGAGCCGATCCCGTCGAGCGTGCCCGGACGCTGCGGCGCGCGCATGAGACGTTCACCGAGGCCGGGACGGTGCCGCGGCCCGTGCGCGACGTGGTGGCGGAGTCGTGGCGCAGGTCGGCCCGGGCGGGTGTCGGCCCCGACGGCACGGCGAGTGTGGAGCTGACGGACGGTGACCTCGGCGCCTACCGGGCCGAGCATCCGCTGGCGCGGGTGATGCCGCTGGTCCGGGAACTTCTGGGCACCTTCGCCGCCGACGGCGAGCACCTGCTCGCGGTGTGCGACGCGCACGGCAGGCTGCTGTGGGTCGAGGGACACCCGGCCACCCGTCGCCGGGCGGGACGGATGAACTTCGTGCCGGGTGCCAGGTGGGCGGAGTCCGCGGTCGGGACGAACGCGCCGGGCACGGCGGTGGCCGTCGGACGGCCGGTCCAGGTCTTCGCGGCCGAGCACTTCATCCGTCGGGTCCAGCCGTGGACCTGTGCGGCGGCTCCGGTGCACGACCCCCGCACCGGGCGCGTACTCGGCGCCGTGGACATCACCGGTGGGGACGGGCTGGCGCATCCGCACAGTCTGGGCTTCGTCCAGGCGGTCGCGCGGGCGGCCGAGTCGCAGCTGGCACTGTGCGCCCCGGAGCGGCCGTCGGCCGATTCGGCCGAGCTGACCGCGTTGGGCCGTGACGAGGCGCTGCTGAGCGCGGACGGCCGCAGAGTCCGGCTGAGCCGGCGGCACAGCGAGATCGTCGTGCTGCTGGCCCACCACCCGGAAGGCCTGACCGGCGACGAGCTGCTGTGCGCGCTGTACGAGGACGAGACGGTGCCGCCGGTGACCCTGCGTGCCGAACTGGCCCGGCTGCGCGGACTCCTGGGACCCGACCGGCTCGCGTCCCGCCCGTACCGGCTCGCGATGCCCGTCGAGTCCGACGCCACCGTTGTCGAGCGTCGTCTGCGGGCCGGAGCGGTCACGGCGGCCGCGGCGGCCTACGCCGGTCCGCTGCTGCCCGGCTCCCAGGCTCCGGCGGTGATACGGCTCAGGCGCCGGCTCGCCGACGGTGTGCGCGCCGCACTGATCTCCTGTCGCGATCCCGACCTGCTGGCCGACTGGGCGCACGCACCGTGGGGCGAGGACGATGTGGACGTGTGGCGCGCACTGGTCGCGGTCCGGCCCACGGCGGCGGCCCTCTCCCGGCTCGCCGCGCTGGAGACCGAACTGGCGGCACCGAACGCGTGGTGACCGCCCGCCCGTGAGTGGCGGCACAGGACCGGGCTCCGGCCGCCCGCACGCGCAACGTCCCTGCAACGTCCCGTTCCCTAGCCTCGCGCGCAGAGCTGTCCAACGGCGGGCAGCGCTCGATGAGGAGGCAGACAGGATGACCCGTTACGCGGCGCCCGGCACCGAGGGCGCGATCGTCTCCTATCAGTCGCGCTACGACCACTTCATCGGCGGCGAGTACGTGCCGCCGTTGCGCGGGCAGTACTTCGAGAACCCGTCACCGGTGAACGGTCAGCCCTTCGCGGAGGTCGCGCGCGGTACGGCGGAGGACGTGGAGCGGGCGCTCGACGCCGCGCACGAGGCCGCCCCGGGCTGGGGCCGCACCTCGGTGACCGAGCGTTCCGCCATTCTGCTGAGGATCGCCGATCGCATGGAGGCGAATCTGGAGCGGCTGGCGGTCGCCGAGAGCTGGGAGAACGGAAAGCCGGTGCGCGAGACGCTGGCGGCCGACATCCCGCTCGCCATCGACCACTTCCGCTACTTCGCGGGCGCGATCCGCGCCCAGGAGGGTTCGCTGGGCGAGGTCGACGACGACACCGTGGCGTACCACTTCCACGAGCCGCTGGGTGTCGTCGCACAGATCATTCCGTGGAACTTCCCGATCCTGATGGCGACCTGGAAGCTCGCCCCGGCACTCGCCGCCGGCAACGCCGTGGTCCTCAAACCCGCCGAGCAGACCCCGGCGTCGATCCACTACTGGCTGAGCCTGGTCGCGGACCTGCTGCCGCCCGGGGTCCTGAACGTCGTCAACGGCTTCGGCGCGGAGGCGGGCAAACCGCTCGCGTCCAGCCCGCGGGTGGCGAAGGTGGCGTTCACCGGGGAGACCACCACCGGGCGGCTGATCATGCAGTACGCCTCGGAGAACATCAAGCCGGTCACGCTGGAGCTCGGCGGCAAGTCACCGAACATCTTCTTCGACGACGTCTGGTCCCAGGACGACGACTTCCGCGACAAGGCGCTCGAAGGCTTCACGATGTTCGCGCTCAACCAGGGCGAGGTCTGCACCTGCCCGTCCCGGGCGCTGGTCCAGCGCGGCACGTACGCCGAGTTCATGGAGGCCGCCGTCGCCCGCACCGAACTGATCAAGTCCGGCCACCCTCTGGACACCGACACGATGATCGGCGCGCAGGCGTCCAACGACCAGCTGGAGAAGATTCTCTCCTACCTGGACATCGGCCGGCAGGAGGGCGCCAAGGTGCTCACCGGTGGCGAACGCATGGAACACGAAGGCGAGTTGAAGGGCGGCTACTACGTCCAGCCGACCATCTTCGAGGGTCACAACCGTATGCGGATCTTCCAGGAGGAGATCTTCGGCCCGGTCGTGTCGGTCACGCCGTTCAACGACTTCGACGACGCGATCAAGACGGCCAACGACACCCTGTACGGCCTCGGCGCCGGGGTGTGGACCCGCGACATGAACACCGCCTACCGCGCGGGCCGCGCGATCCAGGCGGGACGTGTCTGGACGAACTGCTACCACGCGTACCCGGCACACGCCGCCTTCGGCGGCTACAAGCAGTCGGGGATCGGCCGGGAGAACCACAAGATGATGCTGGAGCACTACCAGCAGACGAAGAACCTGTTGGTGTCGTACTCGCCGAAGAGGCTGGGTTTCTTCTAGGGGCACGAAGAATGGCGCCTGAGCTGGGCTTTTGCCCGCCAGGCGCCTTCCTCTCGGCCCACCCGGAGCAGGGACCGACTTACGCCATAACTCCCATTTCCTCCCACCCCTGTCCCGCTCCTCACCAGCTCGCCAACGGGGATGTCCGCAGCCCGCAGCGTCCGGGGCAACGCCGTCCGGACGCCCTCCGGGACGCGCAACGCGCACCCGTGCGTGCGCTTCGTCCGGCCTGCCGAGGTGCAGGTCCTCGCATCGTGCCCATGCCGGCGAACGGTGACGTGGCGACCTCGGCGCGGACTGGATCAGGAGCTCGCCGGAAGCGCTAAGCGACCACGGCCCTCAGGACACGTCGTCCTTCTGTCTGCGACTGGCATGTCAGCCGTGCGTGACGACGGCGACGGGGGCGGCGGCGTGATGCATGACCGCGTGAGCAACGGACCCGATGTGCACGCCCAACCGATTGCGGCGACGACGCCTGCCGACGACGACGAGGGAGGCGTCGCGGGAGGAGTCGACCAGGAGGTTCGCGGCGCTGCCGGGACGGGAGACCTCGGTGACCTCGACGTCCGGGTACTTCTGCCGCCAGGGCCGCAGCGCCTCGGTGAGCGCGGTGGCCTCTGCCCGGGCGAACTCCTCGTGCGACTCGAAGCCCGCTCCCATGGTGTAGACGGCGTAGGGCGACAGGTCCCAGCCGTGCACGACGGTCAGCGGGGCCTGGCGACACCGAGCCTCTTCGAAGGCGAAGTCGAGTACGGTCTCGTCGGGGCGGTCGGCGTCCAGGCCCAGGACCACGGGCCGGAACGCGGTGGCGGCGGACGGGATGCCGCCGGAATCCTTGACGTGTTCGTCTGCGGCCTGCTCCCCGGCGCGCACGAGGACCACGGCCGTCTCGGTGCGGGCGACCACGCTCTGCCCGATGGACCCCACCAGGAAGCCCCCGAGGCCGCTCAGGGCACGGGAGCCGAGGACCAGCAGTTCCGCGTCGCGGGCCGCTTCCACCAGGGCATCGGTACGCGAGCCGGTCAGCTGCTCGGTGCCTACTTCGACACCCGGGTGGCGCAGCCGCAGGCCCTCGGCGGCCTCGCGCGGAATCCGCTCGGTCCAGTGCTGGTGGGTCTCTGCGCCAAGGAGCGGAGCCTGCGCCATGCGTGCGGGTACCGGTTGCCACACGTGGACCAGCTTCACCACCAGCCCGCGCAGCGCCGCCTCGCGGGCGGCCCAGTCCGCGGCGGCCCGGCTCTCCAGCGAGCCATCGAGTCCCACGATGATCGTACCGGGCATGAAGCCCACCTCCTGTGTCGGGTATCTGTTGTGACCTTGCCGTTCAGCGGCTTCCGGAGACAGGGGCCGACGGGCCCGGACGGGGGCCGACCGGCCCCATCGGCGGGTCGGTTCCGGGCGGGAGGACAACTCCGGTGCGCACGGCGGCCCTCGGCGTCCGCGTCCCGAGATGGCTGTACTCGGCGGCGGTGACCGTGTCCTCCCGGCACAGCCCTGGCATGTCCGCCTCGATCAGGTGAGCCGCCTTCGGGTGGCCGGCCCGCAGGGCCCAAGAGCGGGGCCGTCCGGTCGACCGCGGTCTCCGGGCGGCACGACCGTCACGTTCTCACCGACGGGCAGGGGCTCGTTCCCTACGTAGAACGGCGACCGAACCCACAACTGGCCGACCAGATGCCCGTGGTCACCTTCTCGGGGCTCGCGGCGCGGGCAGGTGCGGGGTCTCACGGGGTCGGTCCCCGTGCTGCGCGCCGACCGTGCCGTGCGTGTGCGGCCCGCCAGCCGTGCTCGGTCAGCAGCACGGTGAGAGCGGTGGCGAGGCAGATCGTCCACTGCGTCGGGCTGAGGGCAACGGTGTCGAAGACTCCCTGGGCGGCGGGCGCCTGTACGGCGATGACCTGGAGGGTGAGGACCGCGGCCAGGGCGATCCACAGGGTGCGGTTGTGCAACTGGTGGCGTCCGAAAACAGGGCCGTCCTCACTGCGCGCGGCCAGGGCGTTGCACAGCTGGAAGAGGACGAACGTCGTGAAGGCCATGGTGGCGGCGGTCGCGGTGTCGGAGAGGTGGCGCGCGCCGGCGAAGACCGCCAGGGTGCCGGCGGCCATGACCGCGCCGGAGCGGGTGATGGCGGCCAGGCGGCGGGCGTTCAGGATGCGTTCGCCGGGCGGGCGCGGCGGACGCCGCATCACGTTGTCCCCCGGTGGGTCGACGGCCAGGGCCATGGCGGGTGGCCCGTCCATGATGATGTTGACCCACAGCAGTTGGATCGCGGACATGGGGGCGGGCATCCCGGCCAGGACGGTGGCGAGCAGAGTGAGGATGGCGCCGATGTTCGTGGACAGCTGGAAGCGGACGAAGGTGACGATGTTGTCGTAGATGGAGCGGCCCTCACGGACCGCGCGGACGATGGTGGAGAAGTCGTCGTCGGTCAGGACCATGTCGGCGGCCTCTTTGGCCACATCGGTGCCGGTGACGCCCATCGCGACGCCGATGTGGGCGGCGCGCAGGGCAGCGGCGTCGTTGACACCGTCCCCGGTCATGGCCACGATGTGGCCGCGCCGGGCCAGCGCACGGACGATGGTCACCTTGTGCTCGGGGGCGACGCGGGCGAAGACACCGACGTCCTCGATCCGGTCCGCCAGTTCGTACTCGCTCATCCGGGCCAGTTCGGTGCCGGAGACGACGTCGCCGGTGATGCCGAGTTCGCGGGCGATGGCGGTCGCGGTGTCGGCGTGGTCGCCGGTGATCATCTTGACGGTGACACCGGCCTCCCGGGCCAGGGCGACCGCGGCGCGGGCCTGGGGGCGGGGCGGGTCGGCGATACCGGCGACTGCGGTCAGGGTCAGCCCGCGGACCGCGTCCGGGTGGGCTCGGTCGGCGGTGCCGCCGGCGGCACCCAGGACGCGCAGGCCCTGGCTGCCCATCCGCCGGGCGACGTCGGTTACTTCCCGGCGGCGCTCGGTGTCGAGGAGTGCCGGTCCGTGCTCGGTCAGGACATGGGTGCAGCGGTCCAGCAGGACGTCGACGGCTCCCTTGGCGTGGACGGTGGTTCGGCCGTCGGCGTCACGGTGGAAGGTGGCCATGTACTTGGCTGCCGGATCGAAGGGCACCTCACCCGTACGCGTCGCGTGGGCGCGCGGTTCGGCGTCGAGGCCGGCCTTCGCGGCGAGCACGATCAGGGCGGCCTCGGTGGGGTCGCCGATGACGCCGTCCGCAGTGCGGCGAGCGTCGTTGCACAGCGCGAACGGCAGCACCGCGTCACGCACGTCCGCGCCGCTCCCCCCGTCGGCCGCGAGCACGTTACCGGTGGTGTCGTAACCCTCGCCGGTCACCTCGTGGTCGCGTCCGGCCGTCCACAGGGCGCGGGCGGTCATCTCGTTCATGGTGAGCGTGCCGGTCTTGTCGCTGCACACCACGGTCGCCGAGCCGAGCGCCTCCACGGAGGCCAGGCGCTTGACGATGGCACCGCGGCGGGCCATGCGGTAGACGCCCAGGGCCAGGGTGAGCGCGAGAACGGCGGGCAGCCCCTCGGGAATCGCCGCGACGGCCAGGGCCACCGCCCGCAGCGCGAGATCGGCCGGTTCTTCACCGCGCAGGAGGGCGACGAGCGCATAAGCGGCCACGGCGACGCCGCTGACCCCGGCCAGGCGCCGGCCCAGGCTGTCCATCTGGACCTGGAGCGGGCTGGGCGGTTCCGCGCCGGTGCGCAGCGCCTCGGCGATCGCGCCGACCTCGGTGCGCATGCCGGTAGCGGTGACGATCATCTCGGCGCGACCGCGGGTCAGCGCGGTGTTCATGAAGAGCATGCCCGTGCGCTCGGCGACGGGTACCGGCTCGTCGCCGTCGGCCGCGGTGGGTGCGGTCGACTTGGCGACGGGATGGGACTCGCCGGTCAGCGCGGCCTCGGCGGCCTCGACCGTTTCGGCGACGGCCAGGCGCCCGTCGGCCGGGATACGGTCCCCGGCTTCCAGAAGGACGATGTCCCCGGGCACGAGGGTGCCGGCCGGGACCGTCCTCACCCGGCCGTCGCGGCGCACGCGCGCGGTGGGCACCAGCATCTGGCGCAGCGCTTCCAGGCTGCGTTCGGCCCGGCGTTCCTGCAGGTAGCCGATGGTGGCGTTGATGAGCAGGACGACGGTGATGACCAGGGCGTCCTTGACCTCGCCGATGACTCCCGCGACGACGGCGGCGGCGAGCAGGATGCCGATCAACCAGCTGCGGAACTGGTCCAGCAGGCGCAGCCACTGCGGCCTGCGCGCCGGTTCGGCCAGTTCGTTGGCTCCCGCTTCGGTGGCCCGCCGCTCGGCGTCCGCCGTGGTCAGGCCCATGGCCGGGACCACTGCGAGCGAGTCCGCCACGTCGGCGGCGTCGCGTCGGTAGGCGTCCGGCCGCAGGAGTGTGTGTGCCGGCGCAGTGGGGTCGTCCGCCGTGATCTGCTGGGGCACCATCACTCCTCACCTCGGACGACGGTGACCGGGCAGTGGGCGTGATGCAGCAGGGCCTGGCTGACCGAGCCGAGCAACAGTCCGGTGAACCCGCCGCGCCCCCGGGCGCCGACCACCACCAGTTGAGCGCCTCCGCTGGCATCGATGAGGGCCGGACGGATCCGGGAACGCACCAGGCTCCGCTCCACCACCACCTCGGGGAACTTCTCCTGCCAGGCGGCGACCGACTCGTCCAGCAGGTGCTGCTCGGCCTCACGGAGGTGTTCGGCGTCCACCACCGCGGCGTTCAGCGGGTCGCCGGGGCCTTCGTAAGCGCGCTCGCTCCAGGTGTTCCACACATGTACGGCCACCAGCGGCGCCTTGCGCAGGGCCGCCTCGGTGAAGGCGAACTCCACCGCGCCCGCGCCGGCTTCGGAACCGTCCACCGCCAGCACCACCGGACCGGCCGGGTCGGGGCGGCCTCGCATCACCATCAGGGGGCATTGGCCGTGCCCGGCCAGGTGCACCGCCGTCGAGCCCAGCAACAACCCGGAGAAGCCGCTCAGGCCCCGGCTGCCGACCACGGCCAGCGACGCCGACCGCGACTCGATCTCCAGTACCTGGACAGCCTCCCCGGCCACCACCGACCGGGTGACGGCCACACCCGGCGCGATCGCGCGGGCCCGCTCCTCGGCACGGGCCAGTACTCCCTGGGTCATCGGCTCCAGACCGTGGCCGGCCGACTGGTGCCCGAACGCGTGCACGATTCGCAAAGAGGCGCCGCGCAGATGCGCCTCACGAGCCGCGACCTCGACTGCTTCAAGACTGGAGGCGGAGCCGTCCACTCCTGCGATCACCGGATGAGTCACTGGGTTCTCCTGTTCCCGAGCTCCGCCGATGTGCGGCTGCTCGTCTCCCAGCCTCGGTTCAGCCGCTCCTTGTGCCCAGGGGCCACAGGCCCGTACCGAGGGCCGTTCGGCCCTGCCAAGTGTCTGCAGGCGGTCCGGGCACCGGCCACCGAGCACCGAGCACCGAGCACCGAGCACCGAGCACCGAGCACCGAGCACCGAGCACCGAGCACCGAGCACCGAATGAGCATGTCGACCCGTGGTACGGGAAGCACGAGGGCCACCGGCAGGCACGCCGAGGGCCCTCGGCGGCGTGGTCCGCCACGGGCCATGGTCCGTCACCGGCCGGAGCCGCCGTTCGCCGCCCGCGGCGCCCCACTCGCCGTCACCGACGACCCGCCGCCTCGGCGCGTGGCCGCCTCACGACCCCGCACCGGCCGTTGCGTGACACTCCGCGTATCCGCGGCCCGCCCCCACCCCACCCGGCACGCGATCCGCCCGTCTCCCGGGACGGGGTGGGCGCCCCGCGGCGGGGCGGTCAGCCTCGCGCGCCCACCGCCCGCACTACCGCTACCGGGCAGTGGGCGTGGTGGAGGAGTGCCTGGCTGACCGAGCCGAGCAGCAACCCGGCGAAGCCGCCGCGCCCGCGGGCACCGACGACGAGCAACTGCGCGGACAGGCTGGCGTCGATCAACGCCTCCCGACTCCGGCCGTGCACCGCCCTCTGCTCCACCACCACACCCGGATACCGTGCGCGGTGGCCGGCGAGCGCTTCGGACAGCAGGCGTTCCTCCTGCCCAGCGAGGGCGCCCGGCGGGTTCGCGTACGGAGCCGACGCATCCTGCGGCGCGGGCATCGGGGCGTTCCACGTGGTCCAGGCGTGCACCGCCACCAGCGGCGCCTTCCGCAGCTCCGCCTCGGCGAAGGCGAACTCCACCGCCCGCTCCCCCGCGGCCGAGCCGTCGACGCCCAGCACGACCGGACCCTCCGCACTCGGCTCCTCCCGGACCACCAGCACCGGACACCGGCCGTGCGCCGCCAGGTGCACCGCCGTCGACCCCACCAGCAGCCCTACGAACCCGCCCATGCCCCGCGACCCCACCACCACCAGCTCAGCTGCGCGTGACTCGGCCTCCAGGACCGTCAGGGAATCACCCGTCACCACGGCACGGCTCACGTCGACCTCCGCTGCCGTCGCCCGCGCACGTTCGACCGCCTCGGCGACCAGACGGTCGGCCATCTTCCGGAGCCCGCCCTCTGACGGTCCCAACGGCGACGGGCCCAAGGGCACACGCATCGCGGGCCAGACAAACGCGTGCACCACCCTGAGCCCCGCCCCACGCGCCCGCGCCTCCCGGGCCGCCGCCTCCACCGCGGCGAGACTCGACGCCGACCCGTCCACGCCCACGACCACCAGACCACTCATCGTGCCTCCTCCACTCGAACGCCTTGGTTCTCCTCTCCAGCCCACCCCGGGCACCGGCTCGCTGTCACGGGGTCCACTGGCCACCGGCAGGGCCGACCGGCCCTGTGCCGGCCGACCGGCATGCCGGCCCCTGGACACCACGGGCCGTGCCGTGTCCTGTTCGGCTCTGACGAAGGACGGTGGGGCTCTGGGCACGCGGAGAAGCCCGTGGTGTTCGGCGGTGACGGGGCGGGCCTGTTCGGGACGCGGAGAGGCAGTCGGGAGCTGCGCACCGCGATCGGGGACCGCGAGAAGCGATGGGCCCTTGCAGACGAGGGCTCGGGCGCCGACCGAGGAGCGGGAGCCGCGTCGTCCGCCCCTCACCCGGGCGGTCTTCCACCCGGTTCTCCCGTTGTGTGTCAGCGCTCGCGCAGCGCGGCCAGGGTCTGGCGAGGCCGCCCGCTCGGGGCCGGTTGTGGGGAAGCCCGGCGACCATGGCGGCCAGGCCGAAGGTGCCGGTGAGGGCGGAGAAGAACAGGTCCGCTGCGATGCCCGCCGACAGGAGCTGGAAGGCGGGGTGGAGCACGGGGCCGAGGAGCACGCCGGCGGTGAGACGGACCTGCCGCTCCATTCCCCAGACGGCTCGTGCGGTACTCCGGAGCCGATGCAGGCCGTGGGCGCCGGCCGCCCAGGCGCCGCTCTCTCCTGAACGCGGCAGGGAGCGCCACGCATATGCGTCGGCACGCCGCCCCGGAGTGCGACCCCGCAGTCCGCGCCCGCAGGCCGTCCCGCCATCGGTACGGGGCCGAGCGGCCCTGTACCGACGTGCCCGGTGGCAGGAAGAGTGACCGGCGCGCCGGCGTATGCGGGGCCGACGCTTGAGCCGGCGCCCGCGTATGCCGAATACCGATTGCGCGGCGGCCGAGCAACCGACCGCGCGACAACGACTTCAAGACGGACGGGAAGGGTACGGGTGGACGTCAACGAGGTGCTACTGCCCGGGGTGGGGCTGCGTTACGAGTTCGTCAATCAGGACGGCGACAGGATCGGCGTGGTGGCACGGCGATCGGGCGCCTTCGAGCTGGCGGTCTACGGAGGCGTGGATCCGGACCAGGCGAAGGCGGTCTTCCGGCTCACCGGCGAGGAGGCCGACGTCCTCGCCGAGATCCTGGGCGCTCCGCGCATCGCCGAACGGTTCGCGGATCTGACCAGAGAGGTTCCCGGTCTCAGCGCCGGACAGGTCGAGGTGCTCGCGGACACTCCGTTCGCCGGCCGTCCGCTCGGGGAGTCCAGGGCTCGCACACGGACGGGCGCGTCGGTCGTGGCGATCGTCCGTGGTGATGACGTCATTCCCTCCCCGGGTCCGGAGACCGTGCTGCAGTCCGGCGACGTGCTGGTGGTGATCGGGACCCGCGAGGGGATCACCGCGGTGGAACAACTCGTCCGGGGCTGACGGGATGCGGATCTCGGTCGCCCTGCTACTGGAGCTGGGCATCATCCTCGCCGCCCTGAGCCTGCTCGGAGCGCTGGCGCGACGTTTCGCGCTGTCCCCGGTGCCGTTGTATCTCCTGGCGGGGCTGGCCCTGGGCGAGGGAGGCGTCGCCCCGGTGCCGGCGGCCGGGGAGTTCGTGGCGACCGGCGCGGGGATCGGGGTGGTCCTCCTGCTGCTGGTGCTGGGTCTTGAGTTCACGGTGCCGGAGTTCGTGGTCAGTCTGCACCGCCACCTTCCTTCGGCGGTGGTCGACCTCGTACTGAACGCGGTTCCCGGGGCGGTGGCGGGATGGCTTTTCGGGCTGGACGCCGCAGGGATCCTGGCGCTCGCCGGCGTGACCTACATCTCGTCCTCCGGCATCATCGCCCGACTCCTGGGCGACCTGCGCAGGATGAGCAACCGGGAGACCCCGGCGGTGCTGTCCGTGCTGGTGCTGGAGGACTTCGCGATGGCCGCGTACCTCCCGCTGCTCGCCGTCGTCGCCGCCGGCGGCACCTGGCAGCAGGCCCTGCTGGGAGTACTGCTGGCCCTCGGTGCCGTGGTGGCCGCCCTCAGTCTGTCCTACCGGTGGGGACATCACTTGGGACGGCTGCTGTCGCACCCGGACGCCGAGCAGTTGCTGCTGCGGGTCCTCGGCGCGACGCTGGTCGTGGCCGCTCTGGCCGAGGCGGTCCACATCTCGGCGGCAGTCGGCGCCTTTCTGATCGGGCTGTCGCTCACGGGTGAGGCCGCGGACCGGGCGCGAAAGGTGCTGAGCCCGCTGCGGGACCTGTTCGCCGCGGTCTTCTTTCTGGCCATCGGCCTGTCCATCCGCCCGGACGCTCTGCTTCCGGTACTTCCGGTCGCCCTGCTTCTGGCCGCGGTCACCGCCGTGACGAAACTGGCGTCCGGCTGGTTCGCGGCACGCCGCGAGGGCGCGGGACGCCGGGGACGGCTGCGAGCGGGAACCGCGCTCATCGCCCGGGGCGAGTTCTCCATCGTCATCATCGGGCTGATGGGCACGCGTCATGACCGGCTCGGCGCCCTAGTGGCCGCCTATGTCCTCCTTCTCGCCGTGACCGGCCCCGTCATCACCCGCTTCGCCGGAGCACGCTCACCGGCCGCGGAGCGCTCACCGGAGCGCGGCACTCCGATCGGATGACGGCCCCGTGGCGCCCTTGACGGCGCCCTCCGCATCGCCGGCCTCCATGGCTCGGTGAGCGTCCTGATCGCGGCTCCCAGGCCCGGATCACGCTCAGCCACCGCCCTGCGTCGCCGCCGGTCCACCGAATGGACCAAGGCCCGAGTGTGGGCCAAGCACCACCGCCTGGTCCTCGACGAACTCGGCGCCCGCGGCGACCTGGACTGGTCCCGGTGCGCGAGCGACTCGGTCAACATGCGGGCTCTGAAAAGGACCTGACAGGCCCGAATCCTGTCGACCGGGGCAAGTACGGCTCGAAGGTCCATCTGATCACCGAGCGGACCGGTCTGCCCCTGACCGTCCGCATCTCCGGCGCCAACGCCCACGACAGCCAGGCCCTGATCCCGCTCGTCAAGGGCGTACCCCCGATCCGCTCCCGCCGAGGCCCCCGCCGCCGCAAGCCAGGCAAGCTCCACGGCGACAGGGGGCACGACTACCGTCACCTGCGGCAATGGCTGGCACAGCGAGGCGTCCAGCACCGCATCGCCCGCAAGGGTGTCGAGACATCACAGCGGCTGGGCCGACACCGCTGGACACACGTGACCTGGAGTCCGTGGCGCCGCAACCAGGCGGAGTCGGCACGTTCGGGGCCACGCCGAACCGAGCCGCGCTCGGGTTCCCGCCTGTCAGCCGCGCAGCCAGACCGCCGTGTCCCCCGGCAGCCGTCCTTCCGCGTCGAGCTGCTCACTTGCGAGCAGCACCTCGGTGTGCGCGGGCAGCTCGACAGGGTGGTCCAGAAGGTTCACCACACAGACCAAGCCTTCGGTGCGCGCGAAGGCGAGGACACCGTTGTCGGAGGGGAGCCAGGTCATCGGACCGTCGCCGAACCCGGGGGTGTCGCGGCGGAGCTTCAGCGCCGTGCGGTACAGGGTGAGCATCGAGTCGGGGTCGCCGAGCTGGCGGTCCACCGCGTACTGCGGCCAGTACGGGGGCTGCGGCAGCCAGGGCTCCGTGGCACCGCCGAAACCACTGTGCGGTTCGCCGGCCGTCCACGGCAGCGGGACGCGGCAGCCGTCGCGGCCCGGGTCGGTGCCGTTGGAGCGGAAATGCATCGGGTCCTGGATGCGGTCGAGGGGGATGTCCGCCTCGGGCAGGCCCAGTTCCTCGCCCTGGTAGAGGTAGACCGAGCCGGGCAGCGCGAGCGTGAGCAGTGCGGCGGCGCGGGCGCGGCGGGTGCCGAGCTCCAGGTCGGTGGGTGTGCCGAAGGTCTTCGTGTCGAAGTCGAACGCGGTGTCCTCGCGGCCGTAGCGCGTGACCGTGCGGGTCACGTCGTGGTTGCAGAGCACCCAGGTCGCGGGGGCCTTCACCGGGGCGTGCTCGGCGAGGGTGTCGTCGATGGTGCGGCGCAGACGCTCGGGGTCCCAGGGGCAGGCGAGGAGATTGAAGTTGAAGGCGGTGTGCAGCTCGTCGGGGCGCAGGTAGCGGGCGAAGCGTTCGGGGTCGGGGAGCCAGACCTCGCCGACGAAGATGCCGCCGTACTCGTCGGCGATCGCGCGCCAGGAGCGGTAGATGTCGTGAATCTCGTCCAGGTCGAGGTAGGGGTGCGGGTCGACGCCCTCGGTGAAGTCGGGCAGGTCCGGGTGCTTGGTGAGCAGTGCGGCGGAGTCGATACGGACGCCGGCGACGCCGCGCTCGAACCAGAAGCGCAGTACGTCCTCGTGTTCGCGGCGCACGGCGGGATGGTTCCAGTTGAGGTCGGGCTGTTCGGGGGTGAACAGGTGCAGGTACCACTCCCCGTCGGGCACCCGGGTCCAGGTGTCACCGGCGAACTGCGAGGGCCAGTGGTTCGGCGGGAGTTCGCCGTTCCGGCCGCGGCCGGAGCGGAAGTGGAAGAGCTTGCGCTCGGGGCTACCGGGCCCGGCGGCGAGGGCGGCCTGGAACCAGGCGTGCTGGTCGGAGATGTGGTTGGGCACGATGTCGACGATGACCTTGATGCCGTGCTCGGCGGCCTCGGAGATCAGCTTCTCGGCGTCGTCGAGGGTGCCGAAGGCCGGGTCGATGGTGCGGTAGTCGGCCACGTCGTA
Organism: Streptomyces sp. NPDC096048; assembly: GCF_044763415.1. Classification (NCBI taxonomy): domain Bacteria; kingdom Bacillati; phylum Actinomycetota; class Actinomycetes; order Kitasatosporales; family Streptomycetaceae; genus Streptomyces; species Streptomyces sp. NPDC096048. The sequence goes on from NZ_JBIWGG010000004.1 coordinate 404,869, forward strand.
GCCGCCGTCGACCAGCGGTGAGAGGTACCACGGGGTGAACCACACGGCGTCCACGCCCAGTTGGGCGAGATACGGCAGATTCGCGCGGACACCCGCGAGGTCCCCCGTACCGTCCCCGTCGCCGTCCGCGAAGCTGCGGGGATAGACCTGGTAGATGACGGCGTCACGCCACCAGTCATGGGTGCGGGAGGGGTGCACGGCTGCCACGGGAGGTCCTTTCGGGCAGGTGGTGACTCCGCCGCCGGTCGGAACGGGGCTTGGAAGTGCCGACCGGCGGCGGAGTGCATGTGGGTGGTGAACCGAAGTGGTGAACCGAAGGGGAGGTGAAGGGCGCGGGGCGCGCGGGTCAGCCCTTGAGGCTGCCGGCGGTGAGGCCCGCCATGATGCTCCGCTGGAAGATGAAGAACACGATGATCATCGGGATGCTCGCCATCACCAGACCCGCCATGATCTGGTTCTGCGTCACCTGTCCCGCGGTCTGGGAAAGACCGACGCTGATCGTCATCCTCTCGCTGTCCGGCAGCACGAGCAGGGGCCAGACGAAATCCTTGAACACCAACACGACGGTGAAGATGGACACCACACCGAGGATGGGCCGCGAGATCGGCAGGATGATCGAGACGAGCACGCGCCACGGCGGCACCCCGTCGATCTCCGCCGCTTCGAGGATCTCGTCGGGAATCGAGTCGAAGAACCGTTTGAGCAGGAAGATGTTGAAGCCGTTGGCCGCCACCGGGAACCAGATCGCCCAGGGCGTGTTGAGCAGATGCCACCCGAAGATCGGCACGTCCGTGACGGTGATGTACGCCGGGATCATGACGACGATCGGCGGGATCATCAGGGTCGCGAGCATCGCCCCGAGAATCACGTTGCCGAACATCGGGCGCAGCTTGGACAGCGCGTACGCGGCCGTCACGTCCACCGCAAGGGCGAACAGCCAGGCGCCGACCGCGTAGAAGAGCGTGTTCTTCAGGAGCAGCCCGACGTCGAAGAGCTCCCACGCGTCCGCGAACACCGAGAAGTCAGGGTCCTTCGGCCACAGCGTCGGCGGCATCTGGGCGATCTCCTCGCCCGACTTCATCGCGCCCGTGACCATCCAGTACAGCGGGAAGACGAACACGAGCGTGAACACGGACATGACGGCGGCGAGCACCGTCCAGTAGATCCGCGTCCCCCAGCGCGACTTGAGCTCCAGGGGCGAGACGATGGTACGGGTGTGGCCGTCGGCCCAGGCGGCGCGGCGCCTCTTGCGCTCGCGGCGCGCGGTCGGCGGCGTCGCCTTACGGGTGTCCACGACGGTTTCCGGGTGGGTTGTCATGTCAACTGTGTTGGCCACGGGACTACCTCTTCTCGTCGCGGGTCAGCCGGAGCTGGACTGCGGCGACCGCAAGGAGAACGATCATGAGCAGCACACCGAGCGCGCTACCGGCGCCGTAGTTGCCGCCGTAGACGAAGGCGTACTGGTACATCAGGAAGGCGACGGTGACCGTCGCGTTCTCCGGTCCGCCGCCGGTGAGCATGTAGGGCTCGATGAACACCTGCATGGTGGCGACGATCTGGAGCATCAGCATGAGCAGCAGGATCAGCCGGGTCTGCGGGACGGTGACGTTCCAGATCCGCTTGAAGATGCCGGCCCCGTCGAGTTCGGCCGCTTCGTAGAGGTCACCGGGGATGTTCTGCAGAGCGGCGAGATAGATCAGGACCCCGGAGCCCATGTTCATCCACGTGGAGACGATCACCAGCGAGATGAGCGCGGTGTCCGTGGAGTCCAGCCAGGCCAGGCCCGGCAGGCCGACGAAGTCGAGCAACTGGTTGAACAGGCCGGGCCCGGGATCGTAGAACCAGCGGAAGAGCAGCACCGAGACGATCGGCGGCAGCATCACCGGCAGGTACACGACGAATCGCAGGTACCCGCGTGCGTGCCGTAGTTCGTTGAGCACGATCGCCACCGCGAACGGGATCACGTAGCCGCACAGCAGGGCGAGGAAGGTGAAGGCGAAGGTGTTCTTCCATGCCTGGCCGAACGCCGGGTCCTCCACCACCGTGCGGAAGTTGTCCAGACCCACCCACTTGGGGTCGTCGACCAGGTTGGTCTCCTGGAAGCTGAGCACGACCTGCCGGATGATCGGCCACCAGGCGAACAGCGCGAAGCAGAACAGGGCCGCGCACAGGAATCCGTAGGCGGTGATGTTGGTGCGAAGAGTCCTTCTCTGACGTGAGGGACGTGCGGGTGGCCGGCGCCGCGGCCCAGGGGGCCGTTTCGCCTGCATGGTGGATGTGTCCATGGTGATCTCCCGTTCCACGCCGCGGGCCGGGGTGCCGCACTCTGCCGCACTCCGTCGGAAGCGGATGCGACACCCGTTCCGCGACGGTCAGCTCTTCGCCAGAATCGCGTTCGCCTTGCCCTCGGCGTCGGCGAGCAGATCGTCGATGTCGGCGTTCTCACGGGTCAGCACCGCGGACATGGCCACATCCAGCACCGCGTACAACTCCTGCGCCTTCTCCGGCTCCAGCTTGAGCTCGACGTTCTTCGACACGTCGACGTAGGGCTGGTAATACTCGACCGGCAGGACCGCGTTCGTCTCGCGGAGTTCGGCGATCTTCTGGCCCGTCGGCGAGTCACCCATGTAGTCGTTGTTCGGAACGCCCACGGCGTCACCGTTGGCCTTGCCGCGCGCGTAGTCGTGACGGCCCTTGCCCGGGGTGTTGAACTGGAAGTCGATCCACTCCAGGCCGGCCTTGGTCTCGGCGGCGCTCGCCTTCGGATTGATCATGTAGGCCTCGCCACCGGTGAGCGACGCCTTGCCCTCGGGAATGGGGGCGATGCCGTACTCCTCCTTGCTGCCCTGGAACTTCTGCACCAGGTCGGTGACGACGTCCGGGGCGCCGAGCATCATGCCCGTCTTGCCGGCTGCCATCTGCTGCATCAGCGCCTCCCAGCCGATCAGCACCTTCTTGCCGACGCTGTCGTCCTCCCAGCGCATGTCGTGGAGTGTCTGCAGAACCGCCTTGCCCTCAGCGCTGTTGAAGGCCGCCTTGCCGTCCACGACCATTTCGCCGCCGCGGCTGAAGATGGACTGCGCGAAGTGCCAGCCGCCGACGTTGCCGCCGCCGTACTCGCCGTATCCGACGTAGCCGTCACCCAGGTCCGCGACCTTCTTGGCCGCGTCGCGAACCTCGTCCCAGGTCTTCGGCGGGGAGTCGGGGTCGAGACCGGCCTGCTCGAAGAGCTTGCGGTTGTAGACCAGCCCGACGGTGTAGCTGACGTTGGGGATGCCGTAGACCTTGCCGTCCTTGGTGAGCATGTCCCGGACGTCCTGCCGAATGTCTCCGAAGTTCTTCACCAGATCCGTGGACGCGGTGATGTCCTTCGCCTGTCCCTTGGCTATGACATCGGCGTAGTTGGTGACGGGGGCCATGAAGACCGTCTCCATCTGGCCGCCGGCCAGCTTCGCGGCGAAGGTCTTCGGGTCGAAGCACGGCTGCTGGTCCGTGCTCTTGACCTTGACGCCCGGGTGCGCCTTCTCGAAGGCCTTGACGTCTTCGTCCCATGCCTTGCGCTGCTCGGGTGCCGTCTTCGCCGGCTGGCACGCCACGGTGATCGTGACATCCCCGTCGGCCCCGGCGTCCGAATCACCACCGCAAGCCGTGACGGACAGGACAAGACCTGAAGAGATCAGAAAGATCGCGAGGATGCGGGGCTTCATTGCGGCTCCTCCGAGGTGGCACCCAGGGCACTGCCCTGATCGAAGCGTCACATTAGGACGCAGAACAGAGCAGCGCAATAATCTGACCCAACATTGCAAGATTAAGACTGCGCCAGCGAGGGTCATGGGCTGACGCACTGCCGGCAGCCCACCGGCCGATGGGGCGCCAGTCTCGCTTCGCACCCGTTGAGCACGGTCAGCTCAGGCACGAGCGGGCTCGCCGACAAGCGCGCTTCCACCAGGTGGACCGCGTCATGGCGACCACCGCGCTTGACCACGGCGAGGGCCCCCGCGGAGCGGACGCCGGCCCGGCGCAGCGGCACGGGCCTGCGGTCCGCGGGCAGCCGTGCGGCGGCATCGCCGTGCGGGAACTCCCCCTGCGGGACGAGCACCGAGCCCGGCCGGTGGACGAGGGCGTACTCGTCCGGCTCGCGAACGTCGACCAGGTTGATCGGCGCGCCCGCGTCGGGCAGTTCGCGCGGGCGTCCATCTCTCCGCTGAGCAGCTGAGGGCAGGAGGGTTCCTCGGCACGGCGGCGCTCGGTCCTCCGCAGTGGGTTGGAATCGGTTCTGGTTCGCGCTCAGGACGGAGCACAATGGCTCGCAATTTCCTGACTGCTGCCGACGGTCCCGGCGCCGTCAGCAGGTCACGCCTGAGCCGGACCCTCGCTTCCGGGGCAGCCGTTGGCACGCGATGTCCTGGTGCGGGACGTACAGAACGTCCCGCAGGCGCAACCGGTCGTCCGCCGGTCTCGGTCCTCGGCGGCGACGGTTCGAGCGCTTCCCGGAAGTCGTCGCCCAGGCTGGTGACGATCGGCGACGACCAACGAGCAGGGCTTCTTCAGGACGCACCGAAGGGCGCCCGACCACGCTTTTCCGGGTCAGGCGCCCTTCACTCAGGTCGCGGACGACCGCCTCTGTCAGGTTGTCGCCTGGCGGACGACCACGACTCCGCGTGGCGGCAGGACGATCAACTCGTCGGTCCTCGTGCCGACGAGTCCGACAAGGACGTCCCCGGTGAAGCCGGGCAGCGTCACCGGCGTGTCGCCGCGGTTGATGAGGAAGACGTAGCGGTTGTCCGTGTCGCGCCGGACGACCAGTTCCACCTGGCCCCGCGCGTCCTCGGGAAGTTCACTGGTGACGCCGGCCGGGGCGAGCAGATCGGGAAGCAGCCCGACAAGGCCCGGAACACCGAGGCGTGTCGAGACGTAGGTGGCGGAGCCCTGGCTCGCCGTCCGGCGGGTCACCGCGGGGCGTGCGGCGTACGGGCCGGTGCGGTAACGGGCGAGAACCTCGACCTCAGGTCCGGTGACGGCGATCCGGTCGGTCCACAGGCTTCCGGCCGTGCCGTTGTCGAGGTCCACCGTGGCGCCGTCGGGAAGTGGCCCGAACTCCTCGATCCGCAGGCCGAGGAGTTCGCGCAGGGCGCCGGGATAGCCGCCGAGCCAGATGTGGTCGTTCTCGTCGACGATGCCGGAGAAGTAGGTGGTGATGAGGTGGCCGCCGCCCTCGACGTACCGGGTGAGCTCCTTGACGAGTTCCTGGGGCATCACGTGCAGGACGGGTGCGATCACGACGTCGTAGGAGGGGAGGTCGCTGTGGTGCACGGGCACGACGTCGGCGCGGACGCCGAGTCGCAGCAGCGCGGAGTACCAGTCGAGGGCCTCTCGGTGGTAATCGAGGTGCGAGGTGGGGTGGGAATCCTGCTCGCTCGCCCACCGCGAGTCCCAGTCGAACAGTACGGCGACGCGTGCCGGTTCGCGCTCCGTCCCGGCAAGCGGCCGCAGCGTCCGCAGGGTCCGGCCCAGGTCCACGACGGAGCGGAAGAGATCGCTGTCGGCGCCGGCGTGCGGAACCATGGCCGAGTGGTACTTCTCGGCACCGGCGGCGGACTGGCGCCACTGGAAGAAGCAGACGGCGTCGGCACCGTGCGCGACGTGCAGCAGCGAGTCCCTCGCCAGCTCTCCCGGCAGTTTGGGCATGTTGACCGGCTGCCAGTTCACGGCGCTGGTGGAGTGCTCCATCAGGAACCACGGCTGATGGCTCGCGATGCCGCTGGTCAGATTGGCGGAGAAGGACAGCTCGTCGCGGTCCTGGGGCCCGGGGATGACGTAGTGGTCGTTCGAGACGAAGTCGACCGCGCCCGCGTTCGTCCAGTCCGCGTAGTCCATCCCCTTGATGCCGCTCATCACCATGAAGTTCGTGGTGACGGGCACATCGGGGGTCAGTTCCCGCAGCACGTCGCGCTCGGCCAGGAGGTGCTCCTTGAGCACGTCGGAGGAGAAGCGCTTGAAGTCGAGTTGCTGCGTGGGGTTGGGGTGCGAGGCCGCGAGGCGCGGCGGCAGGATCTGGTCCCAGTCGCTGTAACGCTGGGACCAGAAGGCGGTTCCCCAGGCGTGGTTGAGTGAGTCGAGCGTGGTGTACCGGTCGCGCAGCCAGTCCCGGAAGGCGCGGGCGGCGTCGTCGGAGTAGTCGTAGACGTTGTGGCACCCGAGTTCGTTGTTGACGTGCCAGGCGACGAGGGCGGGGTGTCCGGCGTAGCGCGACGCCAGTTTCCGTACCAGTCGGAGTGCGTGCGTGCGGAAGACCGGTGAGGTGGGGCGCCAGTGCTGGCGTGCTCCGGGCCACAGGGTCTCACCGGTGGCGGTGACCGGCAGGATCTCGGGGTGCGCGGTGGTGAGCCACGGCGGTGGGGAGGCGGTGGCGGTGGCCAGGTCGACGCCGATGCCCGCCGTGTGCAGCAGGTCCATCGCCTCGTCGAGCCAGGTGAAGTCCCAGGTGTCGGCCGTGGGCTGGATCCTGGCCCAGGAGAAGATCGCCAGAGAGACGATGTTCACGCCGGCCTCCTGCATCAGCCGGACGTCCTCCGCCCACACCTCCCGCGGCCACTGCTCGGGGTTGTAGTCGGCGCCGTAGCCGAGCCGTCGGGTGCCGTCGCTGCCCTTGGGATGGGGGAAACGGGAGGTGAGGGGGGAGTTCATGGAGGTCCTTTCAGGGGCCTGTCGGTTCGGTGGAGGCTGCCGGGGCTCCCCGCGCTAGTCGTCGATGGTGAAGCCCTGGTCGCTGCCGTACTCGAGGGAGGCCTTCTGCCAGTCCGCCAGCCCCTGTGACAGCTTCGTGCCGGAGACGTAGGCCTTGCCGACGGTGTCGTTGAAGATCGAGTTGGCGTACACCTGGTACGGCAGGTACTTCCAGTCCGTGGGTACGCTCTTGGCGGACTCGGCGAAGATCTTGTTGGCCTTCTGGCCGCCGAAATAGGGGAACTCGGTGTTCTGGAACGCCTCGGAGTTCAGGTCCTTGGTGGTCGCCGGGAAGGCACCGTTCTTGATGCGGGTCTGTACGCCCTCCCCGGAGTTGGCGTATTCGACGAAGGCGTAGGCGAGTTCCTTGTTCTTGCCGAGTTCGGGCAGCGCGAGTGAGCTGCCGCCGTTCTCGGAACTGGTGTCGGCTCCCTCGGTCCACTGGGGCATCGGGGCCACGCGCCAGTCGCCCGCGGCGTCCTTGACTCCGGAGGCGAAGTTCGCGGGCATCCACGCGCCGGTGGGCAGTGTGGCGATGGTTCCGTCACCCAGGCCCTTGTACCAGTCGTCGCTCCAGCCCACGACGGGCATGAGGAGCTTCTCGTCGATGAGCTTCTGCCAGGTGTCGGTGTACTTCTTGGCGCCCGCGTCGGTGAAGTCGATGCCGACCTTGGTGCCGTCCACCTTGTAGGGGTGTGATCCCGCCTGCCACAGAAGGCTGGTGGCCAGGCCGGCGTCACCGACGTCGCTCGTGATGTACGCCTTCGGGTCCGCCTTGTGCAGCTTGCGGGCCGCCTCGACGTATGCGTCCCAGGTGGTCGGCACCGCGATCTTGTGCTTGTCGAAGACCTTCTTGTTGTAGAAGAGCGCCATCGGCCCCGAGTCCATCGGCAGGCCGTAGACGCCGTCGCCGGACTTGACGGAGTTCCACGGCCCCGGCGAGTAGGAGTCGGCCAGTTTGTCGGCGCCGTACGCCTTGAGGTCCGTGACGTCCTTGGTCAGGGCGTACTGGCCGAGCGCGTAGTACTCGATCTGCGCGACGTCGGGGACGACCTTCTTGGCGGAGACGGCGTTCTGCAGGGCCTTGTACTGGTCGTTGTTGGTGCCGGCGTTCACGAGATCGATGTCGACGTTCGGGTACTTCTTCTCGAAGTCGGCGGCGACCTGCTTCAGCGTCGGCTCCCATGCCCACACGGTGACGCTGCCGCCCTTCTTCAGGGCGGCCTGGATGTCAGCGGCTCCCACCGCCTTCCGGTCGGAGTTGTCGTCGTCGGAGCCGCAGGCGGCCGCTCCGAGCGCCAGGACGCAGAGGAGACCTAGGCCGCGCAGCAAGCGGCGGGAGTGCTTGGGCATAGTGGTACTTCCAGTTCCTTTGGGTTCGGCTGGGACGTGCGGGCCCAGAAGCGGCCCTGCGGCGGCTCTCCTTGACGCTTGCGGCTGCTCTCCTTGTCGCTTGCGGCGGCTACTCCTTGACGCTTCCGGCGGCGAGTCCGGACTGCCAGTACTTCTGAAGCAGGAGGAACGCCGCGATGAGCGGCGCGATGGTGAGCAGCGAGCCGGTGACGACGAGGTTGAAGACGGCCTCGCCGCCGGCCGTGGCAGCCTGCTTGTTCCAGGCGTCGAGACCGAGCGTCAGGGGGTACCAGTCGGGGTCCTTCAGCATGATCAGCGGCAGGAAGTAGTTGTTCCACGTCGCGACCGTGGTGAAGAGCAGCACCGTGACGGTTCCGGGCGCGAGGAGCGGCAGCGCGACCTGGAAGAAGGTGCGCAGCTCGCTCGCGCCGTCGATCCGGGCGGCCTCCATGAGCTCGGTGGGGACTGCCTCGGCGGCGAACACCCACATCAGGTACAGGCCGAACGGCGAGATCAGGGACGGGAGGATGATGGCCCAGGGAGTGTCGGTCAGACCGATCTTGCTGAACAACAGGAAGGTCGGGACGGCGAGCGCCGTGGTGGGTACGGCGACGGCTCCGATGACGACGGCGAACACCGCGCGTTTGCCGGCGAAGTCGAATTTGGCGAGTGCGTAGCCGCCGAGGACGGCCAGGAGGGTGGCCCCGCCCGCCCCGACCACCACGTACAGGAGGGTGTTGAGCACCCAGCGGCCGAAGACGCCGTCCTGATAGGTGAAGGTCTCGGTGATGTTGCTCCAGAGGGCGAAGTCCCCGTCGAACCAGAGACCGAACGACCGGGCGAGGCCCTGTTGCGTCTTGGTGGCGCTGATCACCAGCCACAGCAGTGGTACGAGGCTGTAGAGCAGGACGACGCCGGTGAGCACGGTGAGCAGGATGCTGCGGCGGGGACGGCCCGGGCGGTGTGGGCGGCGCGCCGCGCGCAGTCGGGGGGCCGCGGCCGGCCTCGGTGCGGCCGTGGGCCGCGGTGCGTCGGTGGTGCTGCTCGTCGTCATCGCGCTCACGCTCCCTTGCGCATGCCGCGCAGCTGGACGACATAGGCGACGATCATGGTGACCAGGCCCATGACGATGGCGACCGTCGCCGAGTAGTTGTGCTGCTGGCCCGAGAAGGACAGCGAGTAGGTGTAGTAGTTCGGGGTGTAGTCGGTGGTGATCGCGTTCGGCGCGAGCTTCTGGAGGATGGCGGGCTCGTTGAAGAGCTGGAAGCTGCCGATGATCGAGAAGATCGTGGCGATGACGAGGGCGCCACGGATCGCGGGGAGTTTGATCGCGGTGATGACGCGCCACTGTCCGGCGCCGTCGATCTCGGCGGCCTCGTAGAGCGAGTGCGGGACGACGCGCAGCGCGGAGTAGAAGATCAGCATGTTGTAACCGACGAATTCCCAGGTCACGATGTTGCCGATCGAGGCCAGGATCAGCTCGGAGGAGAGCGGGTCGGGCAGCCGCACGCCGAAGGCGTCGTTGATGTCGCCGACCAGGCCGAAGCGCGGGCCGTACATGAAGCCCCACATCAGTGTCGCGACGACGGCGGGCACCGCGTACGGCAGGAAGACGGAGATGCGGAAGAAGTCCTTGCCGAACAGACGGCCGCTGTCGATCGCCAGCGCCACGAGCAGGGCGAGGCCCAGCATGACAGGCACCTGGACCAGCAGGAACAGGCCGACGCGCAACACGCCGTCCCAGAACCGGCCGTCCTGCAGGGCCTGCTCGTAGTTGTCGAGGCCTACGAAGGAGGTCCCGCCGATGAGCTTGGTCCGGAAGAGGCTCAGGTAGACCGAATAGGCGAGCGGCGCCAGGAAGACCAGCGCGAACACGAGCGCGAACGGGCCGATGAAGCCCCATCCCGTCCAGGAGCGGCGCGTCCGCCGCACCGGTGGCCTGGCCGGACGGGCCCCTGCGGCCGCCGGTGGTTGCAGCGTCGTCATCTCGCGTCCCTCGTTCGTCCCTGCCGAACCCGAGGTCTACGCAAACGCCGGGTCGCGGAGAGAGGTCAGCCGACCTCCCGACCAGGTACTATGTTTACGTAAACATCTAATGGCGGCATGTCTACACTGCGTCCGTAGGAGCGGTCAAGGGTCGCTCGGAAAGCAGGAGAGGAACCGGTGGACGGAACAGGCAAGGACTCCCCGGCGCCAGGCACAGACTCCCCGGCGCCAGGCACACCGCTGCCCGCGACCCGAACGCCACGCCGTCGGCGCACCGTCTCGATGGCGGACGTCGCCCAGCTCGCGGGCGTCTCCTCGCAGACGGTCTCCCGCGTCTCCAACGGCTTCCCCGGTGTGAACGAACAGACGCGTCAGCAGGTCCTCACGGCCATGAGGGAGCTCGGCTACCGCCCCAACAGTGCGGCGCGCGCTCTCAAGCGCGGTGAATTCCGCACGATCGGCGTGATCACGTTCACGCTCGCGACGACGGGCAACGTGCGCACGCTGGAGGCCATCGCCACATCGGCAGCGCAGGAGGGGTACGCGGTCACACTCCTGCCGGTCGCGGTACCCACCCAGGACGAGGTACGCGGTGCCTTTTCCCGACTGGGCGAGCTGGCGGTCGACGCTGTCATCGTCATCATGGAGGTCCACCTCCTCGACGCCGCCCGGCTGTCTCTGCCGCCGCACGTGAAGGTCGTGGTCGCGGACTCGGACGCCGGGGACCGCTTCACGGTGGTCGACACCGACCAAGCGGGCGGGACGCGGGACGCCGTGCGCCACCTGCTCGAACTGGGACACCGCACGGTCTGGCACCTCGCCGGTCCCGAGGAATCGTTCGCCGCTCAGCGCCGAACGGACGCCTGGCGCGCGGAACTCGAGTCCGCCGGCCGCGAGCGGCCGCCCCTCGTGCGCGGTGACTGGTCGGCGGAGTCGGGCTACCGCGCGGGACTCCACCTGGCGGAACAGCGGGAGTGCACCGCGGTGTTCGTCGCCAACGACCAGATGGCCCTCGGCCTCCTGCGCGCACTCGACGAGCGCGGGCGCAGGGTGCCCGAGGACGTATCCGTCGTGGGGTTCGACGACATCCCCGAGGCCGGTTCGTTCCTGCCCCCGCTGACGACGGTGCACCAGGACTTCGCCGAGGTCGGCCGCCGCTGCGTGGAAGGTGTCCTGCACCAAGTGCGGCAGAGCGATCCGGAACACGGCACACGGCTCGTCCCCACCCAGCTCGTCGTGCGGAAGAGCACCGCGCCGCCGCCCGGCCGGCGTTGACAACCGTCGTGGTCAATACACCCGGTCGGCCCCTGAAGGGTGGACCCGCTCGGCCCTCAACACCCCAGCCGTACAATGGAGATGCCCGGCTCAAGGCCTTCTGCAACACCCTTTAGCCGGCCCGGACCTCGGTGTTCTGGCCGGCGTGCAACAGCCAGCGCCCGTCGTCCTGTTTGGTCATGACGTACAACGGGGCGCCCTCCGTGTCGCCCTCGGCCGAGTGGTAGACCTGCTTGACCTTGACGGCGGCCACGTCGGGCCGCAGAAACTGGATGTGCGCCGCCTCGTAGGTGACGTCACCGTCCCAGACGGCGCCCGGCAGCACGGCTCGGGTGAACTCGGCGATCGCGTCGAAGCCCAGCAGGACCTTGCCGTGGGCGGTCGTCCAGAGGGCCTCGGAGTGGAAGAGGGCGAGGAACCCCTCGGCGTCCCTGGCCCGCTGGGTGCGCTCGACGGTGGCCACGACCTGTTCGATGGCCTTGATGTCTGCGCTGTCGGCGTCTGCGCTGTCGATGTGGGTGGTGTCGATGTGGGTGGTGTCGGTGTTCATGCCGACCACTCTGATACCTCAAGCGAGCTTGAGGTCAAGGGCCCAGTGGCAGAAAGGCCCCGGGCGGGACGGCCGAGCCGGACCTGGACGCCCGGTGAGTACAGGACACTGACCGGGGCGTCGGTGGGGGCCGGGATTCCGGCGCTCGCGATCAGGTCCTCGTCGCAGGTGAGGAGCTCGGCGCGGTACAGGGGCCAGCGGGCATGGTGGTTGGGCAGGTACGCGGCACCGCCGAAGAACATGTGGTGCATGCCCCAGCGGGCGGTGAGGAAGTGCTCCAGGCCGGTCGGCTCGTGGATCCGTTCACCGGGCCGTACGGCGATGCGGCTGTACGCGCCGCGCGGGCCGGGCCGGCGGCGGGAACTGGTGTAGGTCACGGTGTCGCCGACCGTGCGAACGGCCATGCGGGACCACAGGTAGGGCAGCCGGAAGCCCACGCGGCCCATCAGCACCGGAATCAGCCGCGAGGCGTCCATCGACCGGAACGCCACACCGCGCCGCCCGTGCGCGTCCACCGAGTACAGCCGCACGTTGGTCTCCGGGAACGAGCCGAAGTACGGCACCCCGGGCAGTCCCAGCCAGCCGACCCGGTGCATGCGGAAGGCGACGAGCCCGACGAACGTGAGCCCGTCGTGCGTGTCGGGAACGGTGCCGCACGGCATCAGCCCGGCCACGGTGGCGGGCTCGACGGCCCAGTGGACGAAGGCGAGATCGAGCCACTCCTGGGTGAGGAGCGGTATCCGTATCGCCGCGGGGGCGTCGGGAGTGATCGCGGTGGGCTTCTGCACGGCGCAAGAATGGCAGACGGTCGGCTGTGCGCTTCGGTGCGAGGGTGACTCACGGGCGAGGACGCGGCACGGCAGGTACGGCGGTTTGACCCTCGACCTGGTGAAGGGCTCAGGGTTGCGGACGTGGAGAGCGAGATGCGCAGCATTGGGGAGATGGCCCGCGACAGCGGACTGGGCGTGAGCGCCCTGCGGTTCTACGACCGTGCCGGTGTGCTGGTCCCCGCCTGGGTGGATCCGGTGAGCGGCTACCGCTGGTACGCGCCCGATCAGCTCGACGAGGCCCGGCTGCTGGCCCGGCTGCGGAGGGCCGGCATGCCGCTGGCGGACATCCGGCTGGTGCTGGCCGGCTGGTCCAGTGCGGACACGGATCTGGTGCGCGGGCTCCTCCGGGCGCACCTGCGCCGCCTCGAACGCGGGCTGGCCGATGCCCGCAGCGAGTTCTCCACGCTCCGAACAACACTCGATCACCGGGAGAACCCCATGGCCGCCTCGCCGTCCACCGCCACCGTCCGCCTGTCCGTCCCCGCGTCGGAGTTGGCCGCCGCGCTGGACGCGGTCCGTTTCGCGGCCGGCTCCGACCCCGAACTTCCGATGCTCGGCGGAATCCTGTTCGACGTGGAGGGCGACGCGCTCCACCTCGTGGCCACCGACCGGTACCGGATGGCCGTCGCGCGCGCGAGTGCCGCCTCATCCGGCGGGCCGCGGGCACAGGTCATCGTGCCCGCCCCGCTCGCGGACGCGATGCGCGCGCTGCTGAGCGGCGACGAGCCCGTCGGCTTCGCCGTGGACGGTGACCGGGCGACGTTGGAGGCCGGGGACCGTCAGGCGGCCGGGCAGTGCCTCGCCTACGACTTCCCCGACTACCGCCGCCTCGTCCACCTGCCCTCAGGACGGCGTGCCCTCATCGACGTGCCCGCCTTCCGGAAGGCATTGGAGACCGGTCCCGTCCGTGCGAGCGAGGCGCGTGAGGGCGAGGGAGTCGAATCGGGCGGTGCTTCGCACGACCTCAGCGTGCTCCGGGTGGTCGACGACGGCACGGTGGCCGTCTGCGAGGAGGGTGACGACGACCCGGACGACGTCGCCGTCAACCGCCGGTTCCTGCTGGACGCGCTCGCCGCCGGGGGCCGGGACCGGCTGGTCCTGGAGTTCGGCGCCCCCACCGCCCCCCTCGCGATCCGCCGGGCGGACGACGAGACGGCGTTCTCACTGCTGATGCCGGTACGCCTGGACCGCTGACGGCGGGGCGACGTCGCCACCGGCCGTTCGATCCGCGGCGTGGGCGGTGGACGCGCTCCCGGCCGGCCGACGCTCCGTTGTGAGCGGCGTGCGGGCGGCGGCGGGCACCGTCGGGGCGTTCCAGGCCCCGACGGTGCCCGCCGAACCCCGCCGAACCCCGTCGATCTCGCGCCGCCCCCGCGATCTGCCCGCCGAGCCGAGCAGATCGCCGTAGTATCGGACGATCTCACGGGGAGGCGGACGGGGAGGCGGACATGGGCAGGCAGCGTCCCGGTACGCCGACGCTGGAGGAGGTGGCCGCCCGCGCCGGTGTCGGGCGGGGCACCGTCTCGAGGGTCGTCAACAACGCGGTCGGCGTACGGGACTCGACGCGCCGTGCCGTGCAGCAGGCCATCGCCGAACTGGGGTACGTCCCTAATCTGGCGGCACGTTCCCTGGCCGGGCACCGCGCGGACGCCATCGCGCTGGTCATGACGGAGCCGGACTGGCGGCTGTTCGGGGAGCCGTTCTTCACCGAGATCGTCCATGCGGTCGGCGACGCCCTCACCGACACCCCGGTGCAGTTGCTGCTCACCCTCGTCCGCACGGACACCGAGCGGCAGCGCTTCGTGGAGTACGCGCGCGGCGGCCGGGTCGACGGCGTGCTGCTGATGTCCGTGCACGCCGAGGACCCGCTGCCCGACATGCTCGCCAAGGCCGGGCTGCCCACCGTCATGCTGGGGCGGCGTTCCGGCGACGAGAGCGTCACCTACGTCGACGCCGACAACACCGGCGGCGCGCGCGGCGCGGTCACGCACCTGCTGAACGGCGGTCGGAGCGCGATCGGGGCCATCAGCGGTCCGCTCGACATGTACGTCGCCCAGTGCCGGTTGCGCGGATACCGCGAGGCCCTGGAAGAGGCGGGCGTCGAGGTCAGGTCCTCGCTGGTCGTCGAGTGCGGCGACTTCACGGAGGAGAGCGGGCTCCGGGCGGCGACCGATCTGATCGCACGTCACCCGGAGCTGGACGCGGTCTTCGCCGCCTCGGACACCATGGCCGCCGGGGCGCTGCACGCGCTGCGCGCTGCGGGCCGGCGGGTGCCGCAGGACGTCGCGGTGATCGGTTTCGACGACTTCCAGCCGGCCCGGCCCACGGATCCGCCGTTGACGACGGTCCGGCAGCCGTTGGAGGAGATCGGCCGGACGATGGTGCGGCTGCTGCTGGAGGAGATGGAGGACTCGTCGGAGGACTCCCCCGTCGCCTGGCGGCACGTCATCCTCCGCACGGAACTGGTACTCCGGGACTCGGCCTGACCGCCTGGCTGTTTGACTCCTGACCGCCTGACCGCCTGACCGCCTGATCGTTCTGACTGCCTGATCGTCCTGACGGCCCGACGGCCCGACGGCCCGACGGCCCGACGGCCCGACCGGAGTGTCCGTCGGGAGCGCTCCCGGCCTCGCGTCTCCCACCTGGGACTTCGAGATTTCTTCGACAACTCCCGCGCGCACAGCCTTGTCAGAAGCATGAACCGCTTCTACAGTCACCCGCAACCGGCAAGTGGGAGCGCTCCCATCAGTGGGGAGTTGGGAGCGCTCCCGCGCCGGCCCCTCCCTTCCCCCCGCACCCTCCGGAGAGACCCCCCATGAGACCGTCACGGCCCCAAGTGCGCAACCCGCGCGGCCTCTTAGGCGCGCTGCTCGCGACCCTCGCGGTCTTCGCGTCACTCATGACCGCGGCGGCGCCCGCCCAGGCTGCCACCACGATCTGCGAACCGTTCGGGACGACGACGATCCAGGGACGGTACGTCGTCCAGAACAACCGCTGGGGTTCCAGCGCGACCCAGTGCGTCACCGCCACCGACACCGGATTCCGCGTCAGCCAGGCCGACGGCTCAGTGCCGACCAACGGGGCGCCGAAGTCCTACCCGTCGGTCTTCAACGGCTGCCACTACACGAACTGTTCACCGGGCACCAATCTCCCCGCCCGACTCGACACCATCTCCGAGGCGCCCTCCGGCATCTCGTACGGCTTTGTCGGCGACGCCGTCTACAACGCCTCGTACGACATCTGGCTGGACCCGACCCCGCGGACCGACGGAGTGAACCAGACCGAGATCATGATCTGGTTCAACAGGGTGGGCCCGATCCAGCCCATCGGCTCCCAGGTCGGCACGGCCGCGGTGGGCGGACGGACCTGGGAGGTGTGGACCGGCAGCAACGGCTCCAACGACGTACTGTCCTTCGTCGCCCCCTCCGCCGTCACCGACTGGAGCTTCGACGTCATGGACTTCGTCCGGGCGACCGTCGCACGTGGACTCGCCGAGGCGGACTGGTACCTGACGAGCGTTCAGGCCGGTTTCGAGCCGTGGCAGAACGGCGCCGGGCTGGCCGTCAACTCCTTCTCGTCCACCGTCGAGACCGGCGACGCCCCGGGCGACCCCGATCCCGACCCCGGCAACCCCGGCGACCCGGCGGTGTGCGAGGTGACGTACGGCACGAACGTCTGGCAGAACGGCTTCACCGCGGACGTCACCGTCACCAACACCGGCGCGGCCCCCGTCGACGGCTGGCAGCTCGCCTTCACCCTGCCCTCCGGCCAGCGGATCACCAACGCCTGGAACGCCTCCGTCACCCCGTCCACCGGCGCGGTCACGGCGACGGGCGTGGGGCACAACACCCGGATCGCTCCCGGCGGCAGCCAGACGTTCGGCTTCCAGGGCACCTACAACGGCGCGTTCGCCGAGCCGGTCGGGTTTCGCCTGAACGACGCCGCCTGCACCACGGCATAGCGGCCGCGCACGGCCCACCGCTCCCTCGCCCGTCCGGTCGACCCGCACTCCCCGGACGGGCGAGGGCTCCAAGATTGTCATGGCCTGATCAGCACCATGGACTGATCAACAGCAGACGGAAGAACCAGAGGACCCGAAGACCCAGCACCCGGAAACAGGAGACCCCCTATGGCTCGACGCAGCAGATACATCTCTCTCGCGGCGGTACTGGCCACCCTGCTCGGCGCGCTCGGCGTGACCTTCCTGCTCGGGCAGGGACGGGCCGACGCGCACGGCGTGGCGATGATGCCGGGCTCACGCACCTATCTCTGCCAGTTGGACGCCAAGACCGGCACCGGCGCCCTGGACCCGACGAACCCGGCCTGTCAGAACGCCCTCGACCAAAGCGGCGCGACGGCGATGTACAACTGGTTCGCCGTGCTCGACTCCAACGCGGGCGGGCGCGGCGCCGGTTATGTGCCGGACGGCACCCTGTGCAGCGCCGGCGACCGGTCACCGTACGACTTCTCCGCCTACAACGCCGCCCGCGCCGACTGGCCCCGGACGCATCTGACGTCCGGCTCGACGATCCAGGTGAACTACAGCAACTGGGCGGCCCACCCGGGCGACTTCCGGGTCTATCTGACCAAGCCGGGCTGGTCGCCCACGTCCGAGCTGGGCTGGGACGACCTGGAGCTGATCCAGACGGTGACCGACCCGCCCCAGCGCGGCTCCGCGGGTGCGGACGGGGGCCACTACTACTGGGATCTGGCACTGCCCTCGGGCCGCTCGGGAGACGCGCTGATCTTCATGCAGTGGGTGCGTTCGGACAGCCAGGAGAACTTCTTCTCCTGCTCGGACATCGTCTTCGACGGCGGCAACGGCGAGGTGACCGGCATCGGTGACTCGGGCGGCACCCCGACGCCGACCCAGCCTCCGACGACCGAGCCTCCGACGACCCCGCCGCCCACTCACTCCGGTTCCTGCATGGCCGTCTACAACGTGGAGAACTCCTGGAGCGGCGGCTTCCAGGGCTCCGTCGAGGTGATGAACCACAGTTCGGAGCCGCTGAACGGCTGGGCCGTGCAGTGGCGGCCGGGCAGCGGGACCACGCTCGGCGGTGTGTGGAACGGTTCGCTGTCCAGCGGCGCGGACGGATCGGTCACGGTCCGGAACGTGGACCACAACCGCGTCATTCCACCGGACGGCAGCGTGACCTTCGGCTTCACCGCCACATCCACGGGCAACGACTTCCCCGTGGGGACGATCGGCTGCGTGGCGCCGTAGCGCGACCTGGGGAGGCGCCGAGCGACCGGGCGCGGTGCCTCCCCCGGCTCACCGTGCGTGCTCCGGACGGCTCCGACCTCACGTGCCGGTTACAAATCGCTCAACCTCTGGTTGCGAGGCGGTGATCGGGCGACGATGGGGCCATGACTCTGGCCCAGCGCGCCCTTGAGCGGCTGCAAGCCTGGCCCGACCTCATCGCGGGTCCGGCCAGTTGCGGAACCGGACGGGCGTTGCGCTCCGTCCGTGACGAGATCGTCCACTTCCACTCGGACCGGGACGTGGACCTCCACCTCACCCACCGGGCCATCCAGCGTTTCCAGTACGACCTGGGCGGCTCCAGTGCCATCCGCATGGTCCCCGGCTCCCGGTGGGTGACCGTGCACCTGGACTGCGACGCGGACGTCGACCTGCTGCTGAGCCTGGTGAGCATCGCGCTGAAGGCGCATCAGACGCGCCCCCCGACGGACCTGCCCTCGAAGTGCAACTTCCACCGTGTCACGGTGCTCCCCCGCACCACGGCGGCCGGCGAGCTCTGAGCCGCGCCGACGGCGGTGCCCCGCGCCTGAGGGGCACCGCCGCTCACGGCCTCAGTGGTCCGCCGGCTGCTCCGCACCGCGCCGGATACCGGTCGCGGCGAGGACCGCGCCGAGCACGCAGAGGACACCGGTGACGATCACGGCCACGTGGACGCCGTTCATGAAGGCCTGCCCGCTGCCCTCCACCACGGCGGCCCGCAGGCCGGCCGACATGTCGCCGGTGACGGGCGCCACGCCCATCGCCACGGCGTCCTTGGCCTCCCGCAGACCGTTGGCCATGGCCGGGGGCACCCCCGCGCCGGTCAGCTCCCCGGTGAGTGTGGAACCGACTTTGCCGCTGATCAGGGAGACCAGCACGGACGTGCCGAGCGCGCCGCCGATCTGCAGGGTCGTCGCCTGCAGACCCCCGGCCACACCGCCGTCCCGGACGGGGGCGTTGCCGACGATCGCGTCGGAGGAGGCGGACATCACCATGCCGACGCCGAGGCCGAGCGCGATGAACGGCGGCCACATCGTGGCGTAGGAGGAGTCGGTCTGCCAGGTGAGCATGCCGAAGCAGGAGGCCGCCTGGAGCAGCATGCCCAGCGGCATCGTCAGCCGGGGCCCGTAGCGCTGGGTCAGGGCCGCGCCCAGCGGGGAGGCGACCAGTGAGGCGAGGCTGAGCGGAAGCGTCCGCACGCCCGCCTCGACCGGTGTGAAGCCGCGCACGTTCTGCAGGTAGAGCATGACGAAGAAGATCACGCCGAGCATCACGAAGAAGTTCAGGGCGGTGATGATCGCGCCGACGGTCAGCGCTCGGCTGCGGAACAGGCGCATCGGCAGCAGCGGGTGCTCGACGCGGGTCTCGTACCAGCCGAACACGAGCAGGAGCAGCAGACCCGCGGCGACGGAGCCCAGGGTACCGGCGGAGGTCCAGCCCCAGGTCTCGCCCTTGACGACGCCGAAGACCACGGCCGGCAGGCCGAGGGCGAGCAGGACGAGGCCGGGGATGTCGAAGCGTTCCCGTCCGCCGGCGTTGCGGCTCTCCGGGAGGACCAGGATGCCGAAGACGATGGCGAGGACGCCGATGGGGGCGTTGATGTAGAAGACGGACTCCCAGTCGACGTGCTCCACGAGGAGGCCGCCGACGATGGGCCCGAGGGCCGTGGCGACCGCGGAGACCATGGCCCAGATGCCCACGGCCATGCCGAACTTCCTCGGCGGGAACACGGAGCGGAGCAGGCCGAGGGTGTTGGGCATCAGCAGTCCGCCGAAGACGCCCTGGAGGGCGCGGAAGGCGACCACGCCCTCGATCGAGGAGGACAGGCCGATGGCCACCGAGGCGAGGGTGAAACCGGCGACGCCCGCGAGGTAGTAGGTGCGCCGGCCGAAACGGTCACCGAGCTTGCCGCCCAGGATGAGGGTGGCGGCGAGCGCGAGCAGGTAGGAGTTGGTCACCCACTGCAGCTCGGCGGTCGACGCGTGCAGGTCGCTGCCGATCGCGGGGTTGGCGATGGCGACGACGGAGCCGTCGAGCTGGACCATGAACAGTCCGAACGCGACGGCGAGGAGGGTCAGCCACGGATTGGACCGCGCGGACCGCTTGGACCGCGGGCGGCCGGCCGCCGGTGGGGCGGTCTCGGCCGCGGGCGTGGTGGAGTGATCCACGGACGTGGACGGCATGGATGAGCCTTCTCTTCCAGGTTC
This sequence comes from Streptomyces sp. NPDC096048, assembly GCF_044763415.1. Lineage (NCBI taxonomy): Bacteria > Bacillati > Actinomycetota > Actinomycetes > Kitasatosporales > Streptomycetaceae > Streptomyces > Streptomyces sp. NPDC096048. The sequence goes on from NZ_JBIWGG010000004.1 coordinate 425,038, forward strand.
AGGGGGTGTCGCGAGGGGGCGGTGCGGCTCGCGGGCGCACGGCGGGCCGGCCCGGGCACGACGGTGTGCCCACGGCCGGCGGGGGTGCCTGATACCCGCCCGGTCAGCGGGCGGCGGGGTGAAGGTGCCGCGTCAGCGCGTCGAGGGCGTCCAGGGCAGAGCCGAGCGCGCCCTGCTGGCCCTCGGTGAGGGAGGTCAGGGCCTGGCGGATGAACGCGGTCTCCAGTTCCCGCACCTCGGACACCCGCTCACGGGCCATCGCCGTGAGGTGGAGGTGGGCGACCCGCTTGTCGGCGCTGTCCTGCCTGCGCTCCAGGTCACCCTGCTCGGTGAGCTGGGAGACCAGGGCGCTGACGTTGTTCGGCTTCATCAGCAGGGCCTCGGCCGCCTCGCGCACCGTGGCGCCCTCGTGCTGGGCGACGAACCGCAGCAGCGCGAGCTGGCCCTCCGGGGGCTTGGGATGCGGGTACCGGGCGGCGACCTGTCGGTCCAGCGCCCGGTGCAGCGCGGGAAGGCACGCCGCGAGCCCGGAGGCCACACGGTCGATGTCCCGGCGAGGGGTGCTGGAGTCGGTCACCCGGACACAATAGATATGGCTAGATAGGTATGTCAAAAGAGGTAAAGCCGCCCGCGCAACCTTCCCGCAACCTTCCCCGTGCTGGCATGCACGGTATGCGCGACACAACGCACGACACGTACGAGGAGACTCCCCGCGTCGAGCTCACCCCCGAGGCCGCCGCACTGCTGCGCCGGCTCCGCGAGGCGCACGGCCCGCTGATGTTCCACCAGTCCGGCGGCTGCTGCGACGGCAGCGCCCCCATGTGCTACCCGGCCGGCGAGTTCCGCACCGGGGCCGCAGACGTCCTGCTCGGGGAGCTGTTCGTCGAGGGTGTCACGGAGCCGGTGCCGTTCTGGATGTCCCGCAGCCAGTACGAGGTGTGGAGTCACAATCCTGCTTACGGATGGCACTACTTCGCTAGCATGACCGCATGTCCTACGCGCCCGAATACCTCCACCTGGTCATCCCTGGCGTCGTCTTCGAAGCTCTGCTCTACGGCCGCAACTCGGACGACGCCATGGGCACCGGCAGTTCTGTCGGCGACCAGCTCGCCACCGGGCGCGCACTGTGCGACAGGCACGGCTGGAAGGCCCGCCGCGAGTTCAAAGACACGGACATCTCCGCCAGCCGCCACGGCCGCAAGCCACGCGACGACTTCGAAGCGCTGCTCACCTACATCAGGGAAGAGCCGACTCCCCCAGGGGTGAGACGGATCGCCGTCGCGTTTGAAGCCTCCCGCTACTACCGCGACCTCGAAGCCTACGTGCGGCTGCGCGCCGCCTGCATGGCCACCGACACGCTGCTCTGCTACAACGGCCAGGTCTTCGACCTCAGCAAGAGGGAGGACCGGAAGGCCACCGCGCAGGACGCCATCGCCGCCGAGGATGAAGCCGAAGGGATCCACGCCCGGAACCTGCGAACCGCCAACTCCCAGGCGCAGGCAGGAATGCCCCACGGCAAGGCGATCTACGGGTACACGCGGACGTACGACATGGTCAACGGACGCAAGCGCTGCACTGGGCAGGAGGAAGACACTCGCGGCCCTTACGTGCTGGAGATGCTGCAACGCCTGGACGCCGGCCACACGCTCGGCTCGGTGAAGCGCTGGCTCAAGTCGGACCCGAACGCTGCACGGCTGAACGGAAGTCCGTGGGCGGAAGACCTGATCCGCATGACGGTCCTGAACCGCGCCTACCTCGGCGAGCGCCTCCATCGAGGCGAGTACATCAAGGCAGTCTGGGCCCCGCTCAAAGGGCTGGAGACGCCCCAGGGCCGGGCCATGTTCTTCCGTGTCACGGCAAAGCTCACCGACCCCACCCGTACGATGCACCGCGGCACCGAGGTCCAGCACCTGATGTCGTACCTCGGCCTGTGCGGCGAGTGTGGTGACCACTCGTGGCTGCGCTACCTGACGACGACCGGCCGGCGGAAGAACCCGACGCTGGCCTGCACGGCGAAGTACGACACGTCCATCGTCGAGCACCTCTTGAACGCCTATGTAGAAGAGGCGGTTCTGGAGTGGTTCGGAAACAAGCAGAAGGCCCGCGCCGCCCTCGTCCCAGCGGACGACAAGGTCGAGGAGACGGTGGCCGCCGCACAAAAGCTGATCAACTCTTACGAGGAGCAGCTGGCCGAGGCGCGGAAACTCGCCCAGACCTTCGACGAGAAGACCGGCCGCTTCAAGCTGTCGGCCATGTCCCTGTCGGGGATCGAAGCGCAGGTCGAGCCGAGGCTGGAGGCGGAGCGGAAGAAGCTACAGAGCACCACGGGCACCTCGCCGCTGCTGCTGCGGATGCTGAACGAGGACCCGGAGAGCGTGTGGAACGGCCGCCCGGCGTCGGAGAACCGGCCGGAGGCGCCAGGGCTGACGCTGGAGCAGAAGCGGGAGGTCATCCAGAGCGTGGTGACCGTGCGCCTGTACAAGGCGAAGACGCCCGGCGAACGCAAGTTGAAGCCGGGACGCATTCGTCTGTCGTGGGTGGGCGAGCCGGGGTTCAGGGCCCGCCCACTCCGTGCTCCCGCGACCGCTCCGCTTCCGGGGCCGCGGGCTGCTTCTTCGGGAACGTCAGCAGGTTCCCGCGGACGGGCTGCTGGCGCTTCTTGAAGACGCCGGCGCGTTCCATCTCGGCGCCGGTCTGGAAGGCTTCAGACAGCTCTTTGGCGCGGGTGTTGGCGAACTCGGCCTGGAGCTTCTCGCGTTCGGCCTTCAGGATGGCCCTGTTGCGGGCTCGTTCGGCGGCACGCTCCTGTCGGAGGCGGCCCATCTCGTTCATCTGAGCAGCCTGAGCCGCGATCATGCGGGTTCGCTCGGCCTGGGCTTCGCGCTGGGTGGCAGCCAGGATGCGCCGCTCGTCGCGGGTGTCGCACACCCAGCGCCGAACGAAGATGAGGATGGCCAGGGTAAGGCCGACCATTACGAGGCAGGCCCCGCCGATGGAGCCTGCCGCGTTGTGAGCTGAGGCGCTTCGGATGATCACGGCGAATCCTGAGATCAGGATTCCTGCGGCAGTTGCGACTGCGGCCTTGCTGTTAGCCGTGAGACCCATGCATACCCCCGGGTGTTACGCCTGTGCTGTCGCGTCTCCGGGGTCGCTTTCGTCGGCTTCGTCGGTGGTGAGCTTGTCGACGACGGCGAAGAACGTGAAGCGTCCTACGTCATCGAGGATGCCCCACTGATCGGCGACCTCCTCCGGAGTGAGATTTGAGCCTACCTGTGACCGATCTGTTTCGGACAGTGCTTGTTGAGACTCCAGGTACTCAGGGGGCACGATCTCGGCGGCGACAAGGAGTTCGACGGGGTCCAGTCCCAGCGCCTTGGCCAGGGCGGGAAAGAACTTGACGTGCGGGACCGTCTCCCCGCGTAGGAGCCGCGAGACCGTGGTCTTGTTGATGCCGGTGGCGGCCACGAGTTTCTGCTGCGCGCCGTACGCCGTGTAGCCGGCGCGTTCGAGGGCGGGGAAGACGAGCGCGAAGAACCGCTCCTCGCGCGACGTGGGGGCATCCGTCATGTCCCGGAACTTTACTTCCCTGGAGAGGGAATAGTCGACGCTTCCCTCTCGCGGGAAAGCGGCGATCCGGCCACTGACCTGCATTAACACAGGTCATCCGTTCGTTCGAACGCGCGTGCGAGCGCAATTTCATCCTTCCCGCTCGCGCACATTCCCTTGCCAGAGAGGGAATGTCTGTGGTCTAGTTTCCCTCAACAGGGAAACCACCCCGCTACCTGCGAAGGGAGGGACATCCACGTGTACCGACTCAACGTCGCCCGCATCCTCGAAGCCGCACAGAAGCGCGGCGACCGCACCGCCTACGCCATCGCCAAGCGCGCCGGCGTCAGCGTCTCCTCGGCATATCGATACGTCGACGGGTCTGCGCAACCTGACCTGAACTCGGCGCTTCGCCTCGCCGAGGCATATGACCTGGACATTCGCACCTTCATGGAGCGCGTCGACGACGAGGAAGACGAGCCCGCCGGAGTCGCCGCATGACCCGCGAAGAGCGTCACGCACTCCTCGGCCCCGACGTCCTCGCGGAGATCCGCCAGCGCGTCGCCGAGGCCCCGGAGCCGAGCGACGAGGTCGTGGAGAAGCTCCGCCGGATCATGACGCAGCCCGCTGGCCTCGTGCCGCAGGCCGCGCCCGTGCGGGAGATCCCGCCGGCGGCGAAGGCCGCCTGACCCCCTCAACGCCGAAGGGCCGCTCCGACTGCCAGGCCCGAGCAGCCCCCGACTCGGCGACCATCACCATCCTGAAAGTGAGGCCCCCGTGGCCACAGAGATTACCTTCCGCCCCGGCATCGACGGCATCATGACCGCTCTCGCCGTGGCCGAGCAGGTCGCCGCGACCGCTCCTGCCGTTCCGACGAGCGTCCAGGTCAACGACGGCCACTTCGACTACGTCCCCGGGACGTTCGAGCGGCCGATGGGCGTCCTCTTCTACTTCCACCGCAACGCCGAGAACGTCCAGGCGTTCGCCGAGGCATTCGCCCTCGACGTCCAGAACCGCGACCACGACGGCACCACCACCTATGTCTACGCGGAGGGCGCTCTCAACGGCGTGCCGTTCCGCGCCTGGACGCTTCAGGACGTCGAGACGCCGGCCGCCTCCGAGGAGTCCTCGGCGGTGGCGGCATGAAGAAGCCCGCGAAGACCAACGGCCGACTCGTCATCACTCCGCCCGTCAGCCCCTTCTGGTCCGCCTCGGACTACGCGCACGAGACCGAGATCATGCGCTCCACGGTCTGGCCCGCCGTTCAGAAGCTCCTTGCGGAGAACTGGCCCGGCTTCAGCGCCGCGTTCACGGCCGACGACATCACCCTCTGCACGCACTGCCGCTCGGAGTTCGAGGCGCTGACCGCCGACGAGGCGGCCGACGGCTCGACGAACCAGGACGAGCACAGCGTCGAGGGCGAGCCGGTGTGCCGCTACGCGGCGATCGCTGAGTTCCGTGCCGAGCGCGGTATCCCGGCGCTGGCCGAGACGGGCGGTGTGGCATGAGTGCCCCGCTGGTGGTGAACACCCGCGACGGCGCCTGCTGGACGCGTCGCACGGTGACGCCGGGCGGGATCGCCTTGTACGCGCCGGAGGCCGTGAAGACGTGTCCGGAGTTCGTGATGGCGACGCTGGAGGATCTGGCGGCGCACGGGATCCAGGGCTCGGCGGACGCACTGCCGATGCCGGTGGGCCCGGTCCCCATGGTGTCCGAGGAGGAGCTGGACGCGGCGTTCAATGAGCTGAGGGCGTCCCTCCGTCTGCGGTTGGCGCTGGCGTCGGCGCAGCGTGGCCGTCGGGAGTTGCGGGCCGAGCTGCACACCGCTCAGGCCCACGGCCGGACGTTCCTGGAGCAGCGCAACGCTCACGCGAAGGAGCTGTTGGAGCTGCGGGCCCGGCTGAGCGCCGCTCCGTCCAAGCTCTCCGCAGAACAGCGCGACGCCATCGTTCGGCACCTAGGTGAGGCCAAGCCCGCCACGGACTCGCTGATCGTCGGTCTCGCCAAGACCGTCCAGGACCGGCGCGAGCACGAGCACCCGACGTGGGAGGACTTGTACTGCCTCAACCTCGTGTCTTGGGCGGGCGAGCGGATGGGGCCGGTGCTGCGCCGCCTGCTGGACGCCGAGGCTCGCGTCGCCGAGCTGGAGGCCGCGCAGGGCACCGTCTACCGCGCCTCGCACGACTCGATCCCCATGGGCCTGTACCGCACGGCCGCCGAGGCCCGGAAGCACTGCGAGACGGACGAGCGCCGCTCGTGGCTGACCGGGACCACCCTCTCCTTCGACTGGATCGAGGACGAGGAGGACGGCGTCGCCGAGCTGGTGGCCACCGCCGGACAGAACGAGGAGTCCACCACCAACTACGTGGTGGAGGCCCTGGAGGTCGCCTCCGAGTACGACCCGGAGGCCGACGAGTGAACGTCATCGAGTGGCTCGTCTGGCTGACCGTCGCCGGTCTCGTCTGGGTCGCGTTCTGCGCGAGCGACCTCCCCTCTCTCCTCTCCCACCTGATCCACCGCCACGGGGGTGCCCGTTGAACCGCATCCGTCTCATCCTCCACCGCCTGTTCCGGCGGCCGGCCATCACCGGACCCACCCGGATCTACGTCCGCCGCATCCCCACCGGCGTGATGCTCGACCTGGAGCACTTCCTCACCGACCGGCTCACCGCGATCGCCGACGACCCGGACCTGCTGGCGCTGCTGCTGGAGGTTTCCGACCAGCGCGGCACAGCCAGCGGGTACGACGGGCACGCACCGGAGCAGCTGCTCATGGAGCGGCTCCTCGACGGGGTTGGGTTCGAGGTTCCGGTGTACGGCGACGCGGTGACCGCACTCGCTGAGCGCCTGCGGGCGTCGGCACCGGCTCCGGCCGTGATCATCCCGGGACAGCGTCGGGCGGGTGAGGCGGCATGAGCGCCGACTTCTTCCGCCCCGGCCGCACCTACGCCTACGACTCCACCGGCTTCACCGCGCCGGAACTCATCACCCTCTTCCGGGTCGTGGCCGACACCGCGCACCCGGACACCGGAAAGCGCATGGCGTTCGGCTGGCTGCGCGTCGGCGAGAACCAGGCGTGGTCGCCCTACGCCGAGCCCGCCGACGAGTGGCCCGCCTGCTGGACGGACGTCACCGCGAACTACGGAGGCCAGGAAGATGCGCCGCCGCCCACGCTGGCGGCGGACACCGCTCGCCGAGCCCACCTCCTCGCCGACATGACCAAGGTCGGCGGCCGGTGGAAGTCCGGCACCGTCGCCCACTGGTACGCGAACAACGGCTACACCGGGCTCGGCCTCCGCGCCGCACGCCACGACCTCGCCGTCCTCCGCGACTCCGGCGCCGTGGTGCAGCACGACGAGAAGGGCGTTCGGTACTTCACCGCGGCCCGCCCGGGGGTGCGCCGTGGCTGACCTCCTGACCCGCCGCCAGTACCTCTACGCCGCCGTCCAGCAGCACGGCCGCCCCGTCACCACCGCCCTCGCCGAGCAGCTCATGGCCGACAGCCCCTGGCCCACCGCCCGCCGCAACACGACGCGGAAAGACCTGCGCGGCCTCGCCCGACAGGGGCTCCTCGTCATCGGCCAGGGCCCCGAAGGCCGCACCACCTACCACCCGATCAGCACCACCGGAGAGGACCGCACGTGAGCACGACCGCGCATGCTGGGGCCGCCACGGCCCCGGCCGCCGGCCGACGGGTCACCCCCACCGGCCGCCTCATCCTCCCCGCCGACGCCGACCGCGAGAAGTGGCTCCAGGCCCGCCGCTCCGGCATCGGCTCCTCCGACATTGCCGCCATCCTCGGCATCAGCCGCTACGGCAACGCCCTCTCCGTCTGGCACGACAAGACCGGCGGCCTCCCCCTGGAGTCCGACGACAGCGAACCCGCCCTCTGGGGCCGCGCGTTCGAGGAGACCGTCGCCCGCGAGTGGGCCCGCCGCAACCGCAGCTACGTCCGCCGCGTCGGCCTCGTCCAGAACACCGACCGGCCCTGGCAGATGTGCACTCTCGACCGTCGCGTCCTGGAATGCCCCCTCGCCGACGGCGCCGAGAAGTGCGCGGTCGAGATCAAGTGCCGCGACAAGATGAAGGCCTCCCAGTTCCGCGCCGGAGTCGCCGACGACGTGCTGGTGCAGACCCTGCACCAGGCCGACACCTGCGGCTACGACCACATGCACGCCGCGGTCCTGATCGGCGGCAACGACTACCGGCAGTACGTCATCCGGGTCCGCGACCACGAGCAGCTGGTGGCCGACCTGCGGGCCGCCGGTGAGCGGGCGTGGCAGCAGATTACCGAGCGCCGCCCTCCGGTCCTCGCGCACGACGCCGACCCTGACGTCCTCCTCGACCTGTACGGCCGCCTCCACCCGGAGCGCGCCGGGGTCGTGGACATCACCCGCGACGTCGAGACCCAGGAAGCCGTCGACGAGTACCTCGACGCGCACCAGGACGTGGTGGCCGCCGAGAAGCGGAAGAAGGCCGCGAAGGCCCGGATCCTCGCTGGCCTGGCGGGAGCCGAAGCGGCCACGGTCCTCGACAAGGTCCACGTCTCGCTGGACGAGCGCACCAAGCGCACCCCCGACCTGGCCCGGCTCGCCGAGCGCTGGCCGGACGCGTACGCGGACTGCGTCGAGGACCGCACGCACTACCAGCTGAGCATCCCCCGCTCTGTCCGTGAGGAGCACGCCGCATGACCACGATCGCTGAGCGGGCCGCCGCAGCCGCCGGCCGCACCGCCGAGACCGACGACCTGGCGCTGCCGGACGAGTACGTCGACCAGGTTCCCGAGCAGGCCCCGGCGCCGGACCCGATGGCCGACTACGAGCCCGGCGAAGACGACCCCGACATGGTGCCCGTCCACATCGCCTGGCTCCGCGTCCGTCGCGAGATCCGCTCCATCGCCAAAGGCCAGAAGTACGAGGAAGGCCGCACCAAGTACAACTTCCGCGGCGCCGACGTCGTCGTCCAGCACTTCGGGCCCGTCACCCTCAAGCACGGCGTACACGTCCTGCCGGTGAACGTGGCGACGTCGTACGGCGGCAAGCAGACCAAGAGCGGCAGCATGATGCGCGAGTGCACCGTCACGGTCACCTGGCAGATCATGGGGCCCCTCGGCGACACCCTCACCCTGCAGACGGCGGGCGAGGCGCTGGACACCTCCGACAAGTCCACCACCAAGGCGCAGACGGTGGCCCTGCGGACGCTGCTCCTCACTGCCGGACTCGTCCCCACCGGGGACCGTGACCCGGACGCCGACCGCATCGAACGCGGCATGGACGCCCCCGCCCGGTCGGCCGAGTCGTACCGCGACGAGCTGCTCCACCCGAAGACCAGCCCGGGCCGGATCCAGCAGATCGGCTACGAGGTGTCCAACGCGCGGATGCTCGGCGCCCGCGTGCAGAACGAGACGGGTGAGTGGGAGACGCTCGGCGACCTCGGCCGACGGATCCACGGCGAGCGCACCGGCGGTGAGCAGTGAGCGCCCCTTGGCACGTCCAGCGCATGGCCGCCCTTGATTTCGAGTCCAGCGACAAGGACGCCGACACCGCCCGCATCGTCACCTGCGCCCTCATCCTCGTCAACGGCGGCATCCCCACCGACATCCGCACCTGGCTGCTCAACCCGGGCATCCCCATGGAACCCGAAGCGATCAAGGTGCACGGCATCACCGACGAGCACGCCGCCGAACACGGCATGCCCGCCGAGCAGGGCATCGCCGAAATCGCCAAGGCCATCACCGAGGAAGTCGCCGCTGGCGTGCCGCTCGTCGGCCACAACATCGGCGGCTACGACCTCAACCTCCTCGACCGCGAGTGCCGCCGCCACCTCGGCGACAACCTCGAAGGAATCTGCCGCCAGCCGCTCACCCGGGTAATCGACACGATGGTCCTCGACCGGCAAGCCGCGCCCTTCCGTAAGCGGATCAGCGACACGCAGGGCCCGTACCAGATGCGGACCACCGCCGAGACGTACGGCCTGAAGTGGGACGAGGAGAAGGCACACGGCGCCGAGTACGACGCACTGATGTCCGCCCGGGCCGCGTACCGGATGGGCGCCATCGCGCACACCCCATACCGGCAGCGCCCCGACTGGGTGCTGGCGCTGCGACCGAACCGCTTCAACTCCCTGCGGGACGTGACGGTCGAGGAGCTGCACGAGCGACAGGTCGACTGGTACCGGGAGGACGCCGAGCGCTACCAGGCGTGGCTCCGGAACCCCGAGAAGGCGAAGGAGAAGCACGACCCCGAGGCCGTAATCCCGACCGAGTGGCCGCTCCGCCCGATCCCGGCGCAGCGTGCGGGTGGTGACGCCTGATGTGGTTCATCACCCGCCGCCGCCACAACGCCGAGATCACCGCACTCCGCAGCTACACCGACGCCCTCCGCGAGCGCTGCAAGACCGCCGAAGAGAACGAGCGAGCCGAACGCGCCGCCCGCCGCACCATCACCCGCCAGCACGCCGAACTCGACGCCGCCAACCGGCGCCTGGCCGGACGCAACGAGGAGCTGGGCAAGCGGATCTCCGCCCTGTCGGAGTCCGACCCCGAGTACGCCGCCGACCTGGAGAAGCAGCTCGCCGAGGAAAAGCAGCGCGCCGACCGGCTACAGGCCCGCCTCGACGACGCCCTCGGTCTCAACGACGGCGCCGTCGAAGCAGGCCGCCACTGGCAGCACCGGCGCTCGGACCGCGGCCCCAAGGAAGTGACGCCGTGAGCCAGTTCGCCGCCGCCCTCGGCGGAGCCATCACCGCGGCCGGAGTCGGAGCCGTCATCATCGTCCGCTCCTGGCCGCTCCCGACCGGCCGGCACCGCGCCACCCCCGCGCCCGCCCTGCGCCCGGCGGAGGCCCTCGACCAGACCGCCGCCCTGTGCGCCACCGAGCGCCGCGTCACCCTCCACGCCCGCACCCACATCACGCGGCAGCTGATCTGCATGGACTGCCGCAACCCCAGCCCCGACCCGCTCACCACCACCTTGGAGGGCCCGCAGTGAGCACCCTCTTCGACGTCACCACCGAGGTACCGGCCGCCCCTGCGGCGGCCGGGCCCCGGCCCCGCTACCGAGTCGCGGGGCTCGACATCAGCCTCACCGGCACCGGCATCGCCACCCTCGGCGGCACCACCCGCGTCCCCACCACCGGCCGCCGCCGCGACACCATCACCCAGCGCCGCAACCGCATGCGGCACATCCTCGACGCCGTCCTCACCGAAGTCGGACTCGTCGACCTCGCCTGTGTCGAAGGCCCCTCCCACCACAGCGTGGGCGGCTCCGTCTGGGACCGCGGCGGCCTGTGGTGGCTCATCGTCGACGGTCTCTGCGCCCGCGACATCCCCGTCGCCGTCGTCCCGCCCATGTCCCGCGCGAAGTACGCCACTGGCAAGGGCAACTCCCGCAAGGCCGCCGTCCTCGACGCGGCACAGCGCCGGTACGGGGCGATCCTCCCGACCGACGACGAGGCGGACGCGCTGATCCTCCGCGCCATGGGCATGGAGTGGCTCGGCACCCCGCTCGCCGAGGTCCCGGACGGGCACCGTGCGGCGCTGGCCGGCGTGCAGTGGCCCGACCGCGAGGCGGTGGCCCGATGACCCCCAACCTCGCCTGGCTCGACCGCGCGGCCTGCGTCGGCATGGACGACCGCGTCTTCTACGCCAACGGCAAGCACGCCCGCGAGCAGGTCAAAGCCGCCCGGCAAGTCTGCGCCGGCTGCCCCGTCCGCCGGCAGTGCGCCGCCTTCGCCATCCAGACCGGCGAGAAGTGGGGCGTCTGGGGCGGCATGAGCCAGCAGCAGCTCCGCCAACGGCGCCGCCGCTCCCTCCCCGGCACCCGCGGAAAGACGGCGGCATGAGCGCCCGCACCCCAGAACTCTGCGACATCCCCGCGACCAACCACGACGGAGAGACCCACTTCTACGTCAACGGCTGGAAGTGCGACCGCCACTCGCCCTGGGCCGCCAAGGGACAGCCCAAGCCCCAGCCCGGCCCGGGAGCGCCCGCCGGCGCCTGGACCACCCCGTCCCCGATCAACGACTCCCGGGTCCACGACAACCGGGCCGTCGCCTCCGGCAAGCGCCGCTCCAGCCCCCACACCTACCGCGCCGCCCAGGCCGCGGTCGACACCCAGCAGAAGGGCCCCACTCAGCGATGACCGTCCAGCACGAGACCGGCACCGACACCCACGAAGGCGAGTTCGCCGTCTTCCTCATCCAGCACAGCCGCGGCGAAGCCCACGAGCAGATCAGCAGCGAGTTCCACCAGCTGCTCGCCGCCGTCCAGGAACACGGCCGCAAGGGCTCCCTGACCATCAAGGTCGTCGTCGAGCCGCCCAAGGGCCACGTCGACGGCGCGCCCCTCCTCGTCGGCATCGACTCCGACATCAAGGCCCCCAAGCCCATCGCCCCGCCGTCCATGTACTTCGTCGACGACGACGGCCGGCCCACCCGCAACGACCCCCGCCAACTCCAGGCCTTCGACGTCCGCGACGTCAACACCACCCGCGAGATCAAGGACATCTGACCGTGACCAACACCGACAGCGTGCAGCCCATCGCCGCCCTCGCCCAGCAGGCCCTCGCCCCCAAGGACGTCGAGCCCGGCCGCATCTACCTGGTGGCCACCGCCGACGGCGAGATCGAGACCGTCGACCTCACCGGCCCCGAGTTCACCGGGCGCCTGGAGCGGAAGACCGGCACCACCACCGTCCGCGACGCCGCGAGCTTCCTCACCTACTACGCCAAGCACCACGACGACAGCACCGAGGTCTACTCGGACGTCGAGAAGCTCACCGTCACCGCCGTCCTCGACGCCCACCAGGCCGACGGCGCCCGCTTCGGCGGCCACCGTCTCCACCTGGCCCTGCGCAAGACGAAGGCCTGGGAGGAGTGGACCAGCCTCGACGGAAAGCTCCTCACCCAGGACCAGTTCGCGAACTTCCTGGAGGACCACCTCGCGTACCTGGTCGACCCGGACGCGGCGACCATGCTGGAGATCGCCCAGTCCATCAAGGCCAGCACGAAGGCGGAGTTCCAGAGCAGCAGCCGCCTCCAGTCCGGCGAGCGGAAGTTCTCCTTCGTTGAGGACACCAAGGCCAGCGCGGGCGCCAAGGGCGACATCGCCATCCCGGAAACCTTCAAGATCGCGGTGCCGCCGTTCGAGGGCGCCGACGCCTACTCGATGACCGCCCGCTTCAAGTACCGCATCGACCGCGGGCAGCTGGCGCTCGGCTTCAAGCTGGAGCAGCCCGAGGAGCGCGCCAAGGCCGCCTTCGCGGACGTCCTCGCCGCGATCGCCGAGGGCGTGGACACGCCGATCCTGAACGGCACGCCGGCGTGACCGGGGCCCGGCCGCGGGGCGGAGGCGCCGACTCCCGCCGCTGCCCCGCGTGCCGGGCGCCCCTCCTCGTCCAGTGGGTCGGCACCACCGCAGCCCTCAAGGCCACCGTCGATCTCCCGGCCCCGGACGCGTCCCGCCCGTGGCCGGCGGCGAAGGCCCGCTCCACCGACATGGACCTCGTGTGGTGCCTGCCCCGCCAGCAGTACGGGCCCCTCCGCCTCCGCTGGGCCCACACCCGCCACCCGCCCGACTGCCCCCACCAACACCTCACCAGCCACCGCTGCTCCACCGAACCAACCACGCTCTTCTGAGGAGAACGCCACCGTGGAGGACAACGTCCGCCCCTTCCCGCGCGCCACGGCGGACGAAGACGTCCCGAACCGGACACCCCCGCGGGACAAGGCAGCAGAACACGCCGTACTCGGCAGCATGGTGCTCTCCCACATCGTCATCCCCGACGTCGTGGAACGCCTCGAAGGCCACGAGTTCTACTGGCCCATTCACGAGACGATCTACCTGGCCATCGTCGGCCTCTACACCAGCGGCCAGCCCGTCGACCCCATCACCCTCACCGACGAACTGCGCCGTACCGGGGACCTCACCCGCATCGGCGGACCCGCCTACCTCCACGACCTCCTCAACGCCGTCCCCAGCGCCGCCAACGCCCCCTACTACGCCGAGAAGATCCGCGACGCCTACATCCGCCGCGAAGTCCTCCGCGCAACCGCCGACGCCGAGGACAAGCTCCGCTCCGGCGAGGGCGAACTCGCCGACGTCCTCGACTTCGTCCAGGAGAAGATCAACCGCGCCGTCGAAGGCACCGGCCCCCGCACCAGCAGCGACACCGCCACCGGCTGGACGTTCTCCGACCTCACACCCGTCCTCGACGGCACCCACAAGCCCCAACAGCCCGTCGTCGGCGCCCGCGACGACGGCATCGGCCTCTTCTACCCCGGCCGCGTCAACGGCATCCAAGGCGAGAGCGAAGCCGGAAAGTCCTGGGTAGCCCTCATCTCCTGCCTCGTCGAGATGAACCGCGGCAACCACGTCGCCTACCTCGACTTCGAGGACTCCGAGGCCGGCGTCGTCTCCCGGCTCCTCCTCATCGGCGCCAACCCCGACGACATCGCCGCCCTGTTCCACTACGTCCGCCCCGGCAGCACCCCCACCCCCGCACAGCTGCGGCAGTTCGTCGCCCGCATCAGCGACCTCGGCCCGACCCTGATCATCGTCGACGGCGTCACCGAGGCGATGGTCATGCTCGGCCTGGAACTCACCGACAACTCGGAGGTCGCCAAGTTCGGCCGGATGCTCCTGCGCCCCCTGGCCGACACCGGCGCCGCCGTCGTCCCCCTCGACCACGTCGTCAAGTCCACCGAGTCCCGCGGCCGGTACGCCCTCGGCGGCGTCCACAAGCTCAACGCCGTCGACGGCGTCCAGTACATGCTCGAAGCCGTCCGCCCCTTCGGCATCAACACCGAAGGCCGCTCCCGGCTCCGCATCGCCAAGGACCGGCCCGCCCAGGTCCGCCGCCACGCCCTCCCTGGCGGCCGCAACCCCATGCACTGGTTCGCCGACCTCGTCATCCGCTCCGAAGGCGAGGAGTTCGCCGCCGCCCACCTGTACCCGCCCGTCCAGCACAACGACGACCCGCAGGAGACCGCAGCCGTCAAGGACAAGGCCGCCCAGGAGGAGGCCGACATCAAGGACCGGGAGACGGCAGTCCTCGACGCCCTCGCCAAGGCCACCAAGCCGATGAGCAAGAACGCCCTGGAGGAACTCATCCCGGGCCGGGCCTCCGTCACCCGCCGCGCGCTGACCCGCCTGGTCCACGCCGGCCGTGTCGTGACCGAGCAGGGCCCCCGCAAGGCGACCCTCCACCGGCTGCCGCCGAAGGACGGTGAGAAGGCGTGAGCGACCTCGTCCCCACCTCGTCCCAGGCTGCCGGACGACCTCGTCCCGACCTCGTCCCGATCATGAACCGGCCCGGACGACGTCACACGGAAACCGCAGGTCACAGCCCTAACGACCTCGTCCCGATCTTGAAAGCGACCTCGTCCCGACCTGACGAACCGTCACGGGACGAAGTCACACCCCCTCCCACCTGCACGCCCCTTGATCGCTTGACCTCGTCCCACCTCGTCCCGGACGAAGTCGGGACGACGTGCCAGCGACCTCGTCCCTCGTCCCACTCCTTTAGGTGGGACGAGGACGAGCGTCGCGCCACCACCCACCACACCCCCACCAACAGCACCCACCGAAAGGCCCACCACATGATCTCCGCCGAAAAGGAACGCGAAGCCCGCACCACCGCCATCGCCCAACTCCTCGGCTCCGCAGAAACCACGACCGAGGCGAACGCCCTCACACGCGTCGGAATCCGCGCCGGATTCCTCTGGCGCTGCTCGACCTGCAAAGACCCGAAGTACGCCAACCAGGAGACCTGCTGCGGCAAGCCCCGGCCCGCCTGAGCGCGGACATCCGGTTACAGCCAGCCACGCGCAATCCAGCCAACGATCAATACCCCGCGAACCCAAGGAGCCCACAGTGACCGACCACCCCTACACCGACACCGACCTCCGCGCCGAAGCCGCCCGCCAGCACGCCGTACTCACCGAGGACCCCGACTTCGTGGGCGTCGGGGAGCAGATGGAGGACCGCCACATCCAGTCGACCGTCATCGACGAGGACCCCGACTTCGCGCCGGAAGGCGCCACATGGGCCGGGTCGCTCGACCCTGAGGGTGACGGAACGGACGCCTACGCCGAGGCGCAGCGGAAGATCCACGGTCTCATCCAGGGTGCGGCCGACGTGTCCGAGTGGGCCGTCAACCTCGGCGCCGCCGGACTCACCCGCACCGTCTCCATGGGCTGGTACGTCACCGGGAGCAGCTGGGACCTCGCCGTGCAGATCGCCCACCTCCCGCAGATCAAGCCCGAGGTCCGCGACGAGATCGAGTCCGCCGTCCGCCGCGCTGTGGAGCGGGTGTTCGCCGAGCACGGAGTGAAGCCGCGCGGACTCGACACCACCGCCTGACCACCACCTTCGAGAGGACCGTCATGACCGACAAGACCACCCCCGCCGAACTCCTGCGCCGCGACGGTGCCACCGCCGACGAGGCCGCCGCGATCCCGCCCGGCGCTGAACTCCAGCCCATTCCGCTGCGCTGGGGCCTCAACGACACGATGTGGGGCGACGACGACACGGTGACGGTGCTGCTGTCCGGGCCGGATGGTGAGCCGTACTGGCTGGAGCTGGACGTCGAGCGTGCGGTCGTACTGCGTGCGGACCTTGCCGGGCCCGACGGCTCGTGAACGACAGGCCGGCCGCCCGCAGTCGAGTTGCGGGCGGCCGGTTGCCCCGAGTCCACCACACCCACCAGGAGAAGACCATGACCACTAGCCCGGCCCCTGACCGCGTCACCGCCCTGTACGACGCGATCGACGCCTTCCAGCGCCAGCACCGCACCGTGGGTGGCCTCCAGCACGCGCAGATCCGGGCGTTGCTCGCCGAGCACCTGGACGCCGTGCTGCCCGCGACCACCGACCAGACCGCCGAGCTGATCGCCGAGGAAGCCCGCACCCTCGCCGACGACCTCGGCCTCCAGCTCTACCGCGCACAAGACGCGGTCGCGTTCGTCGGGGAGTGCTGCACGATCGCCGAGCGGGAGCAGCGAGCGATCACCACGGCGGACGTCCGGGAGTGGCTGAAGGGCGCACGGTGCGGGCGCCAGCTGGCCGCCGACGCCGAGCTGCGTCGTGTGGCCGACGAGGTGCAGTCCACCGAGACCGACGAGCAGCGCGCCGACCGCGAGGAGACCGAACGCGACCACGCCCGAGGCGATCACACGCACTGCGGCCTCACGTGCGAGGTCGAGCTGCCGACCGAGCACCTGCGGAACTTCGTGATCGCCAAGGGTTACCCAGGCACCAAGGGCGCCCTCGCCGAGCTGGAGCGCCGCGCCGCCGCCAAGGTCGCGCCCGACGCCGACCTCCCCGCGCGCCTCGAAGCCACCCTGACCGAGCGCTACACCGAACTCGGCAACCCCGGCTCGGAGATGCGGCGCCGTGAGCAGGGCCCGGACGGCTGGCCCGCCTCGTACCCGGTAGGCCCGCGCCACGTGGCCGAGGTGCTGCGCGAGCTGCTCGCCGCCGAGGCGCGGCAGGACGGGGCGCAGCGATGAGCAGCGGAGGACACACCGGCATCAGCCTCGCCGGACGCTGGGAGTGCGGGAACTGCGGCGCCACCGGCGACGGCTGGTACGACGACGAAGACGGCCTCACCCTCCACGACGAGGACGGCACGCCGTTCGCCGCCGACGACCACGACTGCGAGGCGTAGCCGTGATCGCCGAAGCGATCGACACCCTCATCACCCTCGGCTGGGCCTTCCTCGGCTGGCTCATCGTCTTCGCCATCACAGGCACCATCAGCATCTTCGCCGCCCTCGCCACCGGCGCCTGGGCATACAGCACCCTGCGCCGCACCATCGTCGCGCCCGCCTGGGCCCGCAGCCGGCGCGCAGCACGCCGGTACGCCCGACGCGAGCCCGACTACGAGGAAGCCGCCTGATGGCCCGCCTCCTGGGCGTCGCCGTGATCGCCCTCCCGCTCATCAGCCTCGCCCTGCTCGGCCTCGGCCGGGCCGGGCGGGCCCTCACCCACCACCTCACCCAGAAGGACACCTGACATGGGCTGGAACAGCGCCAACCGGATCTTCGACCCCGTCGCCCGCGCCCTACAGGAGACCAACGCCGACGACGCCACCAAGCGCAAGGTGCTCGGCGGCCTGATCGGCGAACTCCAGGACGGCGACTGGGACACCGAGGACGAGTCCCTGGAGGACTTCCTCGACGACCCCGCCATCGTCAAGGCCTTCGCCGACAAGAACGTGCACCTCTCCGACCGCCGCTGCTGCCGCGCCGAGCACGCCAAGGATCCCGCCGCCTACCTGCTGGCGTTGCGGCACGAGGACGTCAGCGAGGACGAGATGGCTCAGGCCATCGACGCGTACGCCCACCACCTCGCCACTCGGATCCGGAGCACCCGGGACGAGACGCGCGGCGCCACGCAGGCGTCGAAGGTCACGGACTACGCGGCCGACCTGATCGACCCGAAGGTGCCGTGATGGCCCGTCGCTGCACCCGCGGGCACTTCATCCCCACCACCGCCCCCACCGACGCCTGCCACTGCCCCCTCACCCGCCGGCCGAAGGGCCACGACCGCCCGCCCAGCGCCTTCGCCATGCGGCAGACCGAACTCCGCGACCTCACCGACCAGCGCGCCAGCCGCAAGGCCCTCCGCCTCGCCGACAACGTCCCGACCGGGAGCTACCTGTGACCCACGCCCAGCGCACCGCCCGCGCCTGCCGCATCACCGCCGCCGTCCTCGCCATCACCGCGGCCCTCCTCGCCTACCAGCACTGGCTGTACGCCCTGCCCTGTGTCATCGGCGCCGGCGCCTTCCTCGGCGTCGCGGCCTCGTACCGCCGGGACGAGCAGCGGCAGCGGGCCCGGCACGCCGCGCTGGACGCTGCGGCCGCCGCCGACGAGCAACTGCTCGGCACCGACCGCGATCAGGCGAGCGCCGCGTGAGCGGCCCGTCGTCGACTCCCCGGGGCGAGCACACGCCCGCCCCGGGCAGCACCTGGCAGACCGAACTCGTCCGCGTCGAGCAGCTGGTGGACGACGAGACGCCCGACCCCCGACCGAACCGGAAGACCCGCCGCGCCCTCGCGCGCGCAGCACGGAGGACCAAGTGACCATCACCCGTTACCGCAAGCGCCCCGTCGAGATCGAAGCCGTGCAGTACGGCCTCGCCGAGTACGCCGATAGCCCTTGGGTGATCCGCAGCGACGAGATCCCCCAGTGGCTGCAGGACGCGGCCCGCGATGGGATCGTCGTCCCCGAGTTCCGCAGCGAGGACTACTGGTACCTGAAGATCCAGACCCTCGAAGGCGACATGTACGCCGCTCCCGACGACTGGATCATTCGGGGCGTGAAGGGCGAGTTGTACCCCTGCAAGCCCGACGTCTTCCGCGCCACCTACGAGGTGGTGACCGGCCCGCCAGCGCCCGAGACGACCGAGCTGAAGACGACCGCTCGCGTGTTCGCCGCCCTCCACCGGTCCGCCGAGGACACCGTCACCCGCGTCATCACCCTCCACGAGCAGTGGGTGAAGGCCGGGCCGCCGCCCCTCGGCACGCCCCTTGCCCGCTGGTGGGACAAGCGGCTCGCCGAACTCCACGACGCCATCGTCCCGCCCGCCGACCAGACCACGGAGAAGTAGCCATGCCCGAGTACTCCACCGAACAGAACCTCCGCCTGGCCCAGCAGATGCTCGACCAGCAGGGGCAGATCACCGACCTCACCAAGGAACGCGACGGCGCGTACCGCGAGCGCGCCCACCTCGTCGCGCTCCTCGCCGCCCTCACCGACGACGCCGTCATCTCCTACGCCCGCGACATCGAGGAGCCCGGCTGGCAGATCGTCTACCTCACCCTCGGCGGCCACCAGGCCAGCTGGCACATCAGCCCCCGCGACGCCGACCTTTTCGCCCACGTCGAGCGCGTGGACGTCGAAGACCCGCGGGCCCGGTGGGACGGCCACACCACCGAGGCCAAGTACGAGCGGATCGCCACCTGGACGGCCGAACTCGCCGAGCGGTGCGGGCCGGCCTGCTCGGAGATGCACACGGAGACCGGGCGCTGCGTGATCGCGAGGAACCGATGAGGAACGGGCACAGCATGGACGCGCTCCTCGATGCCTACGCCGCGCGCGGAGTCGCCCTCGCTCGCGTGAAGGCCCTCGTCGACGCAGCGCTGGACGGCCCGCCCACCCCCGACCATGAGCGTCGACTCGTCCGGGGCCTCGCTCACCGGATCAGCGTGGCGATCAAGCCCAGCACGGCCGAGCGTCAGTGCACCTTCGACGAGGAACACGACGCGCACACCTACCCGTACGGCCCGGGTGAGAGCGCCGTCTACTGCCCGGGGCTTTCGCGGACCTGAGCATGACGACGGGGCGCGCCCACAGACCTCCCCAGGCCAGGCACGCCCCATCCGGTGGCCATCACGATACGCCGCCCCACCAGCACCATGGAGCCCCGATGACCACCACCTCCACCCACCTCCGCACTGTGGCCCTGCACTGGGGCGACCTCCGCGAAGCCCTCGGCCAGCCCGCCATCGTCAACGGCTTCGGCCAAGGCCTCCGCGGCTACCTTGCCGCCCTCGAAGAAGCCGAGCCCGTGATCCTCGCCCTGGACCACTACCAGAAGCTCACCACCGTCCGTGACGACCTCGGCCGCACCATCAGCTACCGATGCGAGCACTGCGGCGACGTCGACCCCGGCCACAACCACCCGATCGGCGAAGACCGCGACCCCACCCAGATCGGCCAGCGGCCCGTGCCGATCCGCCTCGTCATCGCCGACACCATGCGCGCCGTCGAGGCCGCCCTCGTCGCCTGCGCAGACGACATCGCCCACGCGGCACAGCGCGCCCCCATCGCCGGGCCCACCGCCCGCCGGACGGCCACGCACCCGTACCTCACCCAGCGCGAAGCCGACATCGCCGCCGCCGACCGGGCCCGCCGCGCCGAGCTGGCCCACGCGGACCTCGTCGACCCGAGGCGCTGGCGGTGGACCGGCCGGCGGACCGCATCCCACGCCGCGCTGTGGCTCCTCGCCCGGATCGAGCGGAAGCCGGGCCCGTGCCGCAGGATCACCGAGCAGGAGGAACAGCGGATCGGGACCGTCGCGGCCGGCGCCGCCGCCCGGGTCGAGCGGGCCCTGGACATCGCGGCACAGCAGAGGACCCTGGAACAGCGGTGCGCGTGCGGCGGCGCGATCGACGTCCACGGCGGGGAAGGCCGGGTGCCGGTCGCGCACTGCACCGGGTGCGGACAGATCTGGACGGAGGGCGGGGTGACTGCGGCATGACCCGCGAGCAGCGGCGCCTCCTCGCGAGGCTGACCGGGTGAGCGCTGCTCGTCGCGACGCTGGCGGTCGTGGCATGGGTGGCCATCACGGCCTGAACGCCAAGCGGCCCTCCGACCCCAGGGGTACAGGGGCCGGAGGGCCAAGCCTCCCCGGGTGGACCACCGACCGTACGCCCCGTCCGGTCAGTGCGTCCAGACGTCCGGCCCGCCCCCACGCCACTCGATCAACGCCGAGCGGACCACGTCCATCTCGTCGAACTCCTGCAACCCGGCCTCCTGCATAAACCGGGCCACATCCTGCACCCCATACGCCAGGCCCAGGATGGACCCGTCGACCCGCACGCGCCGGCCGCCCTGCTCATCGGGCGGGTACACGATCACGGGGCGGTCGGTGGCCATGCTCTTCATCGTCCGCGCGCCGAGCGGCGAGGGCACGGCGGGCGGAGCATCCTGGTGACGTGCCCCAGCAGCGCTACCACCTCGTCCTCCTCCTCGACGGCCAGCCGACCATGCACGGCTGGTGGGCGGACGAGACCGTGGCACGCCGGAAGTTCACCGCGTGGGTTGGTGCGTACGGCCAGGCCGGCGCCCACGTCACCCTCACGGACGAGGAGACCGGCGCCAGGTTGACGGAGTGGCCGGACCCGGGGTGATCGTCTGCCATCCTGTCCGGCATGGCCCACCGCCCGTACCCCGTCGCCGCCCGCGCCTGGCGGCAGATCCTGCGCCGCTACCGCTACGAGCGGCCCGCGCACTCGCCGGCCGCGCCCGCGCGGGGCCCGGTCGGCGAGTACAGGCTGTCGACCCGTCGGGGCCGGTAGCCCGGGCATGACGAAGCCCCCGCCTTGCAGGAGGACGGGGGCTGCGGTGCGGGCGGGCTACGGCCGCCATGCCTTACGGCGGACGATGTTATGCACCTGCGACTTCCCCAAGCCGTACTTGGCGGCCAGGGCTGCCTGCGTTGTGTTGCCGCTGTCCCACTCTGTACGCATGGCTTCAACGATGGCCCAGGTCACCTGAGCGTTCCCGTTCTCTTCTCCCCGACCTCCAGGTACCAGAGTGCTTGTCCCATGTCGAACAGCATCCGCCGAGTTCTCTGAAGGCGTGGCCCACCGGAGGTTCGCTGCCCGGTTGTTCGTCGGGTCACCGTCCCCATGAGCAACCTGGTGGGTGGCACTGGGACGAGGCCCATGGAACGCGGTGCACACGAGAAGATGAATCGGCTTACGCACGCCGCCCAACAGCATCACGGACGGGTAGCCCTTTCCCATGAGGGCAGGCACCAGGACGCGGCCACGGTGCCCTTGGCGTTGGCCGTCCTCCCGGGTGAATACACGATCAAGCGATCGGACGCGTCCCTCGTCGGACACCTCATAGACGCCTACGAATCCGGGTACCGGGCACCATTCTTCAGCCGAGGTAACCTCTGACATGTTCGACTCCTTCGCAGTCGGACCACGCCCCGGGACGGTTGCCGCCGTCGCCGGGGCTTCTAATTATCGCAGGTCAGCGACCCATTCGGGGCGGAATCCGGGCCGGTCCGCGTACGGCAGCGCGAGCAGGCGCACGGTCGCGCACGGGTACCGCGCAGGGAAGTGGCTGCACACCTGGCAGTCTGTGGCGACGCCCCCGCCGCTCCCCGTTGACCGCTGCTCCACGGGCTGGTGAAGCGCGAGCAGCTGCCGCTTGGCGTCGATCTCGCGCAGCACCCGCGCCGGTTCCCACGCCATCATGTGGTTCGCGATCGTCCGGTCGCCGACGTAGAACTCGTCGCCGCCCACGTCGATCGTGGCGGACGCGATCAGCTCCCACTCCAGCTTGTTCCCGGAGCCTTCCCACACGGTCGCCCGCACAGTGCGCTCGTCCTCGTCGAACTGCGCGCGCAGCCACACCACCAGGTCATCCATCCTGCGCCTCCAGCTTCCGCCGCTTCAGCTTCCGCGCCACGTCGGCCGCCTCGTGCCAGACCTGCGCCTTCTCCTCCAGGTCGCTGCGCATCTCCGCCTCGGCCTGCGTCGACAGCTCGCCGGCCTTCGCCTGGAGCGCCTCCACCACCTCGGCGACGACAGACGCCCGGTAGGCGTCGAGCATCTTCTCCGCCTCGTCCCACGGGACGCAGCGCTTCTCCGCGACCTCGTTGTACGGCGGCTCGTTCAGGTCGGACAGGATCGCGATCCGGGGATCGGTCGTCGTGGTCACTGGCGCTCCTTGCTGCTTGGGCGGGGAACCGCGCTTCTTGCCCGGCTGCGGCGGATTCGCCGCGAAGTAGGCGGCCACCTCGTCCTCACGGAACCGGGGCCGCGTGCTGCCCTCGCCCTCAACAGGCTGAGGGAAGGCACCCGCCCGCCGATACGCATGGATCGACTGCCGGCTGACCCCGTGCTCCGCCGCGATCTCGGTGGTGGTCATCAAGCGCGGGCTCCCCTCTGTGTCAGGGCTCTTGGGCACGGCAACATCCTTCCCGAACCCCTTGACCTTGTAAAGAGGTTCCTGCCAGTCTGGCACTGCACAACGAGAACGGCCCCGGTCGGTGTGTGAGAGCCCGGCCGGGGCCAGCCGAATCCCCTGAGCGACCAGGAGAAACGACCGTGGAACACGGTATCCGCACCACCCAGGCCCCGCCCAGCCCGGCGCACACCGCAGCCGAGCCGCTCGGTGATCTCGTCTCCGGCGACGCCCTCCACACCAACCCGGCCGCCGTGCATGCCCGCGGCCGGGTGGCGGTCGACGTCGCCGCCGAGGTCGCAGCGTCCGCCGACGCCCGCGCCGTTCACCCCACGACGGTGACCGCATGAGCGAGCAGCAGCGGGACCTCACCCCGCAGCCCAACCAGATCCTCGCCGAGCCCGCCACCCCGCAGGCCTGCGCCGCCGACCTCCGCACCGCCACCGAGCAGCAGACCGCCGCCGGCGCCGCCCGCGACCAGGCCGTGTTCGCCCGGATCAACGCCGCTCGCTGACCACCAGACCGGCCGCCTTCGCCACGTCCCCCGTCGCGGAGGCGGCCACCCTGCACGCTCCCGGAGGAGCACCGTGAAGACCCGCACCATCGAACGGACCCGCCTCGTCCCCCACACCGTCGACGGCGTCACCGAGATGGTCCTCGACCGCGAACTCGTCGAGGTCCCCCTCCCGCCCCGCGACTGGGACCAGCTGGTGCGCACCGCCGTCACCATCGGCGCCATCGTCCTCGTCACCGCGTCCCTGGTCTGGACGACCGCCAGCATCGGCGACCTCCTCGCAGCCGTCACCCTCCCAGTGGTCGCCTACGCCGCAGCCGTCGCCTTCGACGCCTCCTGGATCATGTGCATGGCCGTCGAGTGGCTCCTGCGCTACGACCCCAAGCGGGCCCAGGTCGCACAGCGCGCCGGATGGTGGGCGCTCGCCGTGTCCATGGCCGCGGTCTTCGCCCACGGCAACATCGTCGCCGACGAGTGGGTCATCGGCGCGGTCGGCGCGCTCGTCTCCGGCCTCGCCAAGGGCGGCTGGACGATGGCCATGCGCATTCACGCCCGCCCCCTCGACCCGCGCACTCAGCAGTGGGTCGAGGCGCGCCGCGCGAAGGTCGACGGGCAGCTCGCCATGATCCCGATCCGGCGCGACCTCCAGCGCGGCGAGCACCTCGTCGAGGCCGAACGGGCGGCCCTCACCACGGATTCCGGATCCGCCGGATCCACGGATCCGGACCAGTCCGGACCGTCCGCCGCCGATCCGGACCGGACCGTCACCCCGATCGACCGCAAGACGCTGACCACGAAGGACGCGGTCCGGATCGCATGGCAGGACGGAATCCGCGACCGGACAGACGTGATCCGCGAGGTGACCCGGCAGCTCGGCCGCCCGGCCTCACCGGACACCGTCGACCGCTACCTCCGCGACCACCAGCGGACCGCGTGATGAGCGCGCAGCCGGGCCCCGACGGGCAAGAGCTGCGCGCCCGCCACTATCTCCGCCGCCTCGGCGCCCGCCCCTTCGGCCACCAGGAGCCACCCATGCACGAGCCCGACCGCCGCCCCGTCACACCCACCCGGATCATCCCCGCCGGCACCCCGCTGCCCGCTCGGCCGCCCGAGCGCGGCGAACTCCCGCCCTGGCGGGAGAAACCCGCACCACCACCGCCCGCGACCCCACCCGCACCGGTCCGCAACGATCCGGATCCCGGTCTGGTCGAGGTCCGCCACACCCACGAAATCACCCTGACCTGGGCGGACCCCGATCCGGAGCCGGATCCGCCGCTGTGGGCGCGCGTCTGGGACTGGCTGTGGGAGCGGCTGTTCACCTGGCGGATGATCGTCGCGATCCTCGCCGCGCTCGCCCCATGGGCAGGCGGGCAGAGCCCGGTCGGCCTGTGGTCCGGCACCGTCCACCAGGCGCGCACCGAGGCCGGGATCCTCGCCGCGTACGTCATCGCGGGCGTGGCCATCGCCGCCACCTGGGCCCTGGACCGGCGTACCGGCCGCGCGCTCCCGCGGTTCCTCCTCGTCACCGCCAGCCTGGGCGCCGTCGGCGTCCTGCACTGGTGGGACCCGATCCTGTTCCTCACCGGAGTTCCCCGATGACCGGCACGACCACCCTCACCCTCGGCGGCCTCCTCGCCGCCCTCCTCATCCTGGTCGCCAACCTGCACCCCTGGTGGACCGGCAGCCGCGAGATGAAGCAGCTCGCCGCGTTCGGCAAGGGCTTCTCGGCTGCGGCCTGCGCCGCCGCCTGCCCTGGAGGCCTCCTCGGCTGGGCGCACTCCCGCGCGGGCACCGTCGGTAACGGCGCTGGCGAACGGGTCAGCGCCACGGCGGCCGGGTCGACGTCCGGCAGCACGGTCACCAGTGGCCAGCTCGTCGGCCTCGGCACCACCGGCGCGATCATCGCCGTCACGGTCGTGTTCCTCGTGGGCCTCTCCTACAAGGCCGCCGGGAAGAAGGACAAGAAGCGGATCATCGGCGGAGCCTTCGTCGGCTCCACGCTCCTGCTCACCGCCGGAGTGGCCGGCGCCCTGGAGTGGCTGCCCGGTGCACTCGACACCGTCGGCGAGGCGCTGAAGGACGCGGTTCAGGGGGCGGGCATCCTGTGACCCGCCTCTCCCGCACCGCCGACCGGATCGCTACCGGCTCCCGAACCCTGGCCCGACGCCTCGCCGCGCGCGTGGCCGCCTGGTGTGCGCGCGGCCGCCGCCACGACCTCACCGGCTGGCGGGCCGCCCTCGGCATCGTGGCCCGGTGCGCGCTGCTCCTCGTCGGCGCGTACCTCCTCGCCCGGATCGTGCGTGCCCTGCCCGCCCTGATGTGGCTGCTCACCACCGGCTGGACGATCGCCGCGTGGAGGGCCGGCCGACCCGCCACCGAAGCCCCCGCGGAGGCACCCGGGGAAGGGGCGCCGCCGCCCGACCGGGAGGCCGTCCACGCCCTCCTGCTGGAGGCCATGGGGGACGCCGACGCAGTGCACCTCCGCACGGTCCTCGCCCACCTCCAGCAGAAGGGCCACGGAGAGGGCTGGACGGTAGGCGACCTGAGGGCCCGTCTGGAGGCCCTCCACATCCCCGTCCACGCCAAGGTCAAGGCCCCCGGCTCCAAGAGCCCCACTCGGGGTGTCCGGCGGGCGGATCTGGCCCCTTCCCCGGCTGCCGCCGAGGAGGCGTCTACCGCCCCGTCTACCGCCGCCTGACCTGCACGTCTACCGGCGTATCTACCGCCGTCTACCGCCGGATCTACCGGCCCATCTACCCCGGGGCGACCGCCCGCCTGCCAGCTAGCCGGCCGCCCCGGTCCCATCCCGAACACACGAGACAGGAGCACCATCATGGGCATCCTCAGCCGCAAGAGCGAGACCGCCAAGCTCGACGAGACCGTGGACCAGCTGCCCGCGCAGGTCGCCGACTGGACCCCGCAGCAACGCGCCGCGTACGCCGCCCAGTCCGACCGGGCCATGCGCGAGCAGGCCGAGCAGCAGACGCGGAAGTAGCGTGGCTGCCACACTGAAGGCGCGCGCCAGGTAACGCCCGGCATCTGAGGCCCCGCCAGGCCCCCCGTCCTGGCGGGGCCACCTTTGTGCACCTAGTTGCAAAACCGGCGATCATGGCGCACCATGGGCCGCAGATCTGGCATGCCCGGAACCGGAACCCACCGGTGAGGCATCATTCCCCCCGTATCTCACATCCGTCCCAGGGGGGACCATGAACACCCGCACCGCCGCCGCAGCCCTCGCCGCCGGCGCACTCCTCGCCCTCACCGCCTGCTCCAGCAGCGACGACGGGACCGAGAACAAGCCGACACCCAAAGCCTCCGCCAGCCAGAAGCAGAAAGACGACGCCGCCACGAGCGGCGGCCTCCCGCCCAGGCCGACGGGCGAGAAGCGGCAGCAGCTCCTCGATGCGCTAGCGAAAGCCGCCCCGGACGTCGTCCGCTACGAGGACAAGGCCGTCGACGCCGCCCGCAACCAGTGCAGCGCCTTTGGCGAGGGCGTCGAGCGCCCGGACTGGCTCGCCTCGCAGCGCTTCACGTACAAGGACGTCACGACTACCGAGGCGCAGGGCAAGCAGATCAACGATGCCCTGAAGAGCATCGGCTTCTGCAACGCCTGAACCGACACTCACCTGACTGGCCCGGCCGCACCGTCCCGCGGTCGGGCCTTCGCACGTCCCGAGGAGGTGGCCCCGTGGCGGTACGCAAGGACATGCGCCAGGTCACCGACGCCGAACGCGCCGAGATCCTCCGCCTCCACGGCGAAGGCAAGGGCCGCAACGAGATCGCCCGGCTCATCGGCCGCGCCCAGCGCACCGTCTCCCTGATCTGCGCCGAAGAAGGGCTCGTCTTCGACGTCACCATGACCGAGGACGCCACCCGCGCCCGCGTCGCCCAGCTCGCCGCGCTGCGCACCGAGACCGCCATGGATCTGCACCTCGACGCCATGCGCCTCACCCAGCAGATGTGGGAACCCGGCAAGATCTTCAACTTCGGCGGCAAGGACAACACCTACCGCGAGGAGCCGGTCGACGAGCCGCCGGCCATCGACAAGAAGAACCTCATGGCCGCTGCCGGGATCGCGCTGGAGAAGTCGATGCGGCTCGTGCCCCCGGTCACGGAGACCGGCGAGGACGACGCCCGCTCGATGCTCGGCAAGATGATGAACGGCCTTCAGCAGGTCTGGAACGAGCAGCAGGCGGCCCCGCGCGGAGACGAGGGGGACGATGCTTCGTGATCTCCCCGTCCCTCTGTCGCTGAAGCAGCTCGACTACGTCGTCAACTCCACGGCCTTCGTGAACCTGGCCGAGGGGTCGATCCGGTCCGGGAAGACCGCCTCCTCGCTGCTGCGCTGGCTGATGTACGTTGCCACCGCGCCCCGCGGCGGCGAACTGGTCGTCGTCGGCCGCACCCGCGACTCCCTGAACCGCAACGTCTTCGGCCCGCTCATGGACCCCGCGCTCATGGGCCCGCTGGCGAAGTTCACGAAGTACACCAACGGCGCGTCCACCGCCACGATCCTCGGCCGTACGATCCACGTCCTCGGCGCCTCCGACGCCAAGGCGGAGAAGGTGCTGCGCGGCCTCACCTGCGCGGGCGCCTACGTGGACGAGCTGACCGTCATCTCGGAGGAGTTCTTCCAACAGCTGATGGGCCGCTGCTCCGTCGACGGCGCGCAAATCTTCTGCACCACGAACCCGGACTCGCCGGCGCACTGGGTGCGGACTCGGTTCCTCGACCGGCTCGGCCGCCTTCCGGACTGGCGAGTGTGGCATTTCCAGCTGGACGACAACCCGGTCCTCTCGCAGACCGTCAAGGAGCGCTACCGGCGGACCTACACCGGGCTCTGGTACCGGCGGTTCATCCTCGGCGAGTGGGTCGCGGCCGAGGGCGCCGTCTTCGACATGTGGGACCCGGCCCGGCACGTCATGCCGTGGGCGCAGCTCCCGGCGATGGACCGGCTCCTCGCACTCGGCATCGACTACGGCACCACGAACGCCACCGCCGGCCTGATGCTCGGCGTCGGCCGGGACCAGCGCCTGTACCTGGTGGACGAGTGGCGGCATGACCCGAAGCACGACCAGCAGCGCATGACGGACGGGCAGTTGTCCAACGGGCTGCGAACGTGGGCCCGCGAGCGGCACCTGCCGGCCGGGGGCCCGGACCGGCCGGAGTGGTGGGTTGTCGACCCGTCGGCCGCCTCGCTCAGGTTGCAGCTGTACCGGGACGGCGTGACGCCGCAGGCCGCCGACAACGACGTGTCTCGCGGCATCAGCCTGATGGCGACGCTCCTGTCGGAGGGCCAACTCGTGGTGTCGGACCGGTGCGCCGGCTTCATCCGGGAGGCCCCGGGCTACTCGTGGGACCCGAAGGCGACTGAGGCTGGCGAGGACAAGCCCATCAAGGTCGCGGACCACTCTCTCGACGGCGGCCGGTACGCGGTCGTGACCACGGAGCCGCTGTGGCGGCCTCTCGTTCGTAGCGCTCTGGAGGTGGCCGCCTGATGGCTCGACTCGGCCCGGTCCCGGGCTTCCCACGGTGGACTGGCGTCCGTGCCGACGCCTGCGGCCCGACCGCCGTCCGTGACGGCGCCCTCGTCGTGAACGTCGACGTCCGGATCACGCGTCGCGCCCGCTGGTGGGCGCGCTGGCGCATGCTCACAGGGAGGTGGCCCAGCGATGCCTCTGCCGACGGGTGACATGGCCTGGCCGCCCCCGTACCTCGGCCCCGCCCTCGACTCGATGAGCACCTGGGACACCTGGTGGTCCGGCGACCCCGACCGCCTGGAGACCCTCTACGGCGGCAGTACCGGCGGCGGCCCCGACCCCAAGCGATTGCAGTACGCCGGCGGAGTCGTCGGCCGGATGGCCCGCTGGTGGTGGGGTACACCGACCGCCCCGGGCGAGCGGCGCACGAAGATGCACGTGCCGATCGCTGGCGACCTCTGTGGCGGCAGCGCCGACCTGCTCTTCAGCGAGCCACCGGCGTTCACTGTCGACGACGACACGACGCAGAAGCGCCTCGACGTCCTCACCGACGACGGCATGCTCGCCACCCTCCAGACCGCCGCCGAAGTCGGTGCCGCGCTCGGCGGGATCTACCTGCGGCCGGTGTACGACAAGGACGTCGCCGACCGGGCCTGGATCACCGCGGAGCACGCCGACCGGGCCATCCCCGAGTTCACCTGGGGACGGCTCAGCGCGGTCACGTTCTGGAAGACGGTCCGCGAGGACGACGGCCAGGTCTGGCGGTGGCTTCAGCGTCACGAGCGCGGCGTCGTCCTCCATGGGCTTTACCAGGGCACCAAGGACAAGCTCGGCCGACCGGTCCCGCTGGAAGACTCTGAAGCGACGGCCGGCTTTGCGCCGCTGGTCAACGCCGAGGGCGCCATCGCCACCGGCTACGACAACGGTCTCGACGTCGTCTACGTGCCGAACCAGGCGTCCCGCCGCTGGCGGTGCAAGCCGAAGTTGCAGGAGTTCGGCCGCTCCGACTTGGACGGCGTCGAGCCACTCATGGATGCCCTCGACGAGACCTACTCCAGCTGGATGCGGGACATCCGACTCGGCAAGGGCCGCCTCGTCGTCCCTGAGAGCTACCTTCAGTCCAATGGGCCCGGTCGCGGCGCCTCGTGGAATCCCGATCAGGAAGCTTTCGCCGGGGTCAACGTCCTGGGCGATATGCAGCTCACGGTCGCGCAGTTCGCGATCCGGGTGCAGGAGCACAGGGACACGGCGGAAGACCTCGTCAACCAGATTCTGCGCTCTGCCGGGTACAGCGGGCAGACGTTCGGGATTGGCGGCGACGTCGCTGTCACCGCGACGGAGGTCACCGCGCGGGAGCGCCGGTCGATGACGACGCGCGGCCGGAAGATCTTGCGGTGGCGGCCGGCGCTCGCGCAGCTGGTGGAGGCGCTCCTCGCCGTCGACCAGTACGCGTTCGGTGGCGGGCTCACCCCGCAGCGGCCGACGGTCGAGTTCGAGGACAGCGTGCAGGAGGATCCGCTGTCGCTGGCGAACACGGCGGACGTGCTGCGGCGGGCGCAGGCCGCGAGCACGGACACGCTGGTGCGGATGGCGCATCCGGAGTGGGACGACATGCAGGTGGCTGCCGAGGTGGAGCTGATCCAGCAGGAGGCCGGTACTGCGGTGCCGGATCCGATGCAGACCGGTGCCCTGCCGTAAGGAGGCAACGTTGAGCAGCACCTACCGTCTCCTCTGCCTCTCTCACGATCCGGCGATCGTCGAGGGCGATTACTCCTCCAGCGCGGACGCCGAGCAGGCCCTCGCTGAAGGCATCGAAGGACACTCACGCTGCGACATGCTGGTCGGGCGGTTCTCGTACCCGCTGGTCGAGGTCGGCTGCCCTTCTTCAGGGGACCAG
Source organism: Streptomyces sp. NPDC096048 (assembly GCF_044763415.1). Lineage (NCBI taxonomy): Bacteria > Bacillati > Actinomycetota > Actinomycetes > Kitasatosporales > Streptomycetaceae > Streptomyces > Streptomyces sp. NPDC096048. The sequence goes on from NZ_JBIWGG010000004.1 coordinate 456,180, forward strand.
CCAGCGAAGCTCCGTTGCTATCACGGTGCCACGGTGTGGGCTGACGCTGGGTGGCTCCTGCTGTTGGCGTCCGCCTATCAGTCGACTGACGAGAACGTCACCGGCACCGTGGAACGGCTTCGGTTGCACTGCTGGCCGTGGGAGCGGCTTCGGCGGCTGCGCGAGGAACTCGGGTTTGCAGCGCAACGGGGGTGATCGGCTGTGCCCGTGTCACCGGCCATGGCCGAAGACCTCGCGGTCGCCGTCGCCGACCTGTACGAGACGGCCGAGGGCGTGCTGATCGAGAAGATCCGGCGGGCCCTCGTCGAGGGCATCAACTCTCCGGTGTGGGTGCAGCTCAAGCTCGCGGCCGTCGGCAACCTCCAGGCCGCGATCGACGAGGTGATCGCAGCCCTCCAGCTCGACGCGAACGGAGCGATCGGGCAGGCCCTCGCCGAGGCGTACGACCGCGGGCAGCAGGCGGCCGTCGCCGAACTGGGGGCGCTCGGTGTCGGCCAGGCCGCCGCGGCTGCGGTCGCGCTGCCGACGGCTCCGGTCGTGGACCGGCTCGCGCAGGCCGTCATCGCCGACACCGGCCCGGTGTATCTGCGGATGCTCCGCGCTTCGATGGACGCCTACCGTGACGTCGTCTCCCGGGCCGCCGCAGCACCCGTGCTCGGCGCGCAGATCCGACGGCAGGCCGCCCAGTCGGCGCTGGACGACTTCGCCGCCCGCGGGGTGAAGGGCTTCGTCGACTCCCGGGGACGCTCGTGGGAGCTGCGCTCGTATGTGGAGATGGCGATGCGCTCCGCTGTCGGCCGGGCCGCTGTGGAGGCGCACACGGACCGGCTCGGCGCGGCCGGCGTGGAGCTGGTGATCGTGTCGCAGGCGCCGGAGGAGTGCGATCTGTGCCGCCCGTGGGAGCGGAAGATCCTCTCCCGCACTGGGCAGCCTGGGAAGCGGACGGTGCAGATGGAACACGCGACGGAGGACGGCGAGATGGTCACCGTGCGGGTGGCCGGGTCGCTGCCGGAAGCCAGGTCTGCGGGGCTGATGCACCCGAACTGCCGCCACACCGTGTCCGCGTACCTGCCGGGTGTCTCTCGGATCCCGAAGGCGCAGGCGTCGCGGGGGACGTACGAGGACTCGCAGAAGCAGCGGTACCTGGAGCGGCAGGTCCGGAAGTGGAAGCGGCTGGAGGAAGCCGCGATGGACGATGCTCGGCGCAGGCTGGCGCGGGCGCGGGTGCGCGCGTATCAGACGCGGGTGCGTGAGCTGGTCGCGGAGACGGGCCTGCCCCGCAAGCGTCACCGCGAGCAGCTCACGACTGCGCGGTAACTAGCGGCGCCCAGCCAAGGGCGACCCACCAGCGATGGACGGGCCGGGCTTCGCCTCGGTCGGCGCGTTCGAGGTGACGATCGCGTACGCCTCGGCGAGGTAGCGCGCGTTCTCGCCACGGCCAGCTTCCGCAGCGCTACCGATGGCGTTGAGCAGTTCGATACGGACCTGGTCTGCGAGCTGAGCCTCGCTCTTGTTCTCAGTCATGAGCAGACCGTACGGCCAATCGGCAGGACGTGTTCCCCCTACCTCCTTTGTCGCAGGTCAACGGCACCAAATTCTTCCGCCCGCCAGGCGCGGGCCGGATCGCACAACCCCCGCCAGGCGCGGGGCCGAACATCCCGACGCGCACCAGGAGTGCACGCATGCAGAAGCGAACCCTCCCCAGGCTGGCCGGTGCTGGCTGGGCACACCCCTACGGCCACGGCCCTTTCGCGCCGTACCTGTACGCCGACGGCGGGGACGGAGACGACTCCGGATCCGACAGCGACGACAGCGGTGACGACGGCGCGGACGATGACCAGGACGACGACGCCGGCGGGACCGGCGACGACGACGCCTCGGACGACGCGGCCAAGGGTGAGAAGCCCAAGCCGAAGGCGCCCGCCAAGAAGGACGAGGACCCGGCGGCCGAGCTGGAGCGGCTCCGCAAGGAGCTGAGGCAGGCGAACGGTGAGGCGGCGAAGGCCCGCACGTCCGCGAAGAAGGCGGCGGCCGACGAGGCCCGCACCGAGATCATGAAGGAACTCGGGAAGGTCCTCGGCCTGGTCGAGGACGACGACAAGACGCCGCCGGACCCGGCCGCGCTCAAGGCGCAGATCGAGTCCGCCACGGCGGCGCACCGGGAGACCGCGGTCGAGCTGGCCGTGTACCGGGGGGCGTCGAAGCACGGCGCCGACCCGGACGCGCTCACCGACAGCCGGGCGTTCCTGAAGTCCATCGCCGACCTTGACCCGAACGACGAAGGGTTCGCGAAGGCCGTGAACGCCGCCATCAAGGCCGCGGTCACGGACAACCCCAAGCTCAAGGCCGCGAGCCAGGCGCCCGCGCGCACCTCCGGCGACTTCTCCGGCAGCTCCGGAGGCCGCCCCAAGAACGACGACTCCATCGACGCTCACCGCGAGGCACGCCGGAAGGCGCGCGGCGGCTGACCTCCGCAGAAGAGAGGGCCCCATGGCCAACACCTTCCTGACCCCCGACACCATCGCCCGCCGGGCCCTGGCCACGCTGTACGAGACCACGCACATGGCGCAGCTCGTCCACCGCGACTACGAGGCCGACTTCGCGGGCCGCGTCGGTGACACCATCACCGTCCGCAAGCCCGCGACGTTCGTCGCCAACGAGTTCAACCGGACCACCGGCATCGTGCCGCAGAACGCGACCGAGTCTGGGTTCCCGGTCGTCCTCAACCACCTCCCGGACGTGTCCTTCACGGTCACCACCGAGCAGCTCAACCTGGAGATCAACGACTTCGGCGAGCAGCTCCTCGACCCGGCCATGGAAGCCATCGCCCAGAAGATTGACCGCGACCTGCTGGCGCTGCGCGACGACATCACGCAGACCGTCGGCGCGGTCGCCGAGGACCCGCTCGGCGAGGACCACAACTACACCGACGGCGCGTACCCGTGGTCCGACTCGCGGGTCCTCATCGAGGCCGGCGCGGTCCTGGACACGAAGAACGTGCCGCAGGCGGACCGCAACGTCGTCGTCGGTCCGCGCACGAAGGCGCGGTGGATGGCCGAGAAGATCTGGCGCGCGGCCAACGAGCGCGGCAGCACGGTCGGCCTGACCGAGGCCCAGTTCGGCGCGCGGGCGTCCGGCTTCATGCCGTACATGACGCAGAACATCGCGGGCCCGGCCGAGACCCCGACCACGGGCGAGCCGACGACCGAGGTCGACGTCGCCTTTCACAAGACGGCGTTCGCGCTGGTGACCCGCACGCTGGAGGTTCCGCCCGGTGCGCAGGACGCCACGATCATGAACTACAAGGGGTTCGCCCTGCGCGTGGTCTACGACTACGACATCAAGTACAAGCAGACCGTGGTCAGCGTCGACTGCCTGTACGGCACCAAGACCCTCGACGCCAACCGTGCCGTGCTCATCCAGGGAGCTGCTGCCGCATGATCCGCTACCACAACACCAACACGGGTGACGTTGTCGAGCGCGAGCACGCCGACACCCGCCTGGACATGCTCCCGAACTGGGAGCGCCTGGACGCCGACGAGACCCCGGAAGCGCCCACCCCGGACAGCGTCCTCAAGCGCCCGCAGACCTCCCCGGGCGTTGCGCTCACCTCCACCGAGGGACCGCGCGCCACCGCCGAGGAGGAGCACCACGAGCAGCAGGAGGACGCCGGGGAGGCCCCGGACCGGTCCGCGTCCAAGGAGACGTGGGTGGAGTACGCGCTGAAGCGTGCCGTGTCCGACGAGGAGCGGGCGGAGATCCCCTCCCTGACCAAGGCCGTACTCATCGCGAAGTACGGCGAGAACCCGGTCACCTGACCGGTTCGTCGCGAGCGAGGGAGGCCCGACGGTGGCCTCCCTCTCGCATGTCCATAGGAGGGAGGCCGCATGGCTGATCTCGTGACGAACATCGGCAAGGGCCGACACGTGTACTACGCCGGCGTCGCGGAGGCCGGAACTGGTGGTGCGGTGCTGCGGGCGGTGGTGCTGGAGGCGACAGGCCTGGAGGGTGACGACGCGCTCCAGGACTACGACACGCTGGCAGCGCTGCTAGCGGGCGCCAGCAACGAGCAGGTGACGATGGGCCGCAAGGCCCTGACCGCGGTCGCCGTGACGGTGGACGACGTCGGCAACAAGGCGTCGTGGACGGCCGGGGACCTGGTGTGGGCGGACGCGACGGGCAACCCCACGGGGAAGATCGTCATCTGTTTCGACCCGGACGGCACCAACGCGGACGCCGGGATGATCCCGCTGACTGTGCACGACTTCGCGGTCACCCCGGACGGTACGTCGATCACCGCGTCGGTGGGTGCGGGCGGCATCGCCGTCTCGGAGAACGCCGCGTAGGAAGGGGGCGGTGCCATGAGGCTGTGGGCCGAAAGCTTCGACACGCAGTCGGCGGCCGGGTGGGACGTCACCAACGGCACCGTCACCTTCGACACGACCACGCCCAGGCAGGGCGCCGCGTCGCTGTCCTGCACCACAGCCACCGCCGTGCAGGCCAGCATCACGAAGCAGATCTACCCGACGGACACCCCGACAGCTCGCGTGCACCTGCGCGCATGGGTGCGGGTGAACGCGGCCCCGTCGGCGACGACCGCGATCATGGCGTGGAGCTTCAACGCCACCACGGTCAGCGGCTTCTACTGCATCAAGCTCCAGCCCAACCTGGCCCTGATCCCGACCCTGTCCGGTGGCACCACCGGTACCGCGTCCGCGCCGCTCACCCTGGGCCAGTGGCACTACGTCGAGATGTACTACGACGACACGGCAGGCATCATCAAGGCCCGCCTCGACGGCGTCCTGTGGGCCACCCGCACCAGCTCGGTCCTCGGCGGTGGTCGGTACGCCCGCTTCGGCATCATCAACCCGGCCATCGCGGACATCGACTTCGACGACGTCGTGGTCGACGACCGCACCCTCGGCCCCGCCCGCGCGCGGGACTCGGCCGGCCCCCTGGCCGGACGTATCGCCACGCCTACGGGCGAGCTGGTCGACGACTTCGACGACGGCATCGTCGACCCGGTCCTGTGGCCCGACTCGTACGGCGGCGTCACCGAGGCCGGCGGCCGGGCGCAGGTGCCGTGCGGCCTGGACTACGCCGCGTACGCCTCCGCGAAGGTCTACACCCTGCGCAACTCGCAGCTGGCGTGCCGCATGTACCCGGCGCCGGTCGGCGACTCGCTCGTGGCGTGCTGGTCGCAGGTCCTCATCCAGACCACCACCCCCGGCACGGACGTCGTCATCGAGCACAACGCGATCGCTGACACCCTCGGCATGGCCCTCCGCGTCGGATACGCCGACCCGGAGTACACCGCCATCCCCTACGACCCGGTCGCCCACGCCTACCTCCGTATCCGGCAGACCGGGGCGGATCTGCTGTGGGAGACCAGCCCAGACGACGCCACCTGGACGACCCGCCGCACGGTGGCCGCGCCCGCGTGGGTGTCCGACCCGAACCTTCAGGTTCAGCTCATCGCCCACCGAGACGACGGCACACCCGAGATCGCGGAGTTCGACGACGTCAACATGGCTCCGGCCGCCGTGGTGGTGCCGCTCGGCACAGCCTCCGAGGAGACCGGAGCCACCCCGTACGGCGCTTCGAAGGCCAGGGCGCTGACGAACGCCACCGACACCCAGGCGGCCGTGCCGCTGACCGGAGCCAAGGCCCGCACACTGGCCGACGCCCGAACGACGGACCAGGCCCGCGGGCTCACGGTCGCCAGGCGTTCCGAGCTTGGCGCAGCCACCGAGCAGTCGTCGGCCGGGCCCGTGGGGCACGCTCGTACGGCCGTGGTCGGCCAGGCCTTGGAGGTCACGGCGGCCGGAACCGTCGGGTACGCGAGCGCTCTGGTGCTCGGCACTGCGTGGGAGCATGCGACGGCGGCACCGGCCACTGTGGCCAAGACCGGGCCGGCCGGTGCGGCCAGCACCAGCGACAGGGCTCTGGCCCTGACCGCGGCGAAGCGGGCCGTACTCGGTACGGCGGGCACCGCCGAGGAGGCCCGCCCGTTCACGACCGCTGGGGAGACCCGGCTCGAAGACGCCCGCGCCACAGAGCGCGGGCTCCCGGTGACCGGCAGCAAGACGGCTCCCTGGCTCCTGGCGGCGGCCGGGGACACCGCGCTGCCGGTCACCGCGGCCAAGCATCAGCCCACCAGTGCGGCAACCTCGGCGGACTCCGCTGCCCCGCTGGCCGCTGGCCGCCGGGTCCCGCTCGTCGAGGCTCACGACCGTGAGCGCACCGGCCGCCTGACGGCGGGCAAGCAGCTGACGCTGGGCACGGCCACGGACGGCAGCCGGGCCCGGATGCTGCACCTGCGGTCGTCCGGTGACCTCGGCGCAGCCTGGGCGATGGAGAACGCAGGCAGGCTGCGGACCGCGAAGCAGCTGCTCCTCGGCACCGCCCGTACGGCGGAGACCGGGGGCGGGCTCGCTGCGGACCGTGAGGTGCCGCTCGGCGCCGCGTCGGCCACGGATTGGGCCGCCGAGGTGACGCGCGGCAAGGAGCACCGGCTCGGCGTGGCCCGCTGCACTGACCGGGCAACCGCCGCCACCAGCGGCAAGCACCACACCTTGGGCGCAGCGTCGGCCGCCGAGCGCGCCGGCACCATCCGGCAGCCGTTCCAGACCCGGCGCCTGCGCCCCGCCCGCGCGCACGACACCGCGGCCCCGATCGAGGGCCGCAAGCAGCAGCCCGCCGACACGCTCACCCCGTCGGTGACCGGGCCGACGCTGACCCCGTCGACGTCCGGCCCGCAGCTGGCCGCGTCCGTATCCGGGCCGTCCCTGACGCCCTCGACTTCTGGAGGTGGCTGATGCCCGATGTCGGAGACGTGGTCACCGCACGCCTGGTCGTCGCCCCGTACGACGACTCCACGACCGCCGCCCTGGTCGTGACCGCGCCGGACGGCACGCTGTCCACACCGGTAACGTCAACTGGGGACGGCGGACAGACGTGGACAGCACCGCTCGTCTACACCCTGGCAGGAGTGTGGCGCCTGTCGTGGACCGTGGCCGGCACGGGGGCGAGCGTCGAGCACGAGCTCGTGGCCGTCGCCCCCACCCCCGGCGCGAGCGCGGGCGGGCGCGTGTATGCGACGACGACCGACCTCGCGAACTACCTGCGGGCAGCGCCGCCGCTGGACAGCCAGCAACTCCTCGACGCCGCGTCGCAGATGCTCGACTCGCGGGTCCTGGCGTACTGCCGCTACGACGTCACCGGCCTGGGCATGCCCTCCGACTCAGACGTTGCTACGGCGATCAGTCGCGCGGTATGCGCTCAGGTCGCCTGGTGGGACGAGGTCGGCGACCACATCGGCGCGGCCGGAGCCGGGTACGGCAGCGTGTCTATCGGCTCCGTATCCCTCGGCCGCACCACCGGCAGCGCATCGTCGTCGGCCTCGGGCGGGGACGCTGCGGCCCGGCAGATCGCCCCGCAGGTATGGGACGAACTCCGGGCCCCAGCCCTGCACGACAAGCTGGCCCTCGGCGCTGTGGCGGTGCCCTGGTGAGCCGCGTTCCCGGCTGGCTGCTGCGCCACCGCATCACGATCGAGCCCTATAAAGGCGACTCCAGCACAGGCCCGGTGTACGGGCCGCCGGTCGAGGTCCGCGCGTTCGTCGACGAGCAGACCCGCGCCGTCGTCTCGGCCGGCGGCGAACAGGTCACCTCCTCGTCGACCGCCTATGCCCGGCCGGGTACCAAGGCGCCGCCACTGTCCCGGGTCACCCTGCCCTCCGGCCGTACGACGAAGGTCATCGCCGCTCTGCCCCGCGACGGCGGCGGCTTGCCGACCCCGGACCACGTGGAGATCCAACTCCAGTAGAAGGAGGCCCGCTGTGGCGCAGCGTTTCCGGCTCGACTTCAACGGGGCAGGCGTCGAGCGGAACGTCCGCGACGCTGCCGCCCGCGGCCTGCTCCTCTCCGCCGAGCACGTCCTGACCGAGGCACAGGAAGTCGTGCCGCTCGACGAGGGATACCTCCAGTCCACCGGTACCGCATCGGTCGACGAGGGCGACCTCACCGCCGCCGTGAGTTTTGACGGGCCGTACGCCGTCCGGCAGCACGAGGAGCTGGATTGGCGGCATGCCCCCGGCAGGCAGGCCAAGTACCTGGAGCAGCCGCTCAACGCCAACAGGGGCCCGGTGCAGCGGATCATCGCGGCCGAGGTCAGGCGGGCCCTGCGATGAGCCACGACGCGGACCTGTTCCAGGGCGTCGCCGAGCTGCTCGACACTGAGGGCATCGGCACCTACGACCCGGACGCGGTCCTGCCGGCCGACGTCACCGGCATCGTCCTCGGCAAGGTCCCGGACGGCCCGGACCGGGTGCTGGGCCTCACCCCGTATCCCGTCGCCGACGACGACAGCACCGACTCGGTCACCGGCATCCAGGCCCGCATGCGCTGGGGCACGGACGCGGCCGGGCTGGTGCAGCTCGCCGACGACGTCTTCAACGTCCTCCACAACCGCCGCTCCTACCGGCTGCGCGGGGTGTGGGTGGAGATCTCCTGGCGGAACTCCCAGGCCTGGATCGGCCAGGACACGCGCGGCCGCATGGAGCTGGTCGGCAACTACTACTTCCGGACCGTGCGGACCGGACCCCACCTGATCGACTGAGGAGAGAGCCATGTCGACACCCGTCGAGACCACCGAGACCGAGCTCGCCCGCGAGTGGCGCCTCGAAGTGAACATCGGCACGGCCGAACTGCCGGACTGGCAACTCTGCCCCGGCGTCCGCGAGTTCCAGCCGTCCGCCGAGCCGAACATCGAGGACAGCTCCGACTACGACAGCGACGGCTGGGCCGGGAACACGAAGACCGCGCAGGCCTGGGAGCTCGCGGTCACGATCCGCCGCAAGGCCAACAAGACCAGCAAGGTGTACAACGACGTCCACGAGGCGATCCGCCTCGCCGCCGACGCGTACGGCGAAGCCAACCTCGTACACCTGCGCTGGATGAACCGCAACGGCCTTCCCGAGGCGTACGAAGGCAAGGCCATCCCGACGTGGGCGCCGGCCGGAGGCGAGTACTCCGCCCTGGGAGAGGTCGAGATCACCTTCACCGGCGACGGCCCGCGCACGGCCATCGAGAACCCGCTCGTGGTGACCCCCTGATATGGCCACACAGTTCGAAGCGCTCGGGGACTTCCTCGACGACTACCTGGAACTGCCCGTCTCCGTCGGGGACGGGCAGACACGCGTCTACCGGATTCCCTCGCCGACCGCCGAGGCAGGCCTGCGTGTCGAGGCGATCACGAAGGCCGCAGCGCAGCTCTTCCTCGGCGGCGTCGCCCCGGACGAGGAACTCCTCAACGACGACGAGGAACGCGACCTGTTCCGCCTCGTCCTCGGCCCGGTCCACGACGAAATCGCCGCCGACCTGTCCTGGACCCGCTTCCGGCACGTCGCCATGACCACCATGGTGTGGGTCCTCAACGACCGCGACACCGCCGCCAAGTACTGGTCCTCGGGCGGCGACCCTTCTCTCTTGGCCCCGAACCGGGAAACCCGTCGGCAGCAGAAGTCTCAGCGCTCGGCGTCGGCTGCGGCGAATACGACCCGGTCACGGGGCTCTACGAGTGGTACGAGGGCGGGCTCCCGCCAGCGTCGCAAGCGCGGTCCCAAGGCAAACGGGTAACCCGCACCGACCTGCTGGAGCAGTGGCCGCTCGTCGAGGCGGACTTCCAGGACACCTACGGCCTCGACCTCGACGACGACCAGCTCCTCGCACGCCGGTCCTGGCGCTGGTTCCAGACCCGCCTCTACGGCCTCGTCTCGGCCGACTCCCGCGTAGCACGCCACTTCGCACCTCCACTCCCCAAGCACCCCCGTAGGAGGTAGCCGTGGCCCTCGTCGTTGGCGAACTGACCGGTGTCATCAGCCTCGACGCAGACGGGGTCAACCGCGGCCTGACACAGGCCGAACGCGCGATGCGCACGGCCGGGCAGGCAATGGGCGACGACGCCGAACGGGCCGGACAGCGTGCCGGGCAACAGCTCGGCGACGGCGTCACCGACGGACTCGACGGCATCCAGGACGACGCCGCCCGCGCGGGACGGCAGGCCGGGGAAGAACTCGGCGACGGCATCGTCCGCGGCGCCGACGGCCGCCTCCGCAACGCCCGCGGCCGGTTCGTCGCGGCCGGACGCGCTGCGGGGGACGCCGTCGGCGACGGCCTCCAGGACGGCGGCGAGGAGGGCGCCGACCAGGCCGCCGAGAGCATGGGCGACCGCATGAAGGGCCGCATGACGATGGCCGCGGCCGGTATCGGGGCCGCAGCCGGCGCGCTGCTGATGCAGTCCTTCGCTGAGGCGCTGAGCCAGGGTGAGATCACCGCCCGCCTTGGCGCGCAGCTCGGCACGACGCCCGCGGAGGCGCAGCGCTACGGCAAGCTCGCCGGCCAGCTGTACACGGGCGCCATCGTCGACACCTTCCAGGACGGCGCGGACACGATCAAGGCGGTGGCGTCGGCTGGGCTCATCCCGCCCGGGGCGACCAACAGCCAGATCAAGAGCATCGCGGCGAACGCTTCCGACCTGGCGGACCTGATCGGTGTGGACGTCACACAGGCTGCGTCCGCGGCCGGGACGATGATCCGTAACGGGCTCGCGAAGGACGGACGAGAAGCGTTCGACCTGCTGGTGAAGGGCTCCCGAGGCCTTGGGATCGCCAGCGAGGACGTGCTGGAGACGTTCACCGAGTACGGGCCCGTCTTCAAGTCCGCGGGCCTGTCCGGGCAGACCGCGATGGGCCTGATGCGGCAGGCCGTACAGGGCGGCTGGGGCAAGGACACCGACAAGATCGCCGACGCCTTCAAAGAGCTGAGCCTCCGGGTCACCTCGGGGTCGAAGGCGTCCCAGGACGCGCTCAAGGCGCTCGGCCTGGACTCGCAGCAGGTCATGGACGACCTCGCGGCCGGCGGCGCCAAGGGCGAGAAGGCCATGGACGACATCATCGACTCGATGGTGGAGCTGGGCCCGGAGACGGCAGGCGTGAAGCAGGCCGTCCAGGAGCTCTTCGGCGGGCCGGGCGAAGACCTGGGCGCTGCACTGTTCGCTCTGGACGTCGACAAGGCGGGCAAGTCCATGGGCACCGCGGCCGGGGAGGCGGACAAGCTCGGCAACGCGATGCGGGACAACGCGGGCACGAAGGTCAAGCAGTTCCAGCGGGGAATCCAGCAGGGTGTCGTCGACTTCCTCGGCGGCACGGTCATCCCGGGGATGGACAAGTTCCGGCAGTACGTGAGCGGCCGCTTCAACAGCATGTGGGCTGAAGCGGGGCGGGCGGCGGACGGCAACGAGTTCGCCGACAAGCTGGTCGCGTTCTTCCCGATCCTGGGCCAGCGGCTGGCGACCAAAGCCCGCGAACTGGCCCCGAAGATCATCGGCGGGATCGTAGACGCGGGCCAGGCCGTAGCCGAGTGGGTCATGGCCAACCCGACGCAGGTACTGAAGATCGCGGCGATCGCTGGGGCCATCACGCTGGCCCTGGTCGCCCTCCCTGCTCTTGCTGCGGCCGCGATCAGCACGGCCGCGATCTCCCTCATGGTGGGCTTCGTCGGCCGCCTGCTCACTGCCCTGGACGAGAACCTCCCGCGCTGGTGGGCGAGCTTCACAGGCTGGGTCACGGCGAAGGCCGGCCAGGCCGGGGCCGTGATGTCCGTGCTCGGTACGGCGATCAGCAACTGGTTCTCCGGGCTGTGGTCTCGATACGTGTCCGGGCCCGTCAGCCGGGCCTGGGCCTCGTTCATCGCCTCCGTGCAGGCCCTGCCGGGACGGGCGAGTAACGCCCTGTCCGGGCTGGGCTCGTCGATCACCGCCCGCGCGTCCAGCGCCTGGCGCTCCTTCCGCGACTCGACGGTCCAGCGTGCTCTCGGCGTGGTCTCGTGGGTGCGGGGACTGCCGGGCAGGATCGCGGGCGCCTTCGGGAACGTGGCCGGCCTGCTGTACGGCAAGGGCCAGGACGTTGTACGCGGCCTGCTGAACGGCGTCCGCTCGATGGGCGGCTACCTGCGCTCCCAGCTCATGAGCTTCGCCCGGTCCATGATCCCGGGGCCGATCGCCAAGGCCCTCGGTATCGCTTCGCCGTCGAAGGTCATGGCCAAGAGCGTCGGCCGGTGGATCCCGCGGGGCATCGTCGCTGGTATCGAGTCCTCGTCGGGGGAGCTCGACCGGACGATGGCGAACCTGGTGAACACGCCCACACCGTCCGCGTCGTACGCCGGCGCGGTGGGCTCTGCGATGGGCACGAGCGGCAGCGGCGGCGGTGGATCCGTTCGGACGGCGACGCTTACCGCCGGGGACGCACTCACCGATCAGATCCTCACCCTCATCCGCACCCAAGTCGGCATCAACGGCGGCGACGTTCAGGTCGTGCTCGGCAACACCAGGAGGTAGCAGTGGCGTTCCCGGAGACCCCGCTCGGGCTGCGAGTCGAGTTGCTGATCGACGGAGTCTGGACGGACATCACTGCGGACATTTACACCAGGTCCCCGATCACTCACCAGCGGGGGATCCGCAACAACGGAGCGGTCGCCGATCCCGCGTCAGTCCCGATGATGATCAACAACAAGTCCGGCAAGTACAGCAATCGCAACCCCATGTCGCCGTACTACGGACTGATCGGCAGGAACACGCGCGTACGCCTGTCCCTCCCCGGCGAGCAACGCTACCTTCAACTCGACGGCGACCCGGGCAGCGCCGCTTCCACCCCCGACCATGCCAGCCTCGACATCACCGGCGACCTTGACCTGCGCTGGGAGGGCGAGGTCGACTGGTACAAGCCCGGCTCCCAGATGCTCATGGGCAAATGGACCTCAGCCCCAGGCAACCGCAGCTACAACCTGCGCGTGCAGGACGGCCGCCTCTACATGCACGTCAGCACAACCGGCACGAACGGCCTATGGGGCGTGTGGACGATGCCCGCCCTGCCCCGGCATGCGGCACTGCGCGGCACGTGGGACGCCGATAACGGCGCCGGAGGGTGGACGGCCCGCGTGTATTGGGCCGAGACGCTGGACGGGCCGTGGACCCAGATCGGCGGGGACGTCGTGACCACCAGCGGCACCGCCCCTGTCTTCAGTGGCACGGCGCCCCTGTCCGTTGCTCCGTCCCAGCTCGACGTCACACCGCCGCGCGAGCCGATGGCGGGCCGCGTCTACAAGGCGGAGGTGCGCAGCGGAATCGGCGGTCCGATCGTCGCGAACCCGGATTTCACCGCGCAGGCCGCAGGCACCACCGCCTTCACGGACGGGACCGGCCGGCCCTGGACGCTGTCCGGCGCGGCAGAGATCCGGGACCGCGTGGACCGGTTCATCGGCGAGATCAGCGAGTGGCCGCAAAAATGGGTCCCCAGCGAGGCAGATGCGTGGGTACCCGTGCAGGCGGCCGGGATCCTGCGCCGCCTGGGCCGCGGCACCAAGCCGCTCGATTCTGCGCTGCGCCGCCGCATCCCCAGCTTCAAGCCGATGGCGTACTGGCCCATGGAAGAAGGCGAGCACGCCACCAAGGCGTACTCACCGGTCGCTGGCATCGACCCGCTTCGCTTCACGCAAGCCGAGTGGGCCGCCGACAACACCCTGCCCTCGTCGGGGCCGCTGCCCGCGGTCAACTCCCAGTCTGGGAACCTTTCCCACCTCGGTGGCGCCGTCCGCAACTACTCGTGGGCCTCGCTGCCCGGCTGGTCCGTGCACTGGCTGTACCGCATGCCGCAGGTACCACCCACCCGCCGCACGTTCCTGCTGATCCACTCCACGGGCACCGTCCGCGACTGGTACATCCAGTCAGGCCCCGACAACTCCCGCATCCTCGGCCTCGGCTACGAGGGCGAAACCCTCGTCGACCGGATCATCGCCACCTCGACGGATATCTTCGGCGACTGGGTCAAGGTCACCTTCTCCGTGGAGCAGGTCGGAAGCAACGTCCGCTACACGATCACCTGGTCCGACATCGGCGGCGACGCAGGCCAGTACAACAACACCGTCACCGGCGTCACCGGCCGCCCCACCGGCGTCTACTCCCCGCCCGGCGGCTACTCCGCCGACATCAACGGCATGGCCATCGGACACATCTCGGTGTGGGACACAGTCGAAACCCCCGCCTACGACAACGCCCTCGACGCCTGGTCCGGCGAGACCGCGGGCGCCCGCATGCTGCGCCTGGCCGGAGAGGAAGGCTTCCCCATCACGCTGACCGGGGCACCTTCTGACACGGATCCGGTCGGCTACCAGGGCCTGGCCCCGGTCCTCGACCTGATCCGGACGGCAGCCGACTCGGACAGTGGTCTGCTGACCGAGGACCAGACCGCACTGCGGCTGCTGTACCGGCCCCGATCGACGCTGTACTCGCAGGAGCCCGCGCTAGTCCTGGACTACGCGCAGGGGCAGATCGCCGGGCCGCTGGAGCCCGTGGACGACGACACGGCCATCCGCAATGACGTCACGGTGACTCGCGAGGCCGGGTCGTCCACACGTGTCGTCCTCGGATCCGGCCCGCTGTCGGTCTTGGACCCACCGGACGGCGTCGGCGTCTACAACGACTCCATCACCTTGTCGCTGGCCACGGATGACCAGACCGAGGGCAAAACGTACTGGGAGCTGCACCTGGGGACGTGGGACGAGCCCCGCTACCCGGCCGTCACCGTGAACCTGCACCGGCACCCAGAGCTGATCCCTGCAGTGCTCGCCCTGCGCGAGGGCGACGTCATCCGGCTGACGAACATGCCGAAGTGGGTGGCCCCGGACGACGTGGACCTCATGTACTTGGGGTTGAAAGAGCAGCTGCTACCCCGCACGTGGACGGCAACGTTCAACTGCGTCCCGGCGGGACCGTGGCGGGTCGGCGTGGTCGGTGACGCGGTCCTCGGCGTCGTCGACACGGACGGCAGCGAGCTGGCCGCAGCGGTCGACGCGAACGACACGATCCTGCCGGTGACAACGGCTGGTCCGCTCTGGATGTGGGAGACCGCGTTCGACGTCCGCGTCGGCGGCGAAGTCGTCACCGTCACGGACGTGACTGGCGCCGTCGAGGACCGCTACGACCGTATCGTCAGCGACGGCTGGGGCACGGCAACCACGGGCGAGACGTGGACCACGACGGGCGGCAGCGCCTCGGACTACAGCGTGCAGGGAGGATGACCACGTGGCTGACCTATACGCCTCGTACTCCGAGCTCGCGGCCGCGGAGACGGAGGGCGTCGACTACGAACGCCGCTCCGTCCCCCTGGCCCGGGCAACGTGGTGCTCGATCGCGATTCATGGCGGCGGCATCGAGGGCGGCTCCGGCGAGCTTGCCCGCGCGGTGGCACCGGGACTGATGTCGCACTACGAGTTCGCCGGCCTGAAGAACACCGGCAACGGTGACCTACACGTCACGTCGACGAACTTCGACGAACCGCAGTGCGAAGCCATCGTCCACACCGCCCGCCGCTGCCTGTCCTTCCACGGCTACAGCGGCACCCCGGGCGTGGCAGAGACAGCGATCGGTGGCCTCGACGAGCAGCTGGTCGCCAAGGTCACGCAGTATCTGGTGGCCGCCGGGTTCACGGTCATCGACGCACCGTCGGAGATCGCGGGGGACAACCCGGCGAACATCTGCAACGAGACCACGACGGGCGCCGGCGTCCAGCTGGAGTTGTCGCGGGCGCAGCGGGAGGCGTTCTTTCCCGGCGGGGACCTGTCCCGGGCCATGCGCGACTCCGGGCAGCGCACCCCGGCCTTCGACGCCTACGTGGCCGCCGTACGCCGCGCTTACCTAGGGCACGGCGTCATCACCCTGGGCAGCATCAACAACTCGCGCTACGCCACGGTCCCGTATCCGTCACCGGACGTCGACCTCACGGCCGCCATGGCTACGGATAAACTCGCCACCGGCGGCTCCCACTTCCTGCACCTGGTCGCCCGCTACGCGGACACGAACAACTCGTACCTGGCCAGGCTCGCCCTCAACACCGACCAGTCGATCACTCTCACCCTCCGCAAACGTGTCGGAGGCACGGAGACGCTCCTCGCTACGGCAGCCGGCACCGGCGGACTGACCCACGCCGCGGGCCGCCGGTTTCGCGTCCGGTTCCGAGTAACAGGCGGCACCCTCCGCGCCAAGGTGTGGCGCGACGGCGGAACGGAGCCGGACGCCTGGTCGGTGACGACGTCGGACAGCAGCCTGTCGGCCGCCGGCGCGGTCGGTATCCGGGCGATCCTGTCCGTCACGAACACGAACTCGCTGCCAGTGACTGCGAAGTTCGCCGGTTTTCAGCAGCTCACCCCGCAGCGGATGCATGTGGTCCGCTCGGCCAACGGCATCGTCAAGGCTCACGCGGCTGGGGCGGATGTGCGGCTGGCCAACCCGATGCGACTCGCCCTGTAGGAGGCAACCGTGCCGTATGAACCGTGGCATCCGGGCATGGTGGTGTCCGCCAGTCGCCTGCGGTCGATTTCACCGACGTGGCAGGACTGGGCACCGTCGTGGACGACGTCTGGGGCGTCCACACCCAGCTTCGGGGACGCGTCGGTGAGCGCACGGTGGGCGCAGTCCGCGCTCACTGTGTGGTTTCGGGTGGACATCGTGTTCGGGTCGACGACCACCTTCGGGTCGGGCACGGACAACTGGAGGATCTCCACCCCGGTGGCGGCCGCGTCGACGATCGGAGGGTGCGGGTCCGGGGAGATCCAGACCGCTCCTGGCTCGCCGGGCACGAGGCAGCCGATCCGGGTGCGGCTCACGACGACGCAGACGTTCGAGTTCGAGATGTCCGGCGGCAACGTCTCCGGTGCTGACACCAGCGCGGGCGCGGGCCTGATCGACGCGTCGACTCCGACCGCGTGGGTTGCCGGGGCGGCACTGCGGTTCTGGGGCACTTACGAGGCCGCCGCCTGACCTGCGATCCACTGACCGCCCCGCGCCACCAGGCCGGGGCTTTTCTCATGTCTGGAGGCCTGATGGCCGCACCGATGGGAGCACGCAGCTTCCTGCAAGCCCTCAGGGACGAGGGCCTCACCGTCGTGGAGGTCGGCGATTGGGAGGACCACAACCGCAACCACAAGGGTGCTTGGGGGCCCGTCCACGGAGTAATGATCCACCACACCGTGACGAAGGGCTCCGCCCGCACGGTGGAGATCTGCCGCAAGGGCTACGCGGGTCTGCCCGGGCCGCTCTGTCACGGCGTCATCACCAAGGACGGCAAGGTCCACCTCGTCGGCTACGGCCGCGCCAACCACGCCGGGAGCGGAGACGACGACGTCCTCCAGGCCGTCATCGGCGAACGCACGCTGCCCACCGACAACGAGGCGAACACCGACGGCAACCGGCACTTCTACGGCTTCGAGTGCGAGAACCTCGGCGACGGCGAAGACCCCTGGCCCGAGGTCCAGCTGGAGGCGATCGAGCGAGCCGCGGCCGCCGTCTGCCGGCACCACGGCTGGGACGAAGAGTCCGTGATTGGTCACCTCGAATGGCAGCCCGGGAAGGTCGACCCGCGCGGTTTCACCATGGCGTCGATGCGCGCCCGCGTCCACGACCGCCTCAAGCGCCCCGCTGGCGCAGACACCACCCCACCCAAGGAGGCCCTCGTGGCTGACAAGAACGACGTCAAGGTACTGGCCAAGACGGACGGCGTCTTCGACTCGCCGGACAAGACCAAGGACAACCCCCACTGGACGCTGGAGTCCTACCAGCGCTACGACTACCTGCAGAACCGCGAGACCCTCAAGCTCGTACGCGGCTTCAACACCAAGCTCGACGCCCAACAGAAGGTCCTCGACAAGCTCGTGGACGCGGTCGCGGCCGGAGCGAACGCCAACCTGGACGAGCTGAAGCAGGAGATCCGCGACACGCTCGCCGAGGCCGTCGTGAAGGTCGACGTCGAGGTCACCGGCGGAACCCCGGGCACCGAGTGATCGTCAACCTCACCCCGCACCCGATCCGCGTCTACATCGACGACCGGCCCGACGGCCTCGACGACTTGGAGCCCGGCCTCCGTTACGTCATCGAGCCCGAGGAGAAGCCCGCCAGGCTCGGCGTCATGCCCATCAAGTCCGAGCTGCGCGACGGGATTCAGGTGGAGCTCGTCCAGTACGGGCACGCCCTGGGTCTGCCCCGCCGCCGCGCGGGCGTCTCCTACGTGGTGTCGCTGCCCGTGGCGCTGGCGCTGGCTCCGCGCCGATCAGACCTGCTCGTCCCCTACCGCGAGGTACGCAACTCCGCGGGCACTGTCATCGGCTGCCGCCAACTCGCGCAGCCCGTCTGAGAGGAACATCCCATGGCATCTCCCTCCGCGCCCATCGAGAAGAAGGTCAAGGCGTCCAGCGCGCTCGCCTACCTGGCCAGCCTCGCCGGACTTGCGATCCTCGGTGGCGTCACCGACGACCCTTCCCTGATCTCCGGCATGCCCGACGTACTGGAGCCGTTCGTCCTGGCTCTCGTCCCAGCCGCTGGGTCCTGGATCGCCGGGTGGGCGGCACCGCATACCCCGCGTGCGGACGTCTGAGTCGGCCGCCTGGCCGCACTCCATCCCACTGCACCATCGGAGGACGCCCGTGGACGCTGCGACGCTCGCCGCCGTCGGAACGATCGTCGTCGGGCTCGCAGCGGCTGGCGCCGCGCTGATCGGACACCGCGGAGCCAACGCGGCAAGCCAGTCAGGGGCGGTGCTCGGTGGCTACAGCACGCTCGTGGACAACCTCCAGGAGGAGCGGGCGCAGTTGCGCGACCGCGTCGCTGAGGTCGAGAGGCTCCTCGCTGCGGCGTACGCCGAACTCGCCGCCGAGCGGGCGGACAAGGCCGCACTCCAGGCCCGGATCGCGGAACTCACCAACGAGAGCCAGCAGCTGCGCGAGCGGATCGCCGAGCTAGGGGGACAGACCACGTGAGTCGTCATGGGCAGCCGGTCCTCGTGCAACGGTGGCGGTCCCTCGCGGTCACGGCCGTCCTGCTGGTGCTGTCCGGGGCGGTCGTCCTGGTGTGGCTGCGTATCGACGCCGAGGCCCGCCGCGCGGATGCTCTCGCGGACGAGGCGAACCGGCGCGGCGACGCCGTTAGCACCTTGGCCGGTGACGTGCGGGTACTGCGCGAGCAGGTGAAAGCCGAGGGGCAGACGCCGGCGGTGCCGGATCCGGCCCGGGCGGTCGAGGATCTCCCCGACCGTGCGGAGGTGCCGGTGCCGATCCCAGGGCCGAAGGGAGACCCCGGGAGACCCGGCAAGGACGGTAAGCCGGGGGAAGCGGGAGAGGACGGGCCGCCCGGAGAAGACGGCCCGGAAGGAGCACCTGGCGAGAACGGCGAGCCTGGCACCCCGGGAGAAGACGGCATGGACGGAACGGACGGAGTGCAGGGCCCGCAGGGCGAGCCCGGCCCCGCAGGACCGGCAGGCCCCGCGGGCCCGGCCGGGCCGCAGGGAGAGCAGGGGCCGCGCGGCGAACAAGGGCCTGCGGGACCGTCGTGCCCGGCCGGGTACAGCCTCCAGCCGCCGGCCGATGACCCTGACGCCCTCGTGTGCCGCCGCGATGGGGCACCAGACGGCGACGGCTCAGAGGCACCGACGAGCCCTCTCGCATTGGCCCTGGACCCGCAGCGACGCCAGTACCCATGACCTTGGCCCCCATCGCCTTCGGGCGGTGGGGGCCCTTTCGTTATGCCCGGGTACCCTGCCCGCATGATTCGCGCTGTGATCTTCGACGTCGGCGAGACCCTCGTCCGCGACGACCGGTACTGGGCCGCCTGGGCCGACTGGCTCGGCGCCCCACGCCACACCGTCTCCGCGCTAGTCGGCGCCGTCGTCGCCCAGGGCCGAGACAACGCCGACGCCCTGCGCCTCATCCGACCGGACATCGACATCCCGACCGAGTACGCCGCGCGCGAGACCGCCGGCTGCGGTGAAGACCTGGACGAGACGGACCTGTACGACGACGTCCGGCCCGCCCTCGCCGCGCTGCGCGACCTGGGCCTGCGCGTCGTCATCGCCGGGAACCAGACCGCCCGCGCGGGCGAACTCCTCCGCGCCCTCGATCTGCCCGCGGACGTGGTCGCGACGTCCGGGGAATGGGGCGTCGCCAAGCCGCGGCCGGAGTTCTTCCAGCGGGCGACCGAGGCCGGGCAGGCACCGCCGGGCGAGACGGTGTACGTCGGCGACCACCCTGCCAATGACACCCTGCCTGCGGCAGCGGCCGGGCTCCGCACCGCGCACCTCCGGCGCGGGCCGTGGGGGCATCTCTGGGCGGACACGCCGGAGGTCGTCGGGACTGCGGACTGGCGGATCGACAGTCTCACCGACCTTGTGCCACTGCTGACCTAGCTCCAATGCCGGTGACTTAGGGGCCTGTGCCTCGTTGTCCTTCGTGTGGCGAGGGTGGGGCAGGTTGGAGTGCCTGCAGGTGAGCGGTTGTCGGACCGGATCGCGGTTGGGGTGCTGACGCAGGCATTTCCGCCTCATCTGGTGGATGAGGTGATCGCCGAGACCGGCCGGGCCGAGCAGCGCAGTCGCCTGCTGCCGGCGCGGGTGGTGGTCTACTTCGTCCTCGCGATGTGCCTGTTCTTCGGGCAGGGATACGAAGAGGTCGCCCGGCTCCTGGGCGAAGGGCTCGGTGGTCCGGGGCGGTCGTGGCGGGTGCCGACGACCGCTGCGATCGGCCGGGCACGTCGGCGTCTGGGCACAGAACCGTTGAGGGCATTGTTCGCCCGGGTCTGCCGGCCGGTGGCCGTGCCCGAGACGGCCGGCGCCTGGTACCGGCACTGGCGTCTGGTCGCGGTGGACGGCACGACCTTGGATGTAGCGGACACCGCGGCCAACGAGGAGTTCTTCGGCCGCCACGTCTCGCAGCGCGGAGCGGGCGCGTTCCCACAGGCACGGTTGGTCGCACTGGCCGAATGCGGCACGCACGCGGTGTTCGGGGCAGTCGTCGGCTCCCAGTCGATGAGCGAGCAGAAACTCTCCCGGCAGCTGTTCCCCCAGCTTGAGAAAGGGATGCTCCTGCTCGCCGACCGGGGCTTTTACGGCTTCGAACTATGGCAAGCCGCCCGCGCTTCCGGCGCCGACCTGTTGTGGCGGGTACGCAAGAGCGCGGCGCTGCCCGTGACACAAGTCCTCGGCGACGGCTCATACCTCAGCACGGTCCATGCCGAAAGAGACCGCAGGAGCCGCCGCGACCCGATGGTGGTCCGGGTGATCGAGTACACCCTTGCGCGCAGCGGCGACGCCACTGTCTACCGCCTGCTGACCACCCTGCTCGATCCAGAGGAGGCACCAGCGCGGGAGCTGGCCGCGCTCTACGCCCAGCGGTGGGAGATCGAGACCACGCTGGACGAAATCAAGACCCACCAGCGCGGCCCGAAACTCGTCCTGCGCTCGAAGTACCCGTGGGGCGTGGAACAGGAGATCTACGGCTTCCTCCTGGTGCACCACGCCATCCGGCAGCTGATGCACCAGGCCGCCACCTCCCAGGGTCTTGATCCCGACCGGCTCTCCTTCACCCGGTCCCTGCGGATCGTGCGCCGCCAGGTCCCGGCCCAGGCGGCGTTTTCCCCCCGGCCGACTCACCCGCGCACTGACCCGCACCCTGGCTGAGATCACCGAACGCCTGCTGCCTCCACGCCGTCACCGGGCCTGCCCCCGAGTGATCAAACGCAAGATGTCCAACTGGCCACTCAAACGGGCCGAGCACCGCGACTGGTCACCACCCGCACCAGACACCGTCACCATCACCCGGCAAGCCAGAACCTAAGTCACCGGCATTGGACCTAGCTCGTTCACGTCCCCGTAGCACGGACAAATCGGTACGGTGCCAGCATGCCCACCGCCAGCAGGCGCGAAGTAGGCCAGCACATCGCCACCATCCGCCGCGCACGCCGGATGACCCAGGCCGACCTCGCCCGCACCGCCTACGTCTCCCTCGCCACCATCAAGGGCATCGAACGCGGCGCACGCTCACCCAGCGACGACACCCTCGACTCGATCGCCGCCGCCCTCAACGTCGACCCGAGCCGCATCATCACCGGCAGCACCCGCACCGACAGCCGCGTCCACGCCGCCCTCCCCGGCATCTCCGCCGCGATCAGCGCCTACGACATCCCCACCGACACCCCACCCCGCCCGCTCGACGAACTTCGCACGGCCGCCGACGCGTTGGTGCAGTGGCGCCTCGCCGCCCAGTACGCCCGCATCGCCGAACGAGCCCCGCAGCTCCTCACCGACACCCTGACCGCGCTACACCACGCGACCGGCGCCGAGCAGCTGCACGCCGCCCGCCTCCTCGCCACCACCGCCCGCTCAGCCGACGCCGTGGCCTACAAATTCGGCGCCCGGGACCTCTCCGCCCGCCTGGTCGAGCTGATGCGCTGGGCCGCCGCACAAACCGACAACCCGCTCGCCGAGGCGACCGCCGCCTACGTCCGCACCGAAACGTTCTTCGCCGCCCGCGCGCACGCCCCCGGGCTCCGCGCCCTGGAGCAGGCCATCGACGCCAGCCCTGCCCCGATCGGCCGCGCCTCGACCGCCGCCCGCGGCGCGCTGCACATGCGCGCGGCCGTCATCGCCGGACGATGCGGAAATGAGGACGCCGCCACAATGCACCTGGACGAAGCCCGAGGCCTCGGCGACGCGGTCCCGGAAGCCGCCTACGACGGCACCCAGTTCGGGCCGGACTCTGTGCGCGCGCACGAGGTGTCCGTCGCGGTCAGCCTCGGGCAGGACCACGTGCAGCGGGCCCTCGACATCGCCGACGAGTGGACACCCCCTGACTCGCTGCCCCAGGAACGGCAGTCTGGATTCTGGATCGAGCTGGCCCGCGCGCAGGTGTGGGCCGGCCGCCCGGACGACGCGTTCGAGTCGCTGAAGGTCGCCCGGTTCATCGCCCCGCAGCACACGCGGGAGCATCCGTGGGCACGGAAGGCTGCGGCGACGATCCGCCGTCTGAAGCGTGCGGACGCCGAGAGCCTGACCAGCTTCGCCGAGTGGATCGGCGCCGTCTGACGGGGATACACGCTGTATCCCTTGCACCCCTTGTAGCGGCCCATGATCTGTCTGTCCGCAGCAAACAGGCAGATGGGAGACGGGGATGAGTCGCAGGTGTGCGGAGTTACTGCGGGTGGACGGCCCGGTGAGTATCGCTCGGCTTCACGGGCGGGCGTGCTGGTACTGCGGTGCCGTGGCACGGGGCCTGTCCGTCGTGGGGCGCGTCCAGCGGGCGGGCCGCACCCGGGTGTGGGACGTCGTCTCGTGCGGCTGCCACGCGAAGGCGGGGGCCGCCCGGTGACTTCTCCTTCGCAGCACCTTCCAGTCAGTGTGTCGGACGACGAGTGGGACGTCATCCGCGTCCCCCGGCAGCTCGGCCTCGCCGCGATGAGCATCCTCGGGGCCCGCGCCGGCGCGGTCGTTGAAGACCCGCAGCCGGGCGCCTTGTACTTCTTCGTGCCGGTGGGCACCGCCGCCAGCTGGCAGGCGGAGAACACCCGCGCGATCACTGGCGGAGAGCGGGTGCCGATCCCGCCGGAGCGGCGGACGTCCGGCCCGGGCCCGCACTGGCGGATGTGCCCGGGCGACCGCAGCTGGCTCACTGACCCGGTCGCCCTCCTCGCGGCGATCGGTGACGCCTTCGGCCCCAAGGTTGGCACGGAGATCGCATCGTGAGCAGCCCTCCAGCTCTCGACCCCGTCCAGAGCGGCACGGCGATGCTGGCCCTTCCGAAGACATCCACCCTCACCGCAGGACAGCTCGACGGTGAGGAGTGTCCGTGGTGCGGCACCGAGCTGACGATCAGGGCCCGGGTCGACCTAGGCGAACGCCCCGGTCCCCAGGGCGTCACGATCCACCCGTGGGCCTGCGGGCCCTGCGTCACCACGCAGGCCCGGGAGACCTACAACCGACACCCCAGTTACTGCACCCGCTGTGCCAAGGACCCGTACAGCTGCGGCGTCCGCAGAGTGTGGCGCCGCCTCGCCCTGGAGACACGACGATGACCGCCCCCCGGAAGACCATGGACGAACCGGTGTACCTGGGCATGCCACTCGACGAGCCGACGCCTGTCGTCCACTGCCGGACGTGCAACCAGGCGGCTCGACAGCGAGAGGCTGCACGGGAGCGGGACGACCCCTCCGCGGTGACGGACGCCAACGTGATCATCCGCCAGCACCCGCATGACCGGATGGACGCCCGATGACCGGCTACCGGTGCACGGCCACGTCCGAAGTCCACGCCGAAGTTCGGGCCATGGGAGAGACGATCAGCTCGCCTCACGGCAAAATCGAGTGGACCCCGTACTCGACCCTTCAGTGTCTCCTCGAAGACGTGCCCCACGACTTCCACGCGGCGTTCCTTCGCACCGGGACGCGTGCGGACCCGGCCTCGGACGTCTACCTGTGCTGGAGAGACGGATCCCTGGACCAGTGCCTGGCGGATCTCGACTGCTGCATGGCCCGGCCCGAACCGCGCGACGCTGGATGCACGATCTTCGAGCACCACCCGGGGCGGTGTCAGTGGGAGTACATCGACCCCGAGCAGGTGGCTGCGCAGGCGCAGGCCGACCAGCTGGTCGAGGAGCTGGGCTTGTCGCACTGCCCTCACAGCGCATGGGACGCGCCGCCCTTATGAGCTCCCGCTGGTGTCACAGGGCGAACGGGGCACCAGCGGGTTCTACTCCACCGGCGTGTACGTGTGTCGCCGATCGCGCCGGTGGAACTGGGCGGCCCGTCTTCGTCCCCCGTCGGGGGCGGGCCGCTCATCTCACGAGGTCGGCGAGGGGCACGTCGAGGACCCGCGCGATGCGGAGCAGCGTGAAGAGCGTCGGGTTGTGGCGGCCGGATTCGATGAGCTGGAGGACGTTGCGGCTGATGCCGGCGCCGAGGAAGAGACGCTCTTGCGTGATCTTCTTCCGCTCGCGTTCGACGCGAATGCGCTCGCCGAGGACGTGGCTGTGCTCGTAGAGCCAGGCGTCGTCGTCAGGAGCGTGCACTCGACAAACGCTCCGACGAAGATCACCCTAAGTCAGCACGATAAATGAGGCATCTTCGCCTGCGGCATACAAGCACGATTCAATTAAGACACTCGTTCGAGTGACGTGACGTTCGACTTATTGCAACATGCAAGCTTTTGCCTAACGATTACCCAGGCCCCCCACGCGTCCCCACATCCCCAGCACGACAGATCAGCAGGTGGCACCACATGACCGATGAGCAGTCCCACCCCACCGGGACCCTCACCGACCTCCAGTACGCACGCATCGACTACGCGCGCCGCGACCTCGACTCCGCCCGCGCCGAAGACCTCGCCCAGCTGGACGCCGCCGGCCTCATCCTCATGGTCGAACGCCTCCGGGGACGCCTTGGCGACGTGCTCGACCTCGTAGACGAACTTACAGACCTACATCAGTAAAGCCATTTGTGGAGTCACACCAGACTGATCGTGGACGTCGTCGCGGGCCGGGGCGGCGGCTTCTCTCTGGAGGCACCCGAAGGGGTGCGCTTCCTCATCCGCTCCCGCGTCATCGGCGCGTAGCGACATCCGGTGGCCACCGCCCCCCTCCCGCCCGTCGCGGTCCCGCCGACTACGGTCTGCGGCTGCGGCTGCGGCTGCGGCTGCGGCCCGAGACTACGGTCTGAGGCTGCTCACGATGTCCGCCGTCGCGGTCAGTCCGCTGCTGATGGTCGGGGCGATGCTCGTGCTCGCCAGATAGAAGCCGAGCAGCAGGCACACCAGCGCGTGCGAGACCTTCAGCCCGCCGTTGCGCAGGAAGATCACCGCCAGGATGGACAGCAACAGCACCACAGAGATGGAAACGGCCATCGTCAACCTCCTCCGCCACGTCCACTTCGCGGCGTTCGGCCGTAAGTGTGGCGTAGCGGAGGGTTCGTCCGGGCGGCTGACCTGTCCTCCGAACGAGTGGTGTTCCGCCGGTGCCCTACGCGCCCCGGTGGGCGTCGAGGAACGCCTCGAGACCGGCGAGGTCGTCGGTGTTGAGGTGGTCGACGCCGGCGGCGAGCAGTTCGGACCAGACGGCGTCCCGCGCGGGGCCCGCCACGTCGGGCGTGGCCCAGAACCGCACCCGCTGTCCGCGGGAGTGCGCCGCGTCGACGATGTCCCGCAGCCTGCGCCGCTCGGCCGCCGGGAAGGCGCCCACGCCCCGCCAGGTGAAGTTGAGCGTCCAGTTGTCGCTGATCAGGGGGACGAAGGAGGCCGGGGCCGCGCTGCCGAGGTCGCTGAGGCGGCCGTCGTAGAAGGCGCGGCGGGTGTGCTGGGCCTCCATGGGCGCGCGGGCCGCCCGGTCACCGGAGACCACCGCGGTGACCGCGCCGGGGAACACCCGTCCGTGGGCGTACGTGGTGAACAGGTGCTGGTAGCGGCGCAGATGGCGGTCGAGTTCGAGGTACGTCGCCGAGCCCTCGGTCTTGATGTCGATCAGGAGCTGAAGCGCCCGGCGGTCCCGCCGGTACACCCGCCCGTGGTGGGCGCGGACGCGGGCGGCGAGAGGGTCCAGGTAGAGGGACTCCAGGGTGCGGGACGGGTCGAGGTCCTCGGGGTCGTGGGCGACGAGGAGTTGACCGCCGACCAGGTAGATGTCGGCCTCGACGCTGCCGAAGCGGTGGTCCAGGGCGTCGAGGAGGGGGCGGGGGTGCTCGTAGTCGTTGTGGGCGTGGGCGCGCCACAACGGGCGCGGCCCGTGCCTGCCCTCGCTCGCCAGCGCGGTGCCGGCGGGCACGGCGACCGCGCCCGCGAGGGCGGCGCCGAGTGTGGTGAGGGCTCTGCGTCGGGTGGTGAGGGCCATGCTCTGCCTCCCTGGAGGTGCCGTACGGGACGCCTGTGAGTATGCGGTCCCGAGACCCCCAGGAAGCAGAGCCGGGAGCGGAGTTGGCCGACGCGCCGCCGGCCGTTCATGTCGTCTCGGCGGCGGGCACGGAAAATGCCCGCCCCTGGTGGGACGGGCATCGCCCGGACAGGAGGGGCGGACGTCAGGGCGCTCGGAGGTCGACCAGTTCGGCCAGCGCCTCCCGATGGGTGCCCGTCGCGCCGTAGGCGATCGAGTCGGCCTTGGCCCGCTTCAGGTACAGGTGGACCGGGTGCTCCCACGTCATGCCGATGCCGCCGTGCAGTTGCAGCGCCTCCTCGGCGGCGTGGACGGCGACCTGGCCGGCGTACGCCTGGGCCACGGCGACGGCCACCTCGGTGTCCTCGCCGGTCGCCAGCGCGTCGGCCGCGTTGCGGGCGGCGGCGCGCAGGCCCGCGACCTCCAGCCACAGTCCGGCGAGCCGGTGCTTGAGCGCCTGGAATCCGCCGACCTGGCGGTTGAACTGCTTGCGCTCCTTGAGATAGCGGACCGTCTCGGTCAGCAGCCAGTCGGCGAGGCCCAGTTGCTCGGAGGCGAGCAGCCCTGCACCGGCCCGCAGGGCGCGTCGTACGGCGGCTTCGGAGTCACCCAGCCGGCGCCCGGTGACGCCGTCGAGGCTGACGCGCGCGACCGGCCGGGTCAGGTCGAGGGCCACCTGCGGGGTGACGGTCGCGTCGGCGGCACGGACCGCGTACAGTCCCCCGTCGTCCGCGGGCACCAGCAGCACGTCGGCGACGGCCGCGTCGGCGATGCCCGTCAACTCGCCGTGCAGGCGCCCCCCTTCGAGGCGCACGAGCGGGACGACGCCGCCCGGCGCGACGTGCAGGCCGACGGCGAGGGCGGCGATGGTGGTCGCGGACGCCAGCTCGGTGAGCAGGTCGTCGGCCCCGCAGGCCAGCAGCGCCTCGGTGGCGACGACGGCGCTCGTCAGGTAGGGCACCGGCGCGACCGCGCGGCCCAGCTCCTCCAGCACGACCGCGGTTTCCCGGTGCGTGGCGCCCTGACCGCCCAGTTCCTCGGGGATCAGCAGGCCCGCGAGGCCCATCGAGCCGGCGAGCGCTTTCCACAGCGACACGTCGTGCGGGGTGGCCGACTCGGTGCGGGTGATGACGCCCGCCGGGTCACAGTGGTCGGTGAGCAGGTCCCGGACGGCGGCGCGCAGCGCCTCTTCCTCTTCCGAGTAGAGAAGACCGGGTTCCGACTGTGTACTCATCGGGCGAGGTCCTTCCATGCGACGTCCTTGTCGGTGCGCGGTTCGGCGGGCAGGCCAAGGACGCGCTCGGCGACGATGTTCAGCAGGACCTCGCTGGTCCCGCCCTCGATGCTGTTGCCCTTGGAACGCAGGTAGCGGTATCCGGCGTCGCGGCCGGTGAAGTCCACGTGCTCGGGGCGGCGCATGGACCAGTCGTCGTAGAGCAGGCCCTCCTCGCCGAGGAGTTCGACCTCCAGGCCGCTGATCTCCTGGTTGAGGCGAGCGAAGTTCAGCTTCATGCCGGCGCCCTCGGGGCCGGGCTGGCCGGCCACCAGTTGCTGGCGCAGGCGCACACCGGTGAGGCGGGCGACCTCGGCCTCGACCCACAGGCCCAGCAGCCGCTGGTGCAGGTCGTGGGTGCGCAGTTCGGGGCGTTCCCGCCAGGTCGCGGCGATCTTGCCGATCATGCCGCCCTCGCGGGGGATCGGGGTTCCGCCGATGGCGACGCGCTCGTTGTTCAGCGTGGTCTGGGCGACCCGCCAGCCGTCACCGACCTCGCCCAGGCGGCGGGAGTCGGGGACGCGGACGTCGGTGAGGAACACCTCGTTGAACTCGGCCTCACCGGTGACCTGCCGCAGCGGCCGGACCTCCACGCCGGGGTCGGTCATGTCGCACACGAAGTACGTGATGCCCCGGTGCTTGGGCACGTCCGGGTCGGTACGGGCGATGAGGATGGCCCAGCGGGCGAGGTGCGCGCTGGACGTCCACACCTTCTGCCCGTTGACGACCCAGTCCTCGCCTTCCCTGACCGCCCGGGTGCCGAGGGCGGCGAGGTCGGATCCGGCGCCCGGCTCGCTGAACAGCTGGCACCAGACCTCCTCGCCGGTCCACAGCGGGCGCAGGAGACGCCGCTTCTGCTCCTCCGTGCCGTACTGGAGGATGGTCGGGGCGGCCATGCCGAGGCCGATGCCGATGCGCCGGGGGTCGTTGTCGGGGGCGCCCGCGGCCGTCAGTTCGGCGTCCACGACCGCCTGGAGGGAGCGGGGGGCGGCGAGTCCGCCGAGACCCTCCGGATAGTGCACCCAGGCCAGTCCGGCGTCGAAGCGCGCCCGGAGGAAGTCCAGGCGTCCGGTGGTGGCCGGTGGATGCGCGGCCAGCAACTCCTCGGTACGGCGGCGCAGTTCCGCTGCGTCGGTCATGCGGCGGCTCCCTTCTCCAGCTTCTCCGGTACGACGGCCACCCGGCCGGTCGTCCTGCCGTCGGCGACGCGCTGCACGGCGTCGGCGGCCCCGCCGAGCGGCACCCGCTCGCTCACCAGCGGCTTGATGGCGCCCCGTGCGGCCAGCCCGGTGAGCTGCTCGTGGCAGTGCTGGACCAGCCCCGGGTTCTTGGTGTTGTACAGGCCCCAGTGCAGGCCGAGGATCGCGTAGTTCTTCACCAGGGCGTGGTTCAGTGCCGGGCTGGGGATCGTGCCGCTCGCGAAGCCGACGACGACGATCCGGCCCTCGAAGGCGACGACCTTGGCGGACTGGGCGTAGGCCTGGCCGCCCACCGGGTCGTAGATCACGTCGGCGCCCCGGCCGCCGGTGGCTTCCTTGACGGCGGCGACGACGTCCTCGCCGTGCCGGTCGACGACCACGTCGCAGCCCAGCTCGCGGGCGACGGCCGCCTTCTCGGGGCCGCCGACGACACCGATGACGGTGGCGCCGGCGGCCTTGCCGAGCTGCACGGCCGCGCTGCCGACCCCTCCGGCGGCAGCGTGGACGAGCAGCGTCTCGCCGGCCTCCAGCCGGGCCCGGCGGTGCAGGCCGAACCAGCCGGTCTGGTAGCCGATGTGCAGGGCGGCGGCCTCGGCGTCGTCCAGGGCGTCCGGCGCCGGCAGCAGGGCTCGGGCGTCCGCGACGGCGTACTCCGCGAAGCCGCCGTGCGGCAGCGCGGGGTTGGCGATGACGCGGCGCCCGTCCTCGGTCTCGCCGCAGATCTCCACGCCCGGCGTGAACGGCAACGGCGGCCTGACCTGGTACTGGCCCCGGCACAGCAGCGCGTCCGGGAAGTTGATGTTCGCGGCGCGGACCCTCAGCAGGACCTGGCCCTCGCCGGGTGTCGGCGGCGCCACGTCCGCGAGGCGCATCACCTCGCCCGGCTCGCCGTTCTCGTGCACCTGCCATGCCTGCATGCGGGGCCTCCACCGACTGCGTCGTCCGACCGGGTCATCCGCATACTAAGCGGTCGCTTGCCGATCAGGGAACAGCTTGACGGCAGTCGTCGAGTCACGACCGGCGAGCCGGTCACAACGGGCGTGCGACGCGACCGGGCAGGCCGTCACGCCTGCGCGGTGGGCCGCGCCCGTACGTGCATGCGCTCCCCCTGCGGGCCGAACAGGCTGAGGAACTCCACCGGCCCCTCCCCCGTCGACCCGAACCAGTGCGGAACCCGGGTGTCGAACTCGGCCGCCTCCCCCGCCGACAGCACCACGTCGTGGTCGCCGAGCACGAGCCGCAGCCGGCCGGAGAGGACGTAGAGCCACTCGTACCCCTCGTGGGTCCGCGGATCCGGGTGGCCCTCCTCGCGCTGGGGCACCAGCACCTTGAACGCCTGGAGCCCGCCCGGCTGGCGGGTGAGCGGCCAGTGGGTACGGCCGTGACGCACGATCGGCTTGGCGCGTACCCGCGGGTCGCCGACCGGCGGGGCGCCGACCAGCTCGTCCAGCGGCACCTGGTGGGCCTGGGCGATGGGGAGCAGCAGTTCGAGACTCGGCTTGCGCAGGCCCGACTCCAGCCGCGACAGGGTGCTCACCGAGATGCCGGTCGCCTCGGAAAGCGCCGCCAGGGTCACCTCGCGCTCCTTGCGCACCTGGCGGAGCCTCGGTCCGACACCGGCGAGAACATCGTCTGCAGTCATGCCTTTATTGCAGAACCGGCAAATGTATTTGTCAATCCCGTCCTGTCCGAGCGACCTTCTAGGTGGAGGTGGTCACCGTGACCCGGAACAAGGAGAACAAGGACCTGACCGAGACGTACGACGTGGTGGTGGTCGGCGGCGGTGCGGCCGGACTCTCCGCCGCGCTCGTCCTGGGCCGCGCACGGCTGCGCACCCTGGTCGTCGACGCCGGTGAGCCGCGCAACGCGCCCTCGGACCACATGCAGGGCTACCTGACCCGGGACGGCATGCCGCCGGCCGAGTTCCTGGCGCTCGGCCGGGAGGAGATCGCGCGGTACGGCGTGGAACTCGTCCGTGACCGGGCGGTGGGCGTGACGCGGGGCGGGGACTTCGCCGTGGAGCTGGCCGGCGGACGGACCGTGCGCGCTCGGCGGCTGATCGTCACGACCGGGCTCAAGGACGAACTGCCGGCGGTGCCCGGTGTCGCCGAGAGGTTCGGCCGGGATGTGCTGCACTGCCCGTTCTGCCACGGCTGGGAGGTGCGCGACGAGCCCTTCGGCGTCCTCGCCACCGGCCCGCTCAGCGTGCACCAGGCGCTGATGGTGTCCCGCTGGTCGGACGACGTGACCCTCTTCCTGCACACGGTCGCCGAGGAGGAACTGTCCGACGACGACCTGCGCCGGCTCGCCGCGGCCGGGGTCAAGGTGGTGCCCGGCGAGGTCGCGGGCCTGCGGGTCGAGGACGACCGGCTCACCGGGGTCCGGCTGGCGGACGGCACGGCCCACGACCGCTCGGTCGTCTTCGTCGGCCCCAAGGCGGTACCGCGGACGGGGCTGATGGAGCGGCTGGGCGCCGAGCTGCAGGAGACCCCGTTCGGCGCGTACCCCGTGGTGGACCCGACGGGCCGGACCACCGTGCCCGGCGTGTGGACCGCGGGCAACGCGATGGGCTTCGCCGAGCAGGTCGTCCACGCGGCGAGCGGCGGCTACCGCGCGGCGGCGGCGATCGTCGGCGACCTGATCATGTCGGACCTGGACGCGGCGATCTCGGCCTAGGGACCGCCGACCGACAGGGCCACGGGCGTGCTGCGGTGCCGGATCGGCCTGGGGAGCGGGGGCGAACCCGCCCCCGCTCCCCAGGCCGATCCGGCACGGGAGCAGACACGCCGGACACGGTGGCGGTGGCCGTAGCGGTGGTCGTGGCGGTGGCGGTGGTCGTGGCGGTGGCGGTGGTCGTGGCCGTCGTCGCCCCCGCCCGGCGAGGCGGACCGGCGAGGTGAGGCCCCTGCGGGGTGTGGCCCCGCGCTCTCCGGTGCACCATGGCTGCATGCTGCTTGCCCGGTTGGCCCACGTGTCCCGGGAGGTCGCCGCCACCTCGGCGCGGTCCCGGAAGACCGCCCTGCTCGCGGAGCTGTTCCGGGAGGTGGAGGCGGCGGACGTGCCGGTAGTCATCCCGTATCTGGCGGGACGGCTCCCCCAGGGCCGGATCGGCGTCGGCTGGAAGGTGCTCGGCCGCCCGGTCACACCGGCCTCCGAGCCGACCCTGACCGTGCGTGAGGTGGACGCCCGGCTCACGCGGCTCGGTTCGGTGTCCGGCGCCGGTTCGCAGGCCGAGCGGACGCGTCTGGTCGGCGAGCTGATGGGCGCGGCCACCGAGGACGAGCAGCGCTTCCTGATCGGGCTGCTCACCGGAGAGGTCCGGCAGGGCGCCCTGGACGCGGCCGCCGTCGAGGGCCTGGCGGCGGCGACCGACACGCCGCCCGCGGACGTACGGCGGGCGGTGATGCTCGCGGGCTCGCTGCAGACGGTGGCCGAGGGCCTGCTCGCCGACGGGCCCGGCGCCCTGGAACGGTTCCGGCTCACCGTCGGCCGACCGGTCCTGCCGATGCTCGCCCACAGCGCCTCCTCGGTCGCCGAGGCGGTCGGCAAGCTGGGCGCCTCGGCCGTCGAGGAGAAACTGGACGGCATCCGCGTCCAGGTACACCGGGACGGCGACGCCGTACGGCTCTACACCCGCACCCTGGACGACATCACCGACCGGCTCCCCGAGGTCACCGCCGCGGCCCTGGCCCTGCCCGGCGAGCGGTTCATCCTGGACGGCGAGGTGATCTCCTTCGACGAGGGCGGACGCCCCCGCTCCTTCCAGGAGACCGCCGGGCGGGTCGGCTCCCGCACGGACGTGGCCACGGCCGCGCGGGCGGTGCCCGTCTCCGTCGTGTTCTTCGACGCGCTGTCCGTCGACGGCCACGACCTGCTCGACCTGCCACTGACCGAGCGGCACGCGCGGCTGGCCCGGCTGGTTCCCGAACCGACCCGGGTGCGGCGCACGCTGGTGCCAGGCCCCGAGGAGACGGAGGCCGCCGAGAGGTTCCTCGCCGAGACGCTGGCACGCGGCCACGAGGGCGTCGTGGTCAAAGGGCTCGACGCCGCGTACAGCGCGGGCCGGCGCGGCGCGTCGTGGCTGAAGGTCAAGCCCGTCCACACCCTCGACCTGGTCGTACTGGCCGCCGAGTGGGGCCACGGCCGCCGCACCGGCAAACTCTCCAACCTCCACCTCGGCGCCCGCACCGCCGACGGCTCCTTCGCCATGCTGGGCAAGACCTTCAAGGGCATGACCGACGCGCTGCTGGCCTGGCAGACCGAGCGGCTCCAGGGTCTGGCCGTCCAGGAGCACCCGTGGGGAGTGACCGTACGCCCCGAACTCGTCGTCGAGATCGCCTACGACGGTCTCCAGCGCTCCACCCGCTATCCGGCCGGCGTCACCCTCCGCTTCGCCCGTGTGGTCCGCTACCGCGAGGACAAGCGCCCCGAGGAGGCGGACACGGTGGAAACCCTGCTCGCCGCGCACCCAGAGGTGGCCCCGTGAGGCGCAGCGCGGGCCTGCTGCTGCACCGGCCCGGCGACCGGGGCACCGAGGTGCTGCTCGGTCACATGGGCGGCCCCTTCTACTCCCGCCGTCACGCCGGGGCGTGGACGATCCCGAAGGGCGAGTACGACCCGGTCGAGCCCGCCTGGGACGCGGCCCGGCGCGAGTTCGAGGAGGAACTGGGGCTGCCGCCGCCCGACGGCGCGGCCGTTCCGCTCGGCGAGGTCCGACAGGCCGGCGGGAAGGTCGTCACGGCGTGGGCCGTCGAGGCGGACCTCGATCCGGCGACGGTGGTCCCCGGCACGTTCCGCATGGAGTGGCCGCCGAGGTCGGGGCGGATCGAGGAGTTTCCCGAGCTGGACCGGGTGGCGTGGTTCCCGGTGGACCGGGCGCGTGAGGTGATCGTCAAGGCGCAGGGCGCGTTTCTCGACCGGCTGGCTGAGCACTCGCACTGACGAGAGTCGACCGCCGGCGGCGACGGGGCCCGCACGCGTTGCGGCCCTGCGCGCCACACGCCAAGGTCGAAGCACGAAAGCGCACCCAGGAGGTCGGCCATGCCCATCGCGACGGTGAACCCGGCGAACGGCGAGACGCTCAGGACGTACGAGGCCATGGGCGAGGAGGAGATCGAGCGCCGGCTCCAGCTCGCGGAGGCCACCTTCCGCACCTACCGGACGACGGCGTTCGACGAGCGGGCGCGGCTCATGCACCGTGCCGCCGACCTCCTGGAGGAGGATCAGGAGGCGATCGGCAAGGTCATCACCACCGAGATGGGCAAGCCGGTCAAGCAGGCCCGCGCGGAGGCCGCCAAGTGCGCCAAGGCGATGCGCTGGTACGCCGACCACGCGGCCGAGCTGCTCGCCGACGAGGAACCCGCGGAGTCCGACGTGAAGGACTCCGGCGCCTCCAGGGCCCTGGTCCACTACCGGCCACTCGGCCCGGTGCTCGCGGTGATGCCGTGGAACTTCCCGCTCTGGCAGGTGATCCGGTTCGCGGCGCCGGCGCTGATGGCGGGCAACGTCGGACTGCTCAAGCACGCCTCGAACGTGCCGCAGACCGCCCTGTACCTGGAGGATCTGTTCCACCGGGCGGGCTTCCCCGAAGGCTGCTTCCAGACCCTGCTCATCGGCTCCGCCGCGGTCGACGACATCCTGCGCGACGAGCGCGTGCGGGCCGCCACCCTCACCGGCAGCGAGCCCGCCGGCCGCGCGGTCGCCTCCACCGCCGGGGAGATGATCAAGAAGACGGTGCTGGAACTGGGCGGCAGCGACCCGTTCGTCGTGATGCCGTCCGCCGACGTCGACCGGGCCGCCCGGGTGGCGGTGACCGCGCGCACCCAGAACGCCGGGCAGTCCTGCATCGCCGCCAAGCGGTTCATCGTGCACACGGACGTGTACGACGCCTTCGTCGAGCGCTTCACCGAGGGCATGAAGGCGCTGACGGTCGGCGACCCGATGGACGAGGACACCGAGGTCGGCCCGCTCTCCAGCGAGCAGGGCGTGGACGACCTCGTCGAACTGGTCGACGACGCGGTGCGCGGCGGCGCGCACGTGCTGTGCGGGGGCGAACGCCCGGACGGCCCCGGCTGGTACTACCCGCCGACCGTGCTGGCCGGCGTCACCCGTGACATGCGCATCCACCGCGAGGAGGCCTTCGGCCCGGTCGCCACGCTGTACCGCGCGGCCGACCTGGACGAGGCGGTGCTGATCGCGAACGACACGGACTTCGGGCTCAGTTCCAACGTCTGGACCCGCGACGACGCCGACGTGGACCGCTTCGTACGGGATCTGGAGGCGGGCGGCGTGTACGTCAACGGCATGACGGCGTCCCACCCGGCGTTCCCGTTCGGCGGGGTCAAGCGGTCGGGCTACGGGCGTGAGCTGTCCGGGCACGGAATCCGGGAGTTCTGCAACATCACCACCGTATGGCACGGAGCGTGAGCCTTCCGCGACTACGATCCCCTTTGTGAACCGCGAAGTGACCCTGCCTCTGATCGTCGACGACCGCGGTACTCTGCAGGTCGCCGCGGCCGACGTGAGCAAACTGCTGCGTACGGTGGGCGGGCGATGGCTGCGGCTGGTGGAGGCCGGCGAGGAGAGCCTGGACGAGGACACGGTCGCGGCCCTCACCATCGAGCTCGCCAAGCTGGCCGACCGGATCGACGTGGCGTGCATCGCCCACAGCAGCGGCCAGTCCTCCTGACCCGACGCCCCTGTCGCTTGTCCCCGCCTCCCCCGGTCCCCGAGACGGCCTAGTCCGGCGAGAGATCGCCGCCGCCGTGAGTGATCGTGGACGAGCGCCCCCGAAAAGGGCGCACCACTTTCCGGCCGGGGGGCGAGAGCCTCCCGCGAGGCGAAAGCAGGCACGGTTCATGGCGACTTTGTGCAGACCCTCGGTGTCCGTTCCAGAGCACGTGATCACCATGGAGGAGACGCTGGAGCTGGCGCGCGAGCGCCACACCGACCATCCCCAACTGCCTCTCGCCCTCCGGCTGATAGAGAACACCGGGGTGCGCACCCGGCACATCGTGCAGCCCATCGAGGAGACGCTGAAGCACCCCGGCTTCGAGGACCGCAACCGGCTCTACGAGCGGGAGGCGAAGGCCCGGGTCCCCGCGGTGATCCAGCGGGCCCTCGACGACGCGGAGCTGCTCACCACCGACATCGACGTGATCATCTACGTCTCGTGCACGGGCTTCATGATGCCCTCCCTGACGGCCTGGCTGATCAACGAGATGGGCTTCGACAGCACCACGCGGCAGATACCCATCGCCCAGCTGGGGTGCGCGGCCGGCGGTGCGGCGATCAACCGGGCCCACGACTTCTGCACCGCCTACCCCGAGGCCAACGCGCTGATCGTGGCCTGCGAGTTCTGCTCGCTGTGCTACCAGCCGACCGACATCGGCGTGGGCTCCCTGCTCTCCAACGGCCTCTTCGGCGACGGCATCGCCGCCGCGGTGGTCCGCGGACAGGGCGGCACCGGCGTCCGCCTGGAGCGCAACGGCTCGTACCTGATCCCCAAGACCGAGGACTGGATCATGTACGACGTGAAGGCGACCGGCTTCCACTTCCTGCTGGACAAGCGGGTGCCGGCCACCATGGAGCCGCTCGCACCGGCCTTGCAGGACCTGGCAGGCACCCACGGCTGGGACGCCTCCGACCTGGACTTCTACATCGTCCACGCCGGCGGGCCGCGGATTCTGGACGACCTCAGCAAGTTCCTCCAGGTCGACCGGCACGCGTTCCGGTTCAGCCGGGCCACGCTCACCGAGTACGGCAACATCGCCAGCGCCGTCGTCCTGGACGCGCTGCGCAGACTCTTCGACGAAGGCGGCGTCCACGACCGGGCGCGCGGGCTGCTGGCGGGTTTCGGCCCCGGCATCACCGCGGAGATGTCCCTGGGCCGCTGGCAGACCGCGGACGAGACGCAGGGCGTGAGGCAAGCGTGAGTGAAGAGACGATCGACCGGGCCGACACCGCTCCGCCCGTTCGGGACTGGCCGGCCGTCGATCTGCCCGGCACCGACTTCGACCCCGTCCTGACCGAGCTGATGCGTGAAGGGCCCGTCACCCGTATCTCGCTGCCCAACGGCGAGGGCTGGGCGTGGCTGGTGACCCGGCACGACGACGTCCGCCTGGTCACCAACGACCCCCGGTTCGGCCGCGAGGCCGTCATGGACCGGCAGGTCACCCGGCTCGCCCCGCACTTCATCCCGGCGCGCGGCGCGGTCGGCTTCCTCGATCCGCCCGACCACACCCGGCTGCGGCGCTCGGTGGCCGCCGCGTTCACGGCCCGGGGCGTGGAGCGCGTGCGCGAGCAGTCCCGCGGCATGCTCGACGAACTCGTCGACGCCATGCTGAAGGCCGGCCCGCCCGCCGATCTCACCGAGGCCGTGCTGAGCCCCTTCCCCATCGCGGTGATCTGCGAGCTGATGGGCGTCCCGGCCGCCGACCGGCACAGCATGCACACCTGGACCCAGCTGATCCTTTCCTCGTCGCACGGCGCGGAGGTCAGCGAGCGGGCCAAGCACGAGATGAGCGCCTACTTCGCCGATCTCATCGGGCTACGGTCGGACAGCGCCGGCGAGGACGTCGCCTCGCTGCTGGGCGCCGCGGTGGGCCGGGACGAGATCACCCTGGAGGAGGCCGTCGGGCTCGCCGTCCTGCTGCAGATCGGCGGTGAGGCGGTCACGAACAACAGCGGGCAGATGTTCTACCTGCTGCTGACCCGTCCCGAACTCGCCGAACGTCTGCGCTCCGAGCCGGAGATCCGCCCCCGGGCCATCGACGAGCTGCTGCGCTGGATTCCCCATCGCAACGCGGTCGGGCTGTCCCGGATCGTCCTGGAGGACGTGGAGGTCAGAGGGGTGCGGATGCGGGCGGGGGACGCGGTCTACGTGTCGTACCTGGCCGCGAACCGCGACCCGGAGGTCTTCCCGGACCCGGACACGATCGACTTCGACCGCAGCCCCAACCCGCACGTGTCCTTCGGTTTCGGGCCGCACTACTGCCCCGGCGGCATGCTGGCCCGGCTGGAGTCCGAGCTGCTGGTCGAGACGGTCCTGGACCGGGTGCCGGGGCTGAAGCTCGCGGTGCCGCCCGCGGACGTGCCCTTCAAGAAGGGGGCGCTCATCCGCGGGCCCGAGGCCCTGCCGGTGACCTGGTGAGCGGCCTCGCGGCGGTGTCGGAGGGGCTGCTGGTGCCGCCCGGGCACGGCAGGGTCGTGCAGGCACCCGCCCAGCACGTGACCTTCAAGGTGACCGGTTCGCACTCGCGTATGGCCTCCACCTTCGAGGTGATCGTGCCGCCGGGCTTCGACGTCGGCGCCCACGTGCACACCCGCAGCGAGGAGCTGTTCTACGTGCTCGAAGGCGAGCTGGACGTGCTCGCCTTCGAGCCGAGGGTCCGTACCCCCGACAACTGGCGGAAGTGGGAGTCGGCTTCGGGCAACCGGGTGGTACGCGCCACCCCGGGCACGGTCATCGTCGTACCCCCGGGCTGCCCCCACGCCTTCGCGAACCCGACGGGCGAGCCCGCCAAGATGTTCTTCCAGGCGAGCCCGCCCCCGGACCACGAACGCTACTTCGAGGAACTCCTGGAGATCCTCGGCGAGGGCGGCCCCCCGGACCACGAGGCCATCGAGGCGCTGAGGGCCAAGTACGACATCGAGCAGCTGACACCGCTCAGGCACCGGCCGGACCCGCCCACGGGGGTGCCGGACGACACCCCCTAGCCCTTCCTGGAGCCCTTCCTGGAGCCCTTCCTAACGGATCGGCATCCCCGCCAGGGTCCGCGCGATCACCAGCCGCTGGATCTCGCTGGTGCCCTCGAAGATGGTGTAGATCGCGGAGTCGCGGTGCATCCGCTCCACCGGGTACTCCCGCGTGTAGCCGTTGCCGCCCAGGATCTGGATCGCCTGGGCGGTCACCTTCTTCGCCGTCTCACTCGCGAACAGCTTGGACATCGATCCCTCGGCCGCCGTGAACGGCTTGCCGTTGATCGCCATCCAGGAGGCCCGCCACACCAGCAGCCGCGCCGCGTCGATGGACGTCCGCATGTCCGCGAGCTGGAAGGCGACGCCCTGATTGTCGATGATCGGCCGCCCGAACTGCTCACGGGTCTGGGCGTACTCCAGGGCGACCTCGTACGCGGCCCGCGCGGTGCCGACCGCCATGGCGCCGACCGCCGGGCGGGACGCCTCGAAGGTGGCCATCGCGGCGTTCTTGACGCGCTCGCCCCCCTTCCTGGCCTTCTCCCGGGCGCGGGCCAGGCGTGCGTCCAGCTTCTCCTTGCCGCCGAGCAGGCAGGAGCCGGGGACGCGCACGTTGTCCAGGATCACCTCGGCGGTGTGCGAGGCCCGGATGCCGTGCTTCTTGAACTTCTGGCCCTGCGACAGCCCCGGGGTGTTCGGTGGGATGATGAACGAGGCGTGCCCCTTGGAGCCCAGCTCCGCGTCGACGACCGCGACCACGACGTGGACGTTGGCGATGCCGCCGTTGGTCGCCCAGGTCTTGGTGCCGTTGAGCACCCACTCGTCCTTGGCCTCGTCGTACACGGCACGCGTGCGCATGGAGGCCACGTCGGAGCCGGCGTCGGGCTCGGAGGAGCAGAACGCGGCGACCTTGACGTCGTTGGCGTCGCCGTACATCTGGGGGATCCAGGTGCCGATCTGCTCCTCGGTGCCGTTGGCGAGGACGCCGACGGCGGCGAGGCCGGTGCCCACGATGGACAGCGCGATGCCGGCGTCACCCCAGAACAGTTCCTCCATCGCCATGGGGATGCCGAGGCCGGTGGAGTCGAAGTACTGCTGGGCGTAGAAGTCGAGGGAGTAGATGCCGACCTTGGCGGCCTCCTGGATGACCGGCCAGGGAGTCTCCTCACGCTCGTCCCATTCGGCGGCCGCGGGGCGGATGACATCGGCCGCGAAGCCGTGCAGCCAGTCCCGGACCTCCTTCTGTTCGTCGTTGAGCTCCATGGTGAACTCGGCCATGTCCCCTCCAGTGACGCACGTGCGTGTTACTTGCGGTAACCCGAGTCTGTTACCGGTGGGTAGGAAAAGTCAACTCCCGAGGCCCCGTCGCCCTCCCGTTCGATGTCCGGTGCCCGCCGGGTGTTAGTTTGCGCAGGCGTCACCGAACCAGGCACGGGTGGGGAGAGCACATGGACACCACGCAGCGGACCGATCAGCAGCGGTCCGCCGACCGCAGACGACGCGAGCTGCTGGAGGCCGCCGACCGGGTGGTGCTGCGCGACGGCCCACAGGCCTCGATGAACGCCATCGCCGCCGAGGCCGGCATCACCAAGCCCATCCTCTACCGCCACTTCGGCGACAAGAGCGGACTGTACGCCGCCCTGGCCATGCGGCACACGGACGCCCTCCTCGCCTCACTGCGGGCGGCCCTGGACGCTCCGGCGGAGCGGCGGCAACGCGTCGAGGCCACCCTGGACACCTATCTGGCGGCCATCGAGGCACGCCCGCAGGTGTACCGCTTCCTGATGCATCCGGCGGAGGGCGCCACCACCCCGGGCGACCAGGCCGACCAGGGCTTCGACGTCGGCAAGCACTCGGCGCCGCTGCTGCGCCGCATGGGCGAGGAACTGGCCCAGGTCATCGAGGAGCGCCTCGACGTCGGACCGGGCACCCAGCAACTGGCCCGCGTCTGGGGGCACGGAATCGTCGGCATGATGCACGCCGCCGGGGACTGGTGGCTGGGCGAACGCCCGTGCTCGCGCGCGGAGTTGGTCCGCAGCCTGGCCGACCTGCTGTGGGGCCGCCTGGCCGCGGCCGGGGACAAGGCGGGCGGCCCGGGGTTCTGACGCGCACGGAGCGCCTCGGGCGGCGGCCCGGAGGGACCCTCAGCGGTGCCAGGACGCCCGCGCCACCTGCCGCATCAGCTTCCTCCGACGCCGGCCGGCCAGACGGTCGGCGTACACCCGGCCCTCCAGGTGATCGCACTCGTGCTGGAGGCACCGGGCGAAGAACCCCGTCCCGTGCACGGTGACCGGCTCCCCCGTCACCGTGAAGCCCTCCACCACCGCGTGGTCGTGGCGCTCCGTCCCCGCCTCCAGTCCCGGCAGCGACAGACAGCCCTCCGGCCCGCGCACCACCACGCCGTCCGTCTCGACGAGTCGCGGGTTCACCACGTGGCCGAGGTGGCGCTCGTCCTCGTCGTCCGGGCAGTCGTACACGAAGACGCGTACCGGCTCGCCGACCTGGTTCGCGGCCAGGCCCACACCGTGGGCGGCGTACATGGTCGCGAACAAGTCCTCCACGAGCGCCGCGAGTTCCGGACCGAAGTCCGTCACCTCGTCGCAGGGTGCGTGCAGGACGGGGTCGCCGAGGAGGCTGAGGGGGCGGACGCGCCCGTGGGCGCCCGGGATGGAGCCGTGTCGCATGGCGGCAAGAGTAAGGTCCCTGTGTCCCCCGGCGGCTCGCGCCCACCGTCGGAACCCCGTGGCCGGTGCCGCGATTCGGGAGTGCGAACGGATCTCGATAGGCTGAGGTCCACACCACGTGGCCGGCAGGCTTCAGGCGCGGCGCGTACGCAAGGAGGATCGAGAACTGATGACAGGCAACTCGGACCCGCTCACGCCCCGGGCCAAGATCGCCGTGACCGCGGGCAAGGCGGTCGCGGCGGCATCTCGTGCCGCGGGGCGCGGCAGCGGTTCGGTGATCGGCGGCAAGGTCGCGCTGCGGCTCGATCCCGACCTCCTCGCCAGGCTCGCCCAGCACCTGGACGTGACCCTGGTCTCGGCGACCAACGGCAAGACCACCACCACCCGGCTCATCGCGGAGGCGCTCAAGGCGGCCGGACCGGTCGTCTCCAACGCGCTCGGCGCCAACATGCCGGCCGGCATCACCTCGGCGCTCGCGGCCGGCTCGGACTCCCGGTACGGCGTCATCGAGGTCGACGAGAAGTACCTCGTCGGCGTCGCCCAGGCCACCGAGCCGAAGTGCATCGCCCTGCTGAACCTCTCCCGGGACCAGCTCGACCGCGCCGCCGAGACCCGGATGCTCGCCGAGAACTGGCGTGAGGGTCTGACCGGTTCCAAGGCCGTGATCGTCGCGAACGCCGACGACCCGCTGGTGGTGTGGGCCGCGTCCTCCTCCCCCAACGTGATCTGGGTCGCCGCCGGGCAGATGTGGAAGGACGACGCCTGGTCCTGCCCGGCCTGTGGCGGTGTGATGCAGCGTCCGGGCGACGACTGGTTCTGCGGCGAGTGCGGCTTCCGCCGCCCGACGCCGAGCTGGGCGCTGTCCGGCGACCACGTCCTCGACCCGCACGGCTCGGCCTGGCCGATCCACCTCCAGCTGCCGGGGCGCGCCAACAAGGCCAACGCCGCCTCCTCGGCCGCCGTCGCCGCCGTGTTCGGGGTGCCGCCGCAGGTCGCCCTGGAGCGCATGTACCAGGTGCAGGCGGTCGCCGGGCGCTACGACGTCGTGCAGTTCCAGGGCCGTGACCTGCGTCTGCTGCTCGCCAAGAACCCGGCGGGCTGGCTGGAGACCTTCTCCCTGATCGACCCGCCGCCGACGCCGGTGATCCTCTCGGTGAACGCGCGCGGCGCCGACGGCACGGACACGTCCTGGCTGTGGGACGTGGACTACACCCGGCTGACCGGCCACCCGATCTGCGTGATCGGCGACCGGAAGCTGGACCTCGCGGTGCGCCTGGAGGTCGCGAACCAGCAGTTCCAGGTGTGCGAGGACCTCGACCAGGCGGTGCAGCTGTGCCCGCCCGGCCGGATCGAGGTCATCGCGAACTACACCGCCTTCCAGGACCTGCGCCGCCGCGTCGGCAACTGACCGCGAGACTTCAGGGGACTTTCGTGAGCGACAACCAACTGCGGATCGTCTGGATCTACCCGGACCTCCTCAGCACGTACGGCGACCAGGGCAACGCCCTCGTCGTGGAGCGCCGGGCCCGCCAGCGCGGGCTCGACGTGGCCCGGCTCGACGTGCGCAGCGACCAGCCGATCCCGACCTCCGGTGACATCTACCTGATCGGCGGCGGCGAGGACCGCCCGCAGCGGCTCGCGGCCGAGCGGCTGCGCCGCGACGGGGGGCTGCACCGGGCGGTGGAGAACGGCGCGATCGTCTTCTCCGTCTGCGCCGGCTACCAGATCCTGGGCCACGAGTTCATCAACGACCTGGGCCAGCGCGAGCCGGGCCTCGGCCTGCTCGACGTGGTCTCCACGCGCGGCGAGGGCGCCCGGTGCGTCGGTGACGTCCTCGGCGACATCGACGCGCGCCTGGGGCTGCCGCCGCTGACCGGCTTCGAGAACCACCAGGGCGTCACCCACCTCGGTCCGGGCGCCCGTCCGCTCGCCCAGGTGCGCTTCGGCAACGGCAACGGCACGGGCGACGGCACGGAGGGCGCGTACAACGACACGGTCTTCGGCACGTACATGCACGGCCCGGTGCTGGCGCGCAACCCGCTGATCGCGGACCTGCTGCTGAAGCTGGCCCTCGACGTGAACGCCCTGCCGCCGACCGACGACCGCTGGTACGAGGCGCTCCGCAACGAGCGCATCGCGGCTGCGCAGCAGCCGGCGTAGGTACCGTTGCGC
Source organism: Streptomyces sp. NPDC096048 (assembly GCF_044763415.1). Lineage (NCBI taxonomy): Bacteria > Bacillati > Actinomycetota > Actinomycetes > Kitasatosporales > Streptomycetaceae > Streptomyces > Streptomyces sp. NPDC096048. Next base: position 499,987 of record NZ_JBIWGG010000004.1, read on the forward strand.
GGCAGCCGGCGTAGGTACCGTTGCGCGGCAGCCTGCGTGACCTTCCTGGGGCGGGCCCGTCTGATGACTCATCCGCACAGGTGAGCGGGCACGTCCAGTAGGCGGACGCACGGTTCGGTCCCGCCCCCCGGTGCCGCTAGGGTGGCGGGGATCGAGCCGGACAGCGCGGTCCGGACCCGTGCCACGTTGAGAAGGTATTTCGGGCTATGCGCATTGGTGTCCTCACGTCCGGCGGCGACTGCCCCGGCCTGAACGCCGTCATCCGGTCCGTCGTGCACCGCGCCGTCGTCGACCACGGCGACGAGGTCATCGGCTTCCGGGACGGCTGGAAAGGCCTCCTGGAGTGCGACTACCTCAAGCTCGACCTGGACGCGGTCGGCGGCATCCTGGCGCGCGGCGGCACGATCCTGGGCTCCTCCCGGGTCCGTCCCGAGCACCTGCGGGACGGCGTCGAGCGCGCCCGGGGCCACGTCGAGGAACTCGGCCTGGACGCGATCATCCCGATCGGCGGCGAGGGCACGCTGAAGGCGGCCCGGCTGCTGTCCGACAACGGTCTGCCGATCGTGGGCGTGCCGAAGACCATCGACAACGACATAGCGGTCACCGACGTCACCTTCGGCTTCGACACGGCCGTGACCGTCGCCACCGAGGCCCTGGACCGGCTGAAGACCACCGCCGAGTCCCACCAGCGGGTGCTGATCGTCGAGGTCATGGGGCGGCACACCGGCTGGATCGCGCTGCACTCGGGCATGGCGGCCGGCGCCCACGCCGTCGTCGTGCCGGAGCGGCCCTTCGACATCGACGAGTTGACCGCGAAGGTCGGCGAGCGGTTCTCGGCGGGCAAGCGGTTCGCGATCGTGGTGGCCGCGGAGGGTGCCAAGCCGAGGGCCGGCACCATGGACTTCGACGAGGGCGGCAAGGACGTCTACGGCCACGAGCGCTTCGCCGGGATCGCCCGTCAGCTCTCGATCGAGCTGGAGGAGCGCCTCGGCAAGGAGGCCCGGCCGGTGATCCTCGGGCACGTCCAGCGCGGCGGCACGCCGACGGCGTACGACCGGGTGCTGGCCACCCGGTTCGGCTGGCACGCGGTGGAGGCCGTGCACCGCGGAGAGTTCGGGATGATGACGGCGCTGCGGGGGACGGACATCGTCACCGTGCCGCTCGCCGACGCGGTCGAGTCGTTGAAGACGGTGCCGGATGCGCGGTACGCGGAGGCGGAGTGCGTGCTGTGATTTGCGGGACCGCTGAGAGCTCGGGACATGAGGTTCGTCGCGGGCTGCGGGCCGTGTGTGGCTGATCGCGCAGTTCCCCGCGCCCCTGACGTGGCGCTGGACCGCCCCCGGTCACAACAGTGGCCGGGGGCGGTTCTAGTCTGGTGCGGACAGACAGCGCTCAACCCCCACGAAACAGGAGCCGGCGGATGGATCACAGCGGGCACGGCATGACGATGAATCTGCCGCCGTTCACGCTGGGGCGAGGTCTCGCGTGGTCGGCGGACCCCTTCTTCCTGATCGCCTGTCTCCTGGGGCTGGCACTGTACGGGTGGGGCGTCGTCCGGCTGGTCCGGCGCGGCGACAAGTGGCCGGTGGGGCGGACCGTGTCCTTCGTCGTCGGTGTACTGAGCATCGTGTTGATGATGTGCACCAAGCTCAACGACTACGGCATGGTCATGTTCAGCGTGCACATGGTGCAGCACATGATGATCAGCATGGTGTCGCCGATCCTGCTCCTGCTCGGTGCCCCGATCACCCTGGCCCTGCGCGCACTGCCCACGGCGGGGCGTGGCCGCAAGGGCCCCCGCGAGGTGCTGCTGATGCTGCTGCACAGCCGCTACATGCGGATCGTCACGCACCCCGCGTTCACCATCCCGCTGTTCATCGCGAGCCTGTACGCGCTGTACTTCACCCCGCTCTTCGACTTCCTGATGGGGTCCAAGGTCGGGCACATCGGGATGATGGTGCACTTCCTCGCCGTCGGTGTGGTGTTCTTCTGGCCGATCATGGGCGTCGACCCGGGCCCGCACCGGCCGGGCTATCTGATGCGGATGCTGGAGCTGTTCGCGGGCATGCCGTTCCACGCGTTCTTCGGCATCGCGCTGATGATGGCGTCCTCGCCCATGGTCGAGACGTTCAGGAACCCGCCCGCGTCGCTCGGCATCGACGCGCTCTCCGACCAGAACGCGGCCGGCGGCATCGCCTGGGCCTTCAGCGAGGTCCCGTCCGTGCTGGTGCTGCTCGCGCTGCTGTTCCAGTGGTACGCCTCGGAGGAGCGGCAGGCCCGGCGCAGCGACCGGGCCGCCGACCGCGACGGGGACAAGGAACTTCAGGCGTACAACGCCTATCTGGCCTCACTGAACACACGCGGCGGCTGACGACGGCTCCGGTCAGTAGCATGTGGCGCGTCGGGGGAAACCGCCCGGGGGGAGCGGTATGTCACGTCACGTGGGCCGGGTCGTCGCCGGCCGCTGTCTGCTGCTGCGCCCGCTCGGCGACGGCGGGTCGGACCGGGTGTGGCTCGCGCACGATCAGCGGCTGGGCTGCGAGGTCGCGCTGAAGACCGCCCGCGCCGGGGCCCGGGACCTGCCACGGCCGCGCGACCATCCGCTCGTGGTGACCGTTCACGACGTGGTGGAGCACGAGGGTGTGCCGTGGACGGTCATGGAGTACGTCGCGGGCGCCGTCGAGCTGAGGCGACTGGTGGCCCGACGCGGTCCGCCGGCCCCGGCCGAGTGCGCCCGGATCGGGCTCGCCGTGCTCTCCGTGCTCGACGCGCCGGCCGGCGGGAACGAGCGGGGTGCGCCGCACCGTCGGGTGGGGCCCGCCGACATCCTGCCGGCACCGGACCACGACGGCGCGCCGTACGGCAGGATCCTGCTCCTGGACCGGGCCGGAGACGGGGACGGTCTCCTCGCGCTGGGCCGCACGCTCCACTACGCCGCCGAGGGCCGCGAGCCCTCCCCCACGGGGGCGCCCGTACGCGCCGGTGCGCTGGGGCCCCTGCTGGAGAGGCTGCTGGACGGGGCCCCGGGGCCGCGCGTCACGGCGGCCGAGGCGGAGGCGGAACTGGCGTGGATCGTCACGCCGCAGACCGACGCGTACGTCCGGCCGCGGACCCACCCGGGATCGCAGCCTCCCTGGTCCGCACCGCCCACGCCCGTGCCCCGACCGGCGCCGCCGATCGCCCGACCGGCGCCGCCGATCGGCCGGCCGCCGCCGCCTCCCCCGCCGGGCACCGGCGTCCGCGCCCACGGGTCCCGCGTGCCGCTCTGGCCGGCGGGCTCGGTCTGGTCCTCGCGCTGGGCGGCGTCTGGTACGCCCTGGCCGACCGGGCGGCCGACGGGACCGGGGCACCGTACGGCGACGCCGTGGGGCTCGTGGCACCGCTGGAGGACGGGGACTGCCTCCGCGCCCGGTGGCCGGGCGGCATCCGGTTCGCGGGGACGCCGCGCCTCACCGTGGACCCGGGCTGCCGAAGCGCGGCGCCCGACGGCCAGGTGATGGCGTTCGTGCCCGCCTCCTCCGCCGAGGAGGCCCGCGAGCTGGGGCCGGCGCGGTGCGAGGAGCGGACGCGCGAGGTCCGGGGTCGGCCGGCCGGGGTGCGCGGTGTGGCGGTGGTGCCGGCCGACGACGGATTCGAGACCGCCCGCAGGCGCACCGCCTGCCTGGTGCTGGGCGCGCACGGGCCGGTGTACGGGCCGCTCGGGCGGCATCGGGAGCCGGGGTCGGTGTTCGCGGACACCGCGACCATGCAGCGCCGGGACTGTCTGGACGTGCACTCCGCGCGGGAGGTCCGGCTGGTGTCCTGCGCGGGCCGGTACGACGCCCAGGTGCTCGGTTTCACCCGATTGGCCTCCGGCGTCACGCTCGCCGAGGCGCCCGGGGCGGCGGACCGGGCGTGTGCGCGGGAGGTGCCGCCGCGCGACTACGGATTCGCCCCCTCCCCGCACGAGGCCGGGTCCCGGACGGCCGCGGGGGCCTGGAAATCCGGCTCATATCTTGCCGTCTGCACCGTAAGGAGGCGGAACGGGGGCACCATGGAGGGGAACGGACCATGAGGAGGGTGTCGCGATGCCCGGTTCCACGGACAGTTCCACGAAGACGATGGGAGCGCTCACCATCGGCGGCCTGGTCGCGGTGACGGCCTACACGGTGGCGCTCGGGAGCAACGGCTGGCTGTGGTTCGGCTGGGTCGTGCTGGGCCTGATCACCTTTGGGATGGTGGCCACCCGCAGCACCTGAGCCCCACGCCGGGGCGTACCAGGCTTCACTCGCGGCCGAGCCTGGCCGCCGAGTGCACGCCCGGCTGGTACTTCGGCAGCCGGACGGTGATCTTCATGCCCGCGCCGACGGCCGTCTCGATGACGAGGCCGTGGTCGTCTCCGTAGACCTGGCGGAGCCGGTCGTCGACGTTGGACAGCCCGATGCCGCCCGACGGGCTCACCTCGCGCGCGAGGATGCGGCGCAGCAGGCCGGGGTCCATGCCGGCGCCGTCGTCCTCGATGACGACCAGCGCCTCGGCGCCCGCGTCCTGCGCGGTGATCTGGATGCGGCACCGGTCGGACTTGCCCTCCAGGCCGTGCTTGACGGCGTTCTCGACGAGCGGCTGGAGGCAGAGGAAGGGCAGGGCGACCGGCAGCACCTCGGGGGCGACCTGGAGGGTGACGGCGAGGCGGTCGCCGAAGCGGGCCCGCACCAGCGCCAGGTAGTGGTCGATGGCGTGCAGTTCGTCGGCGAGGGTGGTGAAGTCGCCGTGCCGGCGGAACGAGTAGCGGGTGAAGTCCGCGAACTCCAGGAGCAGCTCGCGGGCGCGCTCGGGATCGGTGCGCACGAAGGACGCGATCACCGCGAGCGAGTTGAAGATGAAGTGCGGGGAGATCTGGGCGCGCAGGGCCTTGATCTCGGCCTCGATGAGCCGGGTGCGGGACTGGTCGAGGTCGGCCAGCTCCAGCTGGACGGAGACCCAGCGGGCGACCTCGCCGGCGGCCCGGACCAGGACGGCGGACTCGCGGGGCGCGCACGCGACGAGGGCGCCGTGCACCCGGTCGTCGACGGTGAGCGGGGCGACCACCGCCCAGCGCACCGAGCAGTCGGGGGTGTCGCAGGTGAGCGGGAAGGCTTCGCCGCGGCCGGTCTCCAGCGGTCCTGCGAGACGTTCCATGATCTCCGAGCGGTGGTGGGCGCCCACGCCGTCCCAGACCAGAACCTCCTTGAGGTCGGTCAGGCACAGCGCGTCCGTGCCGAGCAGGGAGCGCAGCTTGCGGGCCGACTTTCCCGCGGTCTCCTCGGTCAGGCCGGCGCGCAACGGGGGTGTGGCCAGGGAGGCGGTGTGCAGGGTCTGGAAGGTGGCGTGCTCGACCGGCGTGCCGAGTCCGCCGAGGTGCTGCGGGCGGGCCGTGCGGCGCCCCAGCCAGAAGCCCGCGGCCAGGAGAGGGAGCACGGCGACGACCAGGCCAGCGAGGAAACCGCCCATGGAGCCGCTCACGGGGCCACCTCCTTGCGCAGGTCGTCCGCGGCGCGCCGTTCGTCTCTGCGCAGGTCCTCTCTGCGCAGGTCCTCCGTGCGCAGTTCCTCCGCGCGCAGCTCTTCCGGCAGGTGGAAGCGGGCCAGGATCGCCGCCGTCCCGGCCGGTACCCGGCCCGGGGTGGCCAGGGAGACCAGCACCATGGTGAGGAATCCCAGCGGCACCGACCAGAGCGCGGGCCAGGCCAGCAGCGCGTGCAGCGCACCGCCGTCACCCGGGAAGCCGGCCATGGTGGCGGCGACGGCGCACAGGGCGGAGCCGCCGCCCACCAGCATCCCGGCCGCCGCGCCGGTCGGGGTCAGCCGCCGCCACCAGATGCCGAGGACGAGCAGCGGGCAGAAGGAGGAGGCGGACACGGCGAAGGCGAGGCCGACGGCGTCGGCGACCGGCAGCCCGCCGACCAGCGCGCTCGCCGCGAGCGGTACGGCCATGGCGAGGACGGTGCCGAGCCGGAAGTGCGGTACGGCGCGCGACGGCAGCACGTCCTGGGTGAGCACGCCCGCGACGGCCATGGTCAGCCCGGACGCGGTCGACAGGAAGGCGGCGAAGGCACCGCCCGCCACCAGGGCGCCGAGCAGGTCGCCGCCCACTCCCCCGATCACCCGGTCGGGCAGCAGCAGGACGGCCGCGTCGGCGTCGCCGGTGAGGGTCAGCTCGGGCGCGTACAGGCGGCCGAGGGCGCCGTAGACGGGCGGCAGCAGGTAGAAGGCGCCGATCAGGCCGAGCACGGCGACGGTGGTGCGGCGGGCGGCGACGCCGTGCGGGCTGGTGTAGAAGCGGACCACGACGTGCGGCAGCCCCATGGTGCCGAGGAAGGTGGCGAGGATCAGCCCGTAGGTGGCGTACAGCGGGCGTTCGGTGCGGCTCTCGGCCCGGGAGGGGGACAGGGCGTCGTCGGCGCCGCGTCCGGCGGCCGGGACGGGGGTGTCCTCGGCGAAGGTGAGCCGGGTGCCGGACTCGATGTGATGGGTTCCGGTGGGCAGGCCGATCCGGGCGTCGTCGTGCATGCGGCCGTCCACGGTGCCGTCGACGGTGACGGTCAGCGGACGGTCGAGCTTGAGGGTGAGGCTGTCGTCGACCCGGACGGAGCGCTGCTCGCGGAAGGTGGCGGGTTCGTCGAAGGGCCGGCCGGGGGCGCCGTCACCCTGCCAGGCCAGCACCAGGAAGAGGGCGGGGACGAGCAGGGCGGTGAGTTTCAGCCAGTACTGGAAGGCCTGGACGAAGGTGATGCTGCGCATGCCGCCGGCGGCGACGATGGCGGTGACGACGACGGCGACGATCACCCCGCCCAGCCAGTCGGGGGCGCCGCTCAGCACGGTCAGGGTCAGTCCGGCGCCCTGGAGCTGGGGCAGCAGGTAGAGCCAGCCGACGCCGACGACGAAGGCCCCCGCGAGCCGCCGTACCGCCTGGGAGGCGAGCCGGGCCTCGGCGAAGTCGGGCAGCGTGTAGGCGCCGGAGCGGCGCAGCGGCGCGGCGACGAAGAGCAGCAGGACCAGGTAGCCGGCGGTGTAGCCGACGGGGTACCAGAGCATGTCCGGGCCCTGGACCAGGACCAGGCCCGCGATGCCGAGGAAGGACGCGGCGGAGAGGTACTCGCCGCTGATGGCGGCGGCGTTGAGGCGGGGGCCGACGGTGCGGGAGGCGACGTAGAAGTCGGAGGTGGTGCGGGAGATGCGCAGGCCGAAGGCGCCCACGAGGACGGTGGCGACCACGACGAGGGCGACGGCGGGTATGGCGTAGCTGGAGTTCATGGCGCCTTCACGGCCTGGCTCGACAAGGTCACCGGTCCTCGACGAGGCGGACGAAGTCGCGTTCGTTGCGCTCGGCGCGGCGCACGTACCAGCGGGCGAGGAGGACCAGCGGGGCGTACAGGCCGAAGCCGAGGACGGCCCATTCCAGGCGGCGTGCGTCGGGCATCGCCGCGAACAGCAGCGGCAGCGGCCCGACGAGGAGCCCGAGGACCGCGAAGGCGGTGAGGCCGGCGCGCAGCTGGCTGCGCATCAGGGACCGGACGTAGGTGTGCCCGAGGGTGGTCTGCTCGTCGATCTCGGTGCGCGGGCGGTAGTACCCGGAGGCCCGGCGGGTCCGCCTGGGCGGGCCGGTGACGGTGACGCGGCGTTCGGTGGGGTCCTGGGGCATGTCTCACGGCCTCCGCATGAGCAGGTCCCGCAGTTCGCGGGCGTGGCGCCGGCTGACCTGGAGTTCCTCGGTGCCGACCAGGACGCTGACGGTGCCGGCGTCCAGGCGGAGTTCGCCGATGTGGCGCAGGGCGACGAGGTGCCGGCGGTGGATGCGGACGAAGCCGCGGGCGCGCCAGCGCTCCTCCAGGGTGGACAGGGGGATGCGGACGAGGTGGCTGCCCCGGTCGGTGTGCAGGCGGGCGTAGTCGCCCTGGGCCTCGACGTGGGTGATGTCCTCGACGGGGACGAAGCGGGTGACGCCGCCGAGTTCCACGGTGATGTGGTCGGGGTCGGGTTCGTGCACGGGTATGCGCGGAGCGGGGGCCGTGGTGCCCCGGCGTTCGACGGCGCGGCGGACCGCCTCGGCGAGCCGTTCCCTGCGGACGGGTTTGAGGACGTAGTCGACGGCCTTGAGGTCGAAGGCCTGCACGGCGAAGTCCTCGTGCGCGGTGACGAACACGACCAGCGGCGGCCGGGCGAACCCGCTCAGCAGCCGGGCCAGGTCGAGCCCGTCCAGGCCCGGCATCTGGATGTCGAGGAAGACGACGTCGATGGCGTCCGGACCGTCGGGGCCCGACTCCAGGGCGCGGTTGATGCGGCGCAGCGCCTCGGTCGCGTCGCCCGCGCCCTCCGCCGTGCCGATGCGGGGATCGGCGTTCAGCAGGTACACGAGTTCCTCGAGCGTGGGGCGTTCGTCGTCGACAGCAAGGGCGCGCAGCATGAGGCTGGAGTGTAGGAGCAATCCGTACGCCTGCACACGCCCCGAGGTGGACGTATCCGCTGGATACAGTGCCCTCATGAACAGCAGGCCCGCCTCGTTCGACGAACTCGACCGGAAGATCGTCACCGCCCTGGTGGCGAACGCCAGGACGTCCTTCGCCGAGATCGGCGCGGCGGTCGGGCTGTCCTCGACGGCGGTCAAGCGCCGGGTGGACCGGCTGCGCGAGACGGGCGTGATCACCGGGTTCACGGCGACGGTGCGCCCTTCCGCGCTGGGCTGGCGCACCGAGGCGTACGTGGAGGTGTACTGCGAGGGCGCGGCTCCGCCGAGGCGGCTGGCGGAGGTCGCGCGCGGCTATCCGGAGATCACGGCGGCGATGACGGTGACCGGCGGTGCGGACGCGTTGCTGCATGTGCGGGCGCGGGACGTGGAGCACTTCGAGGAGGTGCTGGAGCGGATCCGGGCCGAGCCGTTCATCCGGAAGACGATCAGCGTGATGGTGCTGTCCCATCTGATCCAGGACGCTCCGGAGGCCGGCGCGAGCCTCCCGGCGCCCGAGGGCGCGGCACCCCACCCGGCCGAGGGCGCAGCAGACGTGCGCTGACCTGGCCCAGGACGCAGTGATCCTGCGCCAACACGCAGCTTTTGTCGCTTGTCGTCCGTCTCCTTCGCTTTCTACCGTGGTGTCATCCCTCAGTCACAGCCCGTCAGGAAGCGGAGGAACCCCTCTGTGCCCGAATCCCGTGTGCCGCGCCGGCGGCGCTTCCTGGTCTGCGAACCCAGACACTTCGCCGTGCAGTACGCGATCAACCCGTGGATGTCGACCGGCCGACCGGTCGACGTCATCCGCGCCCTGGACCAGTGGCAGGCACTGGTCGACGCCTACCGCGCCCACGGCCACACCGTCGACACCGTCGGGGCGGTCCCGGGCCTGCCCGACATGGTCTTCGCCGCGAACTGCGCGGTCGTCGTCGAGGGCCGGGTCTTCGGCTCCCACTTCCACGCGCCCGAGCGCCGTCCCGAGTCCGTGCCCTTCGAGGCGTGGTTCAAGACGGAGGGCTTCGAGGTCCACCACCCCGAGGCGGTCTGCGAGGGCGAGGGCGACCTGGTCCCGGCCGGCCGCTGGATCCTGGCCGGCACGGGATTCCGTACGACCCCTGAGGCGCACCGCGAGGCGCAGGAGTTCTTCGGCGTGCCGGTGATCTCGCTGACGCTCGTGGATCCGTACTTCTACCATCTGGACACGGCCCTGTTCGTGCTCGACGACGGGAAGGACGGGGCCGCCGGGAACGTCGCCTACTACCCCGGGGCCTTCTCGCCCGGCAGCCGTGAGGTGCTGGAGCGGCTCTACCCGGACGCGGTGATCGCCACCCGCGAGGACGCCATGGCGTTCGGGCTCAACTCCGTCTGCGACGGACGGCACGTGTTCATCTCGCCCGGGGCCCGGGGACTCGCCGATCAGCTTGCCGGCCTCGGCTACGTCCCCGTCCCCGTCGACCTGTCCGAGTTCCACAAGGCCGGTGGCGGCATCAAGTGCTGCACCCAGGAGATCCGGGAGATCCGCTCATGACCGTACCCGTCCGCGACCGCGGCTCCGAGGAGCTGATCCGCGCGGAGGAGCCCGTCCTCGCGCACAACTACCACCCGCTGCCCGTGGTCGTGGCCCGTGCGGAGGGCGCCTGGGTCGAGGACGTGGAGGGCCGCCGCTACCTGGACATGCTGGCCGGCTACTCGGCCCTCAACTTCGGCCACCGGCACCCGGCGCTGGTCGAGGCCGCCCACCGCCAGCTGGACCGGCTCACGCTGACCTCGCGCGCCTTCCACAACGACCGGCTCGCGTCCTTCGCCGAGCGGCTGGCCGCGCTGACCGGCACGGACATGGTGCTGCCGATGAACACCGGCGCTGAGGCGGTGGAGAGCGGCATCAAGGTGGCCCGCAAGTGGGCCTACGACGTCAAGGGCGTCCCGGTGGACCGGGCGACGATCGTGGTCGCGGCGGACAACTTCCACGGCCGTACGACGACGATCGTGAGCTTCTCCACGGACGAGACGGCCCGCTCGGGCTTCGGCCCCTTCACTCCCGGCTTCCGGGTCGTCCCGTACAACGACCTGGCGGCGATGGAGGCGGCGGTCGACGAGACGACGGCGGCCGTGCTGATCGAGCCGATCCAGGGCGAGGCGGGCGTGCTGATCCCGGACGACGGCTATCTGGCCGGTGTACGGGAGCTGACCCGCCGGGCCGGGTGCCTCTTCATCGCGGACGAGATCCAGTCGGGCCTCGGCCGCACGGGGCGCACCCTCGCCGTCGCGCACGAGTCGGTGGTGCCGGACGTGGTGCTGCTCGGCAAGGCGCTGGGCGGCGGCATCGTGCCGGTGTCGGCGGTGGTCGGCAGCCGGGAGGTGCTCGGTGTGCTGCATCCGGGCGAGCACGGTTCGACGTTCGGCGGCAATCCGCTGGCGGCCGCGGTCGGCACGGCGGTGGTGGAGTTGCTGGAGACGGGCGAGTTCCAGCGCCGGGCGACGGAGCTGGGAGCGGTGCTGCGCGAGGGTCTGACCGCCCTGGTCGGCAAGGGCGTCGTCGGTTTCCGCGCGCGCGGGCTGTGGGCGGGCGTCGACGTCGACCCGGCGCTCGGCACGGGCCGCGAGGTCAGTGAGCGTCTGATGCGCGAGGGCATCCTCGTCAAGGACACGCACGGCTCCACGATCCGCCTGGCGCCGCCGCTGACCGTCACCGGTGAGGAGCTGGAAGGGGCGCTCGGGACACTGGAGAAGGTCCTCACGTCCTGACCCCGGACGTCCTGACCCCGGACGTCCTGACCCCGCCCGGAGGTCCTGTCACGGAGCGGCTCGGCCCCGGTCGAGCCGCTCCACGTGTGTCACGTTGTCCCGGTCCTCGGCGTCCTCGCTGAGCCCGCCCGCGAACCAGGCGTCGAGGATCTCCCGCAGCAGCGGCGCCGACGTCAGCCGCAGGCTGATCGCGAGCACGTTGGCGTCGTTCCAGCGGCGGGCCCCGTCCGCCGTGTACGCGTCGGCGCACAGGGCCGCCCGTACGCCCGGCACCTTGTTCGCGGCGATCGACGCGCCGGTGCCGGTCCAGCAGCACACCACGGCCTGGTCGGCCGTGCCGTCGGCGACCTCCCGCGCCGCCCGCTCCGAGCACACCGCCCACCGGGGGTCCGCCCCGGGCCGCAGCGCGCCGTGCGCCAGCACCTCGTGGCCCCGTCCGCGCAGCTCGTCGACGAGGAGGCGGGCGACGGGTTCGTCCATGTCGGAGGAGACGGAGATGCGCATGCGGGCAGCGTACCCACCGCGGCCGTCCGCGCGCCGCTCACCTCATCGGCTCAACCACATGACCGAAGTCACGACCATACCCAGCATGATCGGGGGAACGGTACGACCTGAGAAATGTACGACCGAGCAGCACTCCGCCGGGAGCGGCTGCCCGTGGAAAGGGAGTCCGCCACGTCCCCCACCGAGAACGGCCAAGAATCCGACGCCGCGGCGGTCCGCCGCCACCCGGCCCTGTTCCGGGCGATCAAGCGCCGGCAGAACCCCCGGCTGCGCCGGTCGGACATCACCGTCACGGACGAGGCCGCGGTCAAGAGGGCGGTGAAGGCCGCCTCTCTGGGCAACGCCATGGAGTGGTTCGACTTCGGCATCTACGCGTATCTGGCCGGCACCATCGGCCGCGTGTTCTTCCCCTCCGGGAGCGACACCGCGCAGCTGCTCTCCTCGTTCGCCACGTTCGCCGTGGCGTTCCTGGTGCGTCCGCTCGGCGGCATGGTCTTCGGTCCGATGGGTGACAAGGTCGGCCGCAAGAAGGTGCTCGCGCTGACGATGATCCTCATGGCGATCGGCACCGCCGCCATCGGGCTCATCCCCAGCTACGACTCCATCGGCTTCTGGGCTCCCGTCCTGCTGATCCTGTTCCGCCTGCTCCAGGGCTTCTCGACCGGCGGCGAGTACGGCGGTGCCTCCACGTTCATCGCCGAGTACGCGCCCGACAAGCGGCGCGGTTTCTTCGGCAGCTTCCTGGAGCTGGGCACGCTGGCCGGGTACACCGGCGCCGCGAGTCTGGTCACCGGCCTCACGACCTGGCTCGGCAGCGACACCATGGACGCCTGGGGCTGGCGCATCCCCTTCCTCGTCGCGGCGCCGCTCGGCATCGTCGGTATCTACCTGCGGCTGAGGCTGGACGACACGCCCGCGTTCCTGAAGCTGGAGGACTCCAACGTCCACGTCTCGGAGGCGGCGACCGCGGTGGAGACCACCGCGCGGGGCGACCTCGCCAAGATCTTCCGCACGCACTGGCGGCAGCTGGTGCTGTGCATCGCGCTCGTCGGCGCGTACAACATCACCGACTACATGCTGCTGTCGTACATGCCCACGTATCTCTCGGACGAGCTGGACTACAGCGAGAGCCACGGTCTGATGATCCTGGTGGCCACCATGGTGCTGCTGATGCTGATCATCAACCAGGTCGGCCGCCTGTCCGACCGCTACGGCCGCAAGCCCCTCCTCATGACCGGCATGATCGGCTTCCTCGTCCTGTCCGCCCCGGCCTTCGTGCTGGTGCAGGACGGCAGTCTGCTCGCCGTCTCGGCCGGCATGCTGATGCTCGGTCTCTCCCTGGTCTGCCTGCTCGGCACGATGTCGGCGGCGCTCCCGGCGATGTTCCCCACCAACGTCCGGTACGGCTCCCTCTCGGTCGGCTACAACCTGTCCGCGTCGCTGTTCGGCGGGACCACGCCGCTGGTCATCACCGCCCTGATCAGCGTCACCGGCTCCGACATGATGCCCGCCTACTACGCGATGGCCGCGGCCCTGGTCGGAATCGTGGCCGTGGCCTGCATGAAGGAGACGGCCCAGCAGCCCCTCGAAGGCTCCCCGCCGTCGGTGCAGAGCCAGGAGGAGGCGGCGGAGCTGGTCGAGTCGCGGGCCCCCACGCCGAAGTTCTGACCACGCGTCGTCGGGCCGGAACGCGCCCCACCGCCCGGTCGATGCCTCGTTCGATCGAAGAGGGGCTGAACCGGGCCCGGCCCGATCGGCACGGTCCGGGCTACGATCGATCACCGGACGCGGACGTCCCACACGGAGCCGTGCCGTGCCTACCGGGAGAGTGGGAGACACACCGTGTTCTACTACGTGCTCAAGTACGTACTGCTGGGCCCGCTGCTGAGAGTCGTCTTCCGCCCCCGGATCGAGGGCCTGGACCACGTGCCGGCGTCGGGGGCGGCCATCGTCGCGGGCAACCACCTCTCGTTCGCGGACCACTTCCTGATGCCCGCGGTGCTCAGACGCCGCATCACCTTCCTCGCCAAGGCCGAGTACTTCACCGGGCCGGGCCTCAAGGGCCGGCTGACCGCCTTCTTCTTCCGCAGTGCCGGGCAGATCCCCGTCGACCGTGCCGGTAAGGAGGCGGGGCAGGCCGCGATCCGCGAGGGGCTCGGCGTGCTGGGCAAGGACGAGTTGCTCGGCATCTATCCGGAGGGCACCCGCTCGCACGACGGCCGGCTGTACAAGGGCAAGGTCGGAGTCGCCGTGATGGCGCTCAGGGCCGGGGTGCCGGTGGTGCCCTGCGCGATGATCGGCACCTTCGAAGCGCAGCCGCCGGGCCGGAAGATCCCGAGGCTGCACCCCGTGGTGATCCGCTTCGGCGAGCCCCTGGACTTCTCCCGCTACGCCGGCCTGGAACGGGAGAAGGCCGTGCTGCGCGCCGTCACCGACGAGATCATGTACGCCGTCCTGACGCTGTCCGGCCAGGAGTACGTCGACCGGTACGCGGCCGACGTGAAGGCCGAGGAGGCGGCGAAGACGGCGAAGGGGCCGAGGTTCCCCCGGCTGCCGCACCGCTAGGGGGCCGCCGCTCGGGGCTCGTTGCCCGCCGTCGGCGCTCCTCGCGTCTGCCGTCGGCAGAAGGGCGTGGTCGGGTGGCCGGGTGTGCGCCTACGGTCGCCGTATGACACGTGCTGTGGTGGTCGGAGCGACGGGGCAGATCGGCCGGGTGGCGGTGGGGGCGCTGGCCCGCGACGGCTGGGAGGTGACGGCCGTCTCGCGGGGCGGCGAGCGGGACGGGGACTGGCCCGAGGACGTACGTGTGGTGCGGGCCGACCGGGAGGACGACGCGGCCCTGTCGGCGGTGGTGGGTGACGGCTGTGACGTCCTGGTGGACATGGTGGCCTTCGGGGAAGGGCACGCGCGGCAGCTGGGCCGGCTCGCCGGACGGGTCGGCTCGGCGGTGGTGATCTCCAGCGTGTCGGTCTACGAGGACGACAAGGGCCGCAACTTCGACACGCAGGCCGAACCCGACGGCTTCCCCGAGTATCCCGTGCCGCTCACCGAGGAGCAGCGCACGGTCCGTCCGGGCGACACCTCGTACTCCACCCGCAAGGTCGCACTGGAGCGTGAACTCCTCGCGGCGGGCGACCGGTTGCCCGTCACCCTGCTGCGCGCGGGCGCGATCCACGGGCCGCACTGCCGGACCCCGCGCGAGCTGTACTTCGTCAAGCGCAACCTCGACGGCAGGCGTCGGCGCGTCCTCGCGTACGGCGGTGCGAGCCGCTTCCACCCGGCGAGCGTGCACACCATCGCCGAGCTGATCCGGCTGGCCGCCCCGCGGCCGGGGACGCGCGTTCTGAACGCGGTCGACCCGGACGCGCCGACGGTGGCGGAGATCGCGGCGGCGATCGACGCGGTGATGGGCGTGGAGGCCGAGGACGTACTGGTGGACGGTCCGCCGCCCGCGGACGGCGTGGGCGACACGCCGTGGTCGGTGCCCACGCCCGTCGTGTGCGACATGACGGCGGCGGAACGGCAGTTGGGCTACCGCCCGGTGGTCCGGTACGCCGAGACCCTGCCGGACACGGTCGCCTTCCTGGAGGAGCGACTGGCCGGCCGGGACTGGCGGGAGGCGTACCCGAAGATGGCGCGGGCTTACGGCGACCTCTTCGACTACGCGGCGGAGGACACCTGGCTGGCGGCGCGGGAGGGCTGAGGACGGCGGAGGGGGCGGCCGGTCGGACCGGCCGCCCCCTCCTCGTGTCCGCTCGTCGTTACGGCTTGGGCGTGGCGTGCGGGGCGCAGGTCACGTCCCGGGCGTCCACCTTGCCGGTGAGCAGGTAGGTGTCCACCCGGTCGTTGATACACGGGTTGACCAGGCCGGTGACGCCGTGCGAACCGGCGTCCCGTTCGGTGATCAGACGCGATCCCCCGAACCGCTGGTGCAGTTCGACGGCGCCCGCGTACGGGGTGGCCGCGTCCCGCTCGGACTGGACGATCAGCACCGGCGGAAGTCCCTTGCCGCTCTTCACGTTCACCGGGGTCCGCTGCTTGACCGGCCATGTGGCGCACGGCAGGTTCATCCAGGCGTTGGCCCAGGTCATGAACGGGTGGTCGCGGTGCAGCCGGGTGTTGTCCCGGTCCCAGGTGTTCCAGTCGGTGGGCCACTTGGCGTCGGTGCACTCCACGGCGGTGTAGACGGCGTTGCCGTTCTCCGCGGAGGCGTTGCCCGCTGTGTCGGACGGGTCGGGGGCGGCGGCGTCGACGAGGGCCTGGGTGTCACCGGCGGCGTACTTGCCGAAGACGGTCGCGACCGGCACCCACGCGGAGTCGTAGTACGGGGCGCTCTGGAAGAAGGAGATCAGTTCCGCCGGGCCGACGACCCCGCCGAGCGGCTCCTTCTTCGCGGTGGCGCGCAGTTCGAGCCACTTCTCCTGGACCTCGGCGCGGGTGTCGCCGAGGTGGAAGGTGGCGTCGTTCTTCGCGACCCAGTCCTGCCAGTCCTTCCAGCGCCGCTCGAAGGCGACGTCCTGGTCCAGGTTGGCCTGGTACCAGATCTTGTCGCGGGACGGGTTGACGACGCTGTCGACGACCATCCGGCGCACGTGGTCCGGGAAGAGGGTGCCGTAGACGGCGCCGAGGTAGGTGCCGTAGGAGACGCCGAGGAAGTTGAGCTTCTTCTCGCCCAGCGCGGCGCGGACGACGTCGAGGTCGCGCGCGGTGTTCGGCGTGGTCATGTGCGGGAGCATCTCGCCGCTGCGCTCGTAGCAGCCCTCGGCGTACTCGCGGGCGAGCTTGCGCTGGGCGAGCTTGTCGGCCTCGGAGCCGGGCACGGGGTCCATCTTGGGTGCCTTGACGAACTCCTGCGGGTCGACGCAGGAGATGGGCGCGGACTTGCCGACGCCGCGCGGGTCGAAGCCGACGAAGTCGTAGGCCTTGGCCACGTCGGCCCAGACCGCGCTCTTGCCGGTGACGCGGGCCGGGAAGCGCAGGCCGGAGCCGCCCGGGCCGCCGGGGTTGTAGAGGAGCGCGCCCTGGCGCTCGGCCTTGGTGCCGGTGTTGCCGATGCGGTCGACGGCTATCCTGATCTGCTTGCCGAAGGGCTTGGCGTAGTCGAGCGGCACCGTGACGTAGCCGCACTGGATCGGCTTGGGCAGGTTCCAGTCGGCGGGGCAGTCCTGCCAGTCGACACCGGCCCGCGCGGCACGGGCCGCGGCGATGGCGGTGCCGCGGGCCTCGCGGTCCCAGCCCTTCGCGTGTCCGTGGCCGGTGGCCGGAGCGGCGTTCGCGGCGGGCGCCGCGACGGCGCCGGCCACGAGTGTGGCGGTGACCAGTGCTCCGGCCGATCCGAACGCCGCCGTCCTGCGCCCCAGTCTGCTCTTCCTCAAGTGGCCCTCCCCGTACATGATTGCGACAAGTACGGGGATCCTCGCGGCTGTGCGTTCCCTGAGGACAGAGGTGATACTACTTCTTTGCCAATCCGATAAACGGAGAATAATGTTCGATCGCCGGGACCTCAGCCCAGCGCGTCCGACGCCTCCTCCAGCAGCCGCCTGAGCAGCAGGGCGTCCGGGGCCACGGCCGTCACCAGTACGGCGGGCCCGGCGAGCGGCATGACCGCCACGCCCTCGGTGAGGGCCCGCGCCGCCGGTGGTCCGGCCGCGAACTCCGGTCGTACGACGACGAGCTGTCCGACGGCACGGTGCCCCGCCAGCCCGGCGGGGCCGTCCCAGCCGCCCGGGGCGCCGGGACCGCAGGCCAGTTCCTGATCGAGTACGCACCGGCCGGCGATCCGTACGGTCAGACGGCTGGTGAGCCGCCCCGGTTCCTCGCCGGACCGGCCGAGCACTTGTTCCTCCCGCAGCAGGAAGCGGGCGTTGCGGGCGAGGTCGACACGTGTGGTGACGTGCAGGTCGCTACCGTGCGCGGAGATCAACTGCTCCGGCAGCCAGTGGAGTTCGGAGTCGTCGCCGACGGCGAGCTCGACGTCGTAACGGGCCCCGGCCTTGTCCTGCCCCGGCAGGGCGAGGGTGGCGGCGGCCGAGCCGACCCGGAGCCGGGCGCCCCGGTCAGCCTCGGCGGCGACCGTGAAGCGGTCGCCGCCGAGCGGCCCGCTCATCGTGCCGACCAGCATCACCCGGGCCTCGGCACCGCTCCCCCGGGTGCGCCGCACCGCGAGGGGGCCCTCCCCCTCCAGCACCGGCAGGACGGTGCCGCCGCGTCCGTCGCCGTGGGCGAGCACGCGCGCTTTCGCCCGTACGCCGCCCGGAGTGGTCACGCGGTCCACGCGGCGATCCGGTCCCGCACCCAGTCCGCGACCTCCCGCACGCCGCCCTCGCTCCGCAGCGACTGGAGTACGACGGGCAGTTCACCGCGCTGTGCCTTCGCGTCGGCCGCCATGCGCGCGAGGTCCGAGCCGACGTACGGGGCGAGGTCCACCTTGTTCACGATCAACAGGTCGGCGGTGGTGACGCCGGGTCCGCCCTTGCGCGGGATGTCGTCTCCCCCGGCCACGTCGATGACGAAGATCTGGGCGTCGACGAGCCCCTTGGAGAAGGTGGCGGTGAGGTTGTCCCCGCCGGACTCCACCAGGACCAGGTCGAGCGGCCCGGCCTCGTCCTCCAGATCCTCGACGGCCTCCAGGTTGGCGGAGATGTCGTCCCGGATCGCGGTGTGCGGGCAGGCCCCCGTCTCGACGGCACTGATCCGCTCCGGCGGCAGCACCGCCTCCCGGAGCAGGAACTCGGCGTCCTCACGGGTGTAGATGTCGTTGGTGACGACGGCGAGGGAGAAGTCCTCCCGCAGCGCCCGGCAGAGCGCGGCGACGGTCGCGGTCTTCCCGGATCCGACGGGCCCGCCGAGCCCGATCCGCAGGGCGCGGCGGCGTCCGTCGGGCCGGTGGGCGTCGGCGGAGACGGCGGGGAGGTCGTGGTGATGGTCAAGATGCATGCTGCGACTCCTGTACGAGAACTGAGGCCGGCTGTGTCCGGCCCGTCCGGCGTCTGGAAAGCCGAGGCCGGCTGTATCCAGCCCGTGCCGGGGTCTCCCCCTCTGGGGAGTTTGAGGACGAGGCCGTCAAGGCCGACGGGGGTCCAGGGGGCGGGGCTCCCTGGCGGGGCCGAAGGGACAGAGCCCCTGGGGTCGGGAAGGGAAAGGGGCGGCGGGGCGAACCGGCCCCACGAACCGGCCCCCTACGAGGCGAACAACCGCACGGGCCATGCGGCATGCGTCTCCGCCCCGATCTCCAGCAACGGCGCCGACCGCGCGGGCAGCACGTCGACCCCGCCGGTCACGGCCTGCCGCCCCGCCTCCACCGCGTCCCGTGCCACCCGGTCGAGGTCCGGCGCGAGCCGCGCGAGCACACCGGTCGCGTCGAACGGGTCGAGGCTGAGCAGCCGCACCACGGCCGTCGCCGGCCCGCTCACCCCCTCGTAGGCGGAGCAGTACGCCGCGTCCAGCGGCCCGAGCCCGGCCGCGCGCGCGGTCAGCCCGAGCACGACGGGCTGGTGGGCGCCCTTGGGAAACCGCTGCGCCAGCGCGTCGAGTTCGGGATGCGGCCAGGTGGCGCGGGCAGCCCGCAGGAGCTGCCGCCCGAGCCTGCGTGCCGCCAGCCGCAGCGCGGGTGACGGGGTGCGGGCGTCCGCGGCGAGGTCGAGTTCGCTGGGGTCGACGCCGAGGGCCGCGGCCGCCGCGAGGGAGGCCGCGACGGCCCCGCTCGTGTGCAGCCGCCCCCGGCAGAACTCCTCCAGGCTCGCGGCGTCCGTGATGCGTCGGGCCCTTACGGCGGCCTCCGCCCCGCCGGAGTGGGCGTGACCTCCGGCGGGGAAGCGGCCGTCCGCGAGGACGAGCAGTGCTGCGCGGCTCATGTCGGCGCTCAGAAGAGGAAGTACCGCTGCGAGAGCGGTAGTTCGGCGACGGGCGCTGGTTCGACGAGCTCGCCGTCGATGGTCACCGCGAAGGAGTCCGCGGCGACCTCGACGCGTGGCAGGGCGTCGTTCTGCCGCATGTCGGCCTTGGTACGGCCGCGGGTCGACCGGATGGGCACGAACGCCCGCCCGAGACCGAGGCGTTCCGGCAGCCCGGCCTCGATGGTCGCCTCCGCCACGAAGGCGACCGAGTTGGCGGCGGGTGCCGTGCCGAGCGCGCCGAACATAGGGCGCGGCAGGACCGGCTGCGGGGTGGGGATGGAGGCGTTGGCGTCGCCCACCTGCGCGTACGCGATCTGGCCGCCCTTGAGCACCAACTGCGGCTTCACTCCGAAGAACCGCGGGTCCCAGAGCACCAGGTCGGCGAGCTTGCCGGCCTCGACGGAGCCGACCTCGTGCTCGATGCCCTGGGCGACGGCGGGGTTGATGGTGTACTTGGCGACATATCGACGGGCGCGCAGGTTGTCGGCGCGGGTGTCGCCGGGCAGGAAGCCCCGGCGACGTTTCATCACGTGCGCGGTCTGCCAGGTCCGCAGGATCACCTCTCCGATGCGGCCCATGGCCTGGGCGTCCGACGCCATGATGGAGATCGCTCCCATGTCGTGCAGGATGTCCTCGGCCGCGATGGTGCTGGGCCGGATGCGGGACTCCGCGAAGGCCAGGTCCTCGGGGACCGCGGGGTTCAGGTGGTGACAGACCATCAGCATGTCGAGGTGCTCCTCGACGGTGTTGACGGTGTGCGGCCGGGTCGGGTTGGTGGACGCCGGCAGCATGTTGGGCAGCGAGACCGCCGTGATCATGTCAGGCGCGTGGCCGCCGCCGGCACCCTCGACGTGGAAGGCGTGCAGGGTGCGGCCGGCGACGGCGTCGAAGGTGTCGCCGACGAAGCCCGCCTCGTTCAGGGTGTCGGTGTGGACGGCGAGCTGGACTCCGGACTCCTCGCACACGTCCAGACAGGCGGAGATGACGGCCGGGGTGGCGCCCCAGTCCTCGTGGATCTTGAAACCGAGGATGCCGGCGCACAGTTGGTCGCGCATGGACTCCTTGGACATGGTGCTGCCCTTGCCCAGGAAGCCGATGTTGACGGGGCTGGACTCCAGGGCGGCGAACATCCGCGCGAGGTGCCAGGAACCCGGGGTGACGGTGGTCGCCTTGCTGCCCTCGGCGGGGCCCGTGCCGCCGCCGATCAGGGTGGTGACGCCGGAGGCGAGGGCCTCGTCGACGGCGGCCGGCGCGATGAAGTGGACATGCGTGTCGATGCCGCCGGCGGTGACGATCTTGCCGTTGCCCGCGATGACCTCCGTCTCGGGACCGATGACGAGGTCGGGGTGGACGCCGTCCATGGTGTCCGGGTTGCCGGACTTGCCGATGGCGGTGATCCGGCCGTCGCGGATGCCGATGTCGGCCTTGACGACGCCCCAGTGGTCGATGATCACGGCACCGGTGACAACGGTGTCGGGAGCGCCGTCGGCGCGGGTGGCACGGGACTGGCCCATGGACTCGCGCAGCACCTTGCCGCCGCCGAAGACGGCCTCGTCGCCGGAGCGGCCGGGGCCGCCCGAGCGGTCCTCCTCGATCTCCACGAGGAGGTCGGTGTCGGCGAGCCGGACGCGGTCGCCGGTGGTCGGGCCGAACAGGTCGGCGTAGGCGGGACGGGAGAGTTCAGGCATCGAGGGCACCTCCGGTCGCGCCGCGCAGACCCATGACGACGCGGGCACCCGCGAGGGGAACGAGTTCCACGTCGACCGGGATGCCGGGCTCGAACCGGACGGCGGTGCCGGCCGCGATGTTGAGCCGCTTGCCGCGGGCGAGTGCGCGGTCGAGGTCGAGAGCGGGGTTGGCCTCGGCGAAGTGGTAGTGGGAGCCGACCTGGACGGGCCGGTCGGCGGTGTTGAGCACGGTCAGGCGGGTGGTCTCGCACCCCTCGTTGAAGGCGACCGGCCCATCGGCGAAGAGGATCTCTCCGGGAATCATGACCGCCGCCCCGTCAGATGATCGGATCGTGGACGGTGACCAGCTTGGTACCGTCGGGGAAGGTGGCCTCGACCTGCACGTCGTGGATCATCTCGGGGATGCCCTCCATGACCTCGTCACGGTGGAGCACCTTGCGTCCGGAGGCCATGAGTTCGCCGACCGTGCGACCGTCACGGGCGCCTTCGAGGAGGTGCGAGGTGATCAGTGCGACGGCCTCGGGGTAGTTGAGTTTCACGCCTCGGGCACGGCGCTTCTCCGCCACGTCCGCCGCCACATGGATGAGCAGTCTCTCCTGCTCGTGCGGGGTCAGTTGCATTTACCACCTCACAGGGCATGACGCCAGGACCGGGCGGTCCGGCTGCCGCGGCCACCGCGACGGCTCTAGATGTAACACACATGAATGCGCCGGGACGGCACCCGCCTGTGCTCCAGAACCGCAGGTGGATCGAGGTGCAGAGTAGGGCTAGAGTGTTTCGGCCACGTCACCCGGATTTGACCGACTGATTACCGGGGCCCGCGGCGACCTCTCGCATGCTCAACACTCCCCGCATGCCCGCCTGGAGCGCCTCCGGAGAGAAACCGCCGAACAGCGCGTACTGGGCACCGAACCCCTGCACCGTGGCCATCAGCGTCCGGGCCACGGCCTCCGGGTCGACGTCGTCGCGCATCATGCCGGTTTCCTGGTAGCGGACCACGACCTTCGCCCAGGCCGCCGTCACCTTGGTGAACCCTTCACCCAAAAGGGCGGACAGCGCGTCATTGCGCAGCGTCTCACCCCAGGCCTGGATCATGAGCCGCGGGAACAGCCACTCGCCGTCGTCCGTCACGGCCGGCCGCTCCCGCGCCATGTGCGCCAGGGTGCGGGCGATGAGTTCGTCGGGCATGGGCGGCGGGCTCTCCTGCGCGGCACGCTCGTAGACGCTGCGGAGGGCGCCGAGCACCTCGGTGACGATGGCCTCGATCAGCTCCTCCTTGCCGCTGAAGTACCGGTAGACGGCGCCTGCCGAGAGGTCGACCTCTTTCAGCACGTCCTGCATCGACGTGGCGTGGAAGCCGTTGCGGGCGAAGCAGAGCGCGGCGCCGTCGAGGATCTGCCGGCGGCGGGCGTCGAGGTGTTCCTGGGATACGCGGGCCATGACCCCAATCTAAAACGAACGTTCCTTCTTGACAAGGACGCCGAACGGTCGCACGGTGGTGTCCCAAGTAAAACGAACGATCCTTCTTTTTGATAGGAGCTCTCATGGACAGCCGTCGCATGATCGCCGTGATCGTCCTGGTTCCCGTGCTGGTGTCGCTGGCCCTGTGGGCCTTCGCCTGGCCGGCCGCCCGCACGGCGCCCCATGATCTGCCGCTCGGTGTGGCGGGGCCGCCGACCGCGGTCGCGCAGGTGGAGCAGCGGCTCACCCAGCGCGAGGGCGCCTTCGAGATCCACCGCTACGCCGACGAGGACGCGGCCCGCGACGCCGTGGAGGAACGGACCGTGTACGGCGCGGTGATCGCAGGCGACCGGGGCCCGAAGCTGCTCACGGCGTCCGCGGCCGGCCCCGCCGTCGCCCAGCTGCTGCAGCAGGCGGTCACCGGACAGGCCTCCGCCTCGGGGACCCCGGTCCAGGTCGTCGATGTGGTGCCCGCTCCCGAGGCGGACCCGCGCGGCGCGGCCTTCGGCGCGAGCGTGCTGCCGCTGGCGCTGGCCGGGATCGCGACGGGCACGGTGACGACCCTGCTGGGGCTGCGCGGCGCCCGCGCGGTCGCCGCCCTGGTCGGCGCCGCCGGGCTGACCGGCCTGGTCGCGGCGGCGATCGCACACAGCTGGCTCGGGGTGGTCACCGGTGACTGGTGGGCCGTGGCCGGCGTGTTCGGGCTGTCGACCCTGGCCGTCGGCGCGGGTATCGCCGGGCTCGGGGCGCTGCTCGGGCGGGCCGGTCTCGGGTTGGGCGGGGCCGTGATGATGCTGCTGGGCAACCCCTTCTCGGGAGCGTCCTCGGCGCCGGAGATGCTGCCCCAGCCGGCCGGTGCGATCGGCCAGTGGCTGCCGTCGGGCGCGGGCGCCTCGCTGTTGCGCTCGGTGTCCTTCTTCGACGGCGCCGCAGCCGCCGGCCCCGCGCTGACGCTCACGTGGTGGGCCGTGCTGGGTCTGGGCGCGGTACTGCTCGGCGGCGCGCTTCGGCAGCGCGCGCGGGGCGACTCACCGGCGCCCGACCGGGCCCCGGCACCGGCGGCGGCCGCCTGAACGAGCCCGGTCGGCCCGCCCTGGGTGGTGCGGCTTGCGGCCGACGGCAACGCCGCTCGGGCAGCGCTCACACCCGAGAGCCGGTGCGGGGCCGGCACGCGTTCCGCGCACTGACCCGAGGGCCAGTGCGCGAAGGCGTGCCGGCCCCGCGCCCGCGGCACGATCCGCCGGACAGGCCCTACGTCGGGTCCGGCCCCCGGTGTTCCGCCGCGATGCCGAAGCGGTGGGGCTCGCGGGGCGCGGAGGAGGCGGCGTCGCGGACTCCGGTGACCGAGGTGATCACCTGGTCCCCCGGTGCTTCCCGGGGTTCCTCCAGACGTTCGAGGTCGGCGGCGGAGACGAGGGCGACGAGAGGCTTGCCGTGGCGCGTGACGACGACGCGTTCACCGCCGTACACCACCCGGTTGATCAGGTCGGCGAGCTCAGCCCTGGCTTGCGTCACCGGAATCTCGTAGGCCATGCCCCCAGCTTACGGTTCACCTCGCGACGACCGGCTGCGCCGCCGTTCGGCGGGGAGGACGATGGAGGCGGGGGCGAGCACAGGCCACCGGCCCGCGGGAGGTGCCCCATGACAGGCGAACCGTCGTTCTTCGAGCTCGGCGTGGCAGATCCCGAGCGCGGGCGCGCCTTCTACGGCGGCCTGTTCGACTGGGCCCTCGAAGCCGGCCCCACGGGGCGCGGGTTCTCCATCGGCACCGGCGGCGTGCCGGGCGGCCTGCACGGCGGTGACGCGGGAGCCTCGCCGTACCTCTTCTTCCGGGTCGACGACCTGGACGCCGCCCTGGCCAGGGTGCGGGAACTGGGCGGCTCGGTCCAGGACCTCGGCGAGGAGGGCGAGGAAGACGCGGGGTCGGTGGCCCGGTTCGGCCGGTTCGCGCTGTGCCGGGACGACCAGGGCTCCTCTTTCGGCCTGCACGAGCCGCCGACCGGGGGATGAACGCGGCCCTCACCGGTCCTCGAAGGCTCCCTTCCGCTGCCCGCGAACGGCCGAACCCCAACGATTCCCCCCTCTCATAACGTACGTCCTGTACATTTTTTACAGGATGCAGTGCAGCCGAACACGGTTCTGCCACGAGGAGGGGTTCGCCATGACCCGACCGTTCGCCCGTCACGTCCTGCCCGAGTTCACCGAGCGCGCGAGCGCCGGGAACCGGACGACGGACCCGTACTCGAAGCTGCTGGAGGAGCGGATCGTCTTCCTCGGAGCGCCGGTCGACGAGACCTCCGCGAACGACGTGATGGCGCAGTTCATGTATCTGGAACACCAGGCCCCGGACCGGGACATCGCGCTCTACATCAACTCGCCCGGCGGCTCCTTCACCGCGATGACGGCGATCTACGACACCATGCGCTACGTCGCCTGCGACGTGGAGACGACCTGCCTCGGACAGGCCGGCTCGTCCGCCGCGGTGCTGCTGGCGGCGGGCACACCCGGCAAACGCGCCGTCCTGCCGGGCGCGCGGGTGGTCATCCATCAGCCCGCGCTCACCGTCCCGGTGGAAGGGCAGGCGAGCGACCTGGCCATCCGGGCCGACGAGTTGATCCGCGTCCGCGCCCACCTGGAGGAGATCCTCGTACGGCACACAGGGCGCAGCCCCGAACAGGTGAACGCGGACATCGAGCGGGACACCGTCCTGGACGCGCAACAGGCCCTGGAGTACGGACTGGTGGACCGGATCGTGCCCAGTCGCAGGTCCGTGTCCCCGACATCCGGCGCGAGGTGATCCGGCCATGCTGCCACCGGAGCTGCCGCCTCTGCCCGCCCTGACCCGCGCCGAAGCGGAGCTGATCGACCGGTACCTGGACGTCGTCGATCTGCTCGGGCGCATCAACCCCGCGCGGGAGGGCGACACCTACCGCGGGCTGCGGGCCGCCCAGGCGCTGGTCGGCAAGGCGGCCGCCCTGCGCGACGCGCTGGCGCTGATGCACCGGCGGAGCGAGACGGAACTGCACGCCACGACCCTGGCCCGGGCGCTGCGCGTGCTGGACGGTGAACGGCGGACGGCTCGAGTCGGCCTTCCGCCCTGTTCCGGCAGTTGAGGCACCCGCAGTCGAAACGGACCGAACGGCTTACCGCCTTTCGGCGTAGGAACACCTCCGATTTGCGACCGGCCGAGCTTGCGCGACCCGCGTGTCCGGACAGCGGGATGAGCCACTGCGTCGCTGGTCCCGGGGTCGTCACCACACCCATCGATGGCTCGAACACAGCGCCGTCCACCCGAACGGGTGAGTGGTGAGTAACAACACAAAGGGCACGTTCCGTTGGGAATTTCCCCTCGGGCGAGACAAGATCCGTGACTGACGACAAGCCCCCGCCGCAGCGGCGGGGCGGTCCGGGCGGACGCCGAGTCCTGCCGCCGCCCGGACGACCGGTCGACAGGAGTGGATCGGCAGGAGTGGAGGACCCGAGCACGACGGGTCGCCGGAACGGTCGTCTCCGTGGGAGACGCACCGGGCCGAGCAGCCCTTGGGGTGAAGCCGCACTCGTGCGGCCGGGCAACTTCGCCAGCCCGAATCCGACAGGTCATCCTTCACAGGCGGCTGACGAAGGGTTGCGCATGTCCGCGCTCAATCGTGTCCCGTCGCTGATGGCCCGTGCCGGTACGGCCTCGGCCCTCACTCTCGCCGCCGTGGGCGGTTCCGTAGTGGTTCCCGGTGTCGCCTCCGAGGCGGCCGCGGCGAGCCATGCGACGAAGGCCCTCAAGATCGCCGCCTCCAAGAAGGGCGCGCCGTACAAATGGGGCGCCGTCGGACCAAGCAGGTTCGACTGCTCGGGGCTGACGCTGTACTCGTTCAAGAAGGCCGGCAAGACGCTGCCGCGCACCGCCGCCCAGCAGTACAACCAGACCCGTCATATCTCCGCCAAGAACCGCAAGACCGGGGACCTGGTGTTCTTCCACTCGGGCCGCAGCGTCTACCACGTCGGCATCTACGCCGGGAAGGGCAAGATCTGGCACGCCCCGAAGACCGGGGACGTGGTGCGTCTGCAGAAGATCTGGACCGGCAGCGTCTGGTACGGCCGGGTCAAGTAGCCCGCCCGAGGGGGTGACGGCGTCCTGCCCCGCCGTCGCCCCCCTCGGGTGCGCGGTATGCGCCTGGGACGCGCCGGGTGCCGTCGGCGCGTCACCGCCGCGGTTCCTGGCCTCCCACGGCCTGCCCGGCGACCGTGGCCGGTTCGGCGGGCACCGGACCGCCCGGCGGCGCCCAGGGCAGTTCGATGGAGACGGTCTTGCCCCCCTCGCGTGTGGGCCGCACTCTCAGCTTGCCGCCGCACTCCGCCGTCAGCCAGCGGATGATCACCATGCCTCGGCCGTTGTCCTGCTGGACGGCCGCGGGCAGGCGCTTGGGGAACCGCGGGTGGCTGTCGGTGACACCGATGCGCAGCCGCTCGTCACGGTCGAGCACGAGGTCCACGGTGAAGGTGGGTGACTGTCCGAACGTGTGCTGGACCGCGTTGGTCGTCAGCTCGGAAACGATGAGCCGGACGGTTTCGGACACGTCGGTCTCCGGCGGCAGGCCCCACTCCGCCAGTGTCCCGACGACATAGGTACGCGCGGCGGCCACCGAGGCTGGATCGCTCGGCAGAGTGACGGATGCTTCCAGATGGTCTGCCATGGCGACGTCGTCCCTTTCCCACGGGACCGCAGCCGGACACGGAGCGGATGGTTCGAGTACGGTCCCGGACTGGTGCTTCGCCGCCAGACTGCCATCACCGGGCCGGTGAAGGGCGGCGATCCACCAAGATATGCATATATCTGTCGCTCAAAGCGGTGAACTCTGCGACGGCAGAGCGTATTCGGGCGGCCCATAAGGAGTAAGGGAGTGGCCCATGCAGCACGGCCCCGTGGTGCGCCGTCGGAAGCTGGGCGCCGAACTGCGCGCCCTGCGCACGTCGACGGGTATCACCAGCGGCGAGGCGGCCCGGCTGGTGGGCTGGCACCAGTCGAAGGTCAGCCGGATCGAGACCGGGACGAGCGGGGCGAAACCGGCCGACGTGCGGTTACTGCTGGACGCGTACGGCGTGGACGACGACCAGCTGCGGGAGCTGCTGGTGATGCTGGCGGGCTCCGACGACGCGGGCGGCCGGAACCACTGGTGGCACGCCTATCGCGGGGTACTGCCCCCGACCTACCGCGACTTCATCAGCCTGGAGTCCCAGGCGAGCGCGATGCGCACACTGGAGACCACGGTGGTCCCCGGGCTGCTGCAGACACCGGAGTACGCCCGCGCGGTGACGCGCGCCGCGGCGGACGGGCTGCCGGAGGAGCGGCTGGACACGCTGGTGGAGGTCCGGCTGGCCCGGCAGGACGTACTGCGGGCGCAGCCGCCGCTGCTGCTGAGCGCGGTCCTGGACGAGGCGGTGCTGCGCCGCGAGGTGGGCGGCCCCGGTGTCATGTCCCGTCAGCTGGCGCGCCTGGTCGAGGCCGCGCGCCTGCCCCATGTCCGGCTCCAGGTACTGCCGTTTGCCGCCGGGGCGCACATCGGTGTCACCGGCCCTTTCGTAATCTTCTCTTTTTCGAGCACTTCGGATCTGGACGTGGTTGTTCTCGACCACTTGACGAGTAGCCTGCATCTCGAACGGAAAGAAGACCTAGAGGCCTATACCGAGGCCTTCAACGCCCTTCTGATCCATGCCCTTTCGCCCGAGGACTCGTTGGACTTCATCGCCGCGACAGCGGCAGGCGCGTAAGGAGGCACCATGACAGGCTCACCGTCCGCACTCTGTCGGCACATCCCTGCCGGCACCGATCTGCACGGCGTGCGGTGGCTGCGCAGCAGCTACAGCACCGGAGCGAACAACTGCGTGGAGACGGCCCGGCCGTCAGCCGGCCCCTGGGCCGGACTGCTGGCTGTGCGGGACTCCAAGGACCCGGCCGGGCCCGCGCTGCTCTTCTCCCCCGGGAGCTGGGCGACGTTCACGGCCGCCGTCCACCGCGGCTGAACCGGCCCGGCACCGGGCGAAGCACGGCCGTGTCACGCCGACTCATGGTCGCGTTTCGCCGATCACCCGTACAGCGCGTTCGATCTGTTCCCCGGAAAGGTCCGCACGAGCGGTCAGCCTGAGCCGTGAGATGCCGTCGGGTACGGAAGGAGGGCGGAAGCAGCCCACGGACAGGCCGGCCGCACGGCAGTCGGCCGCCCACCGCACGGCCCCCTCCGGGGAGGGGGCGCGCACCGAGACGACCGCGGCGTCCGGACGTACCGCCGAAAGCCCGAGGGCGGTCAGGCGGCTGTGCAGTTCCGCCGCCACCTCGCGTGCCCGCGCCGCCCGCTGGGGCTCTCGGCGCAGCAGGGTGAGCGCCGCCAGCGCCGCGCCCGCCGACGAGGGGGCGAGGCCGGTGTCGAAGATGAAGGTCCGGGCCGCGTTGACCAGGTGGTCGATCACCCGGGCGGGGCCGAGCACGGCACCGCCCTGACCGCCGAGCGACTTGGACAGCGTCACCGTCACGACGACGTCGTCGGCGCCCGCGAGTCCCGCCGCGTGCGGGGCGCCCCGGCCGCCGTCGCCGAGGACACCGAGGCCGTGGGCGTCGTCGAGGACCAGCCCGGCGCCGCGCTCCCGGCACGCCTCGGCGAGCGCGGCGAGCGGCGCGGCGTCGCCGTCGACCGAGAAGACCGTGTCGGAGACGGTGACGGCGGGCCCGTCGTGCGTCGCCAGTGCCTTGCGTACGGCGTCCGGGTCGGCGTGCGCCACGACCTGGGTCGTCCCGCGCGCGAGCCGGCAGCCGTCGATGAGCGAGGCGTGGTTGCCCGCGTCGGAGACGACGAGGGAGCCGTGCGGAGCCAGCGCGGTGACCGCGGCGAGGTTGGCCGCGTAGCCGGAGGAGAAGACGAGCGCGGCCTCGAAGCCGCAGTAGGCGGCCAGTTCGCGTTCGAGCTCGGCGTGGAGTTCGGTCGTGCCGGTCACGAGCCGGGAGCCGGTCGCACCGCCGCCCCAGGTCCGCGCGGCCCGGGCCGCCCCCTCGGTGACCTCCGGGTGCCGGGCCAGGCCGAGGTAGTCGTTGCTCGCCAGGTCCAGCAACGGCGAGTCGGCCGGGCGGGGGCGAAGAATCCGTACGAGCCCGGCCCGGCGGCGCGCCTGGGCCTGCTCGTCGATCCAGCCGAACGCCATGGGTCGGTCCTCCGGAGTTTTGTAGGCAGTGGACAGACATTAGCGGCCCGACAGCCCCCGCGAGGTGTGGCAATACCCACACGGCGATCTGTCAGTGTTGTGCAAAGTCTCCTTGGCCCCGGGCGGCCCCTTAGGACAGGATCGGCTCTCATGGACCTGCTGAACACGCTGGTGGACAAGGGGCTTCGGCGCGAGTCGCCGACCCGCGAGGAGGCTCTTGCCGTCCTCGCCACTTCCGACGACGACCTGCTCGATGTGGTGGCCGCGGCCGGCAAGGTGCGCCGCCACTGGTTCGGCCGACGGGTGAAACTCAACTATCTCGTCAACCTCAAGTCGGGCCTGTGCCCCGAGGACTGCTCCTACTGCTCGCAGCGGCTCGGCTCCAAGGCCGAGATCCTCAAGTACACCTGGCTCAAGCCCGACCAGGCCTCCCAGGCCGCCGCCGCGGGCGTGGCCGGGGGCGCCAAGCGGGTGTGCCTGGTGGCCAGCGGACGCGGTCCGACCGACCGGGACGTGGACCGGGTCTCGGACACCATCAAGGCCATCAAGGAACAGAACGAGGCCGTCGAGGTGTGCGCCTGCCTGGGCCTGCTCTCCGACGGCCAGGCGGAGCGGCTGCGCGAGGCGGGCGCCGACGCCTACAACCACAACCTCAACACGTCCGAGGCGACGTACGGGGACATCACGACCACGCACACGTACGCCGACCGGGTGGACACGGTGAACAAGGCGCACGCGGCCGGGCTGTCCGCCTGCTCGGGACTCATCGCGGGCATGGGCGAGAGCGACGAGGACCTGGTCGACGTGGTCTTCTCGCTGCGTGCGCTGGACCCGGACTCGGTGCCGGTCAACTTCCTGATCCCGATGGAGGGCACGCCGCTGGCCAAGGAGTGGCACCTCACCCCGCAGCGGTGCCTGCGCATCCTGGCGATGACGCGGTTCGTCTGCCCGGACGTCGAGGTGCGCATCGCGGGCGGGCGCGAGGTCCACCTGCGCACGATGCAGCCGCTCGCGCTGAACCTGGCCAACTCCATCTTCCTCGGCGACTACCTCACCAGCGAGGGGCAGGCGGGCCACGCCGACCTGGAGATGATCGCGGACGCCGGGTTCGAGGTGGAGGGCGCCGGCGAGGTGACCCTGCCGGAGCACCGGGCGGCGGAGCGGGGCGGGTGCGGGTCGCACGCGGACGGCGGTGCCTGCGGGTCGCACGCCGAGGGCGGGGGCTGCGGGTCGCACGCGGACGGTGGTGTGTGCGGGTCCGTACCGGCCGGGGCCGGTCGCGGGGCCGGCGCGCCCGCCGAACCGGCGGTGGCCGGCGAAGCCCGTACGGACCTGGTCGCCGTACGCCGCCGCGGTGCCGGCACGGACCTCGCGCCCAATGCCTGAGCCCGCACTGACCGCGGACGACCTGCTGGCCCTCGACCGGCGGCACGTCTGGCATCCCTACGGCCCCATGCCCGGTCGGCAGGACCCGCTCGTCGTGGAGTCGGCGAGCGGGGTGCGGCTGCGTCCGGCCGACGGCTCGGGCGAACTCGTCGACGGCATGTCGTCCTGGTGGTCGGCGATCCACGGCTACAACCACCCGGTGCTGAACGAGGCCGCGCGCGACCAGCTGGGGCGGATGAGCCATGTGATGTTCGGCGGTCTCACCCACGAGCCCGCCGTGCGGCTGGCGAAGCTGCTCGTCGACATGTCCCCCGAGGGCCTGGAGCACGTCTTCCTCGCCGACTCCGGGTCGGTGTCGGTCGAGGTCGCGGTGAAGATGTGCCTGCAGTACTGGCGCTCGCTGGGCCGCCCCGCCAAGCGCCGCCTGCTGACCTGGCGCGGCGGCTATCACGGCGACACCTGGCAGCCCATGTCGGTGTGCGACCCCGAGGGCGGGATGCACGAGCTGTGGGCGGGCGTCCTGCCGCGCCAGGTCTTCGCGGACGCGCCGCCGACGGAGTACGAGGAGTCCTACGCGGATCACCTGCGCGCGCTGGTCGAGCGGCACGCCGACGAACTGGCCGCGGTGATCGTCGAGCCGGTGGTGCAGGGCGCCGGCGGGATGCGGTTCCACTCCCCCGCGTATCTGCGGGTACTGCGGGAGGCGTGCGACGCGCACGGCGTGCTGCTGGTGTTCGACGAGATCGCGACCGGGTTCGGGCGTACGGGCGCGTTGTTCGCGGCGGAGCACGCGGCGGTGACGCCGGATGTGATGTGCGTGGGCAAGGCGCTGACCGGCGGCTATCTGACGATGGCGGCCACGCTGTGCACGTCACGGGTGGCCGACGGCATCTCGCGGGGCGAGGTGCCGGTGCTGGCCCACGGGCCGACGTTCATGGGCAATCCACTGGCGGCGGCCGTGGCCTGCGCCTCCATCGGGCTGCTCCTCGGCCAGGACTGGCTCGGGGAGGTCAGGCGGATCGAGGCGGGCCTGCGTGACGGGCTGGCACCCGCCGCCGAGCTGCCGGGCGTGACCGACGTACGGGTGCTCGGCGCGATCGGCGTGGTGCAGCTCGACCACGCCGTCGACATGCGGGCGGCGACGGAGGCGGCCGTGCGCGAGGGCGTGTGGCTGCGGCCGTTCCGCGACCTGATCTACACCATGCCGCCGTACGTCACGGGCGACGCGGACGTGGCACGGATCGCCCGCGCGGTGTGCACGGCGGCACGGGAGGGATGACATGCCGGTACTGGTGATCACGGGCACGGGCACGGAGATCGGCAAGACGGTCGTGACCGCCGCCGTCGCCGCGGCGGCGCGGGCGGGCGGCCGGTCGGTGGCCGTACTGAAGGCCGCCCAGACGGGTGTACGGCCGGACGAGCCCGGGGACGCCCAGGAGGTGGCGCGCCTCGCGGGTGCCGTGACGGCCGCCGAAGTGGCCCGGTACCCCGAGCCGTTGGCCCCGGGTACGGCCGCGCGCCGGGCCGGCCGGGCTCCGGTGCGCCCGCAGGAGGTGGCGGAGGCCGCGGACAAGCTGGCGACCGAGCACGACCTGGTGCTGGTCGAGGGCGCGGGCGGCCTGCTCGTGCGCTTCGACGCGGCCGGCGGGTCGCTGGCGGACGTCGCCGGGCTCCTCGGAGCGCCGGTGCTGCTGGTGGCGTCGGCCGGGCTGGGCACGCTGAACACCACGGAACTGACGGCGCGTGAGCTGCGTTCCCGTGGGCTGGAGCTGCCGGGCGTCGTGATCGGCAGCTGGCCCGGGGCCCCGGACCTCGCCTCGCGTTGCAATCTCGCGGACCTCCCGGTCGTGGCCGGGGCTCCCCTGCTGGGCGCCCTGCCCGCCGGAGCGGGCTCCCTTCCGCCGGCGGCCTTCCGGTCGACGGCACCGCACTGGCTGGCGCCCCGGCTGGGGGGCACGTGGGACGCGGACGCGTTCCGGGCCCGGGAGGCGCCCTGACCGGGCGCTTACGCACCTCTGAGGCGCCACACCGGCGGCGGCGCCGGGTGCCGGACACGTTCGGGGCCGGACACGTTCGGGGCCGAGGGGCACGCTGACCGGTGGCGGCAGGCCCCCGTCCACCACCAGCGGCCGCCTTCCGGCCGGGGCGCCGCACTGGGCGGCGCCCCGGCCGGGGAAGCCGCGCGCCGGACACGCCTCGGACCCGGAAGGCACCCCGGCTGGCGGTACGGCCTGAGGCTGCCGCCGGGCGGGACGCGGCGGGCTGGGGCCCGCCGCCCCCGCCCTCGTCTCGGGGTCTCTGGGGCCCTGCGGTCGGCGCCCCCGGCCGCCCCAGGGACCCAGAGACCCCGAGACCCAGAGACCCAGGGCACTGACGCTGAGCGCGCGCCACCGCCACCGCCCGGCCCTCGACCGGCCCGGCCCAGCCCGCGGCCGGAAACGAGCCGTCCGCGCGGTGGGTGCGCGGGGCTCGAACGGGGGACAATCGCGGTAAGGCACCACCTCGTGAGGGAGGTCCCATGGCGCTGCGATCCGCCCGTGCCCGCGGGGTGCCGCGGGACGCCGTGCACCATCCGCTGTTCGCCCGCTGCTACGCCCGGTTCAGTGTGGGGGCCGAGACCCGGATGGGAATGGGGAGCGTGCGCGAGCGGCTGCTCGCCGGGCTGTCCGGGCGGGTGATCGAGGTCGGTGCGGGCAACGGGCTGAACTTCTCGCACTACCCGGGCACCGTCTCGGAAGTCGTCGCCATCGAACCTGAGCGCGTGCTGCGGCAGTTGGCCGTCGAGGCGGCGCTGCGTGCCCAGGTGCCGGTCGACGTGGCGCCGGGTGCGGCGGAGGCCCTCCCGGTCAAGAGCGAGGCCTTCGACGCTGCCGTGGTCTCGCTCGTGCTGTGCAGTGTCCGCGACGTACCACGGGCGCTCGGGGAGCTGCGGCGGGTGCTGCGGCCCGGCGGACAGGTCCGGTTCTTCGAGCACGGCCGGGGCGGTGGGCGGGTGATGACCTTCACCCAGCGCGCGCTGGACCGGACGCTGTGGCCTCCGCTGTCCGGCGGCTGCCATCTGTCCCGCGAACCGGTCGCCGCGCTGCGGGACGCGGGGTTCGCGCTCGGGCCCTACCGGCGGGTGATGATGCCGGAGAACGGGCCGGCCCTGCCGAGTTCGTACTGCGTGCTCGGCACGGCCTGGCGGCCGCCCGAAACCGACGCGTAGTCACACGCTCCACCGGCGCAGCTCCTCGGCGATGTCGTCGACCGAGGCTTCACCGCTCTGGACCAGCAGGGCGAGGTCCCGTACCTGCTCGGGCGTGGTGGCGACCTTGACCCCGCCGGCGACCAGGCGGCGCGGGCGTGGGGACCGTCGTAGCCGAGGGTGTCGCATATCTCGGCGCGGTGGCGGGCGACGGCCGCGACGAGCGCTCCCCCAGTCGGTGACCTGTCCGGCAGCAGCGGCAAGGGGGCTCCCGAGCCGACCGGCAACCCGGACCCGCGGGCCGGGCTCCCGCCGCGTGAACGTGCTGGCGGCCGTCGCACACGGCCTGATTGACTCCGCGGACCCCTTGGCCGAAGTCACCTGTCTACGAGGAGAGTTCAAGTCGCGTCCTTCCGCTTCGGCGTCACCCTCATGGCACTGACCGCCCGCCACGCCGCGATCGCCGCCTTCACGGGCGCACGTACGGTGCGAGGCAGTACGACGGGGCAGCCGGCCGTCGTCACCGCCGAGGAGCTCGACGAGCGCGTGGCCCGCTACCGGGAGCCGGCGGCGGATCGTGAGGAGCCGGCGGAGCTGAACCTGCTCGTCCGGATGGTCGTCGTGACCGAGGACCGCGAGGCCGCCGTCCGCCCCCTTCTGGGGCACGTGCCGCACCTGATCATCGACCAGGTGGTGGAGCTGCCCGTCTTCCTGGCCGGGACCCTGGAGCAGATCACCGCGCGGGTGAGGGCGCGGCGCGAGCGGTACGGATTCACCTACCTGGCGGTGCTGGAGCCGTACATGGAGGCCTTCGCTCCGGTGATGCGGGCGCTGCGCGAGGACTGAGGGGCGGTCGGCGCGCGGGCAGGGCGGTCCGTATGCCGGAATGTCGGGTGGCGGCCGGGCGCGCGTGATGGGATCGCCGCATGAGCGAACCGCGTATACGGGCCGCCGGGCCCGAGGATCTGGACGCCGTGCTGGCCTTCTGGAAGGTGGCCGCCGAGGGGACAAGTATCAGCGACGACCGGGAGGGCGTGGAGCGGCTGGTCGCGCGCGACCCCGAGGCGCTGATCCTGGCCGAGCGGGGTGGTGACTTGGTGGGCACGGTGATCGCGGGCTTCGACGGCTGGCGCTGCCATCTGTACCGGCTGGCGGTGCACCCGGACCACCGGCGCCAGGGCATCGGCTCGGTGCTGCTCGCGGCCGCGGAGAAGCGGTTCGTACGGCTGGGCGGGCGGCGCGGGGACGCGATGGTGCTGCGGCGCAACGAGCGGGCCCAGCATGCCTGGCGGGCGGCCGGGTACGCGCCCGAGGAGCAGTGGCGACGCTGGGTGAAGCCCCTCACGGACTGAAAGGTGTGAACACCGGCGCATGAGCGAGTCCGCATCGGCGATCCTCCCGGCGCCCGTCCTGGCGCCTCTGACGGGGCCTCCCACGGCGCTCGCCTCCTCCGGTGCACGACATCGCGCGGTCCTGCGGGTCCTGGCCGATCATGGATCCGAGGTGACCCGATGACCGAAGTGCTCCTGCTGCTGGTGGCGATCCTGCTCTCGCTCGTGTGCGGCGCCTTCGTCGCGGCCGAGTTCTCGCTGACCACCGTCGAACGCGGCGAACTGGAGCGGGCGGCGGCGAGCGGCGAGCGGGGCGCGGCAAGCGCCCTGAAGGCCGTGCGGAACCTGACCTTCCAGCTCTCCGGGGCGCAGCTCGGCATCACGGTCACCAACCTGGTGGTCGGCATGCTCGCCGAGCCCTCGGTCGCCGCGCTCATCTCGGGCCCGCTGGAGAGTGTGGGGGTGTCCCGCTCGGCGGCCTCCTCGCTGGCGCTGGTGCTGGGCACGGCCCTGTCGACGGTCTTCCTGATGATCGTCGGCGAGCTGGTGCCGAAGAACTGGGCGATCTCCTCACCGTTGGCCGTCGCCAGACGGGTGGGCGGCCCGCAGCGCTGGTTCAGCGCCGCCTTCCGGCCCTTCATCACCCACCTGAACAACACGGCCAACCGCATCGTGCGCGTCTTCGGTGTGGAGCCCGCCGAGGAGCTGGCATCCGCGCGTGGGCCGCAGGAGCTGGCGGCGCTCGCCCGGCACTCGGCCAAGGAGGGCGCGCTGGAGGCGGACACCGCCGAGTTGTTCGTCCGGACCCTGAATCTGGCCGACCTGACGGCACAGAACGTGATGACCCCGCGCGTGCAGGTCGTCGCCCTCGACGCCCGGGCGACGTGCGAGGACGTGGCGAACGCGACGCGGGCCACCGGGCTGTCCCGGTTCCCCGTCTACCAGGACACGCTCGACGCCGTGGTGGGCACCGCGCACGTCAAGGACGTCCTGGCGGTGCCCGCCGAGCGGCGGCCCGGCATCCCGGTCGCCGAGCTGATGCGCGAGCCGCTGCTCGTCCCGGAGTCACTGACCGTCGACCGGCTGCTCGACCGGCTCTCCGGGCGGCGCACGATGGCCGTCGTGATCGACGAGTACGGCGGGACGGCGGGCGTGGCCACCCTGGAGGACATCGTCGAAGAGGTCGTCGGCGAGGTGCGGGACGAGCACGATCCGCACGAGACGCCCGAGCTGGACACGGCCGGCACCGACGAGCAGGGCCACGCGCTGTACTGGGCCGACGGCGCGGCACGCGTGGACCGGCTGTCGCGCCTGGGCCTCAGGGTGCCCGACGGGCCGTACGAGACGGTCGCCGGGCTGGTCGCGGCCGGGCTGGGGCGCATCCCGGCCGTCGGCGACACTCTGGAGGTCGCCGGCTGGCGGCTGGACGTCGTGGACGCCACGGGTCGCAGGGCGGCCCGGGTACTGCTGCACGCGCCGCTCGACGACGCGCGCGCCACCGAGGGCGAAGGGGAGACCGGCCGGTGACCGCCGTACAGCTGCTGATCGGTCTGGCGACGCTCGTCGTCAACGCGTTCTTCGTGGGCGCCGAGTTCGCGCTGATCTCCGTGCGCCGCAGCCAGGTGGAGCAGTACGTGGAAGCGGGGGCGGCGGGGGCGGCGGGGGTGGCGGGCGACCGGCGTGCGAAGAGCGTGCTGTGGGGTCTGGAGCACGTGTCGGCGCTGATGGCGGCGGCCCAGCTGGGCATCACGTTGTGCACGCTGGTCCTCGGTGTGGTCGCGGAGCCGGCGATCGAGCACCTGCTGGAGCCGGTGTTCCACGCGGTGGGCATCCCGTCCGGCGCGGGTCACGCGTTGTCCTTCGTGATCGCCCTCGCGCTGGCGACCTATCTGCACATGCTGCTCGGCGAGATGGTTCCGAAGAACATCGCGCTGGCCGAGCCGGTGCGCAGTGCGCTGCTGCTCGGGCCCCCGCTGGTGGCGCTGTCCCGTGCGCTGCGCCCGGTGATCTTCACGATCAACGCCTTCGCGAACGCGCTGCTCAAGCTGCTCAGGGTCGAGACGAAGGACGAGGTCTCGGCGACCTTCACGGACGCGGAGCTGGCCGAGATCGTCAAGGACGCCAGTGAGGCCGGGTTGATCGACGACCGGGCCCAGGAGCGGCTGCACGACGCCCTGGAGCTGGGCCGGCGGCCGGTGCGGGACGTGGTGCTCCCGCTGGAACGCGTCGTCCACGCGCGCGTGGGCATCACCGCGGAGCAGTTGGAGCGACTGTCGGCGGAGTCCGGGTTCTCCCGTTTCCCGGTGGTGGACGACGGGCGCCGGATCGTCGGCTACCTGCATGTGAAGGACGCTTTGGACGCCTCGTCGCGGGACCTGCCGTTCCGGCTGCGGGACATGCGGCCCATCGCGAGGGTCCGGGAGCGGACCCCGCTGGACGACGTGCTCACCGCGATGCGCCGCAGCCGTACGCATCTGGCGGCCGTGATCGGCTCCGACGGACGGCTGGCGGGACTGGTGACCATGGAGGACGTGCTGCGTGAGCTGTTCGGGCAGCGGATCTGAGCCTGCCCGGCCCGGCGGAGGGCGACCGACCGAGGGGTATGTGCAGGCGCTACCATTTCTGTCGCCATGCAGACGAATCCCACTCACGCCAGCCTTGTCACCGTCGGCGACTCCTTCACCGAGGGCATGTCGGACCTGCTGCCCGACGGCTCCTACCGGGGCTGGGCCGACCTTCTCGCCGCTCGGATGGCCGCCCGGTCCCCCGGTTTCCGGTACGCGAACCTCGCGGTGCGCGGGAAGCTGATCGGGCAGATCGTCGATGAGCAGGTCGACGTGGCGGCGGCCATGGGAGCCGACGTGATCACGCTGGTCGGCGGGCTCAACGACACGCTGCGACCCAAGTGCGACATGGCCCGGGTACGGGATCTGCTGACGCAGGCCGTGGAGCGGCTCGCCCCGAACTGCGAGCAGCTGGTGCTGATGCGCAGTCCGGGCCGCCAGGGCCCGGTGCTGGAGCGGTTCCGGCCGCGCATGGAGGCGCTGTTCGCGATCATCGACGATCTGTCCAGGCAGCACGGCGCCGTGGTCGTCGACCTGTACGGGGCCGACTCGCTGGCCGACCCGCGCCTGTGGGACGTGGACCGGCTGCATCTGACCGCCGACGGGCACCGCCGGGTCGCGGAGGCCGTGTGGCAGTCGCTCGGCTACGAACCCGAGGATCCCGAGTGGCACGCGCCGATCCCGGCGACGCCGCCGCCGGGTTGGCTCATGCGCCGGACCGCGGACGTCCGGTTCGCCCGGCAGTACCTGCTGCCCTGGATAGGCCGCAGGCTGACGGGCCGGTCGTCCGGGGACGGACTGCCGCCCAAGCGTCCCGAGCTGCTGCCGTACGAGGACCCGGCGTGACCCCGTTCCGGCCCGTGCCGCAGCCGCCCGGGGGATCTTCGTAGCTTCCGGGGGACCTTCGTAGCTTCCGACGAACAACCCCGCGGCGCTGGCCTGCACGAATCGCCAGTAGAATCCGTTTACGTGACTTCCGCTCCCGCCAAGCCCCGCATCCCGAACGTCCTCGCCGGACGCTACGCCTCCGCCGAGCTCGCCACGCTCTGGTCGCCCGAGCAGAAGGTGAAGCTGGAGCGGCAGCTCTGGCTCGCCGTGCTGCGGGCCCAGAAGGACCTCGGCATCGAGGTGCCCGACGCCGCTCTCGCCGACTACGAGCGCGTCCTCGACCAGGTCGACCTGGCCTCGATCGCCGAGCGCGAGAAGGTCACGCGGCACGACGTGAAAGCGCGGATCGAGGAGTTCAAC
This sequence comes from Streptomyces sp. NPDC096048, assembly GCF_044763415.1. Lineage (NCBI taxonomy): Bacteria > Bacillati > Actinomycetota > Actinomycetes > Kitasatosporales > Streptomycetaceae > Streptomyces > Streptomyces sp. NPDC096048. Next base: position 539,644 of record NZ_JBIWGG010000004.1, read on the forward strand.
GACCTCGCCGGGCACGAGCACGTGCACAAGGGCATGACCTCACGCGACCTGACGGAGAACGTCGAGCAGCTCCAGGTCCGGCTCTCGCTGAAGCTGATCCGCGACCGCTCGGTGGCCGTCCTCGCCCGGCTGGGCAAGCTGGCCGGCGAGTACGCCGAGCTGGTCGTGGCCGGCCGCTCCCACAACGTCGCCGCGCAGGCCACGACGCTGGGCAAGCGCTTCGCCACCACCGCCGACGAGCTGCTCGTCGCCTACGGCCGGGTGGAGGAGCTGCTCGGCCGCTACCCGCTGCGCGGCATCAAGGGGCCGGTCGGCACCGCCCAGGACATGCTGGACCTGCTCGGCGGGGACGCGGGCAAGCTCGCGGAGCTGGAGCAGCGGATCGCCGAGCACCTGGGCTTCTCGCAGGCGTTCACCTCGGTCGGCCAGGTCTACCCCCGCTCGCTGGACTACGAGGTCGTCACCGCGCTGGTGCAGCTGGCGGCGGCGCCGTCCTCGCTGGCGAAGACGATCCGGCTGATGGCCGGGCACGAGCTGGTCACGGAGGGCTTCAAGCCCGGCCAGGTCGGCTCCTCGGCGATGCCGCACAAGATGAACACCCGCTCCTGCGAGCGCGTCAACGGCCTGATGGTGATCCTGCGCGGCTACGCGTCGATGACCGGCGAGCTGGCGGGCGACCAGTGGAACGAGGGCGACGTGTCCTGCTCGGTGGTGCGCCGCGTGGCCCTCCCCGACGCGTTCTTCGCCCTCGACGGGCTGCTGGAGACGTTCCTGACCGTGCTCGACGAGTTCGGTGCCTTCCCGGCCGTCGTCGCCCGGGAGCTGGACCGCTACCTGCCGTTCCTCGCCACCACCAAGGTCCTCATGGGCGCGGTGCGGGCCGGCGTCGGCCGCGAGGTCGCGCACGAGGCGATCAAGGAGAACGCCGTGGCCTCCGCGCTGGCGATGCGCGAGCAGGGCGCCGAGCGCAACGAGCTGCTCGACAAGCTGGCCGCCGACGAGCGCATCCCGCTGGACCGGACCGGGCTGGACGCGCTGATGGCCGACAAGCTGTCCTTCACGGGCGCCGCGGCGGACCAGGTCGGCGTCCTCGTCGGCCGGATCGAGGAGATCGTCAAGCAGCACCCGGCGGCCGCGGGCTACACCCCCGGAGCCATCCTCTGACGCGCTTCACCAGGGACGAGCTGGAGGCCGCCCGCGACCGTCTCATACCGGACGTCGTCGCGGACGGTCTCCAGGTGCTGTTCTGCGGGATCAACCCCGGCCTGATGACGGCGGTGACGGGCCACCACTTCGCCCGACCCGGCAACCGCTTCTGGCCGGTCCTGCACCTGTCCGGGTTCACGCCGCGGCTGCTGAAGCCGTCGGAGCAGGGTGAGCTGCCGTCGTACGGGCTCGGCATCACGAACGTCGTCGCGCGGGCCAGCGCGCGGGCGGACGAGCTGACCGCCGAGGAGTACCGCGAGGGCGGCCGGCTGCTGGCGCTGAAAGTGGCGCGGTTGCGGCCCCGTTGGCTGGCCGTGGTCGGTGTCACCGCGTACCGCGCGGCGTTCGACGACCGGAAGGCGCAGGTGGGTCCGCAGGAGCGGACGATCGGGGACACGCGCGTGTGGGTGCTGCCCAACCCCAGCGGGCTCAACGCGCACTGGACGGCGCAGACGATGGCGGAGGAGTTCGCGCGGCTGCGGGTCGCGGCGGAGGCGGAGACGGACGCGTAGGTGCGGGCGTGGGGAGCGGTCACGGTGGCGCCTGCTCCGTGACGACGGCCAGCAGCCGCACCTCGTCCGTCTCGTCCCGGTCGGCGACGGCCACCGCGACCCACCGGCCGGCGCCCTCCGCCTCCCACAGGTACGCCACGTCCGCGCGGGCGCTGAGACCGGCCCACGGCTCGGGTATGTCCTCCGCTTCGGTCCGCAGCAGGACCGTCCGCAGGTTCCAGGGGTCCGTCTCCCCCCAGCGCGGGGCGAGGCGCTCGCAGAGAGCGTCGCGGTACTTCTCGTACTGCTCCACCGTCACCGCCCGCTCCCCCGGGTCGCCGCCGCGCAGGCCATGGCTGCTCTCCAGCACCGCCACGAAGTGGCCCGGCTCCCCTGCGCCCCCGGCCGACGGGCCGTGCTCCGCCGGGAAGGGGCGGAAGCACAGCTCGTCGATGAGGGCGATGTGCCGCGCGATGTCCATGCCGTCCAGTAAACCGGCCGCCACTGACAATTGGCGGGGCGTCAGCCGTCGGCGAGGTCAGGCGTCCCGGCTGCGCAGCCGCCAGGCGCCGGCGAGGAGGGCCGCGGTCGCCCACAGCGCGGTCACCGCGAGTCCCGCCCAGGGCCCCAGAGTTCCCTCGTGCGTCTGATACAGGGCGACTTGCCCCGCCTTGTCCGGCAGGAAGTCCGTGGCGCCACCCGCCACGTCCCCGACCACGAAGGAGATGATGAGGATGAACGGGATCAGGGTGCACAGGGTGGCCAGGCCGCTGCGGAACAGGGCGGTGAGGCCGGCCGCGAGCAGGGCCATCAGCATGAAGTAGATGCCGCAGCCCACGACGCCCCGCACCTGCTCGCCGACGGTGAGTCCGCTCGCCGCCGAGCCGAGGCCCGCCCGGGCCGCGACGAGGGCGACGGACGCGGTGAGCAGCCCCACGGCGAGGGCCGGTACGGCGACGATCACGAGCTTCGCCGCGAACCACCGACCGCGCCGTGGAACGGCGGCCAGGGAGAGCCGGATCCCGTTGCCGTGGTACTCGGACGAGACGACCATGGCCCCGAAGGCGATGGCGGCGATCTGGCCGGGCATGACGCCGGAGAGGGACATGAACAACGGGTCGAAGTCCGGGTCGGAGGTGTCGGAGACCCCGGCCAGCGCGGAGAAGGCGGTGGTGACCGCGAACAGGGCCAGCAGGGTGCCGCACAGCGAGCGCAGGGTGCGGACCTTGAGCGCCTCCGAGCGGAGTACGGGCGTGAAGTACATGGTCAGGCCTCCTGGGGCTGTGCGGTGAACTCGGCCTCGGCGGCCGTAAGGTCGAGATAGGCCTGTTCCAACGTGCCTTCGTCCGACGCCAGTTCGAGAAGGGGTACGCCCGCGCCGGACACGATCCGGCCGATGTCGTCCACGCGCGCGTGGTGCACGGTCCAGTACCCGTCGTCGTGTTCCACGGCGTCGTGGCCGTGCCGGGCGAGGGCGCTCTTCAGCGCGGTGGCGTCGGAGGTGCGGATGCGGACACGCGGCCGCACGCGCGCGTCGATGAACTCCCGCATCGGCGTGTCGGCGAGCAGGCGGCCCCGGCCGAGGACGACCAGGTGGTCGGCGAAGGACGCGGTCTCGTTCATCAGGTGACTGGAGACCAGGACCGTGCGTCCCTCGGCCGCGAGCCGGCGCAGCAGTCCGCGGACCCAGATGATGCCCTCGGGGTCCAGTCCGTTGGAGGGCTCGTCCAGCATCACCACTTCGGGGTCGCCCAGCAGGGCGGCGGCGATGCCCAGCCGCTGGCGCATGCCCAGCGAGTACGTCCGCACCCGGTGGCGTCCCACCGACGCGATGCCCGTCTCCTCCATCACCTCGTCGACCCGGCGCGAGGGTACGCGGTTGCTCGCCGCCAGGACGCGCAGGTGGTCCCGGGCGGTGCGGGAGCCGTGGGCGGCCTGCGCGTCGAGCAGGGCGCCGACGTGCCGCAACGGCTCGTGGAGGGTGGCGTAGGGGCGTCCGCCGACGGTCGCGGTCCCGGAGGTGGGCCGGTCGAGGCCCAGGACGAGCCGCATGGTGGTGGACTTTCCGGCGCCGTTGGGGCCGAGGAAGCCGGTGACCCGGCCGGGGTGCACGGTGAAGGTGAGGTCGACGACGGCTCGTCGGGTGCCGTACTCCTTGGTGAGGTTCTGGACGTCGATGCTGGTCATGGCTGCAGCGTGCCGGTCGGTGCGGGGGCGGGTCCTCCCCCGCACGTGGAGATCGTCTCCCCCGTGCGGGGGAGGTGTGCTGTCAGTGGCGGCTGACAGGATGACGGAATGGTCCGCTTTCTGCGCCCGCTGCTTCGGGGGACGACGTACACACGGCTGCTGCACCTGTGGGTGCCCATGCTCGTGGTGAGCGTGTGGGCGCTCATCGACGACACCAAGCTGTGGGTGCCCGCGGCGGTGCTGGTCCCGGTCGGCTTCATCCCGGCCGTGCGGACCGGCGAGGGCGTGCAGGCCCGGCTGCTTCTCACGCCCGGCTCCGAGGACTCCGCCTTCTCGGTCGCGCCCTCGGCGACCTGGCGCGACCGGCTGCGCACCGTGGTGTGGCTGGAACTGCGCATGCTGCTGGGTGCCTTGACCACGGGCGTCTGCGTCTGGCTGCCCATTCTCACCGTTGACCTGGTCCGGCTCGCCCTGGGACACCGGATCGGCGACATCCCGGTCCTGCGCGACGCCGCGCCGCACTGGGCGTACGCGCTCCTCGCGCCGCTCCCTCTGCTCGCCGCGTACGGCGCCGTGGTCGGCCTCGGCGTCCTGGCGACGGCGGGCGCCCGCGCGTTCCTCGGACCGTCCGCCGCCGAACGGCTCAGCGCCCTGGAGGAACGCACCGAACAACTCCTGGAACGCAACCGCGTCGCCCGCGAGTTGCACGACTCCATCGGCCACGCGCTGACCGTCGCCGTCGTGCAGGCGGGGGCCGCCCGCGCGGCGAACAGCCCCGAGTTCACCGACCGGGCCCTGACCGCGATCGAGGAGACCGGCAGGGCGGCCCTGGAGGACCTGGAGCGGGTGCTCGGCGTCCTGCGGGAGGCGGAGCGGCCCCTGAGCAGCAGACCGACGCTCACGGACGCCGACCGTCTGCTGGAGTCCGCCCGCGCATCCGGGTCGAAGATCGACGCCGAGATCACGGGACCGGTGGAGGCCCTGCCGGGCCCGGTCTCCCGCGAGGGCTACCGCATCCTCCAGGAGGCGCTGACCAATGTGCTGCGACACGCGGGGGCGGTGCCCGCTCGGGTCCGCGTCGAGGTGGCGGACGGCGCGCTCACCCTGGAGGTGCGCAATCCGCTGCCGGACGGGAGGAGGGTCACGCCCGGACGCGGCAGCGGGCTGCGCGGCATACGGGAGCGTGCCGCGCTGCTGGGCGGGCGGGCGCACACGGGACCCGACGAAGCCGGTGACTGGCAGGTGCGCGTCGAGCTGCCGCCCGGCTGATCTACGCTGGCCGGATGCCGGTCAGAGTGCTCCTCGTCGACGACGAACCCCTCGTACGCGCGGGCCTGCGGGCGGTGCTGGAGGCGCAGCCGGACATCGAGGTGGTCGGCGAGGCGGCCGACGGGGCGGCGGTCATTCCACTGGTGCGGCAGGTACGGCCGGACGTGGTCGCCATGGACGTCCGGATGCCGCTGCTGGACGGCATCGAGGCCACGCGCGCACTGCTGCGGACGGTGACCGATCCGCCGAAGATCCTCGTCGTGACGACCTTCGAGAACGACGAGTACGTGTACGAGGCGCTGCGCGCGGGCGCCGACGGGTTCCTGCTGAAGCGGGCCAGGCCGGCCGAGATCGTGCACGCGGTGCGGCTGATCGCCGAGGGCGAGTCCCTGCTGTTCCCGGCCTCGGTGCGGCAGCTCGCCGCCGAGTACGGCGACGGCGGCGGGAACCGCGCGGCGCGCGCCGTGCTGGAGCGGGCGCAGCTGACCGAGCGGGAGGACGAGGTGCTGCGGCTGATGGCGCGCGGGTTGTCGAACGCGGAGATCGCCGCCCGGTTGGTCGTCGGCACGGAGACGGTGAAGTCGCACGTGAGCTCGGTACTGGCGAAGCTGGGGGCACGGGACCGCACGCAGGCGGTGATCACGGCGTACGAGTCGGGTTTCGTGGCGCCGGGGTGAGGCACTCCGGCCGTCCGGGCACGGGCGGACCGGCACTCGCCGGGGCGGAGCGGGCCGAGTACGATCCGGCCAACACGCGCACGAGCTGGGAGGACGGACGTTGGGCGGGCTGACCGGTGGAGATCCGTCGCTGCTGCGGAGGATCAACTCCGCTGTGGTGCTGCACGCGTTGCGTGCCACGGACTGCGCGACGCTGACCGAGATCACCCGGGTGACGGGGCTGTCCCGGCCGACCGTCGAGGGCGTCGTCGAGGGGCTCATCGAGGCCGGTCTCGTCGTCGAGGCGGCGGCCGACGAGGGCACGGCCCGACGGCAGGGGCGGCCCGCGCGGCGGTTCAGGTTCCGGGCGGAGGCCGGGCATCTGCTGGGTCTCGAGATCGGCTCGCACCGCGTCGCCGCGCTCCTGTCCGATCTGGACGGCCGGGTCATCGGCGCCCAGGCCAAGGACGTCGACGAGACCGCCACGGCGGACGAGCGGCTGGAGCGGCTGCGCACCGCGGTCGCCGAACTGCTGCGCCGGGCGGGTGTCGCGCGCGGCTCGCTGCGGGCCGTGGGGGCGGCGACGCCCGGGATCGTCGAGGCGGACGGCACGGTGCGGCTGAGCACCGCGCTGCCCGAGTGGACCGGCCTGCGCCTGGGCGAACGGCTGAGCCGTTCCTTCAAGTGCCCGGTGCTGGTCGAGAACGACGCGAACGCGGCGGCGGTCGCCGAGCACTGGAAGGGCGCCGCCACCGAGTCCGACGACATCGTGTTCGTGCTGGCCGGGCTGAGCCCGGGGGCCGGGGCGCTGATCGGCGGGCGGCTGCACCGGGGGTACGGCGGGGCGGCCGGCGAGATCGGCGCGCTGCATCTGCTGGGGCGCGACGTGACGCCGGAGACGCTGCTGTCCACCACGGGCCGGCCGCTGCACCCGCTGGACGAGCAGGCGGTCGCCCGGGTGTTCGCCGAGGCCCGTGAGGGCGACCAGCGGGCCCGCGCGGCAGTCGAGCGGTTCATCCAGCGGCTGGTGCACGACGTGGCGGCACTGGTGCTGGCCCTGGACCCGGAACTCGTCGTCGTCGGCGGCTGGGCGGCCGGGCTGGACGGCGTACTGGAGCCGCTGCGCCGGGAGCTGGCCCGCTACTGCCTGCGCCCGCCGAAGGTGGCCCTGTCGCTCCTCGGCGAGGCCGCCGTGGCCACGGGCTCGCTGCGGCTGGCCCTCGACCATGTGGAGGAGCAGTTGTTCGCGGTGGAGGGGGCGACGGCCCGGCGCTGAGCCGCGCCGGGCCACGGCGGAGGCGGGTCCGGCCGGCGGGAGGTGTCCGGGGCCGTCCGGGGCTCAGGAGGCGCGGGTCTCGGGGCCGTGGTGGATCTCCACGTCGCCGAAGTCCCCGAACGTCAGCCGACAGGTGTCCGCGCGGTAGGTGGCGACGGAGAGCGCGGCGGTGCGGCCCTCGGCGAGGTAGCGGGTGGTGACCACGAGGACGGGCGCTCCCGGGAGCCGGTCCAGTTCCTTCGCGGCCTCCGCTCCGGCCGACCCCAGCTCCACGGCGCTCTCCCGCCGCTCCAGCTCTCCGCGCTGCAGTTCGCGGAGCACGACCCGCGCGCGTGCGGCGCCGGAGGGCGCGTCGATGGCGGTGAGGTCGGGCACGGAGGAGGGCGGGATGTAGAGCAGCTCCGCCGCTACGGGCTGGCCGTGCGACACCCGGGAGCGGCGGACGATGTGCACGTGTTCGTCCCGGCCGGTGCCCAGGGCGTCGGCGACGGCCGCGGGCGGAGCGGCCGGCACGCAGTCGGCCGGTTCCCAGGCGTCCTCGGCCGTTCCGGGCCAGGCGTGGCGCTCGGTGCCGACGGCCACGCCCACGCGCGGCGGGGCGACGGTCGTACCGACGCCGCGGCGGCGCTGGAGCCTGCCTTCCAGTTCGAGCTGTTCCAGGGCCTGCCGGAGCGTGGCGCGGGCGACGCCGAAGCGGGCGGCGAGGTCGCGCTCGTTGGGCAGGACCTCGCCCACCGAGAACTCCGAGTCCAGGGCCTCGCTGAGCACGGTCCTGAGGTGCCAGTACTTCGGTTCCGGCACCGATTCCAACTGCGTGGTCCCCACCCTGTCCTCCGCAATCGCCGTGGTCCGGCGGCGTTTTGACGCCCTTGTTTATTAAAGGTTGTTGCAGTTCTCTGCGACCATAAAACGGCCCACACCCTTGGTCAAGACCAATCCCGCGACAGGACGGCGAAGCCCCCGTCGCGGGACGGGGGCTCGATCCGTGGCGGAGGGGCGGATGGCGCGGCCGGCTGCCTGCCCTAGGGGGTGTCCAGGGAGCGCAGTTTGTCGGGGTTGCGAATGATGTACACCGACTGGATGCGCCCGTCGGCCACGTCCAGCTGGAAGACGGAGTCGGGCCTGCCGCCGGACAGGGCCAGCAGGGCCGGGCCGCCGTTGAGCTCCAGGAGGCGGAAGGAGAAGTCCGGGATCCCCTTCTGTGCGGCGCCGAGCAGGAAGCGGCCCACCTTGTCGGAGCTCTCCAGTACGCGCAGGGGCGCCTTGGACTTGCCACCGCTGTCGCCGACCAGCCGGACGTCGGGCGCGAGCAGCGCCATCAGCCCTTCCAGGTCGCCGTCGGTCGCGGCGGCGAGGAAGCGTTCGGTGAGGTCCCGGCGCTGCGCCGGGTCGACGTCGTAGCGGGGCCGCCGCTCGTCGACGTGCTTGCGTGCCCGTCCGGCGAGCTGGCGCACCGCGGCCTCACCGCGCTCCAGCATCGCGGCGATCTCGGCGTACGGGTAGCCGAACGCCTCCCTCAGGACGAAGACCGCCCGCTCCAGCGGTGACAGCGACTCCAGGACGACGAGCACGGCGAACGACACCGAGTCGGCGAGCACGGCCCGCTCGGCGGTGTCCGGTACGGCGTCCCCGAAGTCGGTGGCGTAGGGCTCCGGCAGCCAGGGGCCGACGTACGTCTCACCCCGCGACTTGATCTGGCGCAGCCGGTCGATGGCGAGGCGGGTGGTGACGCGCACCAGGTACCCGCGCGCCTCCCGGACACCGGAGCGGTCGGCGCCGGACCAGCGCAGCCAGGCCTCCTGGACCACGTCCTCCGCGTCGGCGAGGCGGCCCAGCATGCGGTAGGCGACCCCCAGGAGGACGGGGCGGTGCTCTTCGAAGACATCGGTCGCGGTTTCGGTGGTCACCGTTCCATCCCAGCGGACGCGTGCGGCCGTGTCCAGGCGGAATCGCCCCACCCGAAGCCGACCGACGACCGGGGTCTACCCGTCGGTAGCTCTTACTGACAAGGTGTCTACGCAACGCCATCGTTCATCTGTTCCCGAAGACATTTGTTCCCGAAGACATCCGTTCCCGTAGACGTGTGTTCCCGCAACACGTGTTCCCGACAAGGAGCCCCATGTCCGCAACGCTCTCCTTCACGGCCCCCACCGAGCACGGCCCGCAGGACATCACCCTCGCCTACGCGCGCGTGGGCGAGGGCGAGCCGCTGCTACTGCTGCACGGCATAGGTCACCACCGGCAGGCCTGGGACCCGGTGGTCGACATCCTCGCGACCGAACGCGAGGTGATAGCCGTGGACCTGCCGGGGTTCGGGCAGTCGTCCGCGCTGCCGCACGGCCTGCCGCACGATCTGCCGACGACGAGCGCGGTGCTCGGCGCCTTCTGCGCGGCGCTGGGGCTCGACCGGCCGCACGTGGCCGGCAACTCGCTGGGCGGTCTGCTGGCCCTGGAGCTCGGCCGCGAGAACCTGGTGCGGTCGGTGACGGCCCTGTCCCCGGCCGGCTTCTGGACGCAGGCCGAGCGGCGCTACGCCTTCGGCGTCCTGCTGGGGATGCGCCGGACCGCCCGGAGCCTGCCCCTCCCCCTGGTCGAGCGGTTGTCCCGCACCGCGGTCGGCCGCACCGCGCTGACGAGTACGATCTACGCCCGCCCCGGCCGCCGCTCCCCCGAGGCGGTCGTCGCCGAGACGCTGGCGCTCGCCCACGCGCAGGGGTTCTCCGAGACGCTCCGGGCCGGACGGGGCGTGCTGTTCACCGATGACGTGCCCGGTGTCCCCGTCACCGTGGCGTGGGGCGACCGGGACCGGCTGCTCCTGCCGCGGCAGGGCATACGCGCCAAGCACGCCATTCCGCGGGCCCGCCTGGTACGGCTGCCCGGCTGCGGCCACGTCCCGATGAACGACGACCCGGCGCTGGTCGCCCGTGTTCTCCTGGACGGCAGCAGGGCTCAGTCGGCCAGGGCCTTGAGGACCTCGTTCAGCACGGTCGCGTTGTAGGGCATGCTCACGTGCGGGGTGTGGTCGTCCGGGTCGATGTCCTGCAGGACGATGTTGTTGACCTAGCGACCCTCGGTCTTCGCGAGGGCGCACGACGTGTACGGAGTGACCACGTCGTCGTACTGGGTGGCGATGACGGTGTGGCGGACGCCCTCCGTCGTCTCGCCGAGACCGGCCAGCTCGCGCTGGAAGGGGTGGTCGTGCTGGAGTTGCGGCCAGGCCGGCACGACCTCCCCGACGGCGCCCTGTTCGAGGAGTCCCACCGCGCCGGCGATCTGGCGGGCGAGGTTCATCCGCCCCTGTGCCGTGACTCCGTGGTTGCTGGGCGCGATGCCGACGAAGTTGTGCGCCTTGGGCCCTCCGCCCAGGGCGTTGAGGTAGTAGCGCGGCATCATGCCGCCCTGCGAGAAGCCGACCAGGTCCACCTGCTGGGCGCCGGTCCGCCGCAGCACCTCGTCGACGAAGTCCGCGAGCTGCCGGGCGGAGTGCTTGATGTCGCCCAGGCCGAAGATCTCGGGGTTGCCGTGGTGGCCGTAGTCGAGCCGGAAGACCCGGTGACCGTGCTGCCGCAGCAGCGGTGCTGCCGTGTTCCAGGTGCAGCCCCGGTTGCCGGGGGGTGCCGTGCACGAGCACCACCGGACGCGGATGCTCCGCGGTGGGCGGGGCGTTCCAGTCGTCCCCCGCCGGACGTCGACGGTCGCGATGACCTGCGCTCCGCCGGCCCGCGCGACCGCACCGGGCGGTGCGGGGTCTCGGTGATGTCCGTGACGACGTCGTCCGAGTCGGCACCGGGGATCCGGGGATTGAGGAAACTCACGGTCTTCTCCCTTGCGTCGGGGAACGGCGCGGAGTTCGTCGACTCCTCAGGCTCCCGTCCGTGGAATTCCGCGGCCGATCGAGCCGGCCTGACCGGACATGCTCACGACGAAGGAGCGGCGGGCTCCCGGGCCGGTTCGGTGGGGCAGCTTCTGAAGGCGAGTACGGCGTTGTGGCCGCCGAAGCCGAAGGAATGGCTCAGGGCGAGGTCGACGGGCTGCGCCCGGCTGGTGCCGGTGACGGCGTTGATCTCGGCGTCTCCTTCCTGTTTTTCGAGGTTGGCCACGGGGGGCACCCGGCCGTGGGCCACGGACAGCGCGGTGATCGCCGCTTCGACCGCCCCGGCCGCGCCGAGCAGATGGCCGAGGGTGCCCTTGACCGAGGTCACGGAGGGCTGGTGAGGGAAGAGGCGACGGATCAGACGGGCCTCGGCGGCGTCGTTGAGCGGCGTGCTGGTGCCGTGCGCGTTGATGTGCTGCACGTCCGCGGGGCGGGCGCCGGCGTCGTCGAGGGCCCGCCGCACGGCGAGGGCGGCGCCCTTGCCCTCGGGGTCGGGTGCCACGGGGTGGTGGGCGTCGGACGATGCTCCGTAGCCGGCCAGCAGAGCGTAGCCGGGGCGTCCGCGGGCCCTGGCCGCAGTCGCCGGCTCCAGGACCAGGGCCGCGCCGCCCTCCGCCATGACGAAGCCGTCCCGGGCGCTGTCGAAGGGCCGGGAGGCGGCCCGCGGGTCGTCGCCGCGGCGGGACAGCGCGCCCATCCGGTCGAAGCCGGTGACCCAGAGGGGCTGTACGACCGCGTCGGAGGCGCCCGCGACGGCGATGTCGCAGGCCCCGGAGCGCAGGAGTTGCAGGGCGGTGCCGATGGCGGTGGCGCCGGAGGCGCAGGCGGTGACCGTGCACAGCGCCGGGCCCCGGGCGCGCAGGTGGATGGTGAGCTGTCCGGTGGCCATGTTGGGCAGGAACATCGGCAGCAGCATCGGTGAGACGCGCGCCGTGCCCTGGTCGAGCAGTTTGCGGTGCTGTTCCAGCATGGTGCCGGTGCCGCCGGCCGAGCTGCCGAAGACCACCGCGACGCGGTCCGCGTCCCAGTCGGCCGGGTCCAGGCCGGCGTCGGAGACCGCCTCCAGGGCGGCGTTTAGGGCGAACTGGGTGAAGCGGTCGTACTGCCAGGGGCGTGAACCGGGGACGTGACCGCGGGGGGAGAAGTCCGGTACGAGGCAGGCGAAGTCGACCGGAAGACCCTTGAGTTCGGGGACGTACCGGGCGGTGGGGCGGCCCGCGCACACGCCGTCCCAGGTGGCCTCGCGGCCGGTGCCGGCCGGAGTGACCAGGCCGATCCCGGTGACGGCGACGTCGGGCCGGGCGCCGGTCACGACTTGACGGCCTGGGCGATGACGTCGGCCACGCCGGCCAGGGTGAGGTCCGGGTCGGCCTCGCCGTCCTGTACTTCGATGCCGAGTTCCTCGGTGAGTACGACGAAGAGCTCCACCACGGCCAGCGAGTCGAGGTCCAGCTGCTCGAAGGTCGCGGTGGGGACGATGGCCTCGGGGGGCACTTCGAACTTCTCGCTGAGAACCGAGGCGAGCAGGTCGTAGGCGCGGCTGTGGGGGGTGGTGTCGGTGGTCATGTCAGGGGTGTCCTTTCCGGTCCGACGGGCGGTACCCCGGGGTGGTGGGGGTCCGTGGTGGTGGGGTTCCGTAGTGGTGGTGTCCCGCGGTGGCGGGGCTCCGTGGTGGCGGGTCGGCGGTCAGCCGAGCGCGGCCGGTGCCTCCAGTTCCGCCTTGACGTCCTCGAGCAGGGCCATCGCGTCCCTGCCGTTGACCACCCGGTGGTCGTAGACCAGGCCGAGGTGGACGAACCGGTGGGTGCGAGGGGTGCCCTGCGCGTCCAGGAGCACCTGGTCGTCGACGGCGCCGATGGAGATCACGCAGGTCTGGCCGGGGAAGACGATGGGGGTGGCCAGGACCATGCCCTCCGTGGTGTGCGGGGCGACCATGATGTTGGCCCCGGCGAGTTCGGCGGCCTGGAACGTGCCCCGGAACGCCTTGCTCCGGAAGCCGGTCAGCAGGTCGGCGATCCGGTCGCTGCTCAGCTCGGCGGCGTCGTGCACCACCGGGGTGTACAGACCTCGGCCCGCGTCCATGGTGACGCCCACATGGGCCCGTTCGCTCTCGCGTACCCCGCCGTCGTCGGTGAGCGCGGCGAACATCAGGGGGTGCGCCGCGTGCCGGCGCGCCACCGCCTTGATCAGCAGGACGGGCAGGGAGACGAAACTGCCGGTGCGCTCGGACAGCTGCCGGGCCAGTTCCTCCGCCTGTCCGACCTCGACCTTGGCGTAGGCGGCCGCGGCCGGAACGGTCCGCATCGACTCGGTCACCACCGCCCCCACCGTCCGCTGCTGCTTGGACAGTTGGCGCTCGGCGGAGGCGGGCGCCGACGCGGCCCGCCGCACCAGGGCCTCGACATCGGCCGTACGGACGACCGTGCGCCCGAGACCGCGCAGCTCGGCCTCGGCCACGCCGTGGTGGTCGGCGAGGGCGCGGGCCGCGTTGGTGATGTTCAGCTCCGTGTCGGGGGACGTGGATGTCGCCGCCGGGGTGGCGGCCGACGCCCGGTAGGAGTCGCGCTCCTCGGCCGACTCGAAGAGGTAGGCGATGGTCTGCCCCGGCCTGCAGTCCTGGCCGCCGCCGACGAGGACGTGCAGGATCCCGGGGCCGGTGCTCTCGATCTCCTCACTGGCCTTGGAGGTCTCCACGACCGCCAGCGGTTCCTCGCCCTCGATGCTGCTGCCGTCGGGGACGAGCCACTCGACCAGGGTGTAGCTGGAGTCGTTCGTGTTGAGCGTGGGCAGCTCGATGCCGATCACTTCGTCGCCTCCATGATCGCGCGGTGGATGGTGGACGGCTGGAGCAGCACGTCGTGCTCCAGGTGCGCCGCGGTCGGTACGATGCTCGGCTCGGCGCTCAGCGGCAGCACCGGGCGGGTCAGCCGGCTCCACAGCTGCTCGTGGAGTTGCTGTGCGAGCAGCTCGCCCCAGGTCCCGTCGGCCGTGGAGTCCTCCATGACACAGATGCGGTCGGCACGGGACAGCACCGGGAGCAGCGCCTTGCTGTCGAAGGGGTAGAGCTGGGAGGGCACCAGCAGTTCACACGTGATCTCCTCTTCGAGGAGCAGGGTGCGCAGGGCGGTGACGGCCCGTTCGGTGAGCCCGCCCGGGGCCAGGACGATCCAGTCGGGGGGCCCGCAGTCCGGCGCGAACACCCGGGCGGTCTCGCTGGGATCGGCCAGCACCTCGTAGCGGAAGAGGTCGTCCACGATCCCCGCCCGGTACATGGCGCGGGTGTAGAGCACCTTGTCCTCGAAGAGCACACCGGGCTCCTCGCGGTCGAGCATCGCGGTCAGGACGCGCTGGTTGTCGTGGAACGGGGAGACTTCCCGCAGGTGCAGCGAGGGAATGCCGAGGAAGTGCTTCTGCAGGCTCTGGCTGTGCGTCGGACCGTACCCGCGGTTGCCGCCGGTGGGGCAGCGGACGACCATGCTCATCGGGACCCTGCGGCCGTACATCGACACGGACTTGGCGGCGAAATTCAGCAGCGGGTCGAAGGCCAGCGCGGCGAAGTCCGAGAACATCATCTCGACCACGGACCGGTTGCCGGCCAGGGCCAGGCCCGCGCCCACGCCGGCGATGCCGCCTTCGCTCAGCGGTGAGGAGAGCACCCGGTCCGGGAAGCGGTCGGAGAGCCCCCGGGTCACTTTGAACGCGCCACCGTAGGGGTCGGCGACGTCCTCGCCGATCAGATAGGTGCCGGAGTGAGCGCCGAGGAGGTGGTGCAGTGCGCTGTTGAGGTTCTCGGCCACGCGCTGGCGCCTGGTCATCGGGCCTCCCATCGGGACGCCGGACGCGCGCCGACCTCTCGTACGACGGCGGCGACGGCCTCCGCCTGTTCCTGGTCGGCGGCGGCGAACTGTGCGGGATGGTCCTGTCGGTAGCGGCGGTACCAGTCGTGCCGGGCCGCTCGCTCACGGACCTCGGCCGCGCGGGTGTCGTCCCCCTTGCTGTGCGGGCCCACGCGGTGGGTGACGCACTCGACCACGTACGGCCGGTGCCGGTCGCGGACCTGCTCGACCACGGGGGCGAGGGCGGCGCGTACGTCGGTCACGTCCACGGAGTCGATCCGCAGGTGGCCGACGCCGAAGGCCGCCGCCCGGGTGGCGACGGTGCCGGACATCTGCCGCTCGGTCGGTGTCGACTGGGCGATCCCGTTGTGCTCCACCACGACGAGCACCGGGACCTGCCACAGCTGCGCCATGTTGAGCGCCTCGTACACGGCGCCCTCGCCCCAGGTGCCGTCGCCGATGTGGACCACCGCGATCCGGCCCGGCTCGGCCCGCTTCAGGTGCAGGCCGACTCCCACGGCGACGGGCAGGCTCTGGCCCTGTACGCCGGTCGACAGGTAGCGGTCGCGGTAGATGTGCTGGCTGCCGCCCACACCGTGGCAGACGGCACCGGCCCGCCCCATGATCTCCGCGAGCAGACCGTGCGGGTCGTGGAAGCGGGCCAGGTAGTGGCCGTGCCCGCGGTGGTTGCTGAAGACGTAGTCGCCCTCGTCCAGCAGCGGGTAGAGCGCGACCGGGATGTACTCCTGGCCGAGGCAGGTGTGCGTGGTGCCGTGCAGCCGGCCCTGGGAGAACAGCTCCAGCACGGCCAGTTCGAAGTGGCGGATCATCAGCAGGGTGCCGAGATCGGCGTCGGACAGACGGGACAGGGGACGGGCCACGACACCGGCTTCGGGTTCGCCGGCGGGCCCGAGGTCGACCGCGGGGGACGCGGACGCGACGTTCATGTGGTGCTCCTTACGGAAGTTCGACCACCTGGGCGCACCAGGTCAGCCCGGCGCCGAAGCCCAGGAGCAGCGCCTTGTCGCCGGGCCGTACGGTGGCCGAGGCGAGCAATGACTCAAGGGCCAGCGGGATGGACGCCGAACTGGTGTTGCCGTCGGTGACGATGCTGCGGGCGATCGCCACGTGCGCGGGCGGGCGCAGTCGGCGCACCATCGCGTCGATCAGCCGCCCGTTGCACTGGTGCGGCACGAAGGCGCCGATGTCGTCCCAGGTGAGCCCGGCCGCGTCGAGTGCGTCCCGGGCGACTTGCGGCATGTGCGAACCGAACCAGCGGACCACCCGGGTGCCGTCCATGTGCATGTACGGGCGGGCGGCATCGGGTTTGGGCGGGGCGCTGGTCATCCAGGGCTCACCAGCGCCGTGGGTTCCCCACACCGCCGGTCCGATCCCGCCGTGCTCGGCGGCGCTGACCACCGCGGCCCCGGCGGCATCGCCGAAGACCATGACGGTCCCGCAGTCGTCGGGGTCGGTGATGTCGCTCAGCCGCTCGGCGGCGACGACCAGGATCTGACGCGCCTGCTGTGCGGCGATGAGCCCGGAGGCCAGGGTCAGCCCGTAACTGAACCCGGCGCAACCGCCGTTGATGTCGAAACCGCCGGCCCGGCCGGCTCCGATGCGGTGGGTGAGACTGGCGGCCCGGCACGATGCCTGGCCGACGCTGCTGGCGGAGGAGAACAGGACACAGTCCAGGTCCTCGGCGAGCACGCCCGCGTGGGCCAGGGCCTTGTCCGCCGCCTGCGCGGCCATCTCGACGAAGGTGTCGTCGGGGTCGGCCTTCAGCCTGGTCCGGATGCCGGTGATCTGCTCGATCCAGCCTTCCTCATGGCCGAACCTGGTGTCGAGTTCGGCGCTGGTGAGCTGGCCACCGGGGCGGTAGACGCCGATGCCGGTCAGCCGTCCCGTGCCCCGGGCCATCAGCGGGCTCCGTCCGACGCGGCGACGGCTGCCCGGCCGTTCACGTACTCGAGGGTCCGCCGGACGGTGCGCAGGTCGTGCACCGCCTCGTCCGGGATGGGAACGCCGTAGCGCTCCTGGATCCGCTCGGCCAGTTCGATGACGGCCATCGAGTCGAACCCCAACGAGGTGAAGGGTGCGTCGGGCGGCTGCTCCGAGAGCGCCCGGGCCGCTTCGGCGCCGGCGATCTCGGCCACCATCGCCGTCAGGTCTTCCAGAGTGAAAGGAGACATGCGGAAACTCCAGCTGATGAGATGCGAGGAGGGGTGCACGGGAGGTGAGGGCCGCGCGTGGGTCACTGGACGGGCAGCATGACGTCGCGGCTCAGGAACGCGAGCACCCTGCGGAAGTAGTCGGAGTCGAGCACGGGCGGGGCGCGGTGCGTGGACGCCGCGGTGGGGCCGGCGGTGTCCTGCCCCGGGGCCGGGATCATCTGCCGGAGGGTCTCGCCGGCCAGCCGCATGGTGCTGCGGGGGACCTCGTCACCCAGGTCGCGAAGCCGCTCCAGCCAGGTGTCGAAGGGAACGAGCGGAAGGTCGACACCCGCGTCCGCGAAGCCCTGGAAGTACGACCGGAAGGGCAGCGGGTCGGGATCGATCACGTGGAACACCTGTCCTCGGGCACGCCGGCTCAGGGACAGGTCGACGATGGCGCGGCTGGTGAAGTCCACCGTGCCCACCGGCAGGAGACCGGGGTGATCGGGGGCGCAGCCGGCGCGGATGCTCGCCGTCGTCAGGTGGACGAACCAGTCCGACTTCCCCACCAGGCCGGTGCGCGAGTCCGCCAGGATCACACCGGGCCGGTGCACCATCGTGGGCGATCCGCGGTCCGCGGCCTGCGCGACCAACTGCTCGGCGACCCATTTGGTGGCGCAGTAACCGGAGACACCGGTCCCGGCCTCGCGCGCCGCCGGGATCACCCCCATCGTCGAAATGTAATGCACGGGAATTCGGCGGGTCCGGGTCGCCAGTCTCAGGATTTCCTGGGTTCCCGACACATTGCAACCGCGCAGGATCGGGTAACTCGCCAGAAGATTGACCCAAGCACCGCAGTGGTAAATGACGTCGATGCCGCGCGAGAGGCCGGAGAACTCCTCGTCGGTCAAGCCGAAACGCGGCTTCGCCAGGCTGCCGGGCACGACGTCGACCCGGGACATGTGATGCACCGGCACATCCCGGGCGCGTAACTGACCGGCGAGCCGCTCCCGGGCCTGCGCGGCCGACTCCGCCCTCACCAGGCAGTGGATTCGAGCGTCGGTCACCTCCAGCAGGTCGGCGAGCAGGAAGCCGCCGAGGAATCCCGTGGCTCCCGTCAGCAGAATTCTCTCGGGCGGTCCTTCGGAAACATCCGGCAGAGACGACGCATCGATCTCCGTCGGAAGTCGCAAATCGTCGGTGATCGGGAAACTGGCCATACCAACACCGCATTTCAGCACAGGCGAGATTCGGTACTGCCCTGAACACTCCCCGCACCTCACGAGGTCTATTACAGAAATCTTCCACCAGTGGGAGCACAGGGCGCATCCTCTCGGCCGTCACCGCACCCACTCCACCACCACGGGTGAGTAGGGCTCATTCATTCGAACAGGCCGCGGCTCCGAAGGGACGGCCGGAACGTACGCCCGGAGCGCGTTGCCAAAATCGCGCGCCGTCGGTTGCGCACCAACGCGCTGACGGGGACCAGGCGTTGGGAAACGGGGGGCGGGGGCGGCCCGAGCGTAAAGACAGATGAGACGGACACAGCCAATGGGTCGCGAGGCAAGGGGGGTTGAGCCATGGCCGCAGGGCCCGAGACGCCGGAGGTCCCCGATCCCGGTGACAACGGGGCGAGTTCACACTCCGTTCCACCGAAGGCGTTGCCCGGGGCGTGGCAGCCGCTGCTCGGCCGCCCGGCCCTCGCGGAGCTGCTCGGGCACCCTCTCGCGGGCGCCGCCCTGACGGAGATGTGCCGGCTCCTGCCACCCCACGTCGCCGTGCACTCCCTGCGGACGTTCCTGCTGGCCGACGCCTGTGCGCGGACCCACGGGACCGCCTACGACCGGGTCGGCCTGCTGGCCGCCGCGGCGTTCCACGACGCCGGGCTGGTAGGGCGCACTCCGCTCGGTCGCGGTGGATTCCCTTGCCTCTCCGCCCAGTTGCTCGACCACTTCCTGGCCCGGCAGCAGGTGGGCACGGTGCGGCGCACGACCCTCACACGTGCGGTGCGCGAGCACATGCGGCCGTTCCCCGCACGCGACGCCGGACCCGAGGCGCGGTTGCTGCACTTCGGCGTGTGGCTGGACGTCACCGGGCGCGGCGAGCGGCAAGTACCCGGTGACCGGCGCACGTTGGCCGGGCTGGCGCCCACCCCCGGGTTCGCCGTGTCCTTCTCCGCCCGGGTGCTGGCCTGCGGGCTGCGCCGGGTGCTGCCGGGCTCCCCCGCCACCCACCGGTGACCAGGGAGCCCGGCGACTCGCTCTTCCCGTCGCGAAAGGAACCGCAGACATGCAAGAAGACCAGCGTGTTTTCGATGTCGCCATCGTCGGAGGCGGCATCGGCGGGACGATGCTGGGGACCGTGCTCGCACGTCACGGCGTGCGCGTGCTGCTGCTCGAAGGCAGCGGCCACCCCCGGTTCGCCATCGGAGAGTCCACCGTCCCCGAGACCACGTTCGGCCTCCGGGTCCTGGCCCGCCGCTACGACGTCCCCGAACTCGAGCACCTGGCGACCAACGCGGCACTGCGCCGCCACGTGTCGTCGAACAGCGGGGTCAAGCGGAACTTCAGCTTCATCTACCACCGGGAAGGTGAGCCCACCCGGCCCGACGAGTGCACCCAGTACCCCACCTGGGGACCCCCGCTCGGTCCCGACTCGCACTACTTCCGGCAGGACGTGGACGCGTACATGTTCCACGTCGCCGTGTCCTACGGCGTGACCGCGTACACCCACACCATGGTCGACGACGTGAAGTTCGAGGAGGACGGCGCGACGCTCGTCACCCGGGACCGGGGCACCTTCCGGGCTTCGTACGTGGTCGACGCCGGCGGCATGCGGGCGGTCCTGCCCGAGCGCCTCGGGCTGCGGCAGGAACCGCCCTACCGCACGAGGTCACGCACGATCTTCACGCACATGGTGGACGTGCGCCCCTTCGACGCCGTGGCGCCTTCGCGTGAACAGCACGGCATGCCCAGCCCGTTCAGCCAGGGAACGCTCCATCACATGTTCCCGGGCGGCTGGTTCTGGGTCATCCCTTTCGACAACCATTCGACCAGCACGAACCAGTTGTGCAGTGTCGGCATCAACCTCGATCTCGACCAGCACCCCCGGCCGGAGGACATCTCGGCGGAGGAGGAGTTCTGGCGGTACGTGCGCCGGTTCCCCAGTGTGGCCCGGCAGTTCGAGGGGGCGCGGGCGGTCCGGCCGTACGTGTCCACCGACCGCACCCAGTTCGCCTCGCAGAAGGTGGTCGGCGACCGGTGGTGCCTGCTGCCGCACGCCAGTGACTTCATCGACCCGCTCTTCTCCAGCGGTCTCGCCGTGACCGTGATGGCGCTGAACGCGCTGAGCCACCGGCTGATCGACGCGGTGCGCCAGGACGACTTCGACACCTCCCGGTTCGCGTACCTGGATCACTGGACCAAGCGCATGTTCCGGTTCTACGACGACCTGGTGTCCTGCAGCTACATCGCCTTCGACGACTTCGACCTGTGGAACGCCTGGAACCGTGTGTGGACCATCACCACGCTGTACGGCACGAACGCCCAGAACCAGGTCGCCGTGACGTTCGAGAAGACGCACGACCCGGCCTGCTTCGACATGCTGGAGATGCCGCCGTACCGAGGTCTCCAGGGTATGGACAACCCGTGGGTGGAGCGGATGTTCGACCAGTCGCGGGACGCCGTACTCGCCTATCGCGCGGGCGAGTTGACGAAGGAGCAGGCGATCGCACGCATCTACGAGGTGCTGGGCGAGAGCGGACTGGCACCGACGGTGTGGGGCACCCTCGACCCCGACGACCGGTGCCCGTCCGGGGTGTTCACCCTCTGGCCGCTGATGAAGATCCTGCTGTGGGGCAAGTACCGCTCACCGCGGCACGTCCGGGGCTCCTACTTCACCGGCGGGGCGCGGCTCGTGGGCAAGGAAGCGCTCCAGGCGTACACCACCGAGCTGCGCGCCGGCAGCTCCCAAGTGCACCAGACCGTACGGGACATGTGGCTCAACTGGAACCGCGACTGGGCACGGCGGCCCGCTCCTCGGAAATGAGCGCGAAAAAACATTCCTGCCGACTGCCGGAGGTGAATATTCCGGTTTGCCGCTCCAGGGCCTCGGGTAGGAAAACCACATGGCCGACAAATGGAAAGTCGGCCACGGTTCTCCCTGCTCGATCCGAGAGACAACGGGCTGCAATCCACGATGGTGCGACATTCCACCTGCCAATCGCCCGCTGAATGCTCCTGGGAAGACATCTTCCAGCATCAGGACCGCCTCATGCGGCTGGTTCGGCGAAGACTACCAAGTTTTCAGGACGCCGAGGACTGCGTTCAGGAAACCATGGCCCGCGCAGCCGCCCACGCCGCGTTGGACAGGAATCGACTCGGTGCCTTTCTGACGTCCGTGGCGCTTCGCCTCTGCATCGACTTCTACCGTGACCTGGAGCGTCGCAGCAGACTCCTCCAGCGCGCGGCGCTCGCGGACACCCCCGGCATGACCGAGGACGACGTCTGCGACGAGGACTTCGGCAGATGGCTGCTCGGCCAAGTACAACACCTGCGGGGGCGGGAGCAGGAGGTCATACTCGCCCGCGCCAAAGGTATTTCCACTGCGGAATTCGCCCGCATACACAACATCTCCGTAAAGGCGGCCGAAGCCGCCTTCACCAGGGGCCGCGCGCGATTGAAAAACGTCTGCGCGAAAGCCTTGTAAGGCTGCGCCCGATAAAACCCGAAACCCACACCTCCCCCATCGCAGAGAAACGGAAAGGGACCACACTCATGGGCAACAGCAAGAACATCCAGGACATCTGCAAGGATTTGGTCGGTGATATGACCGACAGCTGGAAGGAGGCTTTCGACGACCTCCTGAACCGAGACGACGACTCAGGATCGTCGCGCGGCTCCGGCGACGCCGTCAGCACGCTGGCCGGGCTGCCCCCGAACGCCCTCGCCGCACTGGCCGGGGCCGTCAACCCGGCGACCGCGCTCGCGGGTGTCGCCAATCCGCTGGCCGCCCTCGGCGCAGCCGGCAACCCGCTCGCCGGCCTCGCCTCGGGGGCCGCGGGCCCGCTGGGGAACATCGCGGGCGCGGCACAGAACCCCCTGGCCGCGCTCACCGGTGCCGCGGGCGGCGGCAACCCGCTCGCGGCCGCGCTGGGCGGGGCGGGCAACCCCCTGGCCGCGCTGGGCGGGGCGGCCAATCCGCTCGCCGCGGTCGGCGGCGCGGCCGGCGGGCTCGGTCAGCTGGCCGGAGGCCTGGGACACGCGGCGAGCGGGGCGGGCGACCTGATGGCGCTCCCGACCCAGCTCACCCAGCTGCTCCAGGTGCTGCCCAAGCTCCTCGAGGCGGTCCAGAACCTGCAGAACCTGACCAACCTGCCGGCCCAGGCCGGTCAGCAGGGGCTGGCGGCCCTGCAAGGCCTGACCGGTCAGCAGGGGCAGGGCGGACAGCCGTCCCAGGGCGGACAGTCCTCGACCTCGGGCTGACCGGCCGTGCCACCGTCCCGCCCGGCCGTCTCCGTGGTGCACGCCGACCGCCGTTCCGAACCCGGGTCCCGATCTGAGGAGGATCACACACGATGACGTCTGTCGTCGGCGATCGGCTGCGTCTCGTGGTCAGGGTCCTCGGCAGTCTCGTGGCCGACGAGGTGGGACAGGCGACCCGGCTGCGGAGGCGTACGAGGCGGGACACGCGGTCCCCGGCGGAAGGCCTCGTCGGCTCCGCCGGGTCCGCGGCCGAGGCTACCGTCGGGGCGGAGCAGCGCCGCGCCAAGGCGGTACGGCATGCCCTGGAGAGCCTCGGTCCCTTCTATGTGAAGCTGGGCCAGGTCCTCTCCACCCGGCCCGACATGGTCCCCCAGTCCATCCGGGACGAACTGCAGAACCTGCACGACGAGGTCGACGTCCAGCCGTTCTCGGAGTTCGAGCCGGTACTGGCCCGGGACCTCGGGCCGAACTGGAAGCTGCGCTTCGACGACATCGAGACCGTCGCCCCGCTGGGGGCGGCGTCCCTCGCCCAGGTCTACCGCGTGACGCTGCCCGGTGGGCGCGCGGCCGTGGTGAAGATCCAGCGACCCGGCATCCGCGAGGGCGTACTCGCGGACATGGCCCTGATGCGCCGGGCTTCGAAGATCGTGGCCCGTGTCGCTCCCCGGTTCAACGAGGTCATCGACATCGAGGCGATGCTCGGCTCGGTCTTCGACGCCATGGAGCCGGAGCTGGACTTCAACGGCGAGGCCCGCAACATGGAGGAGGCCCGCGAGCAGGTCCGGTCGTTCCGTTCGCTGGAGGTGCCCCGGGTACTGCACGCCAGCCCCCGGGTCCTGGTCCAGTCGCTGGCCGACGGGAAGTCGGTGCGGCACGTCGACCGCGCCCACTTCACGGACGACGAGCGCGTGGAGATCGGCAAGGACCTGCTGCGGTTCATGTACCACGGGTACTTCGTCCATCGCTTCTTCCACGCCGACCCGCACGCCGGCAACGTCTTCGCCGCTCCCGGCGGACCCGCGACGCTGATCGACTGGGGCATGGTCGGCCGCCTGGACCGCAGGACCAGTCTTCAGCTGCTGCCGCTGTTCATGACCTTGGCGCAGAACGACGGGGCCGGGCTGGCGCAGCACTGGGCGGAGATGGGCCGGATGACGTCGTGGGCCAACATGCCCGCGTTCGCCGCCGACATGGCCGCGTTCGTGCCCAAGGTCTCCCATCTCTCACTGGAGGACATGAACTTCGGCGTCGCGCTCACCACCGTGCTGGCCAAGGCGACCAAGCGCGGGATCGGTTCGCCGCCCGCCGTCTCACTGCTGGGCAAGTCCTTCGCGAACCTCGACGGTTCGGTGCGGTGCCTGGCTCCCGAGATCACGCTGCCCGAGGTGTTCCAGGGGGAGGTGCCGAAGATCCTTTTCGCACTGGGCCGCGAGTTCCTCGGCCGCAACCAGTTCGCCCGGAACTCCATGGAGCTACTGCTGGCGGCCGTGACCAGTCCCGAACAGGTCCGGGGCGTCCTCTCCGACGTGGCCAACCGTCAGTTCGCACTGAACGTCCACGAGCCGCGCACCCCCGCCGCGATGGGCGGCCAGCGGCCCACCCGCCCCTCCGGAAGCCTGCTCGCGCTGGGTGCCGCGGCCTTCCTGCTGGGCCGTCGCCGCTCCGGATGATCCGGGCCCGCACGGCCACCCCGCCCCACCTCAAGGAGATCCCATGCCGGAAACCGCACGTCCGCAGTCACCGTTCGCGCCGACCGCCGCAGCCCCGGGCGGCATTCCGTGCGCGGCGCTCTGGACGGCCGCCGCGCACGCGGCGGAGTGCCTCCGGCCCGCGCCGCTCGTCCGCGACCCGTGGGCCGCCGACTTCCTGCACGCGGCCGGGTTCGACGGGGGCCCGCCCGGTGACGGAGCGATGCAGCGCCTGCTGCCCGACTGGCAGGTGGTACGCACCCGGTTCTTCGACGACTACTCCCTCGCCGCGGCCCGTTCGGGCTGCCGCCAGGTGGTGCTGCTCGGCGCCGGGCTGGACACCCGTGCCTTCCGGCTCGACTGGCCGACCGGGGTGCACGTCTTCGAGGTGGAGGATCCGGCCGTACTGGCCTTCAAGGAACACGTACTGGACGGGAGCCGCCTCTCCTGCGGACGCCGCACCGTCGTCGAAGCCGACGGCACGGCATCCTGGAGGGAGGAACTCAGGGCGGCGGGATTCGATCCCGGCAGGCCCACCGCATGGCTCTCCGAGGCACCCTTGTACTTCCTTCGGCCCCCGGAGGTCGAGGCCGTCGTCGCCTCGATGACCGAACTCTCCGCGCCCGGCAGTATGTTCGGCGCCGAGTGCGTGAACTCCGCGACCTCGTCCTCCCCGCTCGTCGCGCCCTTCATGGACGCCCTGTCGACGATCGGACTGGCCTGGAACTGGCAGCTCGCCGAGCCGGAGCGCTGGTGGGCGGAGCACGGCTGGGACGCGCAGGTCGCCGACCTGTTCACGCTGCCGTACGTGGTCGAGCGCCTCTCCCCGTATCTGCCGCTGATCGGCACGGCCGCCGCGGAGTCCGTCTTCCTCACCACCGGAACGCTGCGCGGCACTCCCTGAGACAGCACGCGCGGAGGCCCCGGACGTGCGTCCGGGGCCTCCGCGCGTGGTGCCGTGGCTACGGCCGCTCCAGCTCCAACAGCGCCGCGAGCCACAGGTCGGGGAGTTCGTCCGCGGTCGCCAGGGCCTCGTCGTGAACGACGGTCAGGCACACGGTGTCGTGCTGGGTCGTCAGCGTCGTCACACACCGGATGCCTGACGCGACGCCGGCGAAGACGGCCGCGCGACGGGCCGCGACCCCCTGGTGGACCAGGGCCGTGCCGAAGTTCACGCTGCTCACCGGGCCGGCCACGAACGCCCCGCGGACCAGTCGGGTGCCGACGGCGGCGCCGAGCGACCGCGGGGCGGCGGACAGCAGCAGGCGCATGGCGTCGCGCCGCCGGCTCTCCCGCAGCCGGCCCGTGCGGGCGACGACCCGGGCCAGGGCCCGCTGGGGTGTCTCCTCGTCGCAGGGCAGCAGGAGCCGGGCGGTGACCATGCGGTTGCCCGGGGCGTACTCCTCCCCCGGGGCCCGGACCGACATCGGGATCGACACGGGCAGCGGTGGATGGGCCGCGCCGGTGTCCTTCAGGTACCAGGCGCGGACGGCGTGGGACAGGGCCGCGAGATAGACGTCCGTGACCGTGCCGCCGTGGGCGCGGGCGATGGCGCGCAGCCGGGCGAGCGGGGTGTCGGCGTGGCAGACGTCGACGCGGCCCGTGGATTCTCCGTCGAACGCGGGTTTCGGGGTGGGCGCGCGGAAGGCGGCCACCACCTCGCCCAGGGCGTCCGCGAGGCCGTGTGCGGTGGGCCGGGCGGGACGCTGCGGGGCCGGTCCGCCCTCGGGGTGGTCTCCGAGGAGAGCGCGGGCGGTGTAGGCGGCGCCCATGCCGTCCTGGAAGGTGTGGTCGGTTCGGTAGACCAGGGTGTGGCGGTCCGCCGGGCCGTGGACCAGCCACACGTCCCAGGGCGGCCGGTCGTCCGTGCTCATCGGCCGGGACAGCATCAGGCGGCTGGTCGCCGACCCGTCGGTGTCCTCGGGCAGCCACGCCTCGTGCACATGCCGGTCCACCGCGACCCGGTCCACTCGCCGGAATCTCCTGCGGTCCCGTGCGATGCGGTAGCGCAACGTCGGGACGCGGTGGACGCGTTCGGCGACCCGGGCGCGTACGGAGTCCAGGGTGGGCGCACGGCCGTCGAACCCGAACGTGAACGCGAGGGGCAGGGGGCTGCCGCCCGTCGCCAGGTGGAAGGCGACATCCGCGGTTCCCATGGACAGGTCCGGCGGCAGGCGGCCGTCCGTACCGAGGTGGGGTCGCATGGTGGAACCTCCTGGTCGGGTTCTGAGGGGCTGGGGGGCTGGGGGGCTGGGGGGGGGGCGGCGGCTCGGGTCTGCGGCCTGCGACTCATGGCTTGCGGTCCGCGGTCCGTGGTCCGTGGCTCGCGGTCAGCGGACATGGGGGGCTGCGGAGCTGGAGTCCGCGGTCTGCGGAGCTGGAGTCCGTGGTCTGCGGAGCCTGGGTACGGATGCGGGCCGCGCCCGCCGTCAGCACGTATGCCGAGCGATTCGCCCCATCGCGTCCACGTACGCCCGCAGCAGGGGCCGCACGGGCCCGCGTGCGGGCAGGCGCGGGGCCCGGGAGCGGTGCCACGGGAGCGGTTCGCCGGGTTCCGGCTCGCCCAGCAGGGCCGCGGCCACGTGCGCGCCGTGCGCCACGGACAGGGCCAGTCCGTGCCCGCAGCAGCCCCCGATATACCAGACGTCGTCGAAGCCCGGCACCGGCCCCACCACCGGCAGGTCGTCGCCCGTCATACCGATGCGGCCGGACCAGCGGTGGGTGACCCGTACCCGGGCGAGGTCCGGATGCAGGGACCGCAGCCACCTCTCCAGCCGGGCCCAGGCACGCTCCCTGACGACCTGAAGACGGGGAGCGCCGATACCCGCCGGGACCGTGGCGGTACCGCCACCCGCCACCAGGCCCCGGTCCGGGAGCAGCCGGAAGTACGGTGCCATCGGGACGGCGTCGACGACGGAGTGTCCGGCGCGCCCGCCCAGGGCCTCGTAGGCCGGGGCGCTCAGCGGTTCGGTGGCGACGGCGTACACCTCGAGCGGCAGGACGGTGCCGACCGGCAGGTCCAGTGCCTGCGCGGCGGAGTTGACGGCCAGCACCGCCTGACCGGCGTAGAGCCTGCCGTGCGGGAGGACCAGCTCGGGGCCGACCAGGTCGCCGGGGCGGAGGGCCAGCAGCGGGCTGCGGCCGTAGAACCGCACGCCCTTGTCGGCGCAGGCACGGGCGAGGGCGCAGGTCAGGGCGGCCGGGTCGAGGGTCGCGGCGGGGCGGTGCAGGAGTGCCGCCCGGTAGGGCACGCCGACCCGGTCACGGATGCCGGCCGGGGTGAGGACGGGGACGTCCAGACCGAGTTCGCGGCAGGCGCGGGCCTGGCGGGCGAGTGCCACCAGGCCCGCGGACGACCGCGTGGCCACCAGCTGCTCACCGGGCCGCAGCCCGCAGGGCACGTCGAGCCGGGCGCACAGGTCGAGGACGCCCCGCACCGCCCGCTCGCTGGCCCGGTGCATCCTGCGCGCCGTCTGCGGGCCGAAGCGGCGCACCGCCCGGTCGACGGCGGGGCCGGCCCGGGGGCCCAGCAGACCGGTGCCCCGGCCGCTGGCGCCGGCGGCCGGTGCCTCGGCGTCCACCACCGCGATATCGAGCCCGGGGGCGCGTTCCGCCAGGTGGTAGGCGCAGGACAACCCGGCCAGGCCGGCCCCGACGACGGCCACGTCGGCGGTGACCACGCCGTGCAGCTGGGGCTGCGTCGGCAGTTCCGCGGGGTCCCAGTACGGCGTCCCGGCCGATGGCCTGGTCATCCGGCGGCGTCCGGCGCCGGCTCGGTCAGCGCACCGAACCGGCGGTCGTGCCACAACAGCGGGCGTCCGCCGCCCACGTGCACGGCGGCGACCCGGCCCACGACGAGGTGGTGGTCGCCGTAGCGGCGTACGTCCTCGGTCAGGCACACCGACCAGGCGAGCGCGCCGGCCAGCACGGGGACGCCCAGCACCTGCCGGGTGCCGGTCCCGGCGAACCGCTCGGCCGCGGTCGTCGCCGGGGACGCGAACCGGTCCGCGAGCTCCCGCTGTTCCTCGCGCAGCAGGTGCACGGCGAAGGCCCGCCGGCCGCGGACGGCGGCGAGGGTGCGGGAGCCGTCGCGCAGACAGGCCAGCAGCAGCGGCGGGCGGGCGGAGAGCGAGGTGACGGCGGACACCGTCATACCGAGCGGGCCGTCCGCGCCGCGGGCGGTCACGACGGTCACCCCGGCGGCCAGCTTGGCGTACAGGCCGAGGCAGCGGGCGGCGCCCGGCCCCGGCTCCTCGTGCAGCGGCTCCTCGTGCGGCGGATCGGCGGCCGAGGTGGGGACGCCCGCGACGGCCGCCCGGTCAGCCACGAGCCGCAGCCGCGCGCTCATCGATCACCTCCGCGCCCGCAAGGCCCCGCAGCACGCGGGCCATGTTGGTCCGCACGGCCGACTCGGCCACCGGGTCGAGGATCATGGCCAGGGAAGGGATGCCGAGGTCGAAGGCCGCGGTGAAGACGACGAGCGTCCCGCCGCCCCTCGCTTCGCAGCGCCAGCTCCCCTCGAAGGACCGGAAGTCGCCGCTGATCTGTTCGAAGGCGATGGAGTACGTCTCGGGCGAGTAGGTGTCGCGTTCCCGCCACCGCATCAGGCCGCCCCGGAACTTGACGGTCCAGTCCGAGACCGTGGAGCCGTCGGGCAGCGGAGGCGCGACGTGCACCTCACGGAAGGTGTCGCTGTACTCGGGATAGCGGCGGAAGTCGCTGATGCGGTCGTAGACGTCGGCGGGTGCCAGTCCGTCGGCCAGGGCGTGCAGGACCACGTGGCGCATAGGTCGTTCGGTTCCTTCCCGGAGGGTTTCCGGACGCTGGTGTCCGGAGCTGGTGGCTGGCGCCGGCGCCAGGAGCCGGTGTCAGCTGGTCATACGGTCGGCCGTGCTGCGCAGGGCCGCGCCGAGGGTGGTGAGGAACAGGTCGAGCGCGGAGTCCTCGACCACGGCCGGCGGGGTCAGCCGCAGGACCCGGGTGGAGTTGAGGGAGTTGTTGACGAGCACACCGCGTGAGATCAGTTCCAGCATGAGCTCGCCGACCGCCTGTTCCTCGGCGAACTCGATACCGATCAGCAGACCCCGGCCGCGCACCTCGCGGACCAGTCCGCCCTCGTACGGCGCGCACACGGCCCGTACGGCGGTGAGGATGCGCAGGCCGAGCGCGGCGGCCCGGGCCACGGTGTCCTCCTCCTCCATCGCCCGTAGGGTGGCGAGGGCGGCGGCACAGGCGATCGGTGAGGCGCCGAAGGTGGAGGTGTGCAGGTAGGGGTCGCGGCTGAAGGGGGCGTAGGCCTCCGCGGTGGCGACCATCGCGGCGACCGGTACGACACCGCCGCTGAGTCCCTTACCGACGAGCAGCACGTCCGGACGGACGTCCTCGGCGTCGACGCCCCACCAGGCGCCCAGCCGTCCCATGCCGGTCTGGATCTCGTCGACGACCAGCAGGGCGCCGTACGCGCGGCACAGCGCCCGCACCTGGCTGAGGTAGCCGTGGCGGGGGATGCGTACGCCGCCCTCGCCCTGGACGGGTTCGACGATGACGCAGGCCCGGTCGCGGTGGGCGGCCAGCGCCTGTTCGAGGTCGGCCGGGTCGTCGTAGGCCACCTGGGTGACGTCCGGGAGAAGGGGCTGGAAGGGCGTCTGGTACGTGGCGTTGGCGGTGACGCTCAGTGCGCCGAGGGTCTTGCCGTGGAAGCCGCCGCGGGTGGTGATCACCGAGGTGAGTCCGTGGGCGCGGGCCAGTTTCAGGGCCGCCTCGGTGGCTTCGGTGCCGGAGTTGACGAAGTGGACGTAGTCGAGGCCGGGCGGGGTGCGGGCGGCCAGGGCCTGGGCGGCCAGGGCGGCGACGGGTTCGAGGAAGACGCGGCTGGCCAGCGGGTGGGTGTCGATCTGCCGGTGCACCGCTTCGACGACGGACGGGTGGCGGTGGCCCATGATGAAGACGCCGTAGCCGCCGAAGTCCAGGAAGCGGCGGCCGTCATCGGCGTGGATCCAGGCTCCCTCGGAGCGGACCTCGGCCATGCCGCCCATGACACGGCCCATCACGGCACGGCCGGAGCCGATGTGCTTGAGGTAGAGGTCCACGATGTCGGGCCGGTCGGTCGGCGCGGCGGCCCCGGCGCGCGGGGTGGAGGACTCGCAGGCCGGGGCGGAGGACCCGGAGGACGGCGTGGAGGGCTCGGAGCGCGGGTCGGCAGCCCTGGAGGCGGACCCGGCAGCCCCGGAACCGGAGGCCGGGGTGGTGGTCCCGGAGGCCGGAATGGTGGTCCCGGGGGACGCCGTGGCGGTCCCGGAGCGCGGTCCGGCAGCCTCGGAGGACGACGCGGAGGACCCTGAGGACGGCTCGGTGGTACCGGTGGAGGGGGGCGACACGGTCATGACGCCACCTCCATCGGAGCGGCCGCGGCGGTCCGGTTCCGGGTGAGCAGGCCGGCCCTGTCCCCCGCCCAGCTCTCCGCGTTGCGTACGAGCGCGGCCCTGATGTCGGTCCGGGTCAGGCGGGTGCCGCAGTCGGGTTCGCCGAGGGAGGTGTCGAACGGCAGCTCCCGCTGGAACACCAGCAGCAGTTCCGCGTAGTACTCCAGCCGCCGCCGGAGGGACGCGGGCAGCGAGGCGCCCTCCAGCATGGGCAGGAGCAGCCGGCGCACGGCATCGACGGGGATGAGCCGGGGCCGCTGGGGCCGGGGCAGGCCGTGCCGTACGGCGACGTCCGCGCAGACGTCGGCGAACTCCCGCAGGCCGATGGCCTCCTTGCCGGCCGTCAGCCAGTACTCGCCGTCGGCCACACCGCCCCGGACCAGGTCGCCGATGGCCCGCGAGACGTAGTCCAGGGGCACCATGTCGATCCGGGCCTCGGGGGCTCCGGGCAGCACCGGGACCTGCCCCAGGACCAGCGAGCCGATCGCCCTGGTCAGCCCCTGCTGACCGGCGACCCGCCCGCCGACGGAGTCACCCAGGACGACCGAGGGCCGGACGATGGCGCCGGGCACACCCGCCTCGCGTGTCATCTGTTCGGCCCTGGCCTTGGAGTCGAGGTAGGCGGCGGCACCCGGGAGGCGCCGGCGGTCCTCCTCGGTGCGGGTGTCGGCCACGAACGCGGTACTCACCAGGTACAGCGGGGCGTCGGCCCGGGCCGCCAGGTCGAGCATGTTGTCGGCACCGCGCAGGTTGGTGCGCGTGATGTCCTGTGGCGGAGTACGCCAGTCGGTCTCGGCGGCGCAGTGCAGCACCACGTCCACCTCGAGGGCCAGTTCGTGCCAGGCCAGTGGGCTCAGGCCGAGCCGGGGAGCGACCAGGTCGCCCTGCAGCTCGCGCACCCGCGGATCGCGCAACGGTGTGTCGCGGCGCAGGCACAGCAGGTCGAAGTCGGGTGACAGCTCGTCGATCAGGGCACGCCCGAGTACTCCGGAACCGCCGGTGAGCAGGAGGGAGGGGCGGTCGCGCCGTCCCGAACGGCCGACGGGCAGGAGGGCAAGACGCTGGTTGTCTGACGGCATGGGGGGTGTGTTCTCCCAACGGGTCTCGGCCCACCAGGGACGGTGGGGGACGGGGTCAGGCGATGGCGAGCGGCCGGTCCGCCAGGTACGCGGAGAACGGGGCGGTCATCCGGGAACGCGACGGCGGGTGCAGGGAGAGTCCGTTGGCGCAGGCGGCCAGGTGGCCCACCTCGTCGGACGTCATGAAGTTGAGTCCGCCGAGGAGTTCGACCGCGCGCGGGACGACTCGGGCGATGGCGTCCTGGACGCCGTAGCGCACGTACAACGCCTGTGCGAGCGCCGACTCGTCGAGGTCACCGGCGTCGATGCGCCGGGCGACGCCCTCGGCGGTGGCCATGGCGGCCTCGGTCTCGACGAAGAGGCGTACGCGCTCGTGCTCGGGGATGCGGTCGTTCAGCAGCACCCGCTCCACCAGCGCGCTCGCGGCGCCGAGGTAGCTGCCCGTCATCAGCGTCTGGAACCAGATCAGACCGGCCGTCTGCAGTTCGTCGAGCTGTTCACCGGAGGTCGTCCCGGTGCGCAGCAGGAGTTCCGGCGGGACGAGGACGTCGGTGAGCGTGACCTGTTCGCTCTCGGCCCCGGCGAGGAAGGCGCTGGACCAGAAGCCGCTGACGCTCATACCCTCGCTCTCCGCGGGCACGACGGCTACGGCGAGTTCGTCGCCCTGCCCGTCCTCGCGCGGGATCATCACGCTGGCGGTGAGCACGTCCATGGAGTGGGCCAGGCTGCACGGCCGTTTGACGCCGTTGATCCGGACGCCGTCCGCGGTCACCGTGGCGGTCATCGACGGGTCGAGGATGCCCGCGCCGCTGCGGCCCTCGGCGAAGCCGGAGGCGATCACGCGGTTGGACGAGGCCACGCCCTCGATCAGCATCCACTCCAGGCCGTCGCCGAGGCCGCCGATCCCGACAAGGGTGGCCATGGAGAAGTGATGCATGGTGGTGGCCACGGCCAGGGACGGCGAGCGGCTGCCGATGGCCCGCTGCACCCGCAGGGCATCGAGCGCGGTGGCGCCCCGGCCCTGGTGGGACTCGGGGACAAGCAGTCCTGGACCGCCGCTGTCCCGGAAGTGCCGGATGCCCGGGCTGCCCGGCCGCTCCAGTTCCATCAGCGGGGCCTCGCTCAGGGCGGGGTCCAGTTCGGGCAGCAGCTTCGCGAGAGTGGCGCGTTCACGCTCTAGGAATCTCATCGGCGTGCGGTCCTCCAGGGTGGGATGAATGCGGAATCGGCACGGCACTCGCGCGGCCGTGGACGCGGTGGCTCAGAGGGCGTTGGTGGCGCGCAGCAACTGCCAGACCGCGCCCGGGCGGGGCCTGCCGCGGAAGGCGATGTACTCCGGCAGGACCACGTGCGGGGCCCACTTCTGCTTGTACTCGAGCTGGGAGGCCGCCGGGTAGATCATGTCGCCGCGCTCGGCCAGGAGACGGGTGAAGCGGGTGAACAGACGGCTGGCGCCTGGTAGTTCGTGCTCCGGGTCGAGCCCGGTGAACGGGGTGAAGCCGAAGTGCAGCCAGCCCGCTCCCTCGGCGGTCAGCCGTTCCATCACAGTGGCGTTGAGCGCCTCCATCACGCCGGGCGGAGCGTCCGGGCGGCGCCGGCTGAGGTCGTGCAGCCAGCCGGAGCGGCTGCCGTAGACCGGCGAGTAGTTGATGTAGCCGGCCGTCTCGCCGTCGATCCGGCCGACGAACAGACGGCGGTGCCTCTGCAGGCTCCCGTCGCGTTGGCCGACGAGGAAGCGCAGCTCCTTGGCGTGCCGGCCCTTGTCCCGCAGCCAGCCTTGGTCGATCCGGTCCAGTTCGGCGCAGTCGTCGCCGGCCATGACCTCGGCGACCTCCAGGCCCGCCCGCCGGGCGCGCGAGATCTTGTTCCGCAGCCGGACGAACCGTGAGCCGCGCAGCGTGAACCGGCTCAGGTCGACCGCGTACGACGCCCCGAGCTGGTTGACCGTGAAGCCGTGCGCCGCGTACAGCTCGGCGTCCGCCCGCTGCAGTTGCACGGCGACCAGACGGCGGCCGGCGTGGGCGGCGAACGCGTCCAGCAGGCGTGCACGGTGTTCCTGCGCGGTGAACGGGCCGCCGAATTGCAGGACGTAGCGGCCCGAGGTGCGATAGGCGCAGGCGCCGTCGAAGCCGCCGTCGTGGAAGTAGTCGTTCCCGCTGTTGAGGGCGAGAAAGGAACTGGGGTTGTCGCTGTGCGCGGCGAGTGTGTCAAGCACGGACGGCATCGGCGTCCTCCACGGAAGTCCGCACGGCGGCGCTTTCGCCGGTATCCGCCGCCGCGTGGTACCTCTGCTCGAACCTGCGGAACTCCGGAGTGGTTCGCGGCTCGAAGGCGACGCCGAAGGGTTTGAGGGAGTTCCCGAAGAGGGCCCGGTCGCCCATGAGGTGGATCGGGAGGGCCAGCAGTGCCCATTCCGGCCGGACGAACAGCGCCCACGCCCCGGCCAGGACACCCGCTGTGACCAGGCTGTGCATCGTGTTGTAGGCCACGTAGAAGCCGCGCGGAACGTGTCCGTCCGGGCTGCGCCGGAAGGCGATCGCGCCGGGCAGGTATCCGACGACGTCGATCACCGCGAACAGCAGCACGAAGACAGCCCAGCGGATTTCCGAGAGGTGCTGGAATGCGAGCACGAGCGATACGGTGAGAAATCCCAGCCATTCGAGTCGGGAGAGAGCGAAGGTGGTCTTCGTCTCGAAACGGTTCTTGGAGTCCACGGGCGCTCCTGGATTGCGCGTACGATTCCGGGGCGCGACCTCGGCCTGCCCCCTCGCTGTGGTCTGTCACTACGGTTTACGCACCAGCGGGCCCAACCCCTCGTAAAATGGGGGTGATTGAAAGACACGATGCTGGGGGGACTTCTTTCATGACGCCGTCGACCGGTCGGGGCGGCCCTCCGGGCTCCGCCGACCGAAACGCCCGTCGCGGCGCCCGCCGGGGGTCCCGTCGCGGCGCCGACAGCAGCGCCGCCTGGGAGTTGCTGCTGCCCGCCGCCTCGGCGCCGGCGCGCGCACGTGGGCGCGCGCTTCAGACGGCGCTGCGCGACGCGGTCCGCTCGGGCCGGCTCACGCCGGGCACCCGCCTGCCGTCCAGCCGGGACCTGGCGGCCGACCTCGGGGTGTCGCGGGGGCTGGTGACGGAGGCGTACGAGCAGTTGACGGCCGAGGGTTATCTGCGCAGCGGGCAGGGCGCGGGGACCTGGGTGGGGGACGCCGTGCGGGCCGCCCGTCCGCGCGCGCGTGATCTCGCCCCGCGCTCCCCCGCCGACCGCGTCGACTTCGTGCCGGGAACGCCGGACCTGTCGCTCTTCCCGCGCGCGGCGTGGGCCGCCGCTCAGCGGGGCGTGCTGGCGGAGCTGCCGCACGAGAGCCTCGGCTACCCCGACCCTCGCGGCCTGCCCCGGCTGCGGACCGCGCTGGCCGAGCTGCTCGCTCGGCGCCGGGGCGTGGTGGCCGACCCGGAGCGGATCATGGTGGTCTCCGGGGTGGCGCAGGCGACCGCGCTGCTCGCGAGCGTGCTCCACGCGCGCGGGGTGCGCGCCACCGGCGTCGAGGATCCCGGCAGCCCTCAGCACGACGCCCTGTACGCGGCCGCGGGCGTGGACACCGTGCCGCTGCCGCTGGACGACGAGGGACTCGCCGTCGGCCCGCTGCACGCCTCGGGCGTACGGGCCGTCGTGACGACTCCGGCCCACCAGTTCCCCACCGGGATCGCCTACTCCGCGCGGCGGCGCGTCGAACTGCTGGACTGGGCGCGGTCCGTGGACGGCCTCGTCCTGGAGGACGACTACGACGGCGACTTCCGGTACGACCGTGCCCCGGTGGGCGCGCTCCAGGGGCTCGATCCGGAGCGCGTCGCCTACACGGGGTCGGTCAGCAAGTCCCTCGCCCCGGGGCTGCGGCTGGGCTGGCTGCTGGTGCCGGAGTGGCTGGCGGACGACGTCGTCGAGCGCAAACGCACCACGGACCTCGGCCATCCGGCCCTCGACCAAGCACTCTTCGTCCGCTTCGTGGAACGCGGCGACTACGACCGCCAACTGCGCGTCTGTCAGCGCGCCTACCGTGAGCGGCGCGACGCCCTGGTCGCCGCCCTGGAGGAGCACTTTCCCGGCTCCGAGGTGTCCGGCATCGCCGCCGGACTCCACGCCATCGTCACGCTCCCCGGGCGGTACGGCCCCGAGGAGCACTTCCTCGCACGCGTAGGGGAGGCCGGGGTCGCCGTGCGCTCGCTGGCGGAGTACGGGCACGGGGCGGGTGGTGACAGGGCGGCGGCGAAGGAGGTGCGGCTGGTGCTCGGGTACGCGCACCTGACACCGGCCCGCATTCGTGCGGGGGTGGAGATGATGGGCGGGGCCGTGTGATGCGGGCAAGCCTGTGTGATGTGGGCGAGCCTGTGTGATGCGGGGCTGTGTGATACGGGACGGGGCCGTGTGATGCGGGGCGGTGAGGTGCTTGCGCGGGTGCGGGCGGGGGCGCGAGTGCGAGTGTGGGTGCGGGCGCGGGTGCGGGCGGCCGGTTGTTCACCCGGAATTTCCGTGGTCGCCGCGCCGCACCAGTAGGTCTGGCTCTGCACACTGGCCCGAACACCGGCCGGTTCCCGTCCCTGGAGGCGCATCCATGTCACACCGTCCGTTGCCCGGTCGCCGCAGCGTGCTGCGCGGCTCCCTCGCCGCGTCGGCGGCCCTGACCCTGCCCACCGCCCTCGGGGCGGCGGCGCCCGCGTTCGCCCGTTCCGGGCGGCCGGGAGCGGGCTGGGGCGTGCAGACGGGAGACGTGACCTCCCACTCCGGTCTCGTCTGGGTACGGTCCGACCGGCCGGCCCGGATGATCGTCGAGACGTCCGCCACCGAGTCGTTCCGCAACGCGCGCAGATGGCGCGGCCCGCTGCTCGGAGCGGACACGGACTTCACCGGCACGACCAGGCTGCGTGGGCTGCCGCCTGGTGAGCAGATCCATTACCGCGTGCTCCTCGCCGACCCGGACGACCCGCGCCGCACCGGTGAGCCGGTCCCCGGCACCTTCCGCACGGCGCCGGTCCGCAGGCGCCAGGGGACACGCTTCGTGTGGTCCGGCGACCTGGCCGGCCAGGGCTGGGGCATCAATCCCGACCTCGGCGGTTACCGCATCTACGACGCCATGGGCGCCCTGGACCCGGACTTCTTCCTGTGCAGCGGCGACACCATCTACGCCGACGGCCCCATCGCGGAGACGGCCGCCCTCCCCGACGGCAGCACCTGGCGCAACATCACCACCGAGGAGAAGTCCAAGGTCGCCGAGACCCTCGCCGAGTTCCGCGGCAACTTCCGCTACAACCTGCTCGACGAGAACCTGCGCCGCTTCAACGCCCAGGTCCCGTCCATCATCCAGTGGGACGACCACGAGGTGCGCAACAACTGGTACCCGGGCCAGGTGATCGCGGACACGGACGGCCGCTACACCGAGAAGAGCGTGGACGTACTGGCGGCCCGCGCCCGGCGCGCGTTCGGCGAGTACTTCCCGATCTCCACCCTCCGCCCCGGCGCGCGGGAGGGGCGTGTGCACCGGGTGCTGCGCCAGGGCCCGCTCCTCGACGTGTTCGTGCTGGACATGCGGACGTACCGCGACGCCAACTCCCCTGGTGACCAGACCGTGGACCCACAGGGCATCCTGGGCCGCGAGCAGCTGGAGTGGCTCAAGCGGGAGCTGTCGCGGTCGCGTGCGGTGTGGAAGGTGATCGCGGCCGACATGCCGATCGGCCTGGTCGTGCCCGACGCGACCGAGGGGAAGGCGAACATCGAGGGGGTGGCGCAGGGCGATCCCGGCGCGCCTCTGGGGCGTGAACTGCAGATCGCCGAGCTGCTGCGCCACATCAAGCACCGGCGGATCACCGGCACGGTGTGGCTGACGGCCGACGTGCACCACACCTCGGCGCAGCACTACCAGCCCGCGCGGGCCGCGTTCACCGACTTCGAGCCATTCTGGGAGTTCGTGTCCGGGCCGCTCAACGCGGGTGCGTTCCCGGCCAGCGCCCTCGACGGGACCTTCGGTCCGGAGAGGGTGTTCGTGAAGGCGCCGACCGCTTCGAACGTCTCGCCCGCGGGCGGCTACCAGTTCTTCGGCGAGGTCGACATCGACGGCGACAGCGCCGAGATGACGGTGCGTCTGCGCGAGCGGGACGGCACGGTGCTGTACACGAAAGTGCTCCAGCCGGGCCGGGTCGGCCAGTAGTTCCCGTAGCCTGTCGGCTGTGCCGCGCGCCGGCGTCATCCCCCGGTGCGCGGCTCGCGGCCCCGCCCGCGGCCCCGCCCGCTTTCCCACGCGCCGCACATCCGCCAACTCCTCGCTCTATGACGCGGTTTCCGCAGGTCGGACCCATTGTCAGTGGTCGGCTCTACGGTCTTTGCATGACGCGATCTTTGCAGGCCGTGGCCTATCGACGACCCTCCGTGCTGGAATCCGTGACGGGCGGACAGCGCCTGGGGCTGGAGACCTCCGAGGGGTCGACGCCTTACGGTGCCGTGGACCATCCGCAGTTCTTCTCAGGCTTCCTGACGTCTCCTCAGCAGGCGTCGGCGGCGCTGCTCGCGGTGGCCGACGTGGCAGCCGCCCGGTACCACCAGCCGCGGCTGCGCGCCTCGCTCGACCCGGTGGTGACGGGCAACGGAGACCGGCTGCGTTTCGAGTCCTTCTCCGGCTGCGGAGGGGTGTACGCGCGCCTGGACGTGCTGGAGACGGGACTCGACGGCGGCGAGGTCGGGCGCGGCACGACGAACGTCGACGTCAACAACCCGCTGCGCGAGGCCCTGTCCCGGGTCGGCGCGGATGACCCGCTCCATCTGCGGGTCGGCCCCGAGGAACTGACCGTGACCACGCTGGACGGCCCCGTCGTGGAGAAGAAGGTGCCGCTGCCGGACCGGTGGCTGCGCGGCTTCGCCGAGGCCCAGGTCATAGCGGCCGGCTTCGACCTGCGGGCCGAACTGGACGCCGGTGAGGCGGTCCGCTTCCTGCGCTCGCTGCCCCGCGGCGGCAGGAGCGGGGCGGCCGGCCCCCGGTGGGTCGTGCCGTCCGGGCGTACGCTGCGACCGACGACCCGTGCGGTGCCCGGCGCGGTGTGCCTGCCCGGTTCGGAGCGGCTGGTCGCGCTCCAGCGGGTACTGCGGCACGCCACCGCGCTGCGCGTCTACGGGCCCGCGGTCACCTCCGGAGCCGCCGCCACGGCGTCCGCCTGGGAGGTGTTGCTGCTGGGCATGCGCCTCACCCTCACGCTCTCCCCCGACGCCACCCGTGGGTTCTCCGGCGAGGGCGGGGTCCTGGACGCCCTCGCCACCGACGAGGGCGCCGCGGACGCCGAACTCATCTCGGTGCTTCTCGCCTGGGAGCCACGCATCGACATCGCCGATCTGGCCGCCGACTCCGGGCTGACCACGGAGCGGGTGCGCGCGGCGCTGGTCCGCCTCGGCACGTCGGGGCGCGTCGGGTACGACACGGCGGAGGCGGCGTACTTCCACCGGGAGCTGCCCTACGACGCGGAACGCGTGGAGCGCCACAACCCCCGCCTGCGGTCGGCCCGGTCACTGGTGGCCGCGGGCTCGGTCACCCTTGACGGTGCGATCGGGATGGTCACGGCCGAGGACGGGCACGTGCACCGGGTGCGCGAGGAGGCGGGGGCCCTCACGTGCAGTTGCCTGTGGTGGGCCAGGTACCGGGGCGGACGCGGGCCGTGCAAGCACGCGCTGGCGGTACGGATGGCACGGCGGGGCGACGTGCCGGCGCAGGCGGCGGTTCGGTTCGACGGGGGTGCGCGATGACGGCGACGGCTACGACGGCTACGACGGCTACGACGGCTACGACGGCTACGACGAGTGTGCTGGTGGCGGCGGTGCGAGCCGGGCGAACGGCCGACGTCGTGTCGCTGCTCGACGGCATGACCGACGCCGAGCGGCGTGCGTGCTTCCCGGAGTTGAAGGCCCTCCGCAAGGAGCTCAGGACCGCTCGCTGGTCCGCGGAGTCCCGCCGTGCCCACCCCGCGCTGCACGCGGCCGGTGCTGCGTGCCAGACCGGCGCGGCGGCCGTGGCGAACTGGCTCGCGGCCCTCGACATGCGCTGGTCGCAGGCGTCGCCGTCCGTACTGCTGCACGTCCTGGGCGACCGCGACCCCGGCTGGCTGGCCGACGTGGTCCACCGTCTCGCCCAGCGCCCGGCCGGCTCCAACGCGTCGTACGAGCTGATGGCCGGCCTCGTCCGGCTCTCCGGCTGCCCGGTGCCGACGACGCAGGCATACGTCGAGGGCTGGCTGTTCCACATCGCCGGCGCCTGGCAGCGCGGCGGCACGGTGTGCGACCGCCTGCGGCAGGACCCGCATCTGGCCGAGCTGGTCGCCGCCCTCTTCCGCACCGACGGCATCGGCACACAGCTGGGCCGGCTGGCCGGCGACGGACCGGACAGCTGGCCCAGGGCCCTGGCACAGCTGACGACCGAGGGCGCGCTCGACCGGAAGGCGATGGTCGACGGGTGCGTGGCGCGGCTGCTGCGCGGCGGCACGCCCGCCGAGATCCGGGTGTTCCTGCGCGTGCTCGAGGATCTCGGGCTCACCCGCGAAGAAGAACGGCACCGGGTGTCCGACTGGACGGCGCTCGCCTCGGACGCGGTGTCCGCGGTGGCCTCCTACGCCCAGTCGGTGCTGGGCGCACTGGCCCTGGACGGGAAGCTGCCGCCTCGGCGGCTGGCGGAGCTGACCGACGCGGTGCTGTTCCGCCCGGAGAAGAAGCTCGTGCGCGCCCAGCTGGTACTGCTGGGCAAGGTGCTCGCGCGGGACGCCACCACAGCCGGGGAACTGCTCCCGGCCGTGGCGCAGGCGTTCGGGCACGAGGACTCCGACGTGCAGGAGCGTGCCCTGAAGCTGGTCGAGCGGCACGTCGGCAAGGTCACCGCCACCGGCGTCGCGAGGGAACTGGCGCATGTGGCCGAGCAGTTGATACCCACCTTGCGGTCGCGCGCCGTCCGGACCCTGGGCGCGGCGCCGCCGGCGCCGGAGGCCGTGGCCTACGAGGAGGCGCTCCCTCCCCCGCCGGAGCCGGTGCGCCTGGCCCCGGCCCCCGAGTCGCCGGTCGAAGTCGCCGAGGAGATCGGCGCGTTGCTGGCATCCGGCGGTGATGTGTCCGCCTTCGAGCGCGCCCTGGACGGACTGGTCAGGCATCACCACCACAACCCGGACGCCCTGCTGCGGGCCCTGGAACCGGTGATCGCCCGCCGTTGGTGGGCCGACAGTGAACGGCTCCACGGACGCCGCTCGGACGACTGCTTCGACCACCTCGAACTGCTCGACAGCGGGAGCGCCTTCGACCTCCTCCTCGCGACACTGCGGCGGAACGTGCGCACCACCACGCTTCACCGGGCCGTCCGGCACGAGGACTCGGACCACGGCTGTGTGCACAGCTCCCTGGCCGGCCCGTTCGAGGCCCGCCTGTGGGAGGTGGCCCACCGGCTGCGCACCGATCCGCAGCCCTTCCTGCTGGCCACACCCACCTGGGGCACCGGCCTGCTGGAGCCCGACGAACTGGTGGACCGCCTGGACGCCTACCGGCGCCTGGACGCCCGGGTCGCGGTGGTCGACTTCGGGCAGGCGCTGCTGCGGGTGCGGCGCGGTGACCGTGCGGCGGCCCTGACGGCCGCGGAGCGCGCGTCGGCGCTGGGCACCGAGGAGGGGAAGCGGCTCGCCCGGTGGCTGACCGCCGAGGGGACCGGTCTGCCCGCCTCCCGGCGGACGGCCGACGCCCGCATCCTCGTGGAGTTCGGTGAGGTGCCGGAACTGCGGGACGATCTCCCGGCCGGGCTCCGATCGTTGGGGCGGCCGGTGAGTGTGTACCGGGAGCGCTGGTACTGCCGTCACTGGAACGGCGAGATACGGCAGCACTGGCTCGCCCTGTTGCCGGAGAGGCCGGAGCTGGTGGCCGCGCGCCTGCTGCGGGAGGTGTCCACGGTGGCCGTGGACGACGACCGGGGTGCCACCGCCGTACTGCCGCGCCTCGCCGAGGCGGACGGCGAGGCGGGAGAGGCTGTGCACCTGTGCGTGGCGTACGGTCTGGGGGCCCGGCACGCGGAGGACCGGCTGGCCGCCGTGGACGCCCTGCTGGTGCTGGCGGCGCGCGACCGGCTCGACACCGACCGGCTGGGCGCGGACCTGGGCCAGTTGGTGCGGCGCGGTGCGGTGAAGCCGGTGCGGCTCGCCGACGCGCTGCGCACCGCGGCGGCGACGGGTGCGAACGCCACCATCTGGGGCGTGCTCCGCCAAGTCCTCCCCGTCCTGCTCGCCGATCTCGCCACCGGCCCCACCGGCTCGACCGGCCCCTCGGCCCGCGGGCTCGGCGAGCTGCTCGCCGTGGCCGCCGAGTGCGCCGAGCGGGTGGGCGCCCGGGGCGCCCTGCCGCACCTGTCGGGGGCGGCGGACCGACGCGGTTCGTCCCGGCTGGTGACGCAGGCCCGGCGGCTGCGCGGCGCGCTGGCGGAGAAGGAGCCGGAGGAGGCGGAGGAGAGGGCCGCCGCCTGACACAACACTGGTGAAAAGAGCAACAAATGTCCCGGAAGCCGACTTTACCCATCGGTCACAGAGCGTTCGTGATCACGCAACACCGATCCTTCACAGTGGGTGCATGAGTCGAGACATGTCTGATGTGACGGACGCCGTGACGCACCTCTTCGGGCACGGCCCCGTGGTGCCCGCCATGCTGCTGGCCTCGGTGGCCACCCTGATCGCCACGGCGGGCTTCCACACCTGGTGGACACGCCGCCACGGGCACGCCCCGCCGGTGGACGATACCGGCGCCCGGCCACCGTCCACGGGACGGCAGGCCGGGCCGGGCGACGGGGCAGCGCCGGGGGCGGGAACAGGGGCCGGCTCCGGATCCGGGCCGGCAACCGGTTCCGCAGCCGCCGCGGGCGACAGCGCGCTGTGGCGGATGCGGAC
This sequence comes from Streptomyces sp. NPDC096048, assembly GCF_044763415.1. Lineage (NCBI taxonomy): Bacteria > Bacillati > Actinomycetota > Actinomycetes > Kitasatosporales > Streptomycetaceae > Streptomyces > Streptomyces sp. NPDC096048. The sequence goes on from NZ_JBIWGG010000004.1 coordinate 582,202, forward strand.
GACCGTGCGGGACGCGCCGGGTTCGCTGGCCGTGCTGTGCTCGGCCCTCGCCGACCGGCGGGTCGACATCCTGAGCCTGCAGACGCACCCGCTGGCCGCGGGCACGGTGGACGAGTTCCTGCTCCGCGCCCCGGGTGAGTTGACGGCCTCCGAGCTGGCCGACGTGGTGTCATCGGCGGGCGGTGCACACACCTGGACCGAGCGGGCGGACGCCCACGATCTGGTGGACGCGCCGACCCGGGTGCTGGGGCTGGCCGCTCGCACGGCGCTGGACGCGGCGGAACTCCCGCTGGCGCTCAGGCAGTTGCTGGGCCGGTGCACCATCCGGTCGCTGCCCGCGGCGGTCGGGGGGCGCGCGGCGGACGATGTGCCGCCGGAAGGCGCGCTGGAGGACACCGTGCTGCGGCTGCGGGCGCCGGGGGGCGGAGTGATCAGCGTGGAGCGGCCGTATCTGCCGTTCACCCCGACGGAGTTCGCCCGGGCGCGGGCACTGGTCGAGCTGGACGCCCGGCTCGGTCCGCGCATTCCGCGCAGCCGGGACGTGCTGACGCTCCCCGAGGGGCACGACATCACGGTCCGCCGGGCCGACACGCGTGACGTTCCGGCGGCGAAGGCGATGCACGAGCGGTGCTCGGCGCGGACGCTCGGGATGCGGTACCACGGCCCGGTCGGCGACGCCGACCGGTATCTCAACCATCTCCTCAGCCCGCGCCACGGCCGCACCCTCGCCGTGCAGACCGCCTCGGGGCGCATCGTCGGGCTGGGCCACCTGCTGTGGGACGGGGACGAGACGGAGGTCGCGCTGCTGGTCGAGGACGGGTGGCAGCGCCGTGGCGTCGGCGGCGAACTCCTCGGCCGGCTCGTGGCGATGGCGGCGGAGACGGGCTGCGAGAGCGTGTACGCCGTGACGCGGGCGTCCAACACCGGCATGGTCGCCGCGATGCGCGGCCTGGGCCTCCCCCTCCACTACCAGATCGAGGAGGGGACCCTCGTCATCACGGCCCGCCTGGACCCGGCGGCCCGGGCGGCGGCGCGGCTGCCGCACGGGGAGCCGATCGGCAAGGAGTGAGCCGGCGGCGCGCGGTCACTCGGCCCGCGACAGCGCCTCCCGCAGCGGCATCGCCTCGGCCGCCCGCTCCCCCAGCGCCTGGTCCAGGTCGGCCCACAGGTCGTCGACGTCCTCCAGGCCGACGGACAGCCGCAGCAACCGGTCGCTCACCCCGGCCTCCCGGCGGTCGTCGGCGTCGACGATGCGGTGGCTGATGGACGCCGGGTGCTGGATCAGCGTGTCGACACTGCCGAGGCTCACCGCCGGGGTGATCAGCCGGACCCGGCCGATGATCTCGTGCGGATCGCCGTGGACCTCGAAGGAGACCATCGCGCCGCCGACGCGCGGATAGTGGACGCGGGCCACGCGCGGGTCGGCGGCGAGGCGCTGGACGAGCGCGGCGGCGTTCGCGGAGGCGGCCCGCACCCGCACCGGCAGGGTCGACAGACCACGCAGCAGGAGGTAGCCGGCCAGCGGGTGCAGTACGCCGCCCGTGGCGAAACGGACCTGCCGCAGCCGTCCCGCGAACTCCTCGTCGCAGGCCACCACACCGGCCAGCACGTCCCCGTGCCCGCCGAGGTACTTGGTGGCGCTGTGCAGCACCAGGCGCGCGCCCTGTTCGGCGGGGCGCTGGAGCACGGGCGTGGCGAAGGTGTTGTCCACGAGCAACGGCACCGATCCGCAGGCGTGGGCGACGGCCCGCAGGTCCACCTCGGCCAGCGTGGGGTTGGCCGGTGACTCCACGAGCACCAGGCCGGTGTCCGGGCGCAGCGCGTCCGCGATGCCCGCCGGATCGGTCCAGGTGACCTCGGATCCGAGCAGTCCGGCGGTCAGCAGGTGGTCGCTGCAGCCGTACAGGGGCCGTACGGCCACGACGTGCCGCAGCCCCATCGAGCCGCGGACCAGCAGGACGGCGCTCAGCGCGGCCATGCCGCTGGCGAAGGCGACCGCGGCCTCGGTGCCCTCCAGCCGGGCCAGCGCCGTTTCGAAGCGGGCGACGGTGGGGTTGCCGAGACGGCCGTAGACCGGCGGGCCCTCCGGGTCGGCGCCGGTGGTGGCGAACGCGTCGATGCGGGCGGCCTCGCCGCGGCTGTCGTACGACGGGTAGGTCGTGGACAGGTCGATGGGCGGGGCGTGCAGTCCCCGGCCGGCGAGATCGTCGCGGCCGGCGTGCACGGCCTCGGTGGCCAGTGCCCTGCCCCTGGGAGCGGTGGTGCGTACGTCGTCGGATGGTGACGTGTGCATGCGCGCAGAGTCCATGGACCGAAGAGTGAACACCGACCGGGCTCCTGGGGCCATGGACCGTGCTACGTTCGACGAATGGCCGAATCCGTCGTACTGGATCCGGTGGATCTTCATCTGCTGCGGCTGCTGCAGAACGACGCCCGGACCACCTACCGCGATCTCGCCGCCCAGGTCGGAGTCGCCCCGTCGACCTGCCTGGACCGGGTGACCCGGCTGCGGCGTGCCGGGGTGATCCTCGGCCATCGGCTCGAACTGGACCCGGCCAAGCTGGGGCGCGGACTCCAGGCACTGCTCTCGGTTCAGGTGCGCCCGCACCGGCGGGAGCTGGTCGGCCCGTTCGTGGAGCGGATCCGGGCGCTTCCGGAGTCGCTCACCGTCTTCCACCTCACCGGTCCGGACGACTACCTGGTCCATGTCGCGGTCGCGGACATGACGGATCTGCAGCGGCTGGTCCTGGACGAGTTCACGTCCCGGCGGGAGGTGGCCCGTGTCGAGACGCGGCTCATCTTCCAGCGGTGGGAGTGCGGCCCCCTGCTGCCGCCCGCCGCGCCCGCGGACACGCCCTGAGCGAAATCCGGCCGCCCGCGGTACCGGGCCGGGCAAAGCGGGCTGACGCGGCACCGGTATCCGTATGAGGATGTCCGCATGTCAGAGACCAAGAGCCCGCTGCCCCGCGAGGTCGCCGACGCCTACGTCGACGAGCTCATCGCCCTCGACCCGGTCACCGGTACGTTCCTCGGCGTGCAGGAGAGTTCCAGCCGCCTGCCCGACTTCTCGCCCGCGGGGCAGGAGGCCCTCGCGGAACTGGCGCGGGCCACGCTCGCCCGGCTGGACGAGGCGGAGCGCCGGCCCGGCGGGGACAGCGACGTGGAGCGGCGCTGCGCCCGGCTGCTGCGCGAGCGCCTCACCGCCGAACTCGCCGTGCACGAGGCCGAGGAGGGCCTTCGCTCGGTCGGCAACATGGGCACCGCCGCGCATTCGGTGCGCGAGGTCTTCACGGTGACGCCGACGCAGACGGACGAGGACTGGGCGCGGATCGCCGAGCGGCTGCGCGCGGTGCCCGCGGCGCTGGGGGGTTACCGCGAGTCCCTGGCCCTCGGTCTGGAGCGCAAGCTGTACGCGTCCCCGCGCCCGACCGCCACCTTCGTCGAGCAGCTCGGCGAGTGGGCGGACACGGGTGAGGGACGCGGCTGGTTCGAGGACTTCGCCGCCGCCGGCCCCGACGCGCTGCGCGCGGAGCTGGACGAGGCGGCCCGGGCCGCGACCGCGGCCGTGGTGGAGCTGCGGGACTGGATGCGCGACGTGTACGCGCCGGCGATCGAGGGCGCCCCGGACACGGTGGGCCGCGAGCGCTACGCCCGCTGGTCGCGCTACTACAACGGCACGGACCTGGACCTGGACGAGGCGTACGCGTACGGCTGGGCCGAGTACCACCGCCTGCTCGCCGAGATGAAGCAGGAGGCAGAGAAGATCCTGCCGGGCGCCGGGACGCCGTGGGAGGCGCTGGCGCACCTGGACGAGCACGGCAAGCACATCGAGGGCGTCGACGAGGTCCGCGACTGGTTGCAGGGCCTGATGGACCAGGCGATCGAGACGCTGGACGGCACCCACTTCGAACTCGCCGAGCGAGTGCGGAAGGTGGAGTCGCGGATCGCCCCGCCCGGCAGCGCGGCGGCCCCGTACTACACGCCGCCGTCGGAGGACTTCTCGCGCCCCGGCCGGACCTGGCTGCCGACGATGGGCCTGACCCGGTTCCCGGTCTACGACCTGGTCTCCACCTGGTACCACGAGGGCGTTCCCGGTCACCACCTCCAGCTCGCCCAGTGGGCGCACGTGGCCGAGGACCTCTCCCGCTACCAGGCCTCGGTCGGCATGGTCAGCGCCAACGCCGAGGGCTGGGCGCTGTACGCGGAGCGGCTGATGGACGAGCTGGGCTTCCTCACGGACGCGGAGCAGCGGCTCGGCTACCTGGACGCGCAGATGATGCGGGCCGCCCGGGTGATCGTGGACATCGGCATGCACCTGGAGCTGGAGATCCCGGCCGACTCCCCGTTCCACCCGGGCGAGCGCTGGACGCCGGAGCTGGCGCAGGAGTTCTTCGGCGCGCACAGCAGCCGTCCGGCGGACTTCGTGGAGAGCGAGCTGACCCGGTACCTGACGATCCCGGGCCAGGCGATCGGCTACAAGCTCGGCGAGCGTGCGTGGCTGCTGGGCCGGGAGAACGCCCGCAAGCGGCACGGTGACGCCTTCGACCCGAAGGCCTGGCACATGGCGGCCCTCTCCCAGGGCTCGCTGGGCCTGGACGACCTGGTGGACGAGCTGTCCCAGCTCTGAGCCGGGCCGCTCACCTCCTGAACCCGCCCTCCGAGTCGACGACCTGGCCGGTGACCCACTCCGCCTCGTCCGTGGCGAGCCACGCGACGAGGCGGGCCGGGTCGTCGGGCATGCCCCACCGCCCGGAGGGGAAGAGGGCGGCGATGGCCTCGTAGTCCTCGCCGGTCATGTAGTCGGTGTCCACGGGCCCGGGGTTGACCGCGTTCACGGTGACCGCGTGCTCGGCGAGGGCCGTGGACAGGCTGCGCGTGATGGAGGCGAGCGCGCCCTTCTGCAGGGCGTAGGCGATCTCGCCGGGCATACCGCCGGCGATGTCCTGGCCGGAGGTCATCATCACGACGCGTCCGCCGGGTGTGCGGGGCGGCAGGGCGGCGCGCAGCCGGGCGTAGGCCTGGACGAGCAGCAGTACGGAGCGGGTGTCGACCTGCCAGTGCGCGTCGAGCATGGCGGCGTCGATCGTGTCGAGGGTGCCGTCGGAGCCGCTGAGGGCGTGGTTGGCGACGAGGATGTCCAGTCGCCCGCCGAGCGCTTCGGTGGCGGCGGCGACCAGTTCGCCGGGTGCGCCGGGGTCGGTGAGGTCGCCGGGGCCGGCCGCCACGGTGGCGTCCGGGTCGCCGAGCGCCGCGCGCACGGAGGCGACCACGTCCTCGGGCCGGTCGGCGCCCCAGGGCATGGCGGCGTCGTGCGGGACGTGGTGGTGCAGGTAGACGCTCGCCCCGTACGCGGCGAGCCGCCGGGCGGTGGCGTGGCCGATGCCGCCGCGTCGGCTGGCTCCGGTGACGAGGGCGGTCCGGCCGCGCAGGGGCAGGGGGTCGCGGCGGAGGTCCTCGGGGGCGGGGTGCGGAAGTCGTGGCATGGGCACCCATCATGGCCGGCCCGCCGCAACGACGCAGCCTGATAACCGCGGTGGCCGACGGTCCACTGACCGCGGTGGCCCACGGCCCACTGACACCCGAGCCAACGGCCCGCCGACCGCCCTGGCCAACGGCCCACGCGCCCGCGGCCAACGGCCCGTCGACCGCGGCGGTCAACAGCACCCAGACCGCGGTGGTCGACGGCCCGCCGACCCCCAAAGCCAACGGCCACCGACCGCGGCGGTCAACGGCACCCGACCACTGCGGCCAACGGCCCACCGACCACCGTGGCTAGCGGTCCGCGAGTCGTCGCAGTTGTACGACGTTCAGCCAGGTCTCCGGCCCGGGGTGCACCTCGGCCGCGCGCACCGCGTACCGGCCGGGATCCAGGGCGACCCGCACGTGGTCGGCACGGTCGCAGGCGGTACCGGGCCAGGCCGCGTCGAAGAGGAGCACGGGGCCGGGCACCTGCCAGGACACCTCGGGCTCCCACTCGGCCTCGTCGAGGGCGGCGGGGACGCCGGCCAGCACCTCGTCCTCGGAGTCCGCGGCGCACCAGCGGACGAAGGTGCCGTGGTCGGGCAGGTAGGCGGTGGAGGCGGGTTCGTCGCCGAGCACCAGGGCCGCGCAGTCGCCGACCGGGAGGAGTCCGACGTAGCCGTCGACCTCGCAGGCCCGGTCGTAGTCGGAGTCCGTCTCCTCGCCGTCGGCACCGGTCCAGAACGGCAGGACCGTCTCCGGGACCGCGATGAGCGGACCGCCGCCCGACTCCACCCACTCCACCGCGCCCGGCTCCGCGTATCGCACCATGCCGCAGAACCTACACGCCGCTCAGCAGCCGCAGTCGCCCGCGTCCGCCGGGGCGGTCAGGGGGTCGGCGGCACGGCGCTCGGTGCCCTGCCGGGTCTCGTGCGCGAAGCCCTCGCGCACCCAGTACTCGTAGCCGCCGAGCATCTCCTTGACCCGGTAGCCGAGTTCGGCGAGGGCGAGGACGGCGCGGGACGCACCGTTGCAGCCGGGGCCCCAGCAGTACGTGACCACCGGCACCGCCGGGTCGAGGAGTCGGCCGGCCTGTTCGGGCACGAGGGCGGTGGGCAGGTGGACGGCGCCGGGGACGTGGCCCTGGTCCCAGGACTCGGTGGAACGGCAGTCCACGAGGACGAACCCCGGGTCGCCGTCGGCGGCGAGCGCGGCGGCCACGTCGGAGACGTCGGCGTGGAAGGCGAGGCTCGCCCGGAAGTACGCGGCGGCCTCGGAGGGCGGCGCGGGGGCGGTGCTCAGGACGGGGTTGACGGTGGTGGTGTTCACGGCGCGGCCTCTCCTCGGTGGATCTCCTGGCCAGAAACCTAAGGTCCGCGAGCACCTCTCCAGAAGGCAGTTCTCCTGGTCTGTCCCTTGCCGGGCCGGGGATTCCCTGCTGTTCATGCCGGATGACCGCGTATTCCCCGGACGCCACCGACTGGCTCATCCTCGACGCCCTCCAGCGCGACGGGCGGGCCACTTTCGCCGAGTTGGCCCGTGCGGTCTCGATGTCCGCGAGCGCGGTGACCGAGCGGGTGCGCCGGCTGGAGGAGGCAGGGGTCGTCCAGGGGTACACGGCGGTCGTCGACCCCGAACGGCTGGGGCTGCCGATCCTGGCCTTCGTGCGGCTGCGCTATCCGGTCGCCAACTACAAGCCGTTCCACGATCTGGTCGCGGTCACTCCCGAGATCCTGGAGGCGCACCACGTCACGGGGGACGACTGCTTCGTCATCAAGGTCGCGGCCCGGTCGATGCGGCATCTGGAGGAGGTGTCGGGCCGGATCAGCGCGCTGGGCTCGGTCACCACGAGCGTCGTCTACTCCTCACCGCTCCCCCGCCGGCCGCTGGGCCGCTGAGGCCCCGGAACAACTCAGCCGGTACCCCGCTGCCGCAGCACCGACCCCGACCGCCCCTTCACGACCTCCAGTTGGGCGTGTATCCGCCGCCGCAGGTCGGCGACGTGGCTGACGATGCCGACGCTGCGGTCCCGCTCACGCAGCGAGTCGAGGACGTCCAGAACCTCGTCGAGGGTCTGGTCGTCCAGGCTGCCGAAGCCCTCGTCGATGAAGAGGGTGTCCAGGCGGACGCCGCCCGCCTCGTCCGTGACGACATCGGCGAGGCCGAGCGCGAGGGCGAGCGAGGCGAAGAACGTCTCGCCGCCGGACAACGTGGCCGTGTCGCGCTCGCGGCCGGTCCAGGCGTCGACCACGTGCAGGCCGAGACCGCTGCGACCGCGCCCGGTGCGGTCGTCGGAGTGGACGAGGGTGTAGCGGCCGGAGGACATGCGCTGGAGCCGCGCGGTCGCCGCGGCGGCGACCTGTTCGAGGCGCGCCGCCAGCACGTACGACTCCAGGCGCATCCGGCGTTCGTTGTCCGCGGAGGTGCCGGCCGTGAGGGAGGCGAGGCGGGCGACTCGGCCGTGTTCCTCGCGCAGCGGGGCGAGCCGGCGTACGGAGGTGGCGGCGTGGGCGGACAGCCGGTCCAGTTCGGCGCAGCGGCGGGCGGCGGCGTCGCGGGCCGAGGAGGCGTCGCGCAGGCGCCGGCCCGCGACGGCGGCGGTGTGTTCCGCCGCGGCGAGGCCGGCGGGCGGCTGCTGGGCCGCGGCGGCGGTGTCTGCCTCGGTGAGGACCGCGCGGACGGCCGCCTCCTCCAGGTCCCATGCGTCGAGCCGGCGTTGCAGTTCACGGTGGGCGACGTCGTCGAGCAGCGCGGCGGCGGCGTCCCTGGGGGTGTCGAAGCCGGCGCGGAAGGCGGCGTCGGCGAGTCGGGCGTCGGCGTCCTTGAGGCGCTGGGCTGTGTCCTCGGTGACGCGGGCGGTATCGGCGGCCTCGGTCAGCCGCGTGACCCGGCGCTCCAGCTGCGCGGCCCGCGCGGCCACGCTGTCGGAGTTTCCGCGGGCCCGCGTCAACTCCTCCTCCAGAGCGGTCCGTTCGCTCTCCAGCCGTTCCCGGTTGCCGACCCGGGAGGCGGCCCGGACGGCGGCCTGCTGCTGGGCGGCGATCCGCTGCTCGCGCTCCTGCTCCGCGCGGCGCAGCTCCTCCTGCGCGGCGTGCAGCCCGGACGCGCTCGCCCGCGCTCGCGCGTACCGCCGCTCCAGTTCCTCGGCTTCTTCGGCCAGCCGGGCGGTGGGCGCGTCCCCGGCCTCCGCGGTGGCGGCGGCGAGTGCCTCCCGTACGGTGCCCAGGCGCCGTTCGGCGTCGGCGCGCCGCTCGTCGGCGTCCTGGTAGGCGGCGAGGGCGCGCTCCTCCGCCTCGCGGTCGACATGCCCTGCGACCCTGCGTGCCGGGGCGGGGTGTTCGGTGGCGCCGCACACGGCGCACGGTGCGCCTTCGGTGAGCCCTTCGGCGAGTTCGGCGGCGATGCCGTTCAGCCGCTGTTCCTTGAGGTCGAGCCAGTGGGCGCGGGCCGCGACGGCGTGTTCGGCCGAGGCGAGGGCGTGCCGCTGGGTCTCTTCCGTGTCGGCGGCGTACTGGTCGCGTTGGCGTGCCGCGTTCAGTCGCCGCTGTGCCGGGTCGCGCTGTACGGCGAGCTGTTCGGCGAGGGTCGCCGCCTCCTGCGCGGAGTCGACGCCGGCCTGCAGTCCGGTGCGCGTGGCCTCCCAGTCGGCGAGCCAGGTCTCCGCCTCGTGCAGGACGTCCTCGTCGGCGCGCTCCTGCCGGTCCAGGCGGGTCCGCTCCTCGACCAGTTCCGCGAGGCGCTGTTCGGCGCGGCGGGCCGAGTCCAGCCCGCCCAGTTCCTCGGCGGCCCGGCGGGCGGCCGCGGCGAGTCCCGCGGCACCGGCGTCCGCGAGGTCCTGGGGCAGCAGGGCGCGCGCGCTCGCCTCCGAAGCCGCCGCCCGCCGGTGCTCGGCGTCGGCGGCGTCCCGCAACTCCAGTGCGGGGGCGACCGCTTCGGCCTTGCGGGCGCGCTCCATGCGTTTTTGCGCGGCGCGGTGGGCGTCGGCCCGCTCGGCCAGCCGTGCGGCCCGCTCGTCCGCCTCGGCGAACCGGCGCTGCAGCCGGTCCAGTTCGCGTGCGTCGGCCAGGTCGCGTTCGGCGGCGCGCTGGGCGGACTCGGCGGCCACGAGCCGGCAGTCGGCGATGGCCAGCAGCTCGCGGGCCGTGCTGCGGGCGACGGCGGCGGCGGTGAGGACGGCCTCGGCGAGGCCCGGCTCGCCCGGCGCCAGCTCCGGCGCTTCCATCGTGTCGCCGGCGGCCTGCTGCATCCGGTGGGCGTCGGCCAGCAGCGTGGCGTCCCCCTCCCGCACCCGCGCCTCGGTGGTGCGGCGCCGCTCGGCGAGGCGTTTCTCGACCTCGGCGAAGCGCCGGGTGTCGAAGAGCCGGCCGAGGAGCTTGCCGCGGGCCTCCGCGTCGGCGCGCAGGAAGCGCGCGAAGTCGCCCTGGGGCAACAGCACGACCTGGCAGAACTGCTCGCGGCTCATGCCGAGCAGCTGGGTGATCTCCTCGCCGATCTCCTGGTGGGAACGGCTCAGGTCCTTCCAGGTCCCGGCTCCCGCGTCGTACTCGCGCAGCCAGGTCTGGGCCTTGTCGACGGTCGTGCCCTTGCCGCGCAGCTTCGGGCGCTCCCAAGGTGGCTGCCGGGTGACCTCCAGCCGCCGTCCGGCGACGGTGAGTTCGAGGCGCACCTCGGTGCGCGTACGGCCGTCGGCGTGGTCGCTGCGCAGGGTCATGCCCTGGCCGCTCTGGCGCGCGCCGGGCACCGAGCCGTACAGCGCGTAGCAGACGGCGTCGAGGACGGAGGTCTTGCCGGCGCCGGTGGGTCCGTGCAGCAGGAAGAGTCCGGCCGCCGACAGGTCGTCGAAGTCGACCCCCTGCGATCCGCCGAAGGGCCCGAAAGCGGTGACGTCCAGCCGGTGCAGCCTCACCGGGCCACCTCCCGCAGGGTCTGGTCCGCGCGCACGGCGTCGAAGGCGTCCCGCAGCACGGTCTGCTCGTGGTCGTCGGGCCCGGCACCCCGCACGTGCGTCACGAAGTCCTCCGCGATCTGCTGGTCGCTGCGGCCGGCGAGGCGGCGGGCGTAGGACACGGCCGGGTCGTCCGGGGCCCGCTCGGGGTCGAAGAGGAGACTCAGCGTGTGCGGGAAGCGCTCGGTGAGCCGGGCCATCGGGTCGGCCGGACGCACCGGGTCGGTGAGGGTCGCCTCGACCCACGCCTCCTCGTGCGGGGTCAGCCCCGGGTCGGCGAGCAGCTCCTCCAGGGTGCCGCGCAGCCGCGCCAGGTCGCGGGGCACCGGGCAGTCGATCCGCTCGGCGGTGACCGTGCCGTCGGCGCCCAGGTCGACGAGCCACATGCTCTTGCGATGGCGGTGCTCGGAGAAGGAGTACGGCAGCGGGGAGCCGGAGTAGCGGACCCGCTCGGTGAGGGTCTGGCAGCCGTGCAGGTGCCCGAGCGCCACGTAGTCGACGCCGTCGAAGACACCGGAGGGCACGGCGGCCACGCCTCCGACGGTGATGTCCCGTTCGCTGTCGCTCTGCTCGCCGCCGGTGACGAAGGCGTGCGCGAGGACGACGGAACGCGTTCCCCGCGCGCGGGTGGCGAGGTCGGCGCGGACCCGGTCCATCGCGGCGGCGAGCACGGCCTCGTGGCCCGCCTTCTCGACCCCGAACTCGGTCCTCACCAGTGCCGGTTCGAGATACGGCAGTCCGTAGAAGGCCACCTCTCCGTGCGCGTCCTCCAGCACGACCGGGGTCCCGCATCCCGCCGGGTCGGTGCGCAGGTGGATGCCGGCCCGGTCGATGAGGCCGGCGCCCACGCCCAGGCGGCTGGCCGAGTCGTGGTTCCCGGAGATCATCACCGTCGGCACCCCGAGGTCGGCGAGGCGGTGCAGGGCGTCGTCGAACAGCTCGACGGCGGCCAGCGGCGGCACCGCCCGGTCGTACACGTCCCCCGACACGACCACGGCGTCGACGCCGTGCGCGCGCACGGTCTCGACGAGGTGGCCGATGAACCCGGCCTGGGCGCCGAGCATGTTCACCCGGTGGAACGCCCGGCCGAGATGCCAGTCGGAGGTGTGCAGCAGTCGCATGATCCCCGAGACTAACGGCAGGGTCCGACAGCCCGGGTGGTTACTCCCGTTTCGCCCCTCACCCCTGTTCCACAAAGGGCTGTTATGTCTCGATTGTCCGCCTTGTCAGGCGTCCCCGTACGCCTCGCCGCCCAGTTCGAACCCGGCCGACCCGGCGGTGGCGTCCGCGAGCCAGGAACGGAACGTGTCCACGTCGGCCTCCGGCAGGCCGATCTCGATGGTGACGGCCTCGGCGTACCGCACGTCGCGCACCGCGCGTCCCGCCGTGCGCAGGTCGTTCTGGAGCTTGCCGGCCCGCTGGTGGTCGACGGTGACCGTGGCCAGGCGGAACCGGCGGCGGGTGAGCGTGCCGAGGTCGTCCAGGGCCTCGCCGACCGCGCCGCCGTAGGCGCGGATGAGTCCGCCCGCGCCGAGCTTGACGCCGCCGTAGTAGCGGGTGACGACGGCGACGACGTAGCGCATGTCGCGGCGCAGCAGCATCTGGAGCATCGGGACGCCGGCGGTGCCGCCGGGCTCGCCGTCGTCGCTGGCCTTCTGTACGGCGGCGTCGGCTCCGATGACGTACGCCCAGCAGTTGTGGCTGGCGTCCGCGTGCTCCTTGCGTACGGCCGCGACGAACGCCTGGGCGTCCTGCTCGGTGGCGGCCGGGGCGAGGGCGCACAGGAAGCGGGAGCGGTTGATCTCGGTTTCGTGCACACCCGCGCGGGCGACCGTGCGGTACTCGTCCTGCATCCGGCCAGCCTATGCGCTCACCGTCACCCGCCCCGCGGCACGGTCATCGCGGTCAGCAGGGCCGCGCCGGGGGCAAGGGCCCGCCAGGCGGTGCCGTGCCAGTCCGGTACGGCGATCGCCGACGTGGGGTACTTCGCGCGGACCCGGTCCAGCGTGTCGTCGAGGGCGTCCCCGGCCAGCGCGAGGACGAGCTCCTCCAGGCCTGGACTGTGGCCCACCAGGAGCAGCGTCTCGATGTCGGCGGGCACCTCGCGCACCGCTCAAGCAGCTCCGGTACGCCGGCCGCGTACAGGCGCGCGTCATAGTGCACGGGCGGCGGCGTGCCCCACTGGGCGGAGACCAGTTCCCAGGTCTGCCGGGCGCGTACGGCGGTGGAGGACAGGGCGAGGTCCGGCAGCCGGTCGGACTGGGCGAGGGCCCGTCCGGCGGCGGGGGCGTCGCGGCGACCGCGCCCGGCGAGCGGACGGTCGTGGTCGGCGACGCCTCCGGGGCGCGCCGACTTGGCGTGCCGCAGGACGACCGGACGGCGCGGCGGGCCCGACCCCGGGCGCGCGATCACGCCGGGGCTCCGATGTCCCGGGCGAGGTGCAGGCCGAGGAACCGGTCGGCGTAGGCGTAGGTCTCGAACCGGGCTCCGTCCGGAAGGTCCGCGTCCGTCTCCACCCGGCGCAGGACCCGCAGCACCGCGGGGGCGTCCAGGTCGTCCTCCCAGGCCGCGCGCAGCTGGTCGCGCACCTCGCCCGGGACGGGACGCGACGGCTGCCGCGCCCAGGCGGCGACCTCGCGGCGCCAGCGTGCGAGCGTGTCCCGGGCGTCGTCCAGCACGGCCCCGTCGAGCTCCACGCGCGCGTGGTGGTGCCGCTCCAGCAGGGCGAGACGCAGGGCGTCGGGGTCGGCGGTGGCCGCCTGTCCGGCCGCGTCCACGGGGGCGACGGCGACCGTCGTCCCGTCCGGAGCGACCGCGCCCTCGCGCACGACGTGCACGGCCTGGCCCGCGCCCGGACCGGTGCCGGTGGCGCCACCGTCCTCGAAGGGCCGGATGCCGAGGGCCGCGGCGTCCGCACGCAGCTCCGCTCTCTCGTTCGCACCGGTCAGCAGGGCCCACGTGGGCGTGCCGTCGAGTTCCAGGGCGCGGACCAGCAGGTCGGCGACGAGCAGCACACGCAGTCCGGTCGTGTCGCGGCCCGGCGCGTGCGCCTCGACACGGGTCGGCCCCCGTCGGGCGGGGACGGCGGGGGCGGGTTCTGAGGTCCGGGCGTCGATGATGCGCAGCACGGAGCGAGCGTAGGCGGGACGGGGCGCCGGCGCACAGGGGGCGCGCTCGCCACCCTCCCCGCCGCACGGGGAATCTCCGCGCGCCGCCGTCCGTTGTCCCGACCGGAGGACGCGACACGCGACACGCGAGTCGTCCAGGAGCACAAGGAGGCCGCCGGTGTACGGCGACGAGGCAACCGTCCGCAAGATCCTCACCGAGCTCGGCGACACCTGGGCCGTGGTGGGTCTCTCGTCCAACCGGGAACGCGCGGCGTACGGCGTCGCCGAGGTCCTGCGGCGCTTCGGCAAGCGCGTCGTGCCGGTGCATCCCAAGGCCGAGACGGTGCACGGCGAGCGGGGGTACGCCTCCCTCGCGGACGTCCCCTTCGACGTGGACGTCGTCGACGTCTTCGTCAACAGCGCCCTGGCCGGACCGGTCGCCGACGAGGCGGTCGCGAAGGGTGCCGGGGCCGTCTGGTTCCAGCTCGGCGTGATCGACGAGGCCGCGTACGAGCGGACCCGGGCCGCGGGCCTGGAGATGGTGATGGACCGCTGCCCGGCGATCGAGATCCCGCGACTGGGCTGACCCCCGCGACGCCTCACCGGCCGCCTGCCGGGTCCGAGCCGCGGCAGGGTCGCCCGGGGCCAGATTCCGCCCAGGCCCCGGAGGACGACGTCATGGTCGTGGGTCCACTGAAGATGGACGAATCGGTTGGCCAACGGCGGGCTCAGCTCCCAGCCGTCGGCCGCCGAGGACCGCGGGTTGGCGGCGGCCACGATCCTCACCCCCGGCGCCGTCCCACACGGCCAGGCTGATCCGCTGGCCGCCTTCCGCCCGGGCGGGCGGTGTCCGGACCACGAGATGCACCGGAGGCGATCCGTCGCGTCCCGCGATGCCGTACCGCGCCAGGGTGAGCGTGAGGCCCGGGCGGAGCAGCCCGTCCGGAGCGATTCTCGGCATGTGCCAGCGCAGCAGGTCGGGAGCGAGGTGGCGCAGATCGGCCCGGACGCGAGCCGCGAGGTCGTGACCGTGTGTCCGCGCCAGGGAACGCAGGTTGAGGTCGACGTCGATGCCCGCGGCGGCGCACGCCCCGGCCCAGTCCCCGGCACGGCGGCGGGCGGTCGCGGCATCGATCATGGACGGCGGCACGGCGAACTCGCGCACGCGCGGCCAGAAGGAGAGGCGGGAGTCCCCGTTCGCGAGGTGAGTGGGCATCAGCACTCACCTTGCGCGGACAGGTCCCCCAATCTGAAGACAGGAGGAGTAGTCATCGCGGGGAGCATAGCCGCGCCGACAACGGACTGACAGGCGTTTTCCGCGCGGAGGGCCGCCCGGAGCATTCCCGTGGACCGCGTGCCACCGACATAATATTTCGAGTGAACTCTGCCTCCCCCAGCGCCAACTCACCTGCTCCACAACGCTTTTCGGTCGTCGTCGTGGGCGCCGGCCCCGCCGGGCTCACCGTCGGCACCATCCTGCGCGCGGCGGGCGTCGACTGTCTCGTCCTGGAGACCGGGACCCGGGAGGTCATCGAGCGGCGGCCCCGCGCCGGGGTCATCGAGGAGTGGGCCGTACGCGGGCTGGAACGGCGCGGACTGGCGCGGAACCTGTTGGAGCGGGCACAGGCGCACACCGAGTGCGAGTTCCGGTTCGGCGGGGAGCGGTACCGGTTCGAGTACACCGGGCTGACCGGTCGTCACCACTTTGTCTACCCGCAGCAGTTCCTGGTGACGGACCTGGTCCGGGAGTACGCGGACGTGCGGGGCGGGGAGATCCGCTTCGGTGTACGTGACGTCCGCCTGCACGGGCTGGAAGCCGGCCGACCGTCGGTCTCGTACGTGTGCCCTGTTACCGGTGAACGGCGTTTCGCGGAAGCCGACTTCATCGCCGGTTGCGACGGTGCGCGCGGTGTGTCGCGGGCGGCACTGCCGTCCGATCGCGTCCGTGTCGCACGCCGCGATTACGGCGTCGGCTGGCTGGCGCTGCTGGCTCAGGCGCCGCCGTCCGCGGACTGTGTCGTCTTCGGCATGCATCCGCGCGGTTTCGCCGGCCACATGGCGCGCAGTCCCGAGGTGACCCGCTACTACCTCCAGTGCCCGCCGGGCGACGACCCGGAGAACTGGCCGCACGATCGGGTCTGGGCGGAGTTGCGGGAACGGCTCGGCGCGGTCGGCGCACCGCCGCTCAAGGAGGGGCGGCTGATCGAGAGGCGCGTCCTGGACATGCACGGTTACGTCGTCGAGCCGATGGCCCACGGGCGCCTCTTCCTGGCCGGGGACGCGGCCCACCTCACCGCCCCCATCGCCGCCAAGGGCCTGAATCTCGCCCTGCACGACGCCTTCCTGCTGGGCGACGGGCTGGTCGCCCACCTCACGAAGGGCGACGACACCGGCCTGTCCGGCTACTCGGCCACGTGTCTTGCCCGGGTGTGGGACTACCAGGAGTTCTCCGAGTGGCTCGCGGAGATGTACCACGGGACGGCGTCGGGCGACCCGTTCCGCGCGGGTGCCGCACTGGCCCGGCTCCGGCGGCTGTTCGACTCACCCGTCGCGGCGACGGCGTTCGCCGAGCAGTACCTCGGCGCCCGCACCAGCGGCTGAGACTCCCTCTCAGTCGTGGAGCGGCCGGTCGCCGAGCCGGTGGTCGGCCACGTTCAGCGCCTCGTCGACCAGGCGGCGCAGGTGCCCGTCACGCAGCGCGTACACGACCCGCCGGCCCTCCTTGCGCGTGCTCACCAGCCCCGCGAGCCGCAGCCGGGCCAGGTGCTGGCTGACCGCGGGCCGGGCGGCCTCGCATGCCTCGGTGAGGGTGGTGACGTCGGCCTCCCCGGCGGTCAGGGCGTGCAGCAGGGTCAGACGGGTGCGGTCGCCGAGCAGGGCGAGGACCTCGGCGGCGAGCGCGAACTGCTCCTCGCCGGGTGTGCGCGGGTGCGCATCGTCCGCAGGTGACAGGTGCATGCGTGCGCTCATACGCACATAATGGCGTGTTGGACGCCGGGCGTCCACCACCGCACCGGAACACCGGAAGGGGCACCCCGTGAGCGACCCGCACCGGCAGCACCAGCACCAGCACCAGCACCAGCACCATGCTCATGACCACGACCACGACCACGACCACGACCACGACCACGACCATCATCACCGCCACCACGACGACGACGCCCACACCCCCGGCCACCACTCCCCCGCCCGCCCGTGGCACCGCCTCGCACACCGACTCACCCCGCACTCCCACGAGAGCGCCGACAAGCTGGACCCGGCGCTGGAGTCCTCGGCCCGTGGGCTGCGCGCCCTGTGGGTGTCGCTGGCGGTGCTCGGCGCGACGGCGGCGGCGCAGGCGGCCGTGGTGGTGGTCTCCGGGTCGGTGGCCCTGCTCGGCGACACCGTGCACAACACCGCGGACGCGCTGACCGCCGTACCGCTGGGCATCGCCTTCGTCCTGGGCCGGCGCGCGGCCACCCGGCGCTTCACGTACGGCTACGGGCGGGCGGAGGACCTCGCGGGCATCGTCATCGTCCTGACGATCGCCGCGTCCGCGGTCCTGGCGGCGTGGACTGCGGTGGACCGGTTGCTCGATCCGCGCCCCGTCGCACACGTCCCGGCGGTGGCCGTCGCCGCCCTGGTCGGCTTCGCCGGCAACGAGTGGGTGGCCCGCTACCGGATGCGCGTGGGACGGTCGATCGGCTCCGCCGCGCTGGTCGCCGACGGACTGCACGCCCGGACGGACGGTTACACGTCACTGGCCGTGCTGCTGGGCGCGGGCGGCGCGGCGCTGGGGTGGCGGCTCGCCGACCCGGTCGTGGGGCTGGCAATCACGGCCGCGATCGTGCTGGTCCTGCGGGACGCGGCACGCGAGGTGTTCCGGCGGCTGATGGACGCCGTCGATCCGGCGCTGGTGGACCGGGCCGAGCGCGTACTGACCGAGGTGCCCGGCGTGCGCGGGGTGAGTGAGCTGCGGCTGCGCTGGATCGGGCACCGGCTGCGCGCCGAGGTGGCCCTGGTGGTGGACGGCGAGGCGACGGTCCGGCAGGCACATCGCATCGCCGTCGAGGCGGAGCACGCCCTTCTCCACGCCGTCCCGCGGCTCGCCGCCGCCCTCGTCCACGCCGACCCGGCACCGGCCCCGGGCGAGACGGATCCGCACCTGACGCTGGCCCACCACGCCACCGCGTGAACGGTCAGGCGACGCCCAGCCCCTCCAGCACCACGGCTCCCGGCAGTTCCGCGAAGGCCTTGCCCGGCACCAGCAGCTTGCCGCGCCGGCGTCCGCTGCCGACGAGGACGTACGGCAGGTCGACCACGGCCGAGTCCACCAGAACCGGCCAGTCACCGGGCAGGCCGACCGGGGTGATGCCCCCGTACTCCATGCCGGTCTCGCCGGTCGCCGTGTCCATCGAGGCGAAGGAGGCCTTGCGCGCGCCGAGGTGGCGGCGTACGACACCGTTGACGTCGACCCGGGTGGTGGAGAGCACCACACAGGCGGCCAACGTCGTACCGCCGCCCCGCTTGCCGGTGACCACCACGCAGTTGGCGGACTGTTCGAGCAACTCACGGCCGTAGTGCTCGACGAAGGTTGCCGTGTCGGCCCACTCCGGGTCGGTGTCGACGTAGACGATCTGGTCGGCGGGGACGCTGCCGCGCCAGTGACGTACGGCGTCGGCGACCGGCCGGGTCAGTTCGTCGAGGGCGTCCGGGGCGGGCGTGGCACTGTCGAAGTTCCCGATGGGTGCGTGCATGGCCGCACGCTAACAACAGCGGCCGGTACGGCGAACGGGCGTCTCAGCGGACGGGCGGCACCGGCATCAGCGGACGGACGGCACCGGCACCGGCACCGGGACCGGGACCGCCGTGGTCAGCTCTCGGCGGCCGGCTCCGCGAGCCTGCCCGGCCCTGCCACCCGGTCGTCCAGCTCGGCGAGCCGGGCCACCGCCTCGTCGTCCAGCTTCGACAGCGCCCGCAGCTGTCCCGGCGTGACCCCGTCGGGGATCGGCACCGGAGCCGGTGTCCGCAACGGCGGCTGCCAGCCCTCGTCGGGCGTCCAGCGCCGTACGACACGGGCCGGCGCGCCCGCCACCACGGCGTGGTCGGGGACCGCGCCCCGGACCACGGCACCGGCGGCGACCACCACGTTCCGCCCGATCCGCGCACCGGGCAGGATCACCGCGCCGGTGCCGATCCAGCAGCCGGAACCGATCTCGACCGGGTCCATCCGGGGCCACTGCTTGCCGATGGGCTGGTGCGGGTCGTCGTAGGAGTGGTTGGTGGAGGTGACGTAGACGTAGGGGCCGAAGTAGCAGTCGCTGCCGATGGTGACCGTGGTGTCCGCGATGACGTGGCTGCCGCGGCCCAGGACGACTCCGTCGCCGATGCGCAGGATGGGCTCGGGGCCGAGGTCGAGGTCGGGCATGAGTCCGGCGGTCAGGGTGACCTGCTCGCCGATGATGCAATGGGCACCGACGTGGATCCAGGGCTCGCCGAAGACCGTGCCGAGCGGGAAGGCGAGCCGGGTGCCCGTGCCCAGCGCCCCGAAGCGGAAGCGTCCGGGGTGTGCGGCGGTGACGGAGCCGGTGCGCTGCACCCAGGCCCAGCCGGCGTGGACGGCCCGCTGCGCGAGGCGGCCCCGCCAGGACGAGAACGTGTTCTTGCGCTTGGGCACCCGCCCACGGTAGTGGGCACGCGGTGCGGGCATGGCTTCGGAGGCCTGTGATCTTCACCCCACCGGGTGGCGTACGGTGCCGTACACCACCCGAGCAGGAGGCGATGATGACGCAGCAGGCGCTGATCACGGGCATCGGCGGTAAGGACCCGAAGGTGGACGCGGAGGCCTTCGTGGCGCCGACGTCCTCGGTCATCGGGGACGTGACGCTCCACGCGGGGGCGAGCGTCTGGTACGGCGCGGTGCTGCGCGGCGACGTCGAGCGGATCTCCGTCGGCGCGGACAGCAACGTCCAGGACAACTGCACGCTCCACGCCGACCCCGGCTTCCCCGTCACCGTCGGTGAGCGCGTCTCCATCGGGCACAACGCCGTGGTGCACGGCGCGACCGTGAAGGACGACTGCCTGATCGGCATGGGCGCCACGGTCCTCAACGGCGCGGTGATCGGTGCCGGGTCGCTGGTCGCCGCGCAGGCGTTGGTGCCCCAGGGGATGGAGGTGCCGCCGGGCTCGCTGGTGGCGGGGGTGCCGGCGAAGGTGAAGCGGGAACTGACGGAGGAGGAGCGTCAGGGGGTCACGCTGAACGGGACGATGTACGCGGCGCTGGCCTCGCAGCATCGGGATGCGCATACCGGCTGACGGCGAGAGGCCCTCTGCTGATCGTTCGTGGTTGCTCGCGCCGTTCTTGCTCGCGCCGTTCCCCGCGCCCCTTCGGGGGCGCCTCAGTCCCCGGCGGTCAGAGGCTGGGCCTTGGCCGCCTTGCGCTTCAGGACCAGCATCGACGCGACGCCGATGCCCACGGCCACCACCAGGCCCAGCCAGGAGAAGCGCTTCAGCCAGGACTCGGCGACGACGCCGACGTAGTAGATGACGGCGGTGGTGCCGCCCGCCCAGACGATGCCGCCGAGGACGTTGGCGATCAGGAACTTCCAGTACGGCATCCGCAGCACACCGGCCAGCGGGCCCGCGAAGATGCGCAACAGGGCGACGAAGCGGCCGAAGAACACGGCCCACATGCCCCACTTCTGGAAGGACCGTTCAGCGGTGGCGATGTGCCCTTCGCTGAAGTGCCTGGGGAATTTCCCGCCCAGCCAGGCCAGGAGCGGCCGGCCTCCCTTGCGGCCGATGGCGTACCCGATGGAGTCGCCGATCACCGCGCCCGCGCTGGCACAGGCGCCCAGGACCAGCGGGTCGACGCCGCCGTGCTGCGAGGACAGCAGGGCGGCCGAGACCAGGATGATCTCGCCCGGCAACGGGATACCCAGGCTCTCCAGACCGATGACCAGTCCGACGACGGCGTAGACGGCCGCCGCGGGCACCGTGTCGAGCCACTCCTGGACGTGCAAGGCCAGACCCTCCGATTCGCGCCCCCGCTGGGTTCCGGGTGGGTCTCGCGCCGCTTCCCGGGTCGCCTCGAACGAGGCGACCCGGGAAGCCTACCGGTTCGACGGGCGTCAGCTGTTGGGACGCAGGGTCCATATGACGGTCATCTCACTGGTCACGGCACCGTCCTCGCGCTGAATAACGACGCTCACCGGGAACTCGGGGCGGCTGCCCTCGTCCAGCTCCGCGACGACCTCGGCGACGGGGCGGCCGAGTGTCGCGGTGGCCGTGACCGGACCGAGCGCGATCTTCTTGAAGGCGATCTCCGCGGTGACCGGCAGCGGCACCGCCCGGGAGAGCTGGTCGCCGAAGGCGGCCAGCACGATCGCACCGCTGGCCGACTCGCCCAGCGTGAACATGGCTCCGGCGTGCGGCCCGCCGACGTGGTTGCGGTACTCGCTCTGGTCCGGAAGGGCCAGCACGGCCTTCTCCGGAGTGGTCTCCAGGTACTCGAGGTTCAGGGTCCGGACCATCGGCACCGTGGCGGCGAGCAACTCGCCGATCGACATCTGATCTGCGCTCATGACGGAAGGTTACCCATGAGTAGCATCCTCGTGCCAGGCATCCGGGGTGATCGCCGTAAGCTGTCCGGCCATGTGGCCAGGAGAGCAGCCCCCCGCCGGCGGACCGGACCCGCGACAGCCCGACCCGTACCAGCAGCCTGGCCACCAGCAGCAACAGCCTTACGCCGGGCAGCAACCCGCCTCCTGGAACGCGCCCACGGTCACGGCCGCCCCACCACCCGGTGGGGGGCCGGGCGGCCGTACGAAGCCGGTGGCGATCATCGCCGCCACGGTCGTCGTGGTGGCCGCCGCCGTGACCGGGGCCGTCCTTCTGGGCGGCGGTGAGGACGACCGGGCCGAGCCCGGCCCCACCGCCTCCTCGGCACGGGCGTCCGCCGCAGACAACCCGCGCGACGGGGACGACGGCCCGAGGCCGACCGTCGCCGGCTGGCGTGTCGTGGCCAACCCCGGCCAGGGCATCGCCTTCGACGTGCCGGCCTCCTGGGCGCTCCAGTCCCGCGACTGGGTCACCTACGTCGCCGAGGACGACGACCCCGAGGAGAAGCCGCTGGTCGCCATGAAGGCCCCGGCCGTCCTCGAGGAGAAGTGGTGCGGCGCCGACGCCGACCGGGACGGCTCGGTCGGCCACACACCGCTGGCGAGCGCGGGCACCCGCGGCAACAACGGTGCGCGGAGCACCGAGGAGATCGCCCGGACCGACTCGGCGGCCTGGGTCTACGGGGCCTTCGCCCAGCCGGCCCGGGACAAGGTCGCGACGGGACCGGTGACCTCCTTCACCACCGCCTCCGGCATCAAGGGCAGCATCGCCACCTCCCGTTCGTCCGGGGTCGAGAAGAAGGACGAGTGCGACGTGGACGGCAAGGCGACGACGTTCGCCTTCGAGTCCGCCGACGGCGACCTCGTCTCCTGGTCGTTCTTCGGCGCCGCGGACGTCGGCGACGAGGTTCCGGACGCCACCGTCCGGAAGATCCTCGCCACCGTCAGGGAGTACACCCCGGCGGAGTCCTGAGGCCCCGACCCGGGTCGACGGGGAGCGGAAGGGCTGCTGCCGGGGCGCGGGGTGCCGACTTCGGTACGTCCCTGACAAGGGCCGGTGACCGAATCGTGTCCTGAGCGGCATTAGGGTGACCTCTCATGTGGCCAGGACAGCAGCCGCCCGGGGGCGAGCAGAACCCGCAGAACAATCCGTATCAGCAGCCGGGGTACCAGCAGCCGAATCCGTATCAGCAGCCCGGCTACCAGCAGCAGCCCGGTGCGTACGGGCAGCAGCAGTGGGGTGCTCCGCAGCCCCCCGGGGCTCCGCAGCCGTCTTCGGGTGGTGGCGGGGGCGGCAACCGGACGAAGGTGGTCGCGATCGTCGCGGCGCTCGCCGTGGTGGTGGCCGCCGGTGTCACCGGGTTCCTCGTGCTGGGCGGTGACAAGGACGACCAGGCGGACGACGGCAAGGACAAGAAGCCGTCCGCGAGCGCGTCCGCCGACAAGTCCGAGACCCCGTCCACCGACCCGAGCGCGTCCGGCGGCGAGGACAACCCGCGGGGCGGCGACGGGCTGAAGGCGACCATCGACGGCTGGAAGGTCGTCGCCAACCCGCGCTTCGGCACCATGTTCGACGTGCCCGCCGACTGGGAGATCGACAGCACCGACACCAGCGTCGGCTTCGAGTGGGAGGAGAAGGGCAAGACCGACCGCACCACAGTCACCGCCCCCGCCTACCTGAAGTCCGAGTGGTGCACGACCGACGAGAACAAGGACGGCCGCAAGGAGAGCACCGCCCTCGCCACCACCGGTACCCGCGGTGAGAGCGGCGCCAAGGACACCGACATGGCGGCCGAGACGCGGGTGCCCTGGTGGATCTTCGGCGGTTACACCCAGCCGGACAAGAAGAGCGTGAAGTACGGCAAGCCGAAGGCGTACACCACGACGTCCGGTATCAAGGGCAGCGTCATCACGGCGTACTCGCAGGGCACGCCCCAGAAGGGGAAGTGCGACAGCGAGGGCAAGGCGATCACCTTCGCCTTCAAGAACAGCGCGGGCGACTTCGTCACCTGGAACCTGTACGGCGCCAAGGGCGTCGACGACGAGGTCCCGGAGGCGACGATCCAGAAGATCCTGAGCACCGTGCGCCTCACCGAGGAACCGCCGACCGAGTCGTAGGCGCACCGCGCCGGGCGGCGCCGCGCGCCGCTCAGCCGATGCCGAACGCCCCGGCGGGAGGCTCGGGTGACGGTACGGCGTCCTCGTCGCGCACCGGCCGCGCGTCGCCGATGAGGTCCCGAAGGGCGGGCCCGTGCTCGACCCTGGCCGGGAAGGCGTCGGCGGCGGTGCGCCGGGCCAGCGCGGCCGTGTCGAGCGGTCGGTGCGCGGCGACGAGGACGGCGTTGCCGAAGCGGCGCCCGCGCAGCACGCCCGGTTCGGCGATCAGCGCCAGCTCCTCGAAGAGCGTGGCGAACCCGGCCAGTTGCGGGCGCAGGAAGGCGAACGGCGCGGAGTCGGCCAGGTTGGCCACGTACACGCCGTCGGCGCGCAGGACCCGCGCCGCCGCACGGGCGTAGTCGACGGAGGTCAGGTGCGCGGGCACCCGGGAACCACCGAAGACGTCGGCGACCAGGACGTCGGCCGAGTCGGCGGGCGCGGCCTCCAGCCAGGCGCGGGCATCGGCACCGTGCGCGGTGATGTCCGCGCCGTCCGGAAGCGGCAGGTGCTCGGCGACCAGGTCCAGCAGCCCCCGGTCGGCCTCCACGACGTCCTGCCGCGAGCCGGGGCGGGTCGCGGCCAGGTACCGGGGCAGGGTGAACGCGCCGCCGCCGAGATGCAGCACGTCCAGCGCGCGCCCCGGCTCGGCGACCGTGTCCAGGACGTGGCCGAGCCGGCGCGTGTACTCGAACTCCAGGTGCGCGGGCTCGTCCAGGTCGACGTACGACTGCGGCGCCCCGTCGACGGTGAGCAGCCAGGCCCGCTTCCGGTCGACGTCGGGCATGAGCTTGGCGGTGCCGTGGTCGGTGACACGGCTGAGCGGGATGGCTTCCTCCACCTCTTCATTGTGCCTGTGCGAAGCGCCCCCGAAGGGGCGCGGGACTGCATCGATGTGCGGCTCCGCCGCGTGGACGCGACCAGCCACAACGGGCCCCGCGGTCCCCCACGCACGGCCAGGGGCGCTCACCCCACCGAGGTCACGGTCCCCGCCCCCACGGTCCGTCCGCCCTCACGGATGGCGAACCCGAGCCCCGTCTCCAGGGGCACGTCCCGCCCCAGCTCCACCGTCATCGTGACCGTGTCCCCGGGCCGCGCCACCGCCACCTCGCCGAGGTCGACGTCTCCGACGACATCAGCCGTACGGATGTAGAACTGCGGCCGGTATCCCGTGGCGACCGGCGTCGAACGCCCGCCCTCGCGCGCCGACAGCACGTACACCCGCGCCGAGAAGCGCCGCGCGGGCACGACACTGCCGGGTGCGGCGACCACGTGGCCCCGACGCACCGTGTCGCGGGCGACACCGCGCAGCAGCAGCGCCACGTTGTCCCCGGCCTGGGCCTCCTCCATCGGCTTGCCGAAGGTCTCGAGGCCGGTGACGACCGTCTCGACGGACGCGCCGAGTACCTCGATCCGGTCGCCGACGTGGACGGTGCCGCGCTCGACGGCGCCGGTGACGACCGTGCCGCGGCCGGTGATGGTGAGCACGTTCTCCACCGACAGCAGGAACGGCGCGTCCAGATACCGCTCGGGCATGGGCACGTACGTGTCCACCGCGTCCAGCAGCGCCTCGACGGACGCCGTCCAGCGTGGGTCGCCCTCCAGCGCCTTCAGCCCCGAGACCCGTACGACGGGCACGGAGTCGCCGCCGTAGCCGTGCGCGGTGAGCAGGTCGCGCACCTCCAGCTCGACCAGGTCGGTCAGTACCGTGTCCTCGCCGTCCTCGACGGCGTCCGCCTTGTTGAGCGCGACCACGATGTGGTCGACACCCACCTGCCGGGCGAGCAGGACGTGTTCGGCGGTCTGCGGCATGATCCCGTCCAGCGCGGAGACGACGAGGATCGCCCCGTCGAGCTGGGCGGCGCCGGTGACCATGTTCTTGACGTACGTGGTTCGCGCACCCTGTCATACTGTCGCCAAGCGCAACGAGGGGCGGGAACGTGGAGGAGATCGACCTCTACTTGAGGAAGAGCAAAATCGTACGGGAGGGCACGGAGGCACTGACCTTCGAGACGCAGGAGGCTAGGGGGAGGGAGTGGGCGAGTCGTCACGACTACCGTGTCCGGAAGGTCTGGAAAGACAACCTCAGTGCATGGACTGACGCGAAGCGGCCCGACTTCGAGAAGGCGCTAGCAGCGCTTCGACGAAAGGAAGTGCCGGCTCTGTGGTGCTACGCCGTGGACCGGTTCGACCGTAAGGGCGCGTTCTCTGTCCTCCAACTCCTCGACTCCGGTGTCCGGATCATCTTCGACTACGAGCGATTGGACAGCGCGGACCCCCGGGACCGCGAGCGCATCGTCAGCGACGCGGAGCGTGCGAAGGCAGCGTCAGACCTCTTGTCGCACCGTGTGCGCGATACAAAGCAGGTACAACGACGTAGGGGCGTTTGGTTGGGAGCCGCTCCGTTCGGTCTAAGCAAGGACAGGCACGGCAAGTTGCGGCACGCCAGAGAGTGGCCCACCGTGCTCCGCATCCTGAATGAGGTCGCTGACGGAACAGCCCCCCGTGCCGTCGCCCGTCACCTGACAGAAGACCGGAAGCCGTCGCCCAAGGGTGGCCCCTGGAATGCGTCGACTGTCCGCCGCATCGTCTACAACCCGGTGTACGAGGGGTGGCAAGTCGTCGCCCTTTCACGGGAGTACACGTGGCCCGTGGCCTACCGCAATGAGGCCGGAGAGCGCGTCCCCGTGTTCGCTGACGAAGTCGAGCCAGTAGACGCGGACCTTGTCGCAAAGGCGCGACGCGTACACGCTGGCCACCAGCGCGGAGCGCTAGGGCCGCGCGTCGGTAGAGCGACCCACCTCCTGACCGACCTCCTCCGATGCGGCGGGTGCGGAGCAAAGATGCCGACGAGCGGACGCTCCTACGTCTGCAACGGGCACCAAATGGGCAAGCCGTGCCCGGCCCCCGCATCAGCCATGCGCGCACGTATTGAGGAGTACGTCTACCACGCGTGGGTCGGGGCGGTTAGCGCGGCCGACGTCGACGCAGGCGACCCGCTCATGATCGCCGTAGCGGAGCGGTGGGCGGCTCTCGTAGCCCCAGCGGAGACCGAGGAGGCACAGGAAGCCATCGGTGCCGTTAAGGCAGCGGAGGCGGCCGTCGAGCGTCTCGCCAACGACCGCGCAAAGGGCCTGTACGACGGTGCCATGGGGAAGCACTTTTCCCGCCTCGTCGCGGAAGCGGAGGAGACTCTCCGGGAGGCGCAAGAGCGCGCCGACGATCTCAACGGACGCAGCATCGATCTCACGATGTTCGATGATGTCGCCATGCTCGAAGAGGCGTGGGAAGCGGCCGACTTGCCCATGCGCCGCGACCTCCTCCGCGTAGCCATCGAGAAGATCACCGTGACGCAGGCGGCTCGTCGTGGGGTCCCGTTCGACGGTGACACCCGATGTGACATCGAATGGGCGACGCCGGACGAGGGCTAGCCACGTACGCAAGAGCCCCCGCCGGACTTCCGACGGGGGCTTTGTGTCATTCAGCAGGCGGTGTGCTCCACGGACCGGCGGGAGGTCGTGGAGGCTGTGTAGCGCCAGGGCGCCGACAGTAGTAGGCGACGAAGCGACGCAGCACGTCAGAGCGGTCCGTGTCGTCGGGTACGGCGTCACCGAACGCTTGCCACAGCTCCGCTTCGATGCGGAAACGACTAATAGGTGTCTTCGGTTGGTTGGGCATAGGAGCACCGTAGCAGAGGTGTAGCCACACCAAAGGGGTTGCGGTGTAGCCACACCTAGGCTTACGGTGTAGCCACACCCCGACGCAGCGAGGCAAAGGGCCCGCGAGATCATGGCGGATGCAGGCGGGCCCTTGTCTCCATCACTGGAGGTTCTCAGTATGTCGTACACCCCCGCTCAGCGTGACGGCCGCTCCTGCATCGTCTGCGACGGCTTCGACGGAGCGATGATCCCCGCCGGCATGGTCGACGGCTGCCAGGTCTTCGTTCACCCGGCGTGCGACGAGCCGGCCCCGGCGCCCTCCGTCCCCACGGTTCTCGTCGTTGGCGACGCCACGTCCCCCGTCGCTCTCGAAGACCTCGAAGCTTTCGCGCACGACTGTGCCGACCGCCTCCAGGTCCCCGCGAAGGTCGCCATCGGCCGTGACTACGACGTCACCGAGTACGCCGGCGTGGTGCTGGACGCCACGTGGCTGGACTCGGTTGACTCCGCCGTTCTGGGCGTGGAGGCGCAGGAGGCCGACATGTTCTGCATCGACGCTGAGACCCTGCGCGCCTACGAGTCGTCGCGGGTGTGCAACCACTGCTACGAGGACGCGGAGGCGTCGCCGATGCTCGTCGGGGACACCTGGACCACGGCCGTCTGCCGCTCCTGCGTCGACGTCCACGTCCGCGGGGGCCTTCCCGTCGGCGTCCTCCCCGCCATCGTGTAGTTCACTCTGCGTGACATAGAGCCGCTTTCCCTCGTCGGGGAGGCGGCTCTCGCGCGTTCGCCGGAGCTGGCTCGACGGGGCGCGAGCAGTGACGCGTGCACCTGGCACGTAAGCTATTGCTACGGAGAGTGCTCGAACATGCCTCCATCGTCACCCTCCGCTTCCGCCGGTGCCATTCTGAGGGTCAAAGTGTCGAACTAACCCCCCTTCTCCAACTTCTCTCTAACGCGTAGGGAGTAAAAGGAAAATGGCAGTTAGTTTGACCAGATTGGCCAAACCTGACCACGGGAGGCGGAGTCGCCCGTCTCGACGGAATCGGACGGAGGGCGGGAGGCGGAAGGGGCTCAGGAAGGCCCCTGCGTGCCCGTCTAAGCGCCGAACTCGTGCCCAGCGTCCCCGTGGGACCCCTGAAATGCTCTCAGGGGCGCTCAGGGATTCTGCCAGCTCGCGCCCCGTATTCCGGCGGCTCCGACCATGATCACACACAGTAGTTGATCTCCCGGGCAAACATCTCCCGGTGCACGCGCCATAACAACGGTAGGGGTTCGTCGTCTCGCGTCACATCCGGGCGCCATTACGACATAACCCCTGTGTAAGCCGCTTCCGGCTCACCGACGACAAGGGGAACTGTGATGAATGACTTCGGCGGCCGACGTCCTACCCGGCGCTCCTATGAAGACCTGGAGATGGAAGCCTTCGTGCAGGAGCTGGAAGCGGGCGGGGCGTACGTCTCGCCTGGCTACACCACCCCATGGAGGGGGCTCAGCTCCCGGGACCTCCTTGAAGAGGAAGACCCCTTTGAGCGTGGTGAGCGGCTCTTCGATGAGTGGCACGACCTCTCAGAGAATCCGGAGGAGCGTCCGGAGCGGAGACGTCCCGGACGCGCGGCCGACGTAGAGCCGCCGTACGTCGACGAAGTGAGCGTCACCGTCGATCCGGAGATTGCACGACGTCACGCGGAGCGCCAGGCGGAACGCCAGGCAGCGACGGCACGGCCCATGGAGTACGAGACGGCCGGCGGCAAGGTCGTCGTCGAAGGACTGACGAAGGTGTGGCGCGGTCCGTGTGCTCAGTGCTCGACGGAGTGGGAGCAGCGGCGCCCCGTATCGCAGCGTCGAAGGTGGGGACGGCTGTGCTCCGACCTCTGCAAGGCGGCGTGGGAGCGTGATCGCGCCCGCGAGCGCAAGCAGCGTCAGAGAGGCGACGAGGCAGCCTAGTCACGGGTTTCTATCTCTAATGGAGGGGGTGCCGCACAGTCGCCCCCTCCTCGTCGCGTAGCGGAATCTCCGGCCCGGAATGCCGTTGAGATCCCCTTGCCGGCGTGACGTTGACCTCTCTCCCGACGTCACGCCTGAGCCCTCACCACCCGTGTCCCTCCGGGGAGCGCGTAGAGCACCGGTTCTTCCTTCGGCCGCGACGCTCCGCGCTCGCTATTCCACGGGTGGTGAGGGCTTCTTTATGCCCAAAATTCGAGCCATAGAGCGAAGACCACGGACGGAGACACGATGCGCGTTACTGACGTGTCCGGTCCCGGCAAGCGGCCGTGCCGAACGTGCGGGGAAGTCTTCCCGATCACGCTGGACTACTGGCCGTTCGACGCCGCGGGACGAAACGGCACACGACCCCACTGCATCCCCTGCTACCGCGCGAATCGCCGCGAGGCGTACGCGATCAACCCCGAACCCATACGCCGACGTAACCGCGAGCGCTACGCCGCGCGTGCAGAGCACTTCCGAACGGCCTTGACCCCATGTGGGCAGGGCCGTTCGGCGTTTTCCGACACGGAGGAAGAAGCATGAGTAACCCGGAGCTGGACGCCGCCGTTGCGACGGTCCCTGACATCGCGCGAACGCGACAGCTACATGAAGACGCGAAGAAGCGCCTCCGTGAGCACCCCATGGGCGACGTCCCCGACGTCGCACGCAATAACGTCGTCGACGACGCCGTACGCACCTTCCAGGCTGACGGCTCCTGGCCGGCGGACCTGGGCAAGCGCGCGGCGAAGGCGTACACGGCCGCACTGGAGTGGGAGGCGGAGCGGCTGGCCCGTGTGCGTGCGAAGGACGCCACGGAGCTGCTCGCCTACGACACTCGTCAGGCGCTCGCCTCCGACGCACTGGAGCACCTGGGGACGAGGCTGGACGCCATCCTGAGCGACGCCAGGAAGGCCGCTGAGACGCTGGGCGACGTCCGGTCTGCCGACGCTGCCATCAAGTGCGGAGGCGCCGTTGTAGCGGCGTGGAGCAAGGTACAGAGCCTCACCGAAGACCTGACGAACGTGCGTCAGGCTCAGTGGACGCTTCTGGACCCTGCGCCCCGACCTCGTTCGATAGCCGGCGAAGGCGACACGGACGAGCGGCGGAAGCTCCGCGAGTGGAAGCGGCAGGGATACGGCGAAGTCCGCAGGCGCCTCGACGACGTCCCCGCGTTCGTCCAGGACGCCACCCGCTCCGGGCGCTACTCGGAGGAGGTTCTCCTGTGGCTTGCGAGCGTCGAGACGGCTTACGTGCCGACGTCCTTCGAAGACCTGCGGGACGACGCGGAAATTGGGGACCTCGTCGACGTCTCCGCGCACGCCGACGGCCCGATCGATGACCGGTACCAGCCCACCGTTCTTCCTCCGCTGGAGCCCAAGCCAACACGGACCTACTCCCACTCCCGTACGCCGGACATCGACTTCTCACAGTCTGCGCCGGAGCGTCCGCAGGTGAACTCTGCGACCCCGGGCGTTGAGCGCACCACCGACGACTACTTCAGCTAGGAGCAACCATGTCCGAACTCACCCCTGAGCAGGAGCGCGACAACGCGCTCACCGAACTTGCCCGCCTTCGTGCCGGCATGGCTGCGGGCCTGAGCGTCGAGCAGTCCACCCGTATCCAGGGCACCACGCTGGAGGAGATGACGGCCGACGCCGAAGCCTTCGCCGCGGAGCTGGGGCTCACTGGCCCGCCGGCTCCTGCGCCCCGTTCCGGCGGCCCGCGTGGCATCGAAGTCGGGAACGGAGCCGGGACCGTGGCCGGAGGCGCTGAGCGCTTCCGGGCGAAGCACCCCCGACGCGAAGTGACGCCGGAGGCGCAGCAGCGTCGTACGAACCCCTACGTCGAAAACGGCTACACCATGGAGAACCGATGACTGACTACGTGCAGGGAATCAAGACGCAGGCCGTAGCGATGAACGGCCAGAACGTCACGGTGAATCTCGTCGGGGGGCAGACCCTGACGGGGACACTGGCCTACGCGACGACGGAGGCGGCGTACAGCGTGCGCTACCCGGAGGTGCTGACGGTGACCGTCGCGACGAAGGCCCACACCGTACGTGTGGACCACGTGTCGAGCATCGGCCAGGGCTAACCCTCACCTGCGCCAGAACCGCCAGAAGTCAGCAAGGGCGCGGATGATGTCTGGCCGATCCTTGGCGTCGGAACCACGCAAACTCAAAGGCAGGGAGACAAGCGCCATCAGGAACAGTGAGCCCAGCAACACGGCAAGCAACCACGGTGCAGCTAGAGCTAGTTCTCCCAACACGGACCACACGGTTAGCACTCCTCGGCAACGGTGTACGTCACTGTCGCGAGGAGGAAGCGGTGGCTACCTCAACGACGACAGTTGACCTGTCAGTACGCAGGGCCCACTGCTGCGTGCTGCACCGTTGCGGTGCATGTCGTTGAGGTCCACGAGAGACCATCGTCGATGTGTGGAGATCCAAGAGCGACACTGGTCGCTGACGATCCCCGATGTTTCGGGCCGTCATCTGCACTGGCCAATGACCAAAGTGCTCCGTTGCGGAGCGGCGGCGATCCCGTTGCGGGTTCGCGTCCCAGTCATCGGCACTGGGTTGCGGCTTCGACCGTGTCGGTCTCCACGCTTCGACGCTAGCACAGTCACCCGCCCCAGGGGGGTGATCCCCTCCGGATCACCTTGCACACCGTTAAGGTGCTGGGCCTCGCTGTCTGTACGGGTCTGGGGATCTGGCGGTAACACTTCGCTTCGGCCCTCTGAGAGGCCGGTAGACGCCCACACAGGGCTTTCTAGGGGCATCTGAGCAGCACGCCAGGCCCCATCACTTCGCGTGCGTACACTGTCACGCTTTCTGCAAATTCGCAGGTCAAATCGCGTATGGCCGTTACAAAGCCCCGGATGAGCAAATCTCCGGGGCTCTTCCTATTCCAAGGGAATTCCCCATGACAGAGGAACTCTGCGCACGGCCGGCGTGCGCGTTCGTACCCATGCCGAAGATGAATGACGCGGGCGCGCTGGAAAGCTCCTCATTCTGCTCCGTCGCCTGTGAGCGTTTCACCATATGGGCCGCCGTGTTGGCCGGTGCGGAACCGTGCGACGAGACAGAACGACAGTTGCTGATGATGTTTCATCAGGGCGTGTTGCTCAGCCTGCGGCTCTATCCAGGCGAATTCGACGCAGCGCCCGAAAACGTCGAACCAACGGCGGTAAACGATGGCATCTGACGTCGATATCGTCGGAACGGTCGGCGTTGACGTCGTTCCCGTCGCTCCGCAGTTCCACGAAAGGCTGAAAGCTCTCGCTCTTCCCGCATCTCAGAGGGTGGGAGAGGAGGCGGGCCGCCGCTTCGGCGAAGCGATGTCACGGCACATCACCGTGGCTATCCCAAACGCCATCACAAACGGTGGCAACGCTGCCCGCAACGCGTCAACGCGCGCAGGCAACGACAATGCCGGCGCGTTTGGTCGAGCGTTTCGGAGCCGTCTGGAGATTGCGTTCCGTTCTCTTCCGCGGCCCGACGTTCGCATCAATGACACGGGATTCAACGCCGACCTAGCACGTATCCGGGCGCGAATGGAGACCCTGAGCGGGAAGCGAATAGGCGTCGATATCGACGACGAAACCGCCTTCGCTGAACTGGAAGCCATTGACGCCAAACTGGCGGAACTAGGTTCACGCTCGCCGAACATCCAAGTGCGCTCAGACATCGCAACCGCGCGGGCGGAACTCGCGGCTATGCAGCGCCAAGTCAATGACCTGGACCGCGATGATGTGAACATCCGCGTCCGCGCCAACACGGGACCGGCACACGCCGCCCTCCTCCAGCTTGGCGTAGCGATCGGAGTGGTAGCGGCTCTCCCCGTTATTCCAGTTGCCGCAGCCGGCATTGGAGCTATTGCCAGCGCTGCGGCCGTCGCTGCCGCTGGAGTCGGCTCCCTGGCGCTCGTCGCCATCCCCGCTATCAAGGGCGTGACGTCGGTCATTCAGGCCAAGTCCGCGGCGGAGAAGGAAGCCACCACCGCCACGAGCAACAGCGCAGCCGCCAGCGTCAAGGCCGCACAGAGCGCCATGCAACAGGCCAGCGCTCAGGCGGCCCTCCGGACCGCACACCGTCAGGCAGCGAAGAGTATTGCCGACGCCAACCGGGCCGTAGAAGACGCGGAACGCGCTCTAGGCCAGGCGGCAGCGCGAGCCATGGAGCAGCGCCGCCAGGCAGCGGAAGCCGTAGAGCGCGCGGAGGAGTCACTCGCCGACGCCAAGAGGCGGAGCCAGGACGCGGAGCAAGACCTCACACGGGCACGCAAGGACGCTGCTCGACAGCTCGAAGACCTGAACGACCGCCTGACGGCCGGCTCGCTCGACGAGCGGGACGCCGCCCTGCGGGTGCAGGAAGCCTACGAGGAACTGAACCGCACGCTCGCCGATCCGACGTCGACAGAGCTTCAGCGTCAGCGCTCGCAGTTGGCCTACGACGAGGCCCTCCAGGCTCAGAAGCAACAGGGCAAGGAATACGCCCGCCTGAAGACGGAGGCAGCGGAGGCCGCGAAGGCAGGCGTCGACGGGAACGAAAACGTCAAGCGCGCGGCTGAGGCCGTAGCCGACGCTCAGGACAACGTCCGGGACCAGACCGGCGCCCTAGCCGACGCCCACCGCGAAGCAGCGCGAGCACAGGCGGACGCCGCGCAGACGGTAGCCGACGCCCAGCGCGCAATGTCCGATTCCGTACAGAACGCCGCTGACGCGCAGGTCCAAGCAGCCGAAAGCATCGCTACCGCGGAACGCGGCGTCGAGTCCGCCCGCCTGTCGAGCATCGACACGACCGCACAGGCAGCGTCGAAGGCCGACGGCTACCGGGAGGCGCTCGCCAAGCTCACGCCGGCGCAGCGGGACCTTTATGACTCGCTCGCGGGTCCCAAGGGCCTCATCCCTGCGTACAAGGAATGGGCGAAGAGCCTCGCTCCCGACGTCCTCCCGCTCTTTACCCGAATGGTCGACGGTGCGAAGCGCTCGCTTCCCGGTCTGACGCCACTGGTGAAGAATTCTGCGGATGCCGTCGGTGAACTCATGGATCGGGCGAGTCGGGACCTGAAGAACCCATTTTGGACCCGTTTCAAAAAGGGTGTCGCCGAGAGCGCGAAGCCTGCGATTGTCGGGCTGGGCGTAGCCTTTGGTAACACCTTCAAGGGGATGGCGGGCATCCTCGACGCCTTCTTCCCGCACATGGACTCCATATCGGAGCGTATGCAGCGGGTAACCGATCGCTTCGCCGACTGGGGAACTGGCCTGCGTGGCTCCCCGGAATTCGAGGCTTTCCTCCGGTACGCCAATGAGGCCGGCCCGGGAGTCGCTGACGCACTCGGCGAAATCTTCAACGCCGGATTCGAGATAGCGCACACGCTGACCCCCATAGCAGGGCCGTTGCTCGACGCCATCGCCGCCATAGCCAACGGCATTGCGACAGTGGCGGAGGAGGCTCCATGGCTCGTCCAGGCAGTCTACGGCATCATCATCGCGACGAAGTTGTGGGCGATCGCCCAGTGGGCTTTGAACGCTGCGATGACTGCAAATCCCATCGGCCTCATCGTGTTCGCCATTGCGGCTCTGACGGCCGCCGTGGTCGTCGCCTGGAATAAATGGCCTGGCTTCCGGGAGGCCGTAACCGCAGCCTGGAGCGCGATCCAGTCCGCAACGTCGGTGCTCTGGGAGCGCTACCTCCGCCCGTTCTTCGAGTGGTTCGGCGGAATCGTGGTCTGGCTCTGGGACCACGTCCTGAAGCCGTACATCGACTTCATGATTGCCTACTGGCAGCGTGTGGCCGACGTGATCACGTGGCTTTGGGAGGGCGTGTTCTCGCCCATCTTCGGCTTCATCGGCGCACTCATCGTGTGGTGGTACAACAACATCGTGAAGCGCTATTTCGGCTTCGTGATGGATATCCTCCGCGCCGTCGGTGGAGTCTTCAAATGGCTCTACGACAAGGGCGTGAAGCCGCACCTGGACTTCATAGCTGACAAGGTCAGTTGGGTCTGGGAGAAGGGAATCAAGCCAGCCTTCGAGAAGATCAAGGAGGGCGTCAAATTCGTCGGAGACGCTTTCAAGAGCGCGAAGAAGGTCGTCGAAAAGAACTGGAGTGACATCGCAAAGACGGCCGTCAGCCCCGTAAACTGGCTGATCGAGACGGTTTACGACAACGGCATCAAGAAGCTCTTCGACAGCGTCAGTAAGTACGTCGGTATGGATCCGCTCCCGAAGGGTCCGCGTCTCCTTGACGAGCCAGAGAAGTTTGCCCACGGAGGACGCACCCGCGGAGGCATCCCGGGTAAGGACTCCATCCCTGCATTGCTGATGGAGGACGAGTACGTCGTAAAGCGAGATAGCGCCCGAAAGGTTGGCTTCGGCGTCCTGGAGTACATCAACAGGACCGGAGCCTTGCCTGACGTACAGCGGTTCGCGGACGGTGGCATCGTTGGCGGAGCGTGGGACTGGACGAAGGATGTTGTCTCCGGCGCCGTGTCGACGGGCATCGACTGGGCGAAGACTGCCGCCGACCTGATGACCAACCCGTCGAAGGTCTTCGACAAGCTCATGAAGCCCGTGCTCGACATGCTGTCCGGAGCCGGCGACTACCCAATGGCGCAAGCTGTCGCGAAGCTCCCCGTCAAGATGATCAGCGGCCTGAAGGACAAGGTCGTAGAGGCTGCCGCCGGGCTCTTTAGCGGAGGCGGAAACGCTCCGAAGGGTAGCGGGCAGTGGGCCCTCCCTGTAAACGCCCCGCTCGGTACCCGATTCGGTGTCGCAGGCTCGATGTGGTCCAGCGGCTATCACACGGGGCTCGACTTCCCCGCCATGACGGGGACGCCGATCCGCGCTGCGGACGACGGACGAGTGACCACCGCCAGGAGCGGAGGACCGTACGGCCGACACGTCATCATCGACCACGGCGGGGGACTCTCTTCCCTCTACGCCCACATGTCGCAGATGGCGGCCGACGTCGGCGACGCGATCACCCGCGGAGAAGGCATCGGCAAGGTTGGTGCCACGGGCAACGTCACTGGACCTCACCTCCACTTCGAGGCTCGACGAGGCGGACGCACCGTCGACCCGATGCCGTACCTCTACGACGACGGTGGTTACCTCCCGCCCGGTATCTCCCTCGTCGCGAACGGCACTGGGAAGCCGGAACCGATCATGACGGCTCAGCAGTGGTCGGACATCCGCGCACTGAAGAACGGCGGAGAGTCGGTCCACAACCATCACGTCCGCGTCTTCGTCGGTGACCGCGAGATCACCGACATAGTCCGCACGGAGATCAACACGCACGACGAAGAAGTGGCCCGCGATCTCAACATCGGTCGCTGGGTCTGACGCACACACCACGCACACCGCAGGCCCGCACCCGCCACGGGTGCGGGCCCTTTTTCATGCCCGCCGGCCGTCAGGGTCGGTGGGCTCCCAGACTTCAGGAGGAACCATGCTCGGACAGCCGGCCAAGAGCCACACCGTCACGTGCCCGCACTGCGGGGAGGACGTCGAGCAGAAGCCAGGAGCGGGCCGCCTGCGGCTGTACTGCGACCCGGAGGCGGGCCGTCAGTGGCGACAGCGTATGCGGGCACTTGGGTTCCCGGTCTAGGCACCCTTGACGCCCGCCCCCGTCGGCGTGATGGTCGTAGAACATTGCGCAATCCGCGTGACGACGGAGGACACCATGGCTCTACGCTCATTCGGCAAGGACCCTGAGACCAACGGCGACCACTGCCCTACGGTGTGGCTCGACGAGGACAAGGGAGAAATCGTGTTCCAGGGCTGGAGGGCGGACGACGCTCTCCAGGCAGAATGCCTTGCAACGGGGTCCATCCCCGACACGGAGGCAGTCGTCCGGCTGCCTCTCCGCATGGCTGAGCAGATCAGGGAGGCGCTCAATGCCGCAGACGGTTCCTCCGTTCGCTGAGCTGCTCGCCGGCTGTAGCCGTTCCGCGGTCCACCTGGAGACCCGTGACGTCTACGGAGTTGCGGAGGAGGACGCCGACTTCGCTGCGTGGCGCGACGGTTGGGAGTACGACCACGACGACCGCTCGTCGTGGTGGAACGGCTTCCATCAGTCCGTCGCGGATGCCGTCGCGCGCGGCGTCGCTGTACGCCGTGCTCGCGTCGTATCGGAACCCGCGAGCGAGTACATCCGCTACGAGCACTCGTGTACGCGGCAGAACGTCACGGCCGGCGAAGAGGTCCGGTGGCTTCCTCGTCGCTTGGCGTCGGACTTGCTCCTCCCGGGCAACGATTTGTGGATCCTCGATGACCGGCTCATCCGTTTCAGTCTCTTCGGAGGCGACGGGCGGTTCGTCGCTGACGTCCTGGAGGACGCGGCCGACGTCGTGAAGCGCCACGCGGAAGCGTTCGAAGCCATCTGGGAGCGCGCCATCCCGCACCAGGACTACCGGATCTGAGCGACGCACACCGATGCAGAGTCCCTACCCGTCGACGGCACTTGACGCCGCACGTCGCGCCATCGCGGATCAGCTCCGGGAGATCCGGCGCGACGCCGGGTTGACGGGTAGGGACGTCGCCACCCGCGCAGGGTGGCAGCCGTCGAAGGTCTCCCGACTCCAGAGCGCTACGACGCCCCCGTCAGACGACGACATCCGCGCGTGGTGCGCCGTCTGTGGCGCAGAGGACAAGATCCCGGATCTCCTCGCAGCCAACCGTACGGCAGACTCCATGTATCTGGAGTGGCGCCGGGTCCAGCGCTCAGGACTCCGACGGCTCCAGGAGTCACGCATCCCGCTGTACGAGCGAACGCGACAGTTCCGCGTCTACAGCTCCACCGTGATCCCGGGGTTCCTCCAGACCTACGAGTACGCGGCAGCGCTCCTGGGGAGCATTGCGCGCGTCCACGGGACGCCTGACGACGTCGACGAGGCGGCAGCCGCGCGCGTCGAGCGCTCCCACATCATCCGCGAGGGCAACCACCGCTTCGGGATCCTCCTGGAGGAGAGCGTCCTCCATCACGTCGTCGGCGACGCTGCCACGATGGCCGGCCAACTGGGCTACCTCCTTTCCGTCATGGCACTGCCCGCCGTATCCGTCGGCGTCGTCCCCGCAGGACGCCCGCGGGACATGTGGACGCTGGAGACGTTCACGGTGTTCGACGAGGCCCGCGTTCACGTCGAGCTACTCACGGCAGCAGTGACCGTGACGACGCCCGGAGAGATCACGCAGTACGCCCACGCCTTCGAGGAGATGGCGGCACTAGCGGTCTACGGATCCGGCGCACGGTCACTCATCTCAGCCGCGATTGACGCTCTCGACTGAAGTTGCGTAGAACCTCGTAGAACTTTGTGGAACTCCGCTTCCTCCCGCACCTAGCTTCGAGGCATAGAAGAGGCGAACCCGGAGGTGGGGGAATGGCGTTAGAGAAGACGTGCGACGAACCGGTGCAGCTCTCCGACCCGATCTTCTTGCGACCCACGCCGGTCCCCGGCTGCGACGTATGCGGGGCGCTATTCCGGCAGTGGCAGGCGGTAGGGCGCAAGCAGAGTTCGGGCTACGACCCGTCAAAGGCGTCAGATCTCCTCGTCGAGATCGGCCGGCACCCGCACGAGGGGGCGAAATGACGGGCGTCACGAGCTACGTGTACCCGGAAGTTCGGGACCGCATCATCGTCGACGACCTCCCCGCCAGGCGGTGGGTGGAGTGCGCGTCCTGCATTGAGTCGCAGGACATTCGCGAGAGCTACGAGGCGGAGGAGTGGGCGCGCAAGCACCACACCGACAACCCTCGGCACGATCGCTTCCGTGTCGTCCGCCAGACGGGCTGGAAGTTCGTACCGCCGGCTGACGAGTCGGCAACTCCCTAGACCCGCGGACCGGGCGCCCGTGCGCCTGGCTCGCGGAGGGTGCGGCGGCAAGGCTGGGTTGAGGCTGGTGAGGTCGGCCGACTCCCCACGCCCCCGTCGCGCTCGAAGGGCCTCCTCCTCGTGTGGCTACCTCACCATCGGGGAGGAGGTCCGCCCTCGTCCCGGCGTCTTCTCCTCCGTCGGGGCGAGGATCCGCCCGACGCCGACACCCCTAGTCCAGCCGGGGGTAGGGCGGATGAAGCCCCGTTCACCTCCTGTTCTGCCGAGGGGGAGGTGAACGGGGCTTTCGCGTGTCCTGGCCTGCACTGATAGCATCATGCCAGGGTGAGCAGTCCACGTAGTCGGCGTGACCCGGCATGTCGACGTGCGCGTAGTGCCGGGTGTCGGTCTCGTACTCGACGTGCGCGATGTCGATGGTGATGCCGCGCGCCGCCTCCTCCGGAGCGCGGTCGATGCGGTCGAACGAGACGTACTGGGTGGTGCCGCCGGCGCCGCGCTCGGCGAGCACCTTGGTGATGGCGGCGGTCAGGGTGGTCTTGCCGTGGTCGACATGGCCCATCGTGCCGATGTTCAGATGCGGTTTGGTGCGGACGTACGCCGTCTTGGACATGGCGGTACCTCGAAGCCTCGTGGCGATGGTGGGGACCCCGGGGGCCGGCCGACCCTCCCCCTTCGGGGTCCGCCGGACGATCCGGGGAGGGTCAGCTTCGGGCGCCGTCGGCGGCGGCCGGGAAGAAGGGGACGGCAGCCTTCGGGACATCCGCGACCGCGGATGCTGCGAGGTGGAAGGCGTACCGGAACATGACGCCGATCCTTGCCGACGTTTTGTCCCACGTCGAATGGTTTTCATGGCACGGGAGTTCGAGTGCCGGGTCCGTCCGCTACGGCCCGATGTTGCGCAGCGCCTCCCGCACGGACAGCGGCGCGAGGCGCCGCCCGTGCTCGGTCACGAAGGCGCGTACGGCGTCCGGGGCGGTCTTGGCGTACTCGCGCAGGCACCAGCCGATGGCCTTGCGGACGAAGAAGTCGCCGTGGCCGGACCGGCGCAGGCAGTAGCCGAAGAGGCGGTCGGTGTCGGTGCGTTCCCGGTAGCGAAGTTGGTGGAGCAGGGCCGCGCGGACCAGCCACCGGTCCTCGTCCGCACTCCAGGCGTCCATGTCGGCCGTGAGGTCGCGGTCGGCCGCGACCAGCCCCCCGACGACGTGCGCGGCGAGCGGGTCGACGGTGTCCCACCACGGCACCGCGGTGAGCAGCTGCCGGACCACGGGCAGGAAACCGGAAGAGCAATGCGTCACATACCGTCGCAGGTAATCGACGGCGAAGTAGTGGTACTCGCGCTCGGGAAGCCGCCAGCAGCGGAGCGCGACCGCGGTGCAGTCCGACTCGCCCGGGCGGGGCAGACCCTCCAGGACGGTGCGGGACAGGGAGCGGCGAACAGGGGAGGTCATGCCCAGGAAGGGGGCCACGTCCTTCATGTACGCCCGCTGGGTCACGGCCCGCTCGGGGTCGGCCGCGGCGGCGTACACGACGGTGAGCCGCTCCACCACGGTGTCGGCGAGAGGGCTGCGCGGCACGTCCGGAATTCCCTTGGCTGTGACGCTCATGAGACGCACCATACGGCGATCACACACATTTGTCGGTTAGTGTCACCGGATGTTCGATGCCACCACCCGCTCTGGGGGCACCGCCACGGTCTCTCCCCGGACCGCCGCAACGGAGCTCGCCGTCGCCACGGCCGCCGGGCCGGTCTCCCCGGTCGCACCGACCGGCTTCGCCGCCCGCGTGACGAGAGTCCTGCTCTCTCCGTGGTCCCGCTTCTCCCTGCTCGTCGCCCTGCTGGCGTCGGCCGCGACCACTGTTCTGCTGTTCCGGCCGCAGCAGTTGCTGACCGACGGCTGGCCGCCGCAGCTCGGGGGTGCCGCCGCGGCGGTCGCGTACGCGGTGGCGTACGGACTGTGCACCGTCGCCTTCGTGCCGCGTCCGCTGCTGAACCTGGCCGCGGGCGCCCTGTTCGGTTCCCAGCTGGGCCTCGCCTCGGCGTTGGCGGGGACGGTGCTCGGCGCCGGGATCGCCTTCTGCCTCGGCCGGATGCTGGGCCAGGAGGCGCTGCGCCCGCTGCTGCGGGGCAAGTGGCTGAAGGCCGCGGACGGGCAGCTCAGCCGGCACGGTTTCCGCTCGATGCTGGCGGCGCGGCTGTTCCCCGGGGTGCCGTTCGCCGCCGCCAACTACTGCGCGGCCGTCTCCCGTATGGGCCTGCTGCCCTTCCTGCTGGCGACCGCGCTGGGGTCGATCCCCAACACCGCCGCCTACGTCGTCGCCGGTGCCCGCGCCTCGACACCGACCTCCCCCGCCTTCCTGATCGCGCTGGCCTGCATCGCCCTGCCGGGGCTGGCGGGCGCCGTGGTGGCCTGGCGCAAGCGGCACCAGCTGCGCCGCCGCTGACCGGGCGTCACACGGCCTCCAGGACCATCGCGTTGGCGAGCCCGCCCGCCTCGCACATCGTCTGCAGGCCGTAGCGGGCGCCGCGCTCGTGCATGGCGTGGACGAGCGTCGTGGTGAGCCGGGTGCCGCTCGCGCCGAGGGGATGGCCGAGGGCGATCGCCCCGCCGTGCACGTTCACCCGGCCCAGGTCGGCGCCGGTCTCCTGCTGCCAGGCCAGCACCACGCTCGCGAAGGCCTCGTTGACCTCGAACAGGTCGATGTCGCCGAGGGAGAGCGACGCCCTGCGCAGCACCTTCTCGGTGGCCGGTATCACTCCCGTCAGCATCAGCAGCGGGTCGGAGCCGGTGACGGCGAAGCCGCGCAGGCGGGCGAGCGGGCGCAGGCCGAGGCGGGCGGCGGTCTCGCTCGACGTGATCAGCACGGCCGAGGCGCCGTCGTTGACCGGGCTGGCGTTGCCCGCGGTGACGTTCCACTCGATCTGCGGGAAGCGTTCGGCGAAGGCCGGGTCGCGGTAGGCGGGCTCGAGGCCGGCGAGGACCTCGACGGTGCTGGCGGGGCGTACGCACTCGTCGCGCGAGACGCCGTCGAGGGGCGCGATCTCGGCGTCGAAACGGCCGGTGTCCCATGCCTCGGCGGCCTTGTGGTGGGAGTGGACGGCGAAGGCGTCCATCCGCTCCCGCGTGAGCGACCACTTGGCGGCGATCAGCTCGGCGCTGACGCCCTGCGGGACGAGTCCCTCCGGGTAGCGGGCGGCGACGCCGGGGCCGAAGGGGTCCTTGCCGGGCGGCACGTTGGCCCACATCGGCACCCGGCTCATCGACTCGACCCCACAGGCGACGACGAGGTCGTACGCCCCGGCCATGACGCCCTGCGCGGCGAAGTGGACGGCTTGCTGGGAGGAGCCGCACTGACGGTCCACGGTGGTCGCGGGGACGGACTCGGGGAAGCCGGCCGACAGGAGGGCGTAGCGGGTGGTGTTCATGGCCTGCTCGCCGACCTGGTCGACGGTGCCGCCGATGACGTCGTCGATCAGCACCGGGTCGACGCCCGACCGCTCGACGAGGGTGCGCAGCGTGTGCGCGAGGAGTTCCACGGGATGGACGTGCGCGAGGGCGCCGTTCGGTCTGCCCTTGCCCATGGGGGTGCGTACGGCTTCGACGACGACTGCGTCACGCATGGTGCGGACCTCCGATGGCCGGCGACTACCAGTAAGTAGGAAATCTGGACTCACCATAGCTCGGCGAGTTGGAAAAACAAACCCTCGATTAGACTGGCGCCATGCCCGCCGCCCCCAAGAACCCGCGCCCCTGCTCGATCGCCGACGCCCTGGCACTCGTCGGCGAGAAGTACTCCCTGCTGGTCCTGCGCGAGGTGTGTCTCGGCAACGGCCGCTTCGACCAGCTGGTGCGCAACATCGGCGCCCCGCGCGACATCCTCGCCACCCGGCTGCGGCGGCTCGTCGACGCGGGGATCCTGACCAGGCAGCCGTACAGCGAACGCCCGCAGCGCTTCGAGTACCGGCCCACCAGGGCGGGCCTCGAGCTGGAGCCGGTCCTGATGACCCTCATGGAATGGGGCGACCGGCACCTGCGCGCGGACGACGACCGCCCCATGGTGATCGAGCACGCCTGCGGCAGCGAACTCGTCCCGCAGGTGACCTGCCGGGCCTGCGGTGACACCGTCCGGCACGAGGACCTGACCGCCCATCCGCAGGCCCCCGGCTGGACGGTGACGGGCCCGACGGCGGCCTAGGGGCCCCTCCACCCCTGTGGGCTGATCTTCACTTTGGGGCGCTACGCTGCCCCTCGGCACGCCTGATCCCGATCACCGCACACGGTGCTTCGGCGTGCCCGTCGCCCGTTTCTCGATCGGCACTTGGACCCCGTAACCTCATGTCTTGGTTTGAATCACTCATCCTCGGACTCGTCCAGGGGCTGACCGAGTTCCTCCCCGTGTCCTCCAGCGCGCACCTGCGCCTGACCGCGGCGTTCTCCGGCTGGCACGACCCGGGCGCGGCTTTCACGGCGATCACCCAGATCGGCACCGAGGCCGCCGTGCTCATCTACTTCCGCAAGGACATCGGGCGGATCATCTCGGCGTGGACGCGGTCGCTCACCGACAAGTCGATGCGGCGCGACCCCGACGCGCGCATGGGCTGGCTCGTGATCGTCGGCTCGATCCCGATCGGCGTGCTCGGCCTGACGCTGAAGGACCAGATCGAGGGCCCGTTCCGCGACCTGCGGATCACGGCGACCATGCTCATCGTCGTCGGTGTGATCATCGGCATCGCGGACCGGATGGCCGCGCGGGACGAGAAGGGCGGCCGGCACCGCGCGCCCAAGCAGCGCAAGGAACTGGAGAACCTGAGCGTCCGGGACGGCCTGATCTACGGTCTCTGCCAGGCGGCGGCCCTCATTCCCGGCGTCTCCCGCTCCGGGGCGACCATCAGCGGCGGCCTCTTCATGGGCTACCGCCGCGAGGCG
The DNA here is from genome assembly GCF_044763415.1 of Streptomyces sp. NPDC096048. Taxonomy (NCBI): domain Bacteria; kingdom Bacillati; phylum Actinomycetota; class Actinomycetes; order Kitasatosporales; family Streptomycetaceae; genus Streptomyces; species Streptomyces sp. NPDC096048. The sequence continues at coordinate 625,871 of NZ_JBIWGG010000004.1, forward strand.
GCGGCCCGTTACTCGTTCCTGCTCGCGATCCCGGCGGTGCTCGCCTCCGGCCTGTTCGAGCTCACGGACGCGATGGAGAGCGACCACGTCTCCTGGGGGCCGACGCTGTTCGCGACCGTCATCGCCTTCGCCACCGGGTACGTGGTCATCGCCTGGTTCATGAAGTTCATCTCCACCAAGAGCTTCATGCCGTTCGTCTGGTACCGCATCGGGCTCGGCATCGTCATCATCGCCCTGGTCGCGACGGGTGCCCTCAGCCCGCACGCCGCGGAGTCGGCCGGCTGACCGCAACCGCTTCTGTAGCCGTCCGGTAGCGCACTGTCAGCGCTTGCCCCTAGGCTTGTCCGCATGTCCCCCGATTCCGTGACCCCTGGTTCCGTGCGGTCCGCCGCGGAGCTGAACGACCAGATCCGCGCGCTGTGGCGGCGTGCGGGCGGGACCCTGTCGGCGCAGGAGCGTGTGGAGTACGAGTTGCTGGTGGTCGAGTGGGCGATCGCGATCCGCGGCGAGGTCATCAAGGCGGCCTGACCGGCCGGGGCGGTCAGCGCCCGCCGGCCACCCTGAGCACCGCCCCCGTCGTGTACGACGCGTCCGGCGACATCAGCCAGGCGATCGCCGCGGCGATCTCCTCCGCCCGGCCCGCGCGCCCCAGCGGCACGGCGGACCCCATCCGCCGGGCACGCTCCGGGTCCCCCATCGCGGCGTGCATCTCGGTGTCGATGACCCCGGGGGCCACCGCGTTGACGCGGACGCCGTCCGGGCCGAGTTCCTTGGCCAGGCCCAGGGTCAGGGCGTCGACGCCCGCCTTGCTCGCCGCGTAGTGCACGTACTCCCCGGGGCTGCCGATGGTCGCGGCGCCCGACGAGACGTTCACGATCGCGCCGCTTCCCCGCGCGGTCATCAGCCGCGCGGCACGCCGGGCGCACAGCAGCACGCCGAGCAGGTTGACGTCGAGGACCCGGCGCAGGATCGCGGTGTCGCTGTCGGCGAGCCGGCCCAGCGGCCCGGTCACCGCCGCGTTGTTCACCAGCCCCGTCACCGGCCCGAGCCGCTCCTCCGCGACCTCGAAGAGCCGCTCGACGTCGGCCTCGACCGACGTGTCGGCCCGGACCGCGAGGCCCCGGCCGCCGGCCTCGCGCACCCCCGCGACGACCGCCTCCGCAGCCTCCGAGTCCCGGACATAGCCAACGACGACGTCGTGCCCGTCCGCCGCGAGCCGCAGGCAGGCCGCCGCGCCGATCCCCCGGCTGCCGCCGGTGACCACCGTGATGGGACGCTCCATGAGTACCTCCGCAGTAGATCGTCGTGGGACCGAGAGGCGCACGTCCGAGGCGCACGTTCCGCCTGTTGATCGATCATCGATCATCTTAGGTGAGGCCACGCTTCCCCGGAGCCGGACACCCGATGTGATCAACTGCAATCCGCCCTCGTCGAGCGCGCACACTGAAGAGACCACGGGGTAGGGAGGCGCCTATGAAGACGCTCGACCGCTGGCTCACCTCTCCGTGGCGGCGCTCGGCCGCCGCCGCGGTGGCCGGCGCGCTGCCCGTGCTCGCCTTTCCGGGCCCGGCCCTGTGGTGGTGGGCCTGGCTCGCCCTCGTGCCCTGGCTGTTGCTGGCCCGTACCGCGCCGACCTGGACGCGGGCGGCGTACGACGGGTGGTGCGGCGGGTTCGGATTCATGCTGGCCATGCATCACTGGCTGCTGCCCAACCTGCATGTGTTCACGTTCGTCATCGCCGCGCTGCTCGGCGCGCTGTGGGCGCCGTGGGGCTGGCTGGTGCGCCGGCTGCTGGGCGGGGCGCCCTCGGCCCGCAGGGTCGCCGCGTCGCTCGTGGTGCTGCCGTCGGGCTGGCTGGCGGTGGAGCTGATCCGCTCCTGGGAGGGGCTCGGCGGCCCCTGGGGCGTCCTCGGCGCGAGTCAGTGGCAGGTGGCGCCGACGCTGCGGCTCGCCTCGGTGGGCGGGGTGTGGCTGCTGAGCTTCCTGGTGGTGGCCGTCAACGTCGCCGTCGCCGTGCTCGTCGCCGTCCGCCGGGCCCGGGTGCCCGCCCTGGCCGGGCTGGTCGCCACCGCCGCCGCCACTTCCGCGGCCTGGCTCTGGTCACCGCGCCCCGATGCCGGCGAGCGGGTCGCGATCGCCGTGGTGCAGCCGGGAATCGTCGCCGGCCGGGACAGTGCAGACCGCCGCTTCGACCGCGAGGAGGAGCTGACCCGCCGGCTCGCCGACCGGGACCTCGACCTGATCGTCTGGGGCGAGAGCAGCGTCGGATTCGACCTGGACGACCGGCCCGACCTGGCCCGGCGGCTCGCGGCGCTGTCGCGGGAGACCGGCGCGGACATCCTGGTCAACGTGGACGCGCGGCGCTCCGACAAGCCCGGTATCTACAAGAGTTCGGTGCTCGTCGGCCCCGACGGCCCGACCGGCGAGCGGTACGACAAGATGCGGCTCGTCCCGTTCGGCGAGTACGTCCCGGCCCGCTCACTGCTCGGCTGGGCCACCTCCGTCGGCGAGGCGGCGGGCGAGGACCGCAGGCGGGGCTCCGAACAGGTGGTGATGGACGCCGGCGACGGGCTGCGGATCGGCCCGATGGTGTGCTTCGAGAGCGCGTTCCCCGACATGAGCCGCCGGCTCGCCGCCGACGGGGCCGAGGTGCTGCTCGCCCAGTCCTCGACGTCGACTTTTCAGCACACCTGGGCGCCCGAGCAGCACGCCTCGCTCGCCGCGCTGCGCGCGGCCGAGACCGGCCGTCCCATGGTGCACGCGACCCTGACCGGCGTCTCCGCCGTCTACGACGCGAACGGCGCCCGGATCGGGGCGTGGCTCGGCACCGACGCGAGCGCGTCGCGGGTGTACGAGGTGCCGCTCACCCACGGCAGCACGCCGTACGTCCGCTACGGCGACTGGGCACCGCACGCGGCGCTGCTGATCCTCGCGGCCTGGGCCGCCGCCGAGGGTGCACGGGCGGTGCGCCTCAGGCGGAGCGCTCCGCGACCGCCCGCACCACCCGCTCGCACAGCTCATGGGTCCGGAGCGCGTCCCGGGCACTGAGCACCTGGCCGGTGCGCACGGCGTCGAGGAAGGCGAGCACCGCCTGCTCGATGCCGCGCTGGCGGGCCACCGGGACCCAGTCGCCGCGCCGCCGCACGCTCGGCTGGCCCTTGTGGTCGATCACCTCGGCGAGGTTGACGACCTGACGCTTGGTGTCCTGGCCGGACACCTCCAGGATCTCCTCCGCCGAACCGCTGAGCCGGTTCATGACGCCGAGCGCGGTGAAACCGTCCCCGGCGAGCTGGAGCACGACGTGGTGGAGCAGGCCGTCCTGGACGCGGGCGCGGACGGTCACGTCGTCGACCGGACCTGGCGCCAGGAAGCGCAGCGTGTCGACGACGTGGATGAAGTCGTCGAGGATCATCGTGCGCGGTTCCTCGGGCAGGCCTGTGCGGTTCTTCTGCATGAGGATCAGCTCGCGCGGGTGCTCGGCGCACTGCGCGTACCCGGGGGCGTGGCGCCGGTTGAAGCCGACGGCGAGGCCGGTGTTCCGCTCCTCGGCGAGGGCCACCAGGCGCTCGGAGTCGGCGAATTCGTAGGCGAGCGGCTTGTCGACGTAGGTCGGGACGCCGGCTTCCAGCAGCCGGGTCACGATCTGCGGGTGGACGGCCGTCGGCGCGTGCACGAAGGCGGCGTCGAGGCCCTCGGCGAGGAGCGGGCCGAGGTCGGCGTGGCGCTGCCCGCCCGGGAGGCGCAGTCCGTCGGCGACGCGGGTGAGCGTCGCCGGGGTGCGGGTCTGCAGGTGCAGTTCGACCCCGGGCAGCGTGGCGAGCACCGGCAGGTAGGCCTTCTGCGCGATGTCGCCGAGTCCGATGACGCCGACCTTCACGGGATGTGCTCCTCTAACGCTCGCCGACCTGGGTCTGCTGGGAGCATACGGCTTCCCCCGCTCCCGGCTTCGTTCGAGCGGGAGGAGCCGCCATCGGGGGCCGCCAGTCGGCGATGCCGTCGAAGCCGCGCAGGAAGAGCGCCGGTCCGGCCTTGGACAGCGCGGCGATCGCGGTGTCGCGTACGGCGATCCCGGCGCGGTTGGTCATCAGGTTGAGCCGGGCGACCTTGACGGCCTGGCGGACGACGCCGGTCGTACGGGGCAGGCGCGCGGCGGTGTAGGCGGCGAGGTCGTCCTGATGGTGGGCGAGCACGACCGCGTCCTCGATGGCCTGGTTGCCGCCCTGGCCGAGGGTCGGCGGCATGGCGTGCGCGGCGTCCCCGATGAGGACGGCCCTGCCTCGGTGATGGGCGGGCAGGGGCTCGGCGAGGTAGTGGACGTCGTGGCGCAGAACGTCCTCGGGGCGGGCGGCGGCGAGGACGGCGGGGACCGGATCGTGCCAGTCGCCGTACCGGTGCAGCAGTTCCGCCTTCTCGTCGGCCGCGTGTCCGCCCGCCGGGGTGATCGCGGCGGCGTAGGCGTAGACCCGGCCGTCCTTGAGCGGATGCGTCCCCCAGATGCGGCCCCGGCCCCAGGTCTCGTGGGAGGCGAACTCGACGCCGGGCACCGGGATCACCACACGCCAGGTGGTGAAGCCGGAGTAGACGGGGCCCGGGTGGTGCGGGAACAGCGTGCCGCGCAGGGCGGAGCGGATGCCGTCGGCTCCGACGACCAGGTCCGCCTCCAGTTCGCCGTCGGGGGTGCGCACCCGGGCCGGCCGGTCACTGTCGCCGGGATCGGCGAGCATCGCTTCGGCGGCGGTGCGGACGACGTCGGACGGCAACCGCGCGGCCAGCCGGTCGATGAGGGTGGCCCGGTGCAGCATCACGAGCGGTCCCCCGAACCGGGCCGCCGCGGCCTCGGCGCTGGAGCGGGAGAGCCAGCGCCCGCTCGGGGTGCGCAGGCCTCCGTCACCCTGCCAGGCGGCCAGGTCGCGGATCTCGTCGCCGAGACCGATGACGTCCAGGGCGCGCAGCGCGTTGGGGGACAAAGAGATGGCCGCGCCGATCGGCTGGAGCGAGGGGGCGCGTTCCAGGACGGTGACCCGCAGGCCGCGGCGGTGCAGGGCCACCGCCGCGGTCAGCCCGCCGATTCCGCCGCCGATCACGACGGCCTGCCGTGTCCGTGCCATGGCTCCTCCTCGCACACGCCACCCGTTCACTACAGTTGTAGTGAAGCTTTCACCTCGACTGTACTACAGCCGTAGTGCGGCGGGTAGGTTGATCTCCATGTCCGCACGCACCGCACCTCCCGTGCCCCCCGCCGGCGCCTCCCGCGCCGGCCTCGTCGCCGACGCCGCTCTGGCCCTGCTCGCCGAGCGCGGCATGCGCGGGCTCACGCACCGGGCCGTCGACGAGGCGGCCGGACTCCCCCAGGGCTCCACGTCCAACCTCGCGCGGACCCGGCAGGCGCTCCTGGAACTGGCGGTGCGGCGCCTGGCCGACCGGGAGGCGCGGGTGCTGGGGCTGAACGAGATGCCGGACCCGCGCCACGGCCTGGAGGCGCTGGTGGACGCGCTGGCACTGGCGACGCACCGCGCCCTGACCCGTAACCGCGAACTGACGCTGGCCCGGTACGAACTGGCCCTGGAGGCCACGCGCCGACCGGAGCTACGAGCCCACTTCGACGCGGCGGGCGCCCGCTTCCGGGAGCAACTCGGCGCCCTCGTCACGGCGATGGGCTCGGCCTCCCCGGCACGCCATGTGCTGTCCCTGGTCGCCTGGGCGGACGGGCTGATGTTCAGCTGCGTGGCCGGGTCCTTCCACGCGGAGGTGCCGAGCTTCGACGAGGTGCGGGCCGGCCTGCGCGAGGTGCTGGACGGCATGCTGGGCGGCTGAAATCCCCTGGTGGGCGGGGGTCTTCATCGGCGAGGATGCCGACATGACGACCGAACGCCGCGAACCCGCCGTCGACGCCGACGAACGCACCATGCTGGAGGGCTGGCTGGAGTACCACCGGCAGACCCTCGCCCGGAAGTGCGAGGGCCTCACCGACGCCCAGCTCAGGACCGCCTCCGTGCCCCCGTCCACGTTGTCCCTGATGGGGCTGGTGCGGCACATGGCGGAGGTGGAGCGGAGCTGGTACCGCAGGGTGCTGGCGGACGAGGACGCGGACCCGATCTACTACAGCGACGAGGACCCGGACGGCGAGTTCCGGCTGACCGAGGCGGACACCTGGCAGGAGGCCTACGCCACCTGGCAGGCCGAGATCGACGTGGCCCGGCGCAACGCGGCGGGCCCCGGCCTCGACGAACCGACCCGCGGCCGGCACCGGCGCACCGGCGAGCGCTACACCCTGCGCTGGATCCACACCCACATGATCGAGGAGTACGCCCGCCACAACGGTCACGCCGACCTGATCCGCGAGAGCATCGACGGCGCAACGGGCGACTGACGTCACCCTCGGCGGCCCCGGGGCCTCCGTACGGGGCCGGAGATCACCCGTGCGGGGCAACCTCCGCTTGTCCGGCGCCGTGGACGGGGCCCGACCCAGCAGAGTGACGCGGGTGCATCGAACGACGACCACCGCAACGCTTCTGGTGACCGTGGCGGTCTCGGCCCTGACCGGCTGTACGACGGTCCAGGGCCCGACCGGGGCCGACCCGTCGGCGACCGGCGCCCGTTCCTCGGCGCCGCGCCCGGACGGCCCGTCCGAGCCCCGGGTCGTGCAGGCCCCGGCCCGTGAGGCGCTGGAGATGATCGGACCTTCCCGGACTCCGGACCGCGCCTCCGACGAGCCGCGCCGTGCGCCGTCCCCGGAGGCGGCCCCACCGCAGCGGAAGCCCCCCGCCGCCCGCGCCCGTCCGGAACAACAGCCGCGGCCCGCCCGCCCCAGGGCACCGGAGCGGGAGCAGGGCCGGGAGCGATCTCGCGTCGAGGTCCCCGAGATTCCCCGTCCGAGCGGCCGGGGCAGCGGAGAGAACGCCGACGTGTGCTCGCTCGGCAAGCAGTACGGCGGCTGGCGGCCGGGCAGCCCCGAGGCGGTCATCTGCGAGCAGGCGTACGGCCACTGAACGGCTGCGCCCACCGAAATGGGCCGCTACTGCTGCACGGGCCGCCACCGCTGAACGGGCCGGTACTGCCGAACGCCGGTGCTACGGCCGCTGCCGTGGTGGCCCCCACCGCCCGTCGGGTCGGTCCGGCGGCCAGTCCGTGGTGGGGCCGGTGCCGCCGAGCCGTTGCTCCAGTCGGTCGATGGCCGCGCGTACGCCCTCGCCGTAGCGGTCGGGCGCGAGGGACTCCGCCGCCCCGCGGGCGCGCCGCAGGTGCACGCGGGCGGCCTCGCGGTGGCCGAGCCGGTCGTAGTCGGCGGCCAGGTTCAGGTGCAGCGAGGGGTAGAGGGCGCGTGCGGCGAGTGTGCCCTCGTGCCGGTCGGCGGGCCGGTCCGCGAAACGATCCTCCGTGAGTTCCTCGGCCGCCGACAGGGCCCGCAGGTCCCAGGCCAGTTCGTCCCCAGGGTCGTCCTGGGTGTCGGCCAGGTAATGGGCCAGGGTGCAGCGGTGCAGCGGGTCGCCGTGCTCGCCGATCTCCGCCCACAGGCCGAGGAAGCGGTGGCGGGCCTCCTCGCGGTCGCCCGCGTGGTGCAGCATGACGACCTGCCCGATCCGCGTCAGCACGGCGTCCGGCGCCGCCTGCTCCTGTCCTTTGGCCACCGCGTCCTCCGTGCCCGTCGTCGCTGTCCCCGACGACGCTAACCGCACGTACCGGTATTCCCGGGCAGGCGACCCGTGACGCGCGCGGGCCGGTCGGTGGCCGACCGGCCGGCCCGCCGTCGGCTCAGCCCAGGTTCGGGAGGGTCCAGTCGATCGGCTCGTGGCCCTGCTTCGCGACCGCCTCGTTGATCTGCGTGAACGGACGGGAGCCGAAGAACTTCTTCGCCGACAGCGGCGAGGGGTGCGCGCCCTTGACCACCACGTGCCGCGTCTCGTCGATCAGCGGCAGCTTCTTCTGCGCGTAGTTGCCCCACAGCACGAACACCGCCGGGTCGGTCCGGTCGGCCACCGCGCGGATCACGGCGTCGGTGAACAGCTCCCAGCCGCGGGCCTTGTGCGAGTTCGCCTCGCCGGCCCGAACCGTGAGCACCGCGTTGAGCAGCAGGACGCCCTGCTCCGCCCACGGCATCAGATAGCCGTTGTCCGGAATCGGGGTGTCCAGCTCCGCGTGCATCTCCTTGTAGATGTTCCGCAGGGACGGCGGCACCTTCACACCGGGCCGGACCGAGAAGCACAACCCGTGGCCCTGCCCCTCGCCGTGGTACGGATCCTGCCCGAGGACCAGCACCTTCACCCGGTCGTACGGCGTGGCCTCCAGCGCGGCGAAGACCTCCTCGCGCGGCGGGTAGACGGGGCCGTTCGCCCGCTCCTCCTCGACGAACTCCATCAGCTCCTTGAAGTAGGGCTGCTGCAGCTCGCCGCCCAGCACCTCGCGCCAGGACTCGGGCAGCATGGCGGTGTCGGTCACGTCAACTTCCTTACGCTGTGCGGTCGATTCCGGTCCTGAAGAATCTACCGGCGACCACTGACAACGGACGCGCCCACCCGCGCGTACCGGCACCTACCAGCTGGTCTTCCGGTACAGCTGCCACATCAGCATGATCGTCGAGGGGTCCATGGCCCGCTCCGCGCCCGAGATGTCCGTGCTGGCGGCGACGTACTGCTTGCCCTGCCACAGCGGCAGCAGCCGGGCGTCGTCCACGAGGATCTGCTGCGCCCGCTCGAACTCCTTCTCCACGTTGGCGCGGTCACTCTCCCGGCGTGAGCGCGGCAGCAGCTCGCCGGTGATCTCCGGCACGAGGTAGGGCGTGCCGAGCGCGTTCTGCTTGCCGACGAAGGGCGCGATGAAGTTCTCCGCGTCCGGGAAGTCGGGGGACCAGCCACGCCCGAACACCGGGTACTCGCCCTTCTGGTAGCCCGCGACGTACGTCTTCCACGGGCGGTTCTCGAGGGTGACCGTGAACAGTTCGGACGCCTCTAGCTGGCGCTTGATCTCCTTGAACTCCAGCGCCGTCTCGGAGCCGTAGCGGTCGCTGGTGTACCAGAGGGTGAGGGGGACGGGCTCGGTGATGCCGGCGTCGGTGAGGATCTCGCGGGCCTTGGGGACGCTCGGGTCGCCGTAGTCGTCGAAGAAGCCCGTGGTGTGACCGGTCAGGCCCTTGGGGACCATCGAGTACAGCGGGTCGACGGTGTCCTGGTAGATCTTGTGGGCGATCGCGGCACGGTCGATCACCTGGGCGACGGCCTGGCGCACTTCCTTCTTGCCCGCCCACGGGTCCTTGGGGTTGAAGACGAGGTAGCGGATCTCCGTGCCACTGCCCTCGACCAGCTGGAGGTCCTCGTCCTTGCTGGTCCTGCCCTGCAGCGTGATGACGTCGTCGGCCGCGAGACCGCGGTAGGTGACCTGGATCTCCCCGTCGCGCAGTGCCTCCACCATGCCGGCGGAGTCCTTGAAGTAGCGCACGGTGACCGCGTTGTTGTGGCGGTCGGCGAAGCCCTTGTAGCGGTCGTTGCGGACCAGTTCGGCCCGCTCGCCGTCCTCGTACGACTGGAGCGTGTACGGGCCGGAGCCGACGACCTCGCCGTCCTCGCGCAGGGCGTCGGCCGGGTAGCCGCCGGGTTCGACGATCGACATGGCGGGCGTGGCGAGCACGAACGGGAAGGTGGCGTCGGGCTTGTTGAGGTGGAAGACCACCTCGCGCTCGCTCGGCGCCTGGACACGTTCGAGGCTGCCCAGCAGACCGGCGGGACCGCCGTTGACGTTGATGTCCTTGATCCGGTCGATCGAGTGCTTGACGGCCCCCGCGTCCAGCCGGTCCCCGTTGGAGAAGGTCAGGCCCTCGCGCAGCTCGCAGCGGTAGACCTGGTTCGTGGAATCGGTGAACGCGCACCGCTCGGCGGCGTCGGGCTCGGGCGCGGCCGCACCGCTGGGGTAGCTGAGGAGCGTCTGGTAGATGTTGCGGAACAGCTCCCACGAACCGTCCCAGGAAGCGGCCGGATCCAGCGTGCTGGGGGCGCTGGTCGTCCCCACCACGATCGGCCCCTCGTCCTCCGAACCGTCGGACGACAGGATGCCGCAGCCGGTCACCAGCGACGATATGGACACGATGGCCGCCACCCGCCGCAGGCCTCGGTTCCGGTTGAACACGCGCACGCTCCTCGATCCGCCGTGCCAAGGGTCGGCAGACCATACCGCAGCGCCACGCCACCTGAACCCCCTTCTGAACAGGGGTTTTGATCATTTGGCGATGACTACGTTGTCATCTCCCCCGTGGTCTCGAAACGCGGACACGGACGCCGTTTTCGTCAACGGCGTCCGTGTCCGGGACCGATCTTGAGGGTCGGCGACAGCCGATATCAGGCCACGCCGGCGTTCAGGAAGATGCCGCCGTCGACGACGAGCGTCTGACCGGTGACCCAGCCGGACTGCTCCGAGGTGAGGAAGGCGGCGGCGCCGCCGATGTCGGAGGGCACGCCCAGCCGGCCCAGCGGGTAGCCCGCGGCGGCCTCCTCCTCGCGGCCCTCGTACAGGGCGGCGGCGAACTTGGTCTTCACGACGGCCGGGGCGATCGCGTTGACCCGCACCCCGGGCGCGAACTCGTGCGCCAGTTGGGCGGTGAGGTTGATCAGCGCGGCCTTGCTGACGCCGTACGCGGCGATGAAGGGCGAGGGCGACAGGCCCGCGACGGAGGCGATGTTGACGATCGCGCCGCCGTTGTCCTTCTGCCAGGCGTGCCAGGTGCGCTGGGCGAAGCCGAGCGCGGAGACCACATTGGTCTCGAAGACCTTGCGCGCGACGTTCAGGTCGAGGTCGGCGATCGGCCCGAACACCGGGTTGGTGCCAGCGTTGTTGACCAGGAAGTCGACGCGGCCGAAGGCCTCCATCGTGCGCTCGACGGCGACGGCCTGGTGGGCCTCGTCGTGCGCCTTGCCGGCGACGCCGATGACCCGGTCGGAGCCGAGCTTGTCGACGGCCTCCTTCAGGGCGTCCTCGTTGCGGCCGGTGATGCAGACGCGGTCACCGCGCGCGACGAGCGCCTCGGCGACGCCGTAGCCGATGCCGCGGCTGGCGCCCGTGACGAGCGCGACCTTGCCGGAGAGTCCGGGGAGTTCAGTCATGTCAGTGGTCCCAGTGTTCCCTAGTCTCCGTGTTCCCTAGTCGAGCGGTCCGCCGGCCACGTACAGGACCTGGCCGGAGACGAAGCCGGCCGCCTCGCCGGTGAAGAAGGCGATGGCGTTGGCGATGTCCTCGGGCTCGCCGACACGCGCGACCGGGATCTGGGTGGCGGCGGCGGCCTTGAAGTCGTCGAAGCCCATGCCGACGCGGTCGGCGGTGGCCTTGGTCATCTCGGTGGCGATGAAGCCGGGGGCGACGGAGTTGGCGGTGACGCCGAACTTGCCGAGCTCCTTGGCGAGGGTCTTGGTGAAGCCCTGGAGACCGGCCTTGGCGGCGGAGTAGTTGACCTGGCCGCGGTTGCCGAGCGCGGAGGAGGAGGAGAGGTTGACGATGCGGCCGAAGCCGGCGTCCACCATGTGCTTCTGGCAGGCCTTCGACATCAGGAAGGCGCCGCGCAGGTGCACGTTCATGACGGTGTCCCAGTCGGAGGCGCTCATCTTGAACAGCAGGTTGTCGCGCAGCACGCCCGCGTTGTTGACGAGGATCACCGGCGCGCCCAGTTCCTCGGCGATCCGCGCGACGGCCGCCTCGACCTGCGCCTCGTCGGAGACGTCGCAACCGACCGCGATCGCCTTGCCGCCGGCCGCGGTGATCTTCTCGACGGTCTCCTTGCAGGCCGCCTCGTCGAGGTCGATGACGGCGACGGCACGGCCCTCGGCGGCCATGCGTACGGCGGTCGCGGCGCCGATGCCGCGCGCGGCTCCGGTGACTACGGCGACCCGCTGCTCAGTGGTGGACATTGCTGCTTCTCCTCGTCCTGGGGATGCGGCCCATGCGGAGCGTCGCGGGCCGCCCGGTGGTGAGCGACCGCTTAGTACCTTCCGCAGACGTGACGCTAGAAGCCCTGGCACCCGGTGTCAACGGGACACCGGGCCGGTGTGATCCATTACCTCGGCTCCCTGGTACGTCGTCACGCCCGGCCCACCCGATCGGACCAGCGCTGCGGGCCCGCACGCCACCGGCGTCCTAGCGTCGAAGCGCGAGCCACTCGTGGCTGGAAAAGGAGGCGTCCATGCGCCGTCGTACCGGGGCCGCAGGCATAGCCGTCGCGATCGCCGCGATCGTGCCGCTGGCCTACCCCGCACACCCCCAGGAATCGGACTCCTGGAATCTCACCCACCAGAAGACGTCCCAGCCCGTCATCGACAGCGGACCGGTCGACCCGGACCCGTTCGCCCCTGGCTCCCTGGCTCCGGACGCACTCGCTCCGGACGCACTCGCCGAGGACCCGTCCGACGGGAGCCGACCCGACGGAAGCGGAGCCGACGGCAGCGGAGCCGACGAAGGCCGGCTCGACCAAGGCGCGCTCGACACGGGCCGGCTCGACGAGTACCGGCCCGACGAAGGCGGATTCGACGACGGCGGAAGCGGCGAGGGCGGCCTCGACTCGGGTCGACCCGATCAGGGCGGAAACGGACACGGCCAGGGCGGAAACGGCCAGAACGTCGGCCAGGGCGGCATGAACCAGAGCCGACCCGACGAGAACCGACTCGACCAGGGCGGAATCGAAGCCGCCCGGAAGCCGGACGGCGGCCCGGCCGGCGGGGCACCGAGGCGGGACTCCGCCCCGACCATCTCCGCGACCTCCATGCCGCGTCCCACCCCGACCGCACCGGCTCCGGTCACCACCACGCCGGCTCCCGCCGTCTCCCCCACCGTCGCGCCGACGCGCGGCACACAGGGCGGTCTGGGCGGCGCGTCGGGCATCGGGCCGAGCAACTGGGACATCGGGATCGGACTGAGCTGCGTGGCGAGCGCCATGCTGGCCGCGGCCTACGTGCTCAGGCGCCGCCGACGCGCCTGAGGCGAGGCGCGCGGGACACCGCTACCGCACCAGCCGCGCGGGCACCGCTACCGCAACAGCCGCGCGGGGCACGGCTACCGCACCAGCAGGTCGAGCAGCCGTTCCGCCTCGGCCGCCGGGTCGGCCGTGAGGCCGGTGTGGACGGGGCCGGGCTGGACGATCGTGGAGCGGGGGGCGATCAGCCACCGGAAGCGGCGGCCGGGATCGTCACCGGCCGCCTGACCCGCCGCGTCCCCACCGGTGCACACGCCCTCGACGGCACGCAGGACGGCGCGCACGCCCGGCAGATCGACCTCCGGGTCGAGGGCCAGCAGCCTGCGCTCGTCGAGGTGGGTCCGGGCACCCACGTAGGACTTGCCCCGGCAGTACACGAGCACCCCGGCGTTGACGCACTCCCCGCGCTCGACTCGGGGCACGACGCGCAGCAGCGCGTACTCGAAGACGTGGCGGTCGCTCACCGGTCCCCCTGGATGCGGTCGTGGATCGCGGCGGCCCGCGCGAGCAGGGGCCGGGCGTAGGCCCGCCGGAGGTCGTCGGGCGTGGCGAAGCCGGGCTCGTCCAGCAGCCAGACGTCCGGGATCTCGGCGGTGACCTCGGCGAGGAGTTCCTCGGTCACCAGGGGGGCGAGCGCGGCGGCGGCCGAGCGGACGTCCGGCTCGAAGCGTGCGAGGGCGTGGTCGGAGGCGTCGTAGGGGCGGGCGGCGGAGGTCTCGACGCCGGGCCAGTTGTGGTGCCAGATCATGGTCGCGCCGTGGTCGATGAGCCACACCTCGCCCCGCCACCTCAGCAGGTTGGGGTTGCGCCAGGACCGGTCGACGTTGTTCACCAGCGCGTCGAACCACACGATCCGTCCGGCCTCCTCCGGGCTCACCTCGAAGGCGAGCGGGTCGAACCCGAGCGCGCCGGAGAGGAAGTCCATGCCGAGGTTGGTGCCGCCGCTCGACTTGAGCAGTTCCTGCACCTGCTGGTCGGGCTCACCGAGCCCCAGCACCGGATCGAGGTCGACCGTCACCAGACGGGGGACCCGGAAGCCCAGTCGGCGGGCCAGTCCACCGCAGACCACCTCGGCGACGAGTGTCTTGCGTCCCTGCCCCGCGCCGGTGAACTTCAGCACGTACGTGCCCAGGTCGTCGGCCTCGACGATGCCCGGGAGCGAGCCACCCTCACGCAAGGGCGCGATGTAGCGGGTGACGGTGACCTCTCTCAACACTTCTCCGGGCCATCCGTCTCTTCAGCCTCGTGGGTTCGACAACGCTCCATAATAACCGAGGGTGATCGTCGGCGAGGAGTGCACGAGTGGGATGGGGAGGGGCGACCGAGGCGCCTGCCCCTCCCGCGCCGCGGTATCAGGCCTGACCGACCTTGTAGAGGCTGCACTCGATGATGCGGTAACCGTCGTACTCACCGATGCAGGCCGCCACCTCTACGCGCTGACCCTCGGGAATATCGAAGTCGACGGTACGCGTCGTCCCCGCACCGTTCGGGTTCCAGTACACCTTCGTGCCGTCGCCGTAGTAGATTTTGGCCACGGCGGAGTGCCCATCCGACGAATCATCCTTGATGAGCAGCTTTTCCCCGTAGTTCTGGAATGTCGCGGTAGCCCCATTCCCGTAGGCAACGCAGTCATAACCGGCGAACGCCGAACCCGAACCGAACATCCCGATGGCGACCGCGGCTGGAACGACAAGGGAACGGAGCAGGACACGCGCACGACGCCCCTTGGCCGACGTCTTCGTTTCGGTGTTCCGCTTCATCTTTTTCATTCCTCGCTCAGACTCGCTCGATCGACAATGAGGCGTAAATGGGCAGGGCCGGTTTCCACTTGTACGCGGCCTGCGCCGCCATACTGTGTGGCGTGTCGCGAAGTGCGGCAGCCGTTTTCCGGATCGCCTCGAACAGCGAGCATCCTTCCACTTGGTGCCAGACACACGCAAGTCCTCAAAGAGGCCTGCCGACCACGTCGTTCCGACACTCGGATGCCGCGAAACAACGGATTGCACATGGGGACTTTGCCCACCATTGCACACACAACCACTCCCCATGCCACTAGAGGGCCGAGTGATACCGCAATAGGTACCTGAACAGCGAAGTCTGCGAGTTTGCGCCACGTTGTTCGTCACGTGCCGTGGCGAGTTCCACTGATTGCTTCTCCGTGGCCGGGGCCGAACCGACAGCGAATCGACAGCCGTTTTTTACGCCCGCCCGACCGGCGGCACGACAGCATCACGGCACGGTCTGAACAGCACGTGCCTCGGGGCCGTACCTCTCGGCAGATCATCACGCATCCACCCCGGAAGGGACCCCAGCATGACCAGCGCATCGTTTCACCCCGCAGCGGGACCGGCCCGTCGTACCGTCGTGGCGGCGGCCGGAGCGGCGGGGCTCGCCGTCGCGCTGACCGCGTGCGGCGGCTCGGGCGACGACGCGTCGAGCGACACCGGCGCCGCTGACCCGGCGCCGGCCACCGAATCGGCGGGCGGCGGTGAGAACGCCGGCGCCGGAGCCGCGCTCGCGGCGACCGCCGACATCCCCGAGGGCGGCGGAAAGGTCTTCGCCGACCAGAAGGTGGTGGTCACCCAGCCCGCGGCGGGCGAGTTCAAGGCGTTCTCCGCCACCTGCACCCACCAGGGGTGCGCCGTGAAGAGCGTGACCGACGGCGTCATCAACTGCCCCTGTCACAACAGCAATTTCTCGATCACCGACGGCAGCGTGCAGAGCGGTCCGGCGCCCAAGCCGCTGCCCGCCGTGCAGATCACGGTCAGCGGGGACTCGATCCAGTTGGCCGGATGACCGTCCCCCAGCGCCGGGGCCGGAAGATCATGATGACTCCCGGCGAGCTGGACGCGTTCCTCACCACCCAGCGCACCTGCCGGGTCGCCACGGTCTCGCCCGACGGCACACCGCACGTGAGCACGCTCTGGTTCGCCTGGGACGGCTCCTCGATGTGGCTGTACTCGGTCGTGCGCAGCCGGCGTTGGGCGGAGCTGCGGCGCGACCCCCGGGTGGCGATCGTGGTGGACACCGGCGAGGAGTACGACGAGTTGCGGGGTGCGGAGCTGTCGGGCCGGGTGGAGTTCGTGGGCGAGGCACCGCGCACCGGCGAGCTGTACGCCGAACTCGACTTCCCCGAGACGCTGTTCGCCCGCAAGAACTTCGGCCTGGAGGAGATGCCGCACGACGGCCGGCACGCCTGGCTGCGGCTGACGCCCGAGAAGGTCGTCTCCTGGGACTTCCGCAAGCTGTCGTCGCCTTGACCGGCTCGGCTCACCCCGCGTTGCCCGGCTCCCCCGCGTTGCCCGCCTCCCCCACCTCCCCCGCCGTCGACCGCAACGCCTCCACCGCCGCCCGGATCGACGGGCGGCGGTCGGCGTCCGCGCGCCAGACGACGTACACGTGCCGGCGCACCCGCTGCTTCAGCGGTGCCGTGACGACGTCGGCCGGCATCGGATGGCGACCGAGCAACGGT
Source organism: Streptomyces sp. NPDC096048 (assembly GCF_044763415.1). Classification (NCBI taxonomy): domain Bacteria; kingdom Bacillati; phylum Actinomycetota; class Actinomycetes; order Kitasatosporales; family Streptomycetaceae; genus Streptomyces; species Streptomyces sp. NPDC096048. The sequence continues at coordinate 642,286 of NZ_JBIWGG010000004.1, forward strand.
GCGATGCACACACCGAGCCCCGCGGCGACCAGGCCGAGCTGGGTGTGGGTCTCGGCGGCGCGATGGCCGACGATGGGCTCGATGCCCTTGGAGCGCAGGGTGAACATCAGCCACTCGTGGCAGAACTCGCCCTCGCCCCAGGTGATCCACTCGTCCTCGGCGAACTCGGCGAGGTCCACCTCGTCGCGGTCCGCGAGCCGGTGGCCGACCGGCATGGCCACGTCCGCGGGATCGTCCAGGAGCGGCGCCTTGACCAGGCCCTCGGGCAGCGGCATCGGCTTGTTGTACCAGTCGAGTACGACGGCCAGGTCGAGGTCTCCGCGCACCACGCCGTTGATGCCGCGCTCCGGCTCCAGCTCGCAGGAGCGGATGCGCAGCGCCGGGTGCCGGGTGCGCAGGGCGGCCAGCGCGCCGGGGAAGAGTCCGCGGGCAGCCGTCGGGAACGCCGACAGCCTCAGCTCCCCCACTACCTGCCCGCGTTGGGCCTCCAGGTCGGCCTGGGCGAGTTCGACCTGGGAGAGGATGCGGGCCGCGTGCTCGGCGAGCAGCCGGCCCGCGTCCGTGAGCCGCACGCCCCGCCCGTTCTTGGCGAGCAGCTGCTGGCCCGCCTCGCGCTCCAGTTTGGCCAGCTGCTGGGAGACGGCCGAGGTGGTGATGTGCAGGCCGCCGGCGGCGCCGCTCACCGATCCGTGCCGGGCGAGGGCGTCGAGGGTGCGCAGGCGCTCCAGGTTCAACATGTAAGCAATGCTACGAGATACTCCGGGCGTAATCTCGATTGTGCTACGAGGACGGCTGCATCATCGTTGTCCGCATGAGCAGCGGTGTCACGTCCTCCCCCGCAGCCCGCCGCGTCTTCGACTGGCGGCTGCGCTTCGGGCTCCTCTCCCTCGTCTGGGGTTTCAGCTTCCTCTTCATGAAGGTGGGGACGGAGAGTTTCGCCCCTTTCCAGGTCACGCTGGGGAGGCTGGTGTTCGGGACCGCCGTGGTCGCCGCGGCCATGGCGGTGAAGCGTGAGCGGTTGCCGCGCGGGGCGTGGACCTGGGTCCATCTGGGGGTCGCCGGGTTCCTGCTCAACGCGCTGCCGTTCTCCCTGTTCGCCTTCTCGGAGCTGACGATCCCGTCGTCGCTCGCGGGCATCTGCAACGCGACCTCACCCCTGTGGGGCATGGCCCTGTCGCTGGTCGCCCTCTCCGAGGACCGGCCGACGCGGCGACGGGTGGCCGGGCTCGGCATCGGCTTCCTCGGTGTTCTGACGGTGCTGGGTGTCTGGCAGGGCTTCCACGGCCTGGACGTCACGGGCACGGCGCTCGCCCTGCTGGCCTCGCTCAGCTATCCGATCGGCTGGATCTACGTCCGCCGCACGCTGGCCGGCTCCCGCCACTCCCACCTCTCGTTGACCGGCGCCCAGCTGGGGCTCGCCACGGTCCAACTGGCCGTCGTGACGCCGCTGTTCACCTCGATGCCGACCAGTTTCCCGGCCATGCCGCTGCTGGCGGTGGTGGCGCTGGGCACGCTGGGCACCGGGCTCGCCTTCCTGATCCAGTACGACCTGGTGGCCGAGGTCGGCCCGACGACAGCGCAGATGGTCACGTACTTCACCCCGGTCATCGCCACGGCCGCGGGCGTCGCGCTGCTCGGCGAGTCGCTGTCCTGGTCGACGCCGGTCGGCGCGGCGATCGTCCTCGCGGGTGCGGCGCTGACCCAGACACGGCCCAAGGCGGCCATCGGCACCACGGAACCGGCCCGGCGGGCACGGGAGCGCGCCAAGGCCACCACGTAGCCGGGGACGAGGGCGAGGACGCAGGCGGGCCCACGCGTCAGACGTAGCTCCGCAGCGGCCCCGCCCCCGGCCCCACCGCCGCCGCGACCGCGTCCGCCAGAGGGCCGGCGTCCTGCTCCGTCAGCGTCGAGACGGTGACGCGGATGCCGGGCGGGGCGCTCACGCGGAAGCGGGCGCCGGGGGCCACGGCCCACCCGGCGTGCAGCAGCCGGGCGACGGCGCCGGTCTCGTCCGGCACCGGGATCCACACGTTCATGCCGCTGCGCCCATAAGCGGCGATCCCGCGCTCCGCGAGGGCGCCGAGCAGGGCGTTCCGGCGACGCCCGTAGGCCGCCGCCACCGCGTGCGCGTCCACGGAGCCGTCCGCCCACAGCCGGGTCACGGCCCGCTGGGTGATGCGGCTGACCCAGCCGGGGCCCAGCCGCTGCCGCCCGCGCACCCGGTCCAGCGTGACGGCGTCCCCGGTGAGCACGGCGAGGCGCAGGTCGGGGCCGTACGCCTTGGCGGCCGAGCGGACGAAGGCCCAGTTGTGCGTCGTACCGGCGAGGGGGTGCAGGGGCAGGTCGACGATGCGGTGACCGTGGTCGTCCTCCATCAGCAGCGTCCGAGGATGCTCGCGCAGCACGGCACGCAGGGCACGCGCGCGCGTGGCGCTCACCGCGGCGCCCGTCGGGTTCTGCGCGCGGTCCGTGACGACCAGGGCGCGGGCGCCGGCCGCGAGGACCCGCCGTACGTCGTCGGGCAGCGGTCCCTCGTCGTCGACGCCGACGGCGACCGTGCGCAGGCCGAGAGCGGGGACGAGGTCGAGGAGGCTGCCCCAGCCCGGGTCCTCGACGGCGACGGCGTCGCCCGGTCTGAGGTGGGTCGCCAGCACCCGTTCCATGGCGTCCAGCGAGCCGGACGTGACGGCCACGGGCCCCTCCGGCACCCCGTCGGCGGCCAGTTCGGCGCGTGCGAGGCGCACCAGTTCCGGTTCCACGGGCGCGTGCCCGTACAGGACGGGCTCCCGGTCGCCCTGTTCGGCCGCCGCGGCGAACACGGGCCCCAGGGCGGGCAGCAGCGCCGGGTCCGGATTGCCGTCGGACACGTCGCGCACGCCCTCCGGCACCTCGACCCGGATGAACTCGCGCCCCGTGGTGGCCGGCTTCGAGCGCACCCGGCTGCCCCGCCGCCCGGCGGTCTCGATGACCCCGCGCTCGCGCAGGGTGCGGTAGGCGGCGGCCACGGTGTTCGGGTTCACCCCGAGCCGCTCCGCCAGCTCCCGCATGGGTGGCAGCGGCTGCCCCGGCTCCAGCTCTCCCGAGGCCACCGCGCGCTCGACACTCGCGGAGATCTCCGCTGCGCCCCGCCCTGTGATCCGATACTCTCCTAGCACAAAGCCAATTATGCACTAGTGCAATGGAGAGCGCCATGCAGGGGACCTCGCAGACGCGGACGCCGTCGCAACCCGCCGCCGCGTACACGCCCACCGACCGCACCGTCCCCACCCGCTCCCCCGACCGGGCCTCCTACGACAAGGAGCTGGTGCACTCGATACTCGACGAGGGTTACGTCTGCCATCTCGGCTTCGTCCGCGACGGCGCCCCGGTGGTGCTGCCGACGCTCTACGGCCGGGTGGGCGACCGGCTCTACGTGCACGGCTCGACGGGCTCCCGCCCGCTGCGGATGACGGGCGCGGCCGACCCGGGCCTGCCGGTGTGCCTGACGGTGACGCATGTGGACGCGCTGGTGCTGGCCCGTTCGGCCTTCCACCACTCGCTCAACTACCGGTCGGTCGTCGTGCACGGCACCGCGTACGACGTGACGGACCCCGACGAGAAGCGCACGGCCCTGGACGCCTTGGTCGACCATGTCGTGCCCGGCCGCTCCGCCGACTCCCGGCCGGCCAACAAGAAGGAGCTGGCCGCCACCGCCGTGATCCGCCTCGACCTGGACGAGGTCTCCGCCAAGCTCCGCACCGGCGGCGTGAACGACGAGCCCGAGGACCTCGCCCTCCCCCACTGGGCCGGCCTGGTCCCGCTGCGCAAGGGGTACGACGCCCCGATCGCCGACCCGGACCTGGACGCCGGCACGGGGCTGCCCGGCTACCTTTCGGCTCCGTGATGCTGGTCCACCCCTGGGACGCGCCGCACGACGACGCCGAGTGGCGGCGGTGGCTGTCCCTGCACGACTTCGGCCAGCTCGCGGTGAACGGCCCGCCCGGCGAGCCGCCCCACGTCCAGCCCCTGCACTTTGCCTACGACGCCGGGTTCGGCGAGTACGGCGAGGTGGTCACGCACCTCGCGCGGCCCAACCCGCTGTGGCCCGCGCTGGAGGCGGACCCCGTCGTCCTGCTGAGCGTGGTCGACGACTACGTGTACGTCCCCGGCCCCTGGCAGGCCGCCCCGGACGGCCCGCCCGAGCACGGCGTGCCGACCAGCTTCTACGCGGCCGTCCAGCTCCGCTGCCACGCCCGTGTCGTGGACGACTCGGCGGGTAAGGCCGGCCTGCTCGACCGCCAGGTCGGCCACTTCCAGCCGGAGGGGGGCTCCGCGCGGGCCACGGCGGGCGAGGCACCGTACGGCAGGCTCCTGTCGGGCCTTCGCGGGCTGCGGCTGGAGGTGACTGGCGTGCGGGCGAAGTTCAAGTACGCCGGCAAGCGCCCCGAGGAGGTCTGGGACCGCATCGCGGCCGGGCTGGCCGAGCGGAACGGTCCGCGTGACGACGCCGCCCGCGAGCACCTGGTGCGCCGCAGCGGCAGCGGGGACTGACCGAAGACGTCCCCGTGCCCTGCCGACGGGGGCACAGCCCGGTCTGGCGGAAGGCGACCCCCGCCCCCCTGCCGGCAGAGGGCCGCAGCGGGCCCGGCCGAAGACGGCTCACCTCCCCACGCGGAGAAGGGGCCTCTCTCGTCGAGAGGCCCCCCGCCGTCACGCCGGCGCCGGCCTCGTCCGTGCCTGCCGAGTCTCCGCCACCGCGAGCCCCGCGACCGAACCGAGCATCAGCAGCGTTCCGGCCAGGGTCGCCGCCGTGAGGTGCTCGCCGAGCAGCAGGACGGCCAGCGCCGCCGCGCTGACCGGTTCGAGCAGCATGATCACGGAGACGGTGGCGGACCGGACGACGGCCGCGCCGGCGAAGTAGAGCCCGTAGGCGAGGGCGGTCGGGACCGCGGCGACGTAGGCAAGCAGCCACAGGAGCCGCACCGGCTCGTCGGTGTGCGGCACCAGTCCCTCCGCGAGGGCGAGCGGCAGCAGGCACAGGCTGGTGACGGCGAACGCCCCGACGGACGTACTGGCGGCGTCCGCCCCGCCGCCGCGCCCCCACCAGCGGATGAGCAGGGTCATCACCGAGTATCCGGCCGCGGACAGCAGCGCGAGCAGTACGCCCGCCACACGGACCGTCGCGCTTCCGCCGCCGAGCACGAGCACCACGAGCCCGGCGAGCGCTCCGACCACGGCGGCGGCCCCGCCCCGGCCCAGGTGTTCCCCGAGGGCGAGCCGCGCGCCGAGCGCGATCAGCACCGGGCCGGCGCCGAGGGTGACGATGGTGGCCACGGCGAGGCCGGTGGACTGCACCGCGGCGAAGTAGGCGGTCTGGAACACCGCGAGGCCGAGGCCGGTGACAACGGCCCGCGGTGCCTTGCGGCGGAACGGCACGCGTACCGCCGTGCGTGCGCGCGAACGCAGCGGACGGACGGCGAGCAGCAGGACGAGCCCGGCCGCGCAACGCCAGAACGACAGCGCGACGGGCCCCATGTCGCCGGCCCGGTAGACCAGCGAGGCGGCGGCACCGGCGGTGCCCCAGGCGACACCGGCGACGATCAGATAGAGGAGGCCACGCCCGACGGGCAGGCCTGAGACGGCATTCGACACGAGTTCTCTCCGCAGACGCGCACAGGGCGCGGAAGTTCGAAGCGGCCCCGGAAGGACCGGGAGCGCGGGGACTGCGTCTGCGGGCAGCACCGTCCGGCCCGGCGACAGCGCGCCGGGCTGATCAGAGGGGCCCGCCTCAGGCGGCCGGAGGCGGGAGGACGAGTACGTCGGAATGCATGATCAGCACCTTAGGTCGCCGTTCCACGGCTGGACAACTCCCTTTCGGGTCCCCCGCTCGCCACCGGGTCCGTGGAGCCCTTCGCCGGTGTCGACGACTGGGCGATGAAGGCGCCCACCAGGACCACCACGCCGCCGATGATCTGCGGGGCGGAGAGGTGCTCGCCCAGCAGCACCCAGGCAAGGACGGTCGCGATGACCGCTTCGAGGCAGGCCACGACGCCCGCGACCTGCGGCGACAGACGGCGTACGGCGACGATGCCGGTGACGTAGGCGAGGACCGTGGCGATGAGCACGATCCAGGCCAGCAGCAGGCCGGCGGCGACGGGTGTGCCGTCCATGGGAACGTCGTGGGTGAGGACGGACCAGTCCATCGACCAGGGGCGGGCGACGACGGTCAGCACGGCGGCCCCGACGAGCAGGCCGTAGGCGATGACGCCGAGCGGGTCAGGCGCCTCCTCTCCTGCCTCGCTGCCCTGGTCGGACAGGACGAAGTAGCCGACCTGGCAGCAGGCGGCGCCGAGCGCGAGGAGCAGTCCGAGGGCGTCGAAGCCCAGCCCCGACCAGACCTCCACGACGCAGGCGAGTCCGCCGACCGCGAGGACCACACCGAGCGCCGCCGCCCGCGTCACCGGCCGCCGCTGCACGAACCGCACCCAACCGAGGACCAAGGCGGGCGCCAGGTACTCGACGAGCAGCGCGACGCCGACGGGGATGCGGGAGATCGCGGCGAAGTAACAGGCCTGGACACCCGCCACGGCCAGCAGCCCGAAGCCGGCGAGCAGTCCGGGCCGTCGGCGCAGCAGCGCACGGTGGCGCACGGCGAGCGGCAGCATCACCAGGGCCGCGCCGGCCACGCGCAGCCACACCACGTGGAGCGGGTCGAGGCCCGCCTCGATCAGCGGCTTGGCCGCGACCCCGGACCCTCCGAAGGCGACCGCGGACGCGAGCGCCAGGCCGAGCCCGGCCCCCTTGCCGCGGCGGACGCGAGCACTGTCAGACGTATGCACCGGCACATGATGACAGGGGACGACATGACCGTCACCCCTAATGACACCTGTCTCACCGACTGGACGGGCGGGTGACCGAGGGGACGGGCGGGTGACCGACGGGCCAGGGGGTGGCGGGTGACCGACGGGCCAGGGGATCAGGTCGTCGGCTCGAAGTGGTTCTCCACGCGGGCGAGCACCGTACGCGGCTCGACGGCGGCGCGGCCGAGCACCTCGACGGCCCGCGCCTGCGGGTCCGTGACGAGGGCCGCGAGCAGATCGACACCGCAGGCCCGGTCCATTCCCCGCCGGGCGGCACGGACGCAGGCGTCCTCCATGGCCGCGGCGGCCAGCGGCGAGAAGCCCGCGACCCCGCTCACCACGGGTACGGCGCCCGAGTCCTCCACAGTGCTCTGCCAGCGCAGGCCGTAGCCGATGCTGCGCTGCACGAGGTAGCCGAGCAGCCGGGCGACCTGGGGACCGTCGCCGAGGACGGCGCGGGCCTCGGGGTCGTACTCGAGGAGGGAGTGCAGCAGATGGGCCGTGTCGATCTGCCGGTCCCCGTCCCGTACCGCTCTGCGGCGGGCGCCAGTGACCACCGATGCCAGTTCTTCGCTGAACCGGGTATCGAGGCCGGGGCCGTCCGGGCGCCGGACGTCCTGCTCGCCGGCCGACTGCCGGGGGATACGGGATTGCACGTCCCTAGCTCATCAGCCCCTCAAGAGCGGGTCATCCCCGAAGGGAAGCATTCTCGCGTCCCACGCAGAGTGGACGCACTCGGCCGGAATCTCCTCCTTGCGGATGAGATCAAGCCGTTTCGCCCCGCCGGGCGCGCGCCCCCTTGCCTCGCGCCTCCCCGGACAACCGAAGCGTGCCGTCGCGGGTCAGACACGGGTATGAGGAGCAGGTGCTGGCTCGTGGCCCTGCCGGCGGTCGACGGCAGGCAGTACGTGTACCGGGTGGACGCCCCGGCGGAGGCGCTGCTCGCCGACTTGTTCTGGGAGGCGTGGCACTGCCACGACGAGAGCGCCTTCCCGCGCGCGTGGGATCTCTTCGACGCGGCGGTGATACGGCGGGTCGACTGAGCGGTCGGCCGGGCAGGTCGCCTGAGCGGCCGGGCAGGTCGGCCGGGCAGGTCGGCTCAGCGCGCCCACGCGCGAAGGTGCCCCGCGGATCGCTCCGCGGGGCACCTCGTGGCGACGGCCGTGCCGGGTCGGGTCAGTCCTCGTCGGCGAGGATCAGGTACAGCTTCTTGCGGGCGTCACCGATGACGGCGAGCGCCTTCTCCCGCTGCTCCTTGCTGCCGGTCTTCCAGACCTGGCCGAAGGCCTCCATCAGACCGAAGCCGGCCTGCCTGATGTCGTTCAGGGCCTCCCAGTCGACACCCCGCGAGGCCTCTTCCCAGGGAGCGTCGGGGCCTTCCTCGGCCGCGGTGCGGCCCGCCTCGGTGAGCGCGAAGAGCTTCTTCCCGCCCTCGCTCTCGCTGGCGATCAGGCCCTCGTCCTCCAGCAACTGGAGGGTGGGGTACACCGAACCGGGGCTGGGCTTCCACGCCCCGCCGCTGCGCTCGGCGATCTCCTGGATCATCTCGTAGCCGTGCATCGGCCGGTCCTTCAGCAGGGCCAGGATCGACGCCCGTACGTCGCCGCGCCGTGCCCTCCCCCTGGGGCCGCCGCGTCCGCGGCCTCCCCAGGGCCCTCCGTGGCCGAATCCCGGTCCGAAGGGACCGCCGGGGCCACCACCACCGGGACCGCCCGGCCCGAAGGGACCGAAGGCCGCACGCCGGCCGTCGAAGCCGCCGTGACCGAAGAGGCCGTCCTCTCCGCGACCGTGCCCACCGTGTCCACGCTCGTATCCGTGGTTACGCATCGTCATCACTCCGTTCAGTCATTGATCTGTCGCGAGTCTATCGCGATGCCTCAACGATATATCGGAACGTATCGGCTGGCAAGCCCCTCCCGGTGTGATCGGAGCCGTGGGCCATGCCCGATGCCGATCGGCTTCGCCGTCACGGCGCGTCTGATGGTCCGGCGGGAAATCCGGTCCAGAACTCACGCATTGGCCTTGGTCCGCGGATTCGTGGAGCGTCTAGCGTCGGGGCATGCGCATCCGAATCGTCGACGCCTTCACCGACCGGCCCTTCGCCGGGAACCCCGCCGGGGTCCTGCTCCTCGACGCCTTCCCGGACGACGACCGGCTCCAACAGGTCGCCCTGGAGGTCAATCACGCCGAGACCGCGTTCGCCCACCGCTTGCCCGAGGGTGGCGAGGCCGACTGGGCGCTGCGCTGGTTCACCCCGGCCACCGAGGTCGCGATGTGCGGCCACGCGACACTCGCCACGGCCCATGTCCTGCACACCACCGGAGCCCACGAGGGCGTGGTGCGGTTCGCCACCCGCAGCGGCGTCCTCGTCGCGACGCCCGGCCAGGACGGCTCGATCACCCTGGACTTCCCCACCGCGCCGCTCACCCCGGTCGAGGCCCCGAAGGGCGTCGCCGAGGCCCTGGGGGCCGAGCCCCGCACGGTCCTGGACACCGGACCGGACATCGGGGACCTGCTGGTCGAGATGGCCGACGAGACGACGGTCCGCGGCCTGACCCCGGACCACAAGGCACTCGCCGCGTACTCGGAGCGCGGCATCATCGCCACCGCCCGTGCGGAGGACCCCGCCCGTGGCTACGACTACGTCTCCCGCTGCTTCTTCCCGAACGTCGGCATCGACGAGGACCCGGTCACCGGCAGCGCCCACACGGCCCTCGCGCCCTTCTGGTCCGAGCGCCTCGGCCGCCCCGGCCTCACCGGACTGCAGGCCTCGCCCCGCTCCGGCCGGGTCCGCACGGAACTGCGCGGCGGGCGCACGCTGCTGAGCGGGCGCGCGGTGACCGTGATCGAGGGCGAGCTGCTGGCCTGAGGGGCGTCGTTCGGCTCTTGCCGGGGTCGCGGGGGCCCGTCCGGATGGAGGGGGCGCGGCGAAAGGGTGCCCGCCGCCGCCTCCCCGTCACGCCGTCGGCAGCCAGTCCACCTTCCCGGCCAGCAGCGCGTAGCCCACGAAGGCACCGATGTCGAGCAGCGAGTGCGCCACCACCAGCGGGCCCACGCGCCCCCACCGGCGGTACAGGTACACGAACACGACGCCCATCACCATGTTGCCGATGAAGCCGCCGATGCCCTGGTAGAGGTGGTACGACCCGCGCAGTACCGAACTGGCCGCGAGCGACGCGCCCGGGCTCCAGCCGAGCTGGTCGAGCCGGCGCAGCAGGTAGCCGACGACGATGACCTCCTCCAGGACGGAGTTCTGCACCGCCGAGAGGATCAGTACGGGGTACTTCCACCACACCTCCGGCAGCGCCTCGGGCACCACGGTGAGGTTGAAGCCGAGGCCCCGGGCGGCCAGGTAGAAGGCGATGCCGGTGCTGCCGATGACCGCGGCGAGGGCGGCACCGCGGCCCAGGTCCGGCCACGGACGGGTGCGGTCGAAGCCGAGGGTGCGCAGGCCGCGTCCCTCCCGCAGCAGGAAGTGTGCGACCAGGGCGACCGGGACGAGCGCCGTGGTGATCCCGAAGAGCTGCCAGGCCAGGTCCAGCCACGGACGGCCGGGTGCGGCGGAGGCGTTGAGGGTGGCCGCCTGGTCCTTGAGCCCGCCGGGCCGGGTGACCGAGCCGACGAAGCTGATGAGGGCGGACACCCCGCTGGCGCCGAGCGACAGCGCCAGGACGAGCAGGGTCTCGTCACGCAGGACCCGTCGCGGGAGCCGCTCCTGAGGAGCCGGCCCTCCATGAAGTGGCTTCTGAGAGAACGAATCGTCCACCGGGCCCGCCTCCGCCATGCACACCTGCCTCCAGCTGGGACGTCACAGCTTGCCCGATCAGTATGAGGCGACGCGCGGCGGGGGCGGCCCCGGTGCTCACCGGCGCCGGTTCTCTCCGGCGCCACCGCTCTCCGGCGCCACCGCTCTCCGGCGCCGGTGCTCTCCGGCCCCGGCGCTCGCCCGCGCCGGTCCTCACCGACACCAACGCCCAGCGCTCACCGGGCCCCGGCGCGTTCACGGCCCTGGTCCCGCCGGTCTCAGCCCAGCGGCGCCGGTTCCGGCAGGCCCACCGGCCACAGGTGCACGGGATCGCCCTCGCGCATGAGCTCGACGTAGCGGCGGGTCGTGGCGGCCAGCGCGGCCTCCCGGGACAGGCCGGCCTCCAGCCCCCGGTGGAACGTGGCCGCCTGCCAGGACGCGCCGTTGACCCGGCGCCGGCACCGCTCCTCGATCACGCCGAGGTACAGGTCCCGGTCGGCGGGCTCCACGCCCCACGCGTCGAGACCGGCCTCGGCGAGCGGCAGCAGTTCGTCGCGTACCAGGACGGCGGCGTCGACCTCGGTGGTGCCGCCCAGCCGACCGCGCTTGGGCCACTCGAAGCGGGCGTCGATGCCGTGGCGGCACGCCGCCTCGAAGTTGGCGGCGGCGGCCTCGAACGGCAGCCGGGTCCACAGCGGCCTCGGCTCCTCGGCGAGCGCGCGCACGACGCCGTAGTAGAAGGCCGCGTTGGCGATGACATCGGTGACGGTGGGCCCGGCGGGCAGGACGCGGTTCTCCACGCGCAGGTGCGGGACGCCGTCGGCGATGTCGTAGACCGGGCGGTTCCAGCGGTAGACGGTGCCGTTGTGCAGGACGAGTTCGGACAGGGAGGGCACGCCGCCCGCGTCCAGGACCTCCAGCGGGTCCTCGTCGTCGCAGATCGGCAGCAGCGCCGGGAAATAGCGCCGGTTCTCCTCGAACAGGTCGTACGCCGAGGTCACCCACCGCTCACCGAACCAGGTGCGCGGCCGGACGCCCTGGGCCTGCAGTTCGGGCGGGCGGGTGTCGGTGGACTGCTGGAACAGCGGGGGCCGCGACTCGCGCCACAGCTCGCGGCCGAACAGGAAGGGAGCGTTGGCGCCGACGGCGATCTGCGCGGCGGTGACCGCCTGGGCCGCGTTCCACACGTCCGCGAAGCGGTCCGGGGTGACCTGGAGGTGCAACTGCACCGAGGTGCAGGCGGCCTCGGGGGCGATGGACTTGGAGGTGCAGGTCAGGCGCTCGACACCCTCGATGTCGAGGGTGAAGTCCTCGCCGCGGGCGGCCACGATCTGCTCGTTGAGGAGCGCGTAGCGGTCGACGGCGGAGAGATTGGACGAGACCAGGTCGTCCCGGTCCAGCGTCGGCAGAATGCCGATCATCGCGATTCCCGCGTCGACCTCGCCGGCCTTGCGGTCCGCATATGCCAGCGACGTACGGATCTCCTCTGCCAGGCGGTCGAATACCCGGCCGCCCAGTCGGTGTGGAGCGATGTTGACTTCCAGGTTGAACATGGCGAGTTCCGTCTGGAAGTCGCGGCTCGCGATGCGCTCCAGGACTTGCGCATTCAACATTTTCGGCATCCCGTCGGTACCGACGAGATTCAATTCGATCTCCAGCCCCATCAGGTTCTTCGGACGGTCGAACCGCTTCTCCGCCAGAAGTCGCTCCAGGCCCGTCAGGCACCGCTGGAGCTTCTCGCGGTAGCGCTGGCGATCGGACAGGTCGAACTGACCTGCCACGACCTTCTCCCCCATGGAAGAGTCCCTTCTCGGAGCGGTGATTCGAAGATCCGGCCGCCGGGGGCCGGTCAGGTGGGATGATGCCCAGCCGAAGCGATCGATAACGTCCCCGCACCGGCCCGGCACCCGCTAGTGTGTGCCGATGTGACCGGTGGCACATTCAGTGGGCATGTCACGTCGAGCAGTTTCCACGGCCGGGAAGTCGTGAAAACCGCCGACGACAATTGGCCGACCGCTCGATGAACATTCCCCGAGGTCACCGTCGCACACCCGGCGCGAAATCCGGATGATTCCCGCATATCGACGGCCGAATGCAACCTTGTACGGGTTGCCGGAATCGGCTAGCCGAAACACAGTCTGAACACATGTCGTATAAACTCCGCGGACAAGGCAGATGACCGGCGCCCACGGTCGATGGATCCTGCCGCCGAGCTGACGCGCGGCAGGCCTCACCCCCTTCTCGGTTCCCGGACCCGGCCTCTGCCTCCCCAGCCCCGTGAGCTGACAGCGTCGTCCGCCCCCGCCCCGCCCTCGCGCCACCGTGCCTTCGAATGAGAGGCGACCCATCATGCCCCTGCATGTCCCCCCGGCTCCCGCGCCCGCCCTGCGCTCCGTCCTCACCGCACTCTCGTCTCCCACCGCGGTCCGCGAGGCCAGGACCCCGTCCCTGCTCGGAGCCCAGGGACCCACCACGCCCGAACTGCCGCTGCCCGTGCACGTCCTGGACCGGATCACGGCGGAGGGCGTGGCGGTGACGCGGCTGACGGGGTGGCGGTTCCTGATCCGCTGCGGCGACCGCGCGGTGGCGGCGGCGGAGACCATGCTGACCCCCGACGGGTGGGCGTTCTCGCGCTTCTTCGAGGGCCCCTACGTCACCTCGACCGAGCACGCGCTGCGCCAGGCCGAGTCGGTGTCCCAGGCCTACCAGCCGCGTCTGCTGTCGGTCCCCGGGCTCTACATGCTCACGCTGTGGCTGCACGGCGACCGCACCGCGGACGCCGCCGCCGGACACCCCGCGGCCACCGACCTGCTGGTGCCGCTGGCCCCGGCCCCTCCCGGCATCGCGGCCCACCGGCCGCACCGGGTCGCCGAGCTGCTGCCGGTCCTCACCCACCGGGTGACGCCGACCCGGCTGCTGCGCTCCCCCGCCTGACCGCCCTCTCCAGCCGGCCGCCTCCCGACCCGAGCGGACTAGCCCCATAGGGCCATGTCGAACCATCCGAAGTGACAGTGCAGTTGGGATGAACCGTCCGCGCGGGTGACGCGTCATCAACCTGTGAGAAGCGGTGCTGCGAAATACCTGCGGATCGAGGCCCGTGGGGCAACACTGGGTTCGGACCGACTTACACCACGGGGGGCGGCCATGAACGAAGCTTCACGCCGCGGGACAGACCAGACAGCGACCTCGCCCGACTCAACAGACCGAGAGACCCCACTCATGTGCCAGCACCAGCCACCGTGCCCTTCAGCCGACTCCGCCGACCGGGAATCCGCCCGCCTCGTGGCGCACCACCCGGAGCAGGGTTGGAGCCTGCTGTGCAACGGCGTCGTCCTCTTCGAGGACACCGGTGAGCTCCTGCCGGACGGCCAGGTCATCGCCCCGCACCGCCCTGTCGGTGCGGGTTTGATGTCCGCCGCCTGAGTACCGGCCGGGCGGTGTGACACCCACTCCGCCCGGCGATCCATGGGGCCGGCCCGCGGGCAGCGACTGCGAACCGGCCCCGACGTGTGTCCGGGGCGTGCGGGCGGAAGCACTCAGCCCTTCGTCACCAGCTCCTCGAGGGCGATGTTCAGTCCGAGGACGTTGAGCCGCGGCTCGCCGATGAAGCCGAGGGTGCGGCCCTCGGTGTGGCGGTCGACCAGCCCCTGTACCTTCGCGACGGGCAGGCCGTTCTCCCGGGCGACCCGGGGAACCTGCAGCTCGGCGTAGTCCGGCGAGATGTCCGGGTCCAGCCCCGAGCCGGAGGAGGTCACCGCGTCGGCGGGGATGTCGGACCGCTCGACGGGGTGGCCGGGGACCGAGTTGTCCTTGATGACGGCGGCCTGCGCCGCCCTCACCTGCTCGACGAGTTCCGGGTTGTCGGCGGCCAGGTTGGTGGCGCCGGACAGGATCAGGCGGTACTGGGTGTTGATGGTGTTCTCCCCCAGACCGTTGGCCGGGCGGCCCTGGAACCACTTCAGGTCGGGTTCCGGAGTCTCCTGCCCCGGTTTCAGCGGCAGGTTGTACGACTGCCCGATCAGCTCGGAGCCCACGACACGGCCGTCCGCCGAGACCTCCGAGCCGTTCGCCTTGCCGTTGAACAGCGCCTGGGCGACGCCCGTGACCACCAGTGGGTAGATGACGCCCGTGACCAGGGTCAGCACGAGAAGGGCACGCAGGCCGGCCCCCAGCAACCGGGCGGTGTTCGATATCGAGTTGTTCATGGCGGTCAACCGATTCCGGGGATGAGGGACAGGAGCATGTCGATGATCTTGATGCCGAGGAAGGGGGCGACCAGTCCGCCCAGGCCGTAGACCGCGAGGTTGCGCCGGAGCATCCGGTCCGCGCTCATCGGCCTGTAGCGCACGCCGCGCAGGGCGAGCGGCACCAGCACGACGATGACCAGCGCGTTGAAGACGACCGCCGACAGGACGGCCGAGTCCGGCGAGGACAGACGCATGATGTTGAGCTTGTCCAGGCCGGGGTAGACCGCCGCGAACAGCGCCGGAATGATCGCGAAGTACTTGGCGACGTCGTTGGCGATGGAGAACGTGGTGAGCGCGCCCCGCGTGATGAGGAGCTGCTTGCCGATCTCGACGATCTCGATGAGCTTCGTCGGGTCGGAGTCGAGGTCGACCATGTTGCCGGCCTCCTTGGCCGCCGACGTACCGGTGTTCATCGCCACCCCGACGTCGGCCTGCGCGAGCGCGGGCGCGTCGTTGGTGCCGTCGCCGGTCATCGCGACCAGCTTGCCGCCGGCCTGCTCCCGCTTGATCAGGGCCATCTTGTCCTCGGGCGTGGCCTCGGCGAGGAACTCGTCGACACCTGCCTCGTCGGCTATCGCCTTGGCCGTCAACGGGTTGTCGCCCGTGATCATGACGGTCTTGATGCCCATGCCCCGCAGTTCCCCGAACCGCTCCCGCATGCCCTGCTTGACGACGTCCTTCAGGTGGATCACCCCGAGGACGCGGGCCCCGGCACCGTCCTCGACGGCGACCAGCAGTGGCGTGCCGCCCGCCTCGGAGATGCCGTCGGCCAGCCGCTCCGTGTCCTCGGCGACCTCGCCGCCGCGCTCGCGCACCCAGGCGGTCACCGAACCGGCCGCTCCCTTGCGGATCCTCCGGCCGTCGACATCGACGCCGGACATGCGGGTCTGTGCGGTGAACGCGATCCATTCGGCGCTGGTCAGTTCGCCCTGGTGCCGCTCGCGCAGCCCGTACCTCTCCTTGGCGAGGACGACGACCGAGCGGCCCTCGGGCGTCTCGTCGGCCAGTGAGGAAAGCTGGGCGGCGTCCGCCACCTGCGCCTCGGTGGTGCCGCGCACCGGCACGAACTCGGCCGCCTGCCGGTTGCCGAGCGTGATCGTGCCGGTCTTGTCCAGCAGCAGCGTGGAGACGTCACCGGCCGCCTCGACGGCACGGCCCGACATGGCCAGCACGTTGCGCTGGACCAGGCGGTCCATGCCCGCGATGCCGATCGCGGAGAGCAGGGCGCCGATCGTGGTCGGGATCAGGCAGACCAGCAGCGCCACCAGGACGACCATCGTCAGTTCGGCGCCCGCGTAGTCGGCGAACGGCGTCAGCGTGGCGCAGGCCAGCAGGAAGACGATGGTCAGCGAGGCCAGCAGGATGTTCAGCGCGGTCTCGTTCGGCGTCTTCTGCCGTGCCGCGCCCTCGACCAGGTTGATCATCCGGTCGATGAAGGTCTCGCCCGGCTTCGTGGTGATCCTGACGACGATCCGGTCGGAGAGGACCTTCGTCCCGCCGGTGACGGCGCTGCGGTCGCCGCCCGACTCGCGGATGACCGGCGCCGACTCCCCTGTGATGGCCGACTCGTCGACCGAGGCGACACCCTCGACGACGTCGCCGTCGCCCGGGATGACGTCCCCGGCCTCGCAGACCACCAGGTCGCCGATGCCCAGCTCGGTGCCGGGGACCGTGCTCCCGTCCACCCGGCGGGCGACCGTGCCGCTCTTGGCCCTGCGCAGCGTGTCGGCCTGGGCCTTGCCCCGGCCTTCGGCGACGGCCTCCGCCAGGTTGGCGAAGAGCACGGTCAGCCAGAGCCAGGCGCTGACGGTCCAGCCGAACCAGTCTCCGGGGTCCGTGAAGGAGAAGACGGTGGTCAGCACCGAGCCGATCCACACCACGAACATCACGGGCGACTTGACCATCACCCTCGGATCGAGCTTGCGGAACGCCTCGGGCAGCGATGCGGCCAGTTGCGTGGGCTCGAAGAGCCCCCCGCCGACACGGCCCTCGGCGGACGTCCGGCCGGTAGGCACGTCGCTGTGCGGCGCCCGGTTCTCGGTGGCGGTGGTGGAGGCGGCCGTGGTGGAGGCGGCTGTGGTGGAGGCGGCTGTGGACATGGAGTCCTCTTGCTTCTGTGTACGAGCGGTCATCACGCCAGCCCTTCGGCCAGCGGGCCCAGGGCCAGCACCGGGAAGTAGGTGAGACCGACGATGATCAGGATCGCGCCCACCAGCAGGCCGGTGAACATCGGCTTCTCGGTGCGCAGGGTGCCCGCGGTCGCCGGCACCGGCTGCTGCCCGGCCAGCGAGCCGGCCAGCGCCAGGACGAACACCATCGGCAGGAAGCGGCCGAGCAGCATCGCCAGTCCGGTCGTGGTGTTGAACCAGTCGGTGTTCGCGTTCAGGCCGGCGAAGGCCGAGCCGTTGTTGTTCGCGGCGGAGGTGAAGGCGTACAGCACCTCGGAGAAGCCGTGGGCGCCTGGGTTGAGCATCGAGTTCGGCGGCGTCGGCAGGGCCATCGACAGTGAGGTGAACACCAGCACCAGCGCCGGAGTGATCAGGATGTAGACGGCCGCCAGCTTGATCTCGCGGGGGCCGATCTTCTTGCCGAGGTACTCCGGCGTGCGACCGACCATGAGCCCCGCGATGAACACCGCGATGATCGCCATGATCAGCATGCCGTAGAGCCCGGAGCCGACACCGCCGGGCGCGATCTCGCCCAGCATCATGCCCAGCATCGTGATGCCGCCGCCGAAGCCGGTGTACGACGAGTGGAAGGAGTCGACGGCGCCGGTGGAGGTGAGCGTCGTGGTCACCGCGAAGATCGACGAGCCGCCGACCCCGAAGCGCAGTTCCTTGCCCTCCATCGCGGCGCCGGCCACCTGCGGCGCGAGGCCCTGGTGGGCGAACTCGGTCCACATCATCAGGGCGACGAAGCCGACCCAGATGGTGGCCATGGTCGCGAGGATCGCGTAGCCCTGGCGCACCGAGCCGACCATGACGCCGAAGGTCCGGGTCAGGGAGACCGGGATGAGCAGGATCAGGAAGATCTCGAAGAGGTTGGTGAACGGCGTCGGGTTCTCGAAGGGGTGGGCGCTGTTGGCGTTGAAGTACCCACCGCCGTTGGTGCCCAGTTCCTTGATGGCCTCCTGCGAGGCGACGGCGCCGCCGTTCCACTGCTGGGAGCCGCCCGTGAACTGGCCGACCTCGTGGATGCCGGAGAAGTTCTGGATGACTCCGCAGGCGACCAGCACGAGCGCGCCGAGGATGGCCAGCGGCACCAGCACGCGGGTGACGCCGCGCACCAGGTCCGCCCAGAAGTTGCCCAGCTCCCCGGTGCGCGCGCGGGCGAAGCCCCGGACGAGGGCTACGGCCACGGCCATGCCGACCGCCGCGGAGACGAAGTTCTGCACGGCCAGACCGGCGGTCTGCACGACGTGCCCCATGGTCTGTTCGCCGTAGTACGACTGCCAGTTGGTGTTGGCCACGAAGGAAGCGGCGGTGTTGAAGGCCTGCGCCGGCTCCACCGAGTCGAAGCCGAGCGAGCCCGGCAGGACGCCCTGGACGCGCTGGAGCAGGTAGAGGAAGAGGACACCGGCGAAGGAGAAGGCGAGCACGCCGCGCAAGTACGCGGTCCAGCGCATCTCCGTGTCCGGATCGGCACCGATGCCCTTGTAGATCCACTTCTCGACCCGCAGGTGCTCGGGGGAGGAGTAGACCCGGGCCATGTGATTGCCCAGTGGGGCGTGCACGACAGCCAGCGCGCCGATGAGGGCGAGCAGCTGAAGCACGCCGGCGGTTACGGGACCCATGGGACTCTCAGAACCTCTCCGGGAAGATCAGGGCGAGGACGAGATAGCCCAGCAGGGCGACGGCCACGAACAGGCCGACGATGTTCTCGGCGGTCACAGCTTCGTCACCCCCTTGGCGACGAGAGCCACCAGCGCGAAGACCGCGATCGTGGTGACGACGAAGGCCGGATCGGCCATCGTGAGCTCCTGGAGTGAGGTTCGGTTGTGACTAGGACGCTTCGAGCAAAGCCCCTGTCACGACCGGAAACGACCACCGTTGACGGGTCCCATACGGCGGTCTGTGCCCCTTTGACGGATCTCTTACGGCGCCCGGAGCGGGGCGCCCGGCAGCCGCTCGCCCGCCCGCGAGGCACGGGCCCGCTGCGGAGACGTGAAGAACGACGACACGCACGTCAGAGCCACATCAAGGCCCTCCGCCCGGCGCCCTCCACCCGCGCGGTCCCCACGCTCGCCTCCATGACATAGCCGTACGACACGCCGTACGACACGCCGCACGACCGCCCCTGGGCGAGGGGCCTGTACACGGACCCACCGGGTGAGCCGTGCCTACGCCCTTCTCCCGAACCCGCGACGCGCCGAACGCACCACGACCTTCCCCCAACTGATCTCGCCCGTGACCCGCACCCGCAGCACCTCTGGCGCGCCGGTGTCGACGGCCCGCGCCGTCTTCACCTCGGCATAGCTCGCCACCAGCGCGTCGGTGTCCACCACGATGCCGGGTCGGGTCACGAGCTTCAGCGCACCGGCGCGCATGTCGAGGTCGACGTGGAGGGTGTCGTGGGTGATCACGGCACGGTCGAGGTCGAGCGTCACCTCGCCCCAGCTCGACCGGATCTCCATCCGCCGCGGCACCACCCAGCCGTCGCCACGCCGGGTGGACGCCCCCTCCTGCTCGATGCGGACGACGTCCTTCACCTCGACCGCCGGGCCCCCGACCGGCACCACCGGCAGGTCGGCGGTCAGGACCGCCAGCTCTCCCAGCGTCCGCGCGGTGAGCGCCGCCTCCACCCGCTCGTCCAGTTCCTCGGCGGTCAACCGGCCGTCCCCGGCGGCACCGCTCAGCACCTCCACGACCTGGTCCCGGTCCGCGTGCGAGGCCCGCAGTCCGGGCGACTCGCCGACTCGCGAGGGCTGCACCGTCATCGCTCCACCCCGATCTTCCGGGGCGCCCGAGCCAGCACCCCACCGTCACCCCACCGTCACCCCACCGTCACCCCACCGTCACCGCACAGACTAACGCTATATCGCGTTATACCCAAGGGCCCGCCCCGCGTCACCACCACGTCCTCCCGGCGCCCTATCGTGACCGGCATGCATTCCTACACGATCGGCCAGGCGGCGCGGCTGCTCGGCGTCAGCCCGGACACCGCCCGCCGCTGGGCCGACGCGGGCCGGATCACCACCCATCGCGACGAGGGCGGGCGGCGGCTCGTCGACGGGCGCGACCTGGCCGCGTTCTCGGTCGACCTGGCCCGGTCCGGCGGCGCCGACGAGGAGACTCCGTACACCTCGGTCCGCAACGCCTTCCCCGGCATCGTGACCGCGATCAAGCTCGGCGACGTGGCGGCCCAGGTCGAGATCCAGGCCGGCCCGCACCGGCTGGTCTCCCTGCTGACCCGGGAGGCGGTCGAGGAACTCGGCCTGGAGGTCGGCATGGAGGCCACCGCCCGCGTGAAGTCGACGAACGTCCATATCGACAGGGCCTGACCCGCCACCCCCACCCCCGCCAGTCCCATCATTTCCGTACGGCCCCACCGGCCCCACCGGCTCCACTGTCCCCGTACGAACGCACATGCCAGCCATTTCTCCCCGCTGGCTCGCTCATGCGATGCGACAGCAGACTTATCCCTCGCAGATGCGGAAGTATGATCGGCGCAACGGAGAGCCCGCCGTGCCCCCGGTCACCCAGCCCGGCCGCGGACCGTCGGACTCCTGCCCCAGACACCGAGGGAGTGGCCCGTGATGACCCGTGCCGTGTCCAGGACCCGCCGCATCCGCCGCATCCGCCGGAGCCTGCGGATGACCGGTGCGGGGGCCGCCGTGCTGCTGGCCCTGAGCGCGTGCTCGACGTCGTCCGGCTCGGACGCGGGCTCGGATTCCGCCGGTTCCTCGTCGTCCTCCTCGGCGAAGGTCTCCGGCCAGGTCACCGTCTTCGCCGCGGCATCGCTCAAGGAGAGCTTCACGACCCTCGGCGAGCAGTTCGAGAAGCGGCACCCGGGCACCGAGGTCGCCTTCAACTTCGCCGGCAGCGACTCCCTCGCCGCCAGCGTCACCAGCGGCGCCCCGGCGGACGTGTTCGCCTCCGCCAGCCCCAGGACGATGGCCACCGTCACCGACGCCGGGGCCACGGACGGCACCCCGTCCACCTTCGTGCGCAACCAGCTGGAGATCGCCACCCTCCCGGGCAACCCCGACAAGATTTCCTCCCTCGAGGACCTCACGGACTCCGGCCTCAAGGTCGTGCTGTGCGACAAGTCGGTACCCTGCGGCGCGGCGGCGCAGAAGGCGCTGGAGGCCGGCGGCCTCCGGCTCACCCCGGTCTCGTACGAGCAGGACGTCAAGGCCGCCCTGACCAAGGTCGAACTCGACGAGGCCGACGCCGCCGTCGTCTACAGGACCGACGTGCAGGCGGCCGGTGGCAAGGTGACCGGCGTGGCCTTCCCCGAGTCGGCGAAGGCCGTCAACGACTACCCGATCGCCCTCCTCGAGGAGGCTCCCAACCCCGAGGCGGCGAAGGCCTTCATCGAGCTGGTGAGGTCCGCCGAGGGGCAGCGGGTGCTGACCGCGGCCGGGTTCCGCACGCCATGAGGAAGACCGACGTGCCCAGGTCCGGTGCCCGCATGGTGCCGGTCCCGCTGCTGGTACCCGCCCTCGTCGGCCTGGCGTTCCTGCTGCTGCCCCTGATCGCCCTGCTGGTACGGGCACCGTGGCGCGACCTGCCCGAGCAGCTGGCCAGCCCGGAGGTGTGGCAGGCCCTGCGGCTGTCGCTGCTGTGCGCCACGTCGGCGACCGCGCTGAGCCTGGTCGTCGGCGTGCCGCTGGCCTGGCTACTGGCCCGCACGGAGTTCCCCGGCCGCGGCCTCGTCCGCGCGCTGGTGACGCTGCCGCTGGTACTTCCCCCGGTGGTGGGCGGCGTGGCGCTCCTGCTGGCGTTCGGGCGCAACGGCGTCGTCGGGCAGTGGCTGGACGCGTGGTTCGGGATCACGCTGCCGTTCACGACGACGGGCGTCGTCCTCGCGGAGACGTTCGTGGCGATGCCGTTCCTGGTCATCAGCGTGGAGGGCACCCTGCGCGCCGCCGATCCGCGCTTCGAGGAGGCCGCCACGACGCTGGGCGCCTCCCGCTTCACCGCGTTCCGCCGGGTCACGCTGCCCCTGATCGCGCCGGGTATCGCGGCGGGCGCGGTGCTCGCGTGGGCGCGTGCGCTGGGCGAGTTCGGCGCGACGATCACGTTCGCGGGCAACTTCCCGGGCCGGACCCAGACCATGCCACTGGCGGTCTATCTCGCCCTGCAGAACGACCCGGCGGCGGCGATCGCCCTCAGCCTGGTGCTGCTGGCCGTCTCCATCGCCGTACTGGCCGGTCTCCGGGACCGCTGGATGAGGGCATCATGACCGGCCGGACGACGCGCCCGTCCGGCCTGACGACGCGCCCGACCGGCCGGACGAGGACGACATGACCGACACCGACGAACCGCCCACCTCCATGGACCCCACCGACGGCCGCGCGCCTGGCGGCGGCCTCGACGCCCGGCTCGTCGTGGACCGCGGCACCTTCCACCTGGACGTCGCGCTGACCGCCGCGCCCGGCGACGTCGTCGCCCTGCTCGGCCCCAACGGCGCCGGCAAGACCACCGCCCTGCGCGCGCTCGCCGGTCTGGTACCGCTCACGGACGGCCGGCTGCGCCTCGACGGCACCGCGCTCGACCGTACGCCGCCCGAGTCCCGGCCGGTCGGCGTGGTCTTCCAGGACTACCTGCTCTTCCCGCACCTCACCGCGCTCGACAACGTCGCCTTCGGACCGCGCTGCCGGGGCGCGAGCAGGACCGAGGCCCGGGCGCGGGCCGCCGCGTGGCTGGACCGCATGGGCCTCGCCGACCACGCGGGCGCCAAGCCGCGCCGCCTCTCCGGCGGCCAGGCCCAGCGCGTCGCACTCGCCCGCGCCCTGGCCACCGATCCCCGGCTGCTGCTCCTGGACGAGCCCCTCGCGGCGCTGGACGCCCGGACGCGGCTCGAGGTACGGGCCCAGCTCCGCCGCCATCTCGCCGAGTTCGAGGCCGTGGCCGTACTGGTCACGCACGACCCGCTGGACGCCATGGTGCTGGCCGACCGGCTGGTCGTCGTCGAGAACGGCAGGGTCGTCCAGGAGGGCGGCCCCGCCGAGATCGCCCGTCGGCCCCGCACGGACTACGTCGCACAGCTGGTCGGCCTGAACCTCTACCGCGGGCGGGCCGACGGCCACACCGTGCGGCTCGACGCCGGTCCCGCCCTCACCACCACCGAGGACCTCTCCGGCCCGGTCTTCGTGGCGTTCCCGCCGGGCGCCGTGACCCTGTACGGGGAACGCCCCACCGGCTCCAGCGCCCGCAACCTGTGGCGCTGCGAGGTCGTCGGCCTGGAGACCCACGGCGACCGGATCCGCGTGGACCTCACCGGCGAACTCCCGCTCGCCGCCGACCTCACCACGGTCGCGGCGGCCGAGCTCGGGCTCCACCCGGGCGCACCGGTGTGGGCGACGGTCAAGGCGACGCAGACACACGCATACCCGGCATGACGCCCCCATCGGGCTACGGTGCCCTCATGAGCCTGAGCATCCGCAACCAGCTCCCCGGCACCGTCACCGCCGTCACGCCGGGCGAGGCCATGGCGACGGTCAGGGTCCGCCTCTCGGGCGGCCAGGACCTCACCGCGGCGATCACCCGGGACGCCGCCGACGACCTGTCCCTCACCGCCGGGGCCGAGGTCCGCGCCCTGGTGAAGTCCACGGAGGTGTCCGTCGCGACCGGTCGCGTCGAGGGCCTGTCCATCCGCAACCGGCTGCCCGGTACGGTCACCGCCCTCACCGCCGGCGACGCCATGGCCTCCGTCAGGGTCGCCGTCGAGGGCGCCGAACTGACCGCGGTGATCACCCGGGAGGCCGCCGACGACCTGGGTCTGTCCGCCGGCGTTCCCGTCGTCGCGCTGGTCAAGTCGACGGAGGTGTCGCTCGCCACCGCGTGAGACACGGCATGGGACACGGCATGGGACACGGCGAGAGGCTCCGCGCGAGGCCGTTCCGGGCCTGCACGGAGCCTCTCGGGTACCGGCGGCTCAGTCCTCGTAGGCGTCCAGCGGCGGGCAGGAGCAGACCAGGTTCCGGTCACCGAAGGCCTGGTCGATGCGGCGCACCGGCGGCCAGTACTTCTCCGCGGCGGACACCCCGGCCGGGAAGACGGCCTCCTCGCGCGTGTACGCGTGGTCCCACTCACCGCCCAGCGCACCGGCGGTGTGCGGCGCACCCCGCAGCGGGTTGTCGTCCGCGGACCAGGCGCCGGAACCGACCTTCTCGATCTCCGCGCGGATGGCGATCATCGCCTCGCAGAAACGGTCCAGCTCGGCCAGGTCCTCGGACTCGGTCGGCTCGATCATCAGCGTGCCGGCCACCGGGAACGACATCGTCGGCGCGTGGAATCCGTAGTCGATCAGCCGCTTGGCGACGTCGTCGACGCTCACGCCGGTCGCCTTGGTCAGCGGGCGCAGGTCGATGATGCACTCGTGCGCGACCAGCCCGCCGGGGCCGTTGTAGAGCACCGGGAAGTGCGGCTCCAGGCGCTTGGCGATGTAGTTGGCGGACAGCACGGCCACCTGCGTGGCGCGCTTGAGCCCCTCGCCGCCCATCAGCCGGACGTACGACCACGAGATCGGCAGGATGCCGGCCGATCCCCACGGCGCCGCCGAGATCGGGCCGACGCCCGTCTGCGGACCGGCCGCGGGCTGCAGCGGGTGGTTGGGCAGGTACGGCGCCAGGTGCGACCGTACGGCCACGGGGCCGACGCCGGGACCGCCGCCGCCGTGCGGGATGCAGAAGGTCTTGTGCAGGTTCAGGTGCGAGACGTCGCCGCCGAAGTGACCGGGCTTGGCGAGTCCGACCAGGGCGTTGAGGTTGGCGCCGTCCACGTAGACCTGGCCGCCGGCGTCGTGCACCCGGGCGCAGATGTCGGCGACGTGCTCCTCGAAGACACCGTGCGTGGAGGGGTACGTGATCATCAGCACGGACAGCTCGTCGCGGTGCTTCTCGATCTTGGCGCGCAGGTCCTCGACGTCGATCTCGCCATCCTCGGCGGTCTTGACGACGACGACCTTCATACCGGCCATGACGGCGCTCGCGGCGTTGGTGCCGTGCGCTGAGGACGGGATGAGGCAGACGGTGCGCTGGTCGTCGCCGTTGGCCCGGTGATAGGCGCGTACGGCGAGCAGACCGGCGAACTCGCCCTGCGACCCGGCGTTCGGCTGGAGCGAGACCTTGTCGTACCCGGTGACCTCGGCGAGCCGCTCCTCCAGCTCACGGATGAGCGTGAGGTAGCCCTGCGCCTGCTCGGCGGGCGCGAAGGGGTGCAGCTGCCCGAACTCGGACCAGGTGACCGGCTCCATCTCGGTGGTCGCGTTGAGCTTCATGGTGCAGGAGCCCAGCGGGATCATGCCCCGGTCCAGCGCGTAGTCCCGGTCGGCGAGGCGGCGCAGGTAGCGCAGCATCGCGGTCTCGGAGCGGTGCTGGTGGAAGACGGGGTGGGTGAGGAAGTCGTCGGTGCGCAGCAGCGCCTCGGGCAGCGTCTCCTCGGTCGCCGCGTCCAGCGACTCGATGTCGCCCTCGACGCCGAAGGCGTTCCACACGCCGCCGACCTGGGCGCGCGTGGTGGTCTCGTCGCAGGCGAACGACACGTGGTCGGCGTCGACGAGGCGCAGGTTGACGCCGTTCTCGCGGGCGGCGTGCACGACCTCGGCGGCCCGGCCCGGCACCCGCGCGGTGACCGTGTCGAAGTAGGCGCCGTGGACGATCTCGACCCCGCCGGCCGCGAGGCCCGCGGCGGTGATGGAGGCGTACCGGTGGGTGCGCCGCGCGATGGCCCGCAGTCCCTCGGGGCCGTGGTAGACGGCGTACATGCCGGCCATCACGGCGAGCAGCACCTGCGCGGTGCAGATGTTGCTGGTGGCCTTCTCGCGGCGGATGTGCTGCTCGCGGGTCTGCAGGGCGAGGCGGTAGGCCTTGTTGCCGTCGGCGTCCACGGAGACGCCGACCAGGCGGCCCGGCAGGCTGCGCGCGAAGTTCTCGTGCACCGCCATGTAGCCGGCGTGCGGTCCGCCGAAGCCCATCGGCACACCGAAGCGCTGCGTCGTGCCGATGGCGATGTCCGCGCCCAGCTCGCCGGGCGAGGTGAGCAGCGCCAGGGCGAGCAGGTCGGCGGCGACGGTGACCAGGGCGCCGAGCTCGTGCGCCCGGTCGATCACCGGCTTGATGTCGCGGACGGCACCGGAGGCGCCCGGGTACTGGATCAGGACGCCGTTGATCTCCCGCTCGGCGACCTCGGCCGGGATGCCCTCGCCCAGGTCGGCGACGACGACCTCGACGCCGGCCGGCTCGGCGCGGGTCTGGATCACGGCGATGGTCTGCGGCAGGGCGTCCGCGTCGACCAGGAACAGACCCTTCTTGTTCTTGCCCATGCGCCGGGAAAGGGCCATCGCCTCGGCGGCGGCAGTGCCCTCGTCGAGCAGCGAGGCGCCCGAGGTGGGCAGGCCGGTCAGCTCGGCGACCATCGTCTGGAAGTTCAGCAGGGCCTCCAGGCGGCCCTGCGAGATCTCCGGCTGGTACGGCGTGTACGCCGTGTACCAGGCCGGGTTCTCCATGACGTTGCGCAGGATGACCGGCGGGGTGAACGTGCCGTAGTAGCCGAGGCCGATCATGGAATCGAGGACCTGGTTGCGGTCGGCCAGCGAACGCAGCTCGGCCAGCACCTCGGCCTCGGAGCGCGCGCCGGGCAGGTCCAGCGCGTCTGCGTTCTTGATCACATCCGGCACCGCGGCGGTCGTCAGCTCGTCGAGCGAACCGTAACCGACCTGCGCGAGCATCTTGGCCCGTGCCTCGTGGTCGGGGCCGATGTGGCGCTGCTCGAAAGGCATTGCCTGTTCGAGCTCGGAGAGCGGGGTGCGATGGGCGGTCATTGCGGAGGCCTCCTGGTCTGACGACCTTCGAGGGGCACCACGGCGCGGGTACCCGAACGGCCTCCCCCTCTGTCATCTCAACCTGAGAGCTTCACCGGGCGGGCCCGAGGGCGCTCCCGGCTTTCACCGTCGGTGAGAGCGGAAGCCGTCGACACCCGCCCTGCTTTCCAGAGTGACCTCGTCCGTGCGGTACGTGAGCCTGAGAGATTCCGGGGAGGATTTGCTCCTTCGGCGCCTCCGATGGTGTCCGGAGGACTCTCCCGCGCGGGGTCAGCAGCCGTTTGCCAGCGTACCAGCGAGGCCGGCGCACGAACCTTCGAGTGGCCGACCGGCCATATGTGCTCTTTTGTAGTACTACGGATGATTTGGATGATTTCGGCGGCTGGTGGGTCGGCTGGTGCGCGACCCCAGTGCGACCAAGTGGAGGGCCCCGTGCGTACCGACATCGACCCGCGCAACCTGATCGGCCGCAAAGCGTTCGACCGCAACGGCACCCGGATCGGAACCGTCGACGAGGTCTATCTCGACGACGCCACCGGCGTCCCCGAGTGGGCGGCCATACGCACCGGCCTGTTCAGCCGGGACGCCTTCGTGCCCCTGGAGCCGAGCGAACTGCTCGACGGCACCTTGCGCGTGCCCTTCGACCGGTCCTTGATCAAGGAGGCCCCCGACTTCGGCGTCGGCCGCCACCTCTCACCGGAACAGGAACTCCAGCTCTACCACCACTACGGTCTCGACGTCGCCGCCCCTCCCCCGCACCCCGACCACGACTTCGGCAAGCTGGCGGGCCAGGGCAAGGAGGAGGGCTGACGATCCGGCCCTACGGCCCCTGCCGCCCGGGCGGCCTGTCCAGCGGAACACGCCGCGGCGGCCCGGCCGCGCCGATCCGGCGCCGCGGACTTCCCGCGACCTGTAGCTGCCCGACAAGGACAGGGACAAGGTCCTAGCCGGGAGCCAGATGCGCGGGCCCCTCCGGGCCGGTCTCCGCGTCGGTGCCCCCGCCGAGGCCAGGGCCGGCCTCCGTGGTCGTCGGCCCGCCCGCCCCGGGTCTTCGGGGCACGGTCGGGACCAGCGGCAGCGGTTCCGCCGGTGTCAGATCGGGGTCGTCCACCGGGAAGGTCCGCACCCGGCCGGTCTCCGAGTACGGCGTCTCGAACCGCACGGTGACCCGCCCCAGCCCGCTGCCCTGCACCCACCCGTGTCCGTACTCCGCGTGCCGCACGTCGTGCCCCGACGGCCACCGGCGCTCGGCGGGGGCCGGCCGGTCCTCCTGGACGGGCTCGGCGTCGGGCTCCTCGGCGACTTCGTCGACCCGGTCGCCCGCCGCCTGCGCGAACAGGTCCTCCTGCGTGTAGTCGGCGAGCCCGCTGACGCCGACCCCGAGCAGCCGCACGCCGCCGGTGGTGTCCACGGAGTCCAGCAGCCGGGCCGCGGCCTCCCGCACCACCGCCGGGTCGTCCGTGGGCCCCCGCAGCGTCTCGGAGCGCGTCAGCGTGGAGAAGTCGTACCTGCGCACCTTGAGCACGATGGTCCGCCCGGACAGCCCCGAGCCGCGCAGCCGCCGCACGCACCGGTCGGCCAGCCGCCCCACCTCCACACCGACCCGCACCCGGTCGTGGATGTCGACGTCGTAGGTGTCCTCGACCGACACCGACTTGGTCTCCCGCTCGGCCACCACAGGTCGCTCGTCACGGGCCAGTGCCATGGCGTGGAGGGCGTGCCCGTGCGCCTTGCCCAGCAGCCGTACGAGCTCGTCCTCGCCCGCCTCGGCGATGTCGCCCACCGTGGTGATCCCGGCCCGCCGCAAATGGTCTCCCGTGGCCGGCCCCACGCCGGGCAGCGTCCGCACGGTCATCGGTTCCAGCATGGCCCGCTCCGACCCCGGCGGGATCAGGACCAGCCCGTCGGGTTTGGCCTCCTCCGAGGCGATCTTGGCGAGCATCTTGGAGGCGGCCAGCCCCACGGAACCGGTGAGGCCGGTGACGGCGCGGATGTCCGTACGCAGCTTCGCCCCGGCCAGCCGCGCCGACTCCGCGTCCCAGGCCGCCCCGCCGGCCTCCAGGTCCACGAAGGCCTCGTCCAGGCTCAGCGGCTCCACCAGCGGCGACAGCCCGCGCAGGAGCCGCATCACCTGCTCGCTGATCGACCGGTAGAGCTCGAAGCGCGGGACCAGGTACGCGGCGTGGGGGGCCAGCCGCCGGGCCTGGCCCATGGGCATCGCCGAGTGGACGCCGAAGACCCGCGCCTCGTACGAGCAGGTGGCGACCACACCCCGCGGTCCGAGACCGCCCACGACGACGGCCTTCCCGCGCAGACTCGGCTTGGACGCCTGCTCCACCGAGGCGAAGAAGGCATCCATGTCGAGATGCAGGATCGTGGGCGAGGTTCTCACATCTCCGATGCTGCCCTACGCCACTGACAATGCCCGTCCGAGCACGGGGGTGTGCCGGGTGCGGCGGTCTTCAGACCGCCCGGTTGCGCCGCCGCGCCAGCTCGTCCGCCGGGTTGTGCCCGACCAGGGTCTCCCCCGTGTCGATCCGCTCCCCGTGCAGCTGCGACAGCGCGCTCTCCACATCCCGCCAGACCACGCCGACGGCGATCCCGAAGATGCCCTGGCCGCCCTGGAGCAGGGCGTGCACCTCGTCGGGCGAGGTGCACTCGTAGACCGTGGCTCCGTCGCTCATCAGCGTCATCCGCTCCAGGTCGCGGAAGCCACGCTCCCTGAGATGCTGGACGGCGGTGCGGATGTTCTGCAGTGACACCCCGGTGTCGAGGAAGCGCTTGACGATCTTCAGCACGACCACGTCGCGGAAGCTGTACAGGCGCTGCGTCCCGGAACCGTGTGCGGGTCTCACACCGGGTTCGACCAGGCCTGTACGAGCCCAGTAGTCGAGCTGCCGGTAGGTGATACCGGCGGCAGCGCAGGCCGTCGGCCCGCGGTAGCCGATCTGCTCGGACGCCATGGACGTCGCCCCTCCGCTGCTCGGGACGGCAGCCGTTCGCTGCGGAACAGGGTCGGCCGCCACACCGTGCTGGGGATGCCCCCCGCCGGCGCGGAGCCGAGAGTTCGTGGGAGGGTACGGACCGCTTGCCCCGAAGCTCTGCCCGGGGCCACCCCCAGCCGTACCGTCGCCGCTGATTCTCACGCCGACCTCCG
The DNA here is from genome assembly GCF_044763415.1 of Streptomyces sp. NPDC096048. Classification (NCBI taxonomy): domain Bacteria; kingdom Bacillati; phylum Actinomycetota; class Actinomycetes; order Kitasatosporales; family Streptomycetaceae; genus Streptomyces; species Streptomyces sp. NPDC096048. The sequence goes on from NZ_JBIWGG010000004.1 coordinate 672,262, forward strand.
TCCTTGACCTGCCTCCTCGACGGTAGGCAGTCACCAAGGGTGCGTCAACGATCGCCACACTCGGCACGCCGAGTGATAATCACCCTACGAGTGGTTTCGCGTACCCGATCGCGGGGAAAGGCTAGCCGAATGTGCCCGGAGGGGCCGCGCGGCCCCCGGTACCGCTCCGGTCCCCGCGGCTCACTGGTTACTGGTCCCGAAGTCCTCCGGCGAGATCTGGTCGAGGAACTCGCGGAACTTCTCCACCTCGTCCTCCTGCTCGTCCGGGATGGCGATACCAGCGTCGTCGAGCACCGTGTCGCTGCCGTAGATCGGCGTTCCGGTGCGCAGGGCCAGCGCTATGGCGTCGGACGGCCTGGCGCTCACCTCGACGCCGCTCGCGAAGACCAGCTCGGCGTAGAAGACCCCGTCACGCAGGTCCGTGATGCGTACTTCCGTGAGCTCCTGGCCGACGGCCTCCAGCACGTCCTTGAACAGGTCGTGGGTCAGCGGCCGCGCGGGAGCCATGCCCTGCTGGGCGAAGGCGATCGCCGTCGCCTCCCCCGGCCCGATCCAGATGGGGAGGTAGCGGTCGCCCCCCACCTCGCGCAGCAGCACGATCGGTTGGTTGGAGGGCATCTCGACCCGGACACCTACGACATCGAGCTCGTTCACACAGCAACCCTAGGCCGTGCCCGGGACATTTGGGTAGTCGGGCCGGGGTCGGGGTGGTCGTTCCGGGCTCCGGGTGCGCCGTTTCAGGGCAGCCGCACGCCGAGGGCGGTCTGCACCAGCGCCGCGTGCAGCTTCACCGCCAGCCCCGCCAGCTCCTTGGTGCGGGCCTCCGCGTGTGCCCTGGTCTGCGGGTTGCGGTGTCGCCTCAGCGGCGCCACCACCTGGTCCACGAGGCCCGCCTCCCGGTCGGCGGCGGCCTTCATCACCCGCAGGTGCCGCGGCTCGATACCGAACCGCCCCAGCTCCACCACCAGTGAGGCCACGGTGACCGCCTCGGCGTCGTACGCCCCGTCGGGCAGCGGAGCGAGGAGCCCGTACGACTCCCACTCCTTCAGCTCCTGGTCGCCGATCCGGGCGGCGGCGAGCAACTCGTCCCGCCCGATCCGGGCCGCCGTGGGTCCCTCGGCGGGCTCCAGTACGGCCTCCCCGTCCCGCGGCCGGCCCAGCGTCGGCAACGGCACGGCCTCGCCGCGTTCCATCGCGTCCAGGTGTTCGCGGATCACCTTCAGCGGCAGGTAGTGGTCCCGCTGCATGCGCAGCACCTGGCCGAGGCGCTCGACGTCGTGCGCGCTGAACTTGCGGTACCCGGCCGGGGTCCGTCGCGGCTCGACGAGGCCCTCCGACTCCAGAAAACGGATCTTGGAGATGGTGACGTCGGGAAACTCGTCACGCAGCGCGTTCAGCACGGCGCCGATGCTCATCAGCCCACTGTCCGTGGCGACGGTGCCGTGGCCGACACCGCCGCTCGGTGTTTGCAGCATGGACCTTCCCTGGAGGTTCCCCGGGCGCTTGCCCGGGGGCGGGTCAGTAACCCCGCTGGCTCGCGTAGAAGACCAGCCGGTACTTGCCGATCTGCACCTCGTCACCGTTCGACAGAGCGACCTGGTCGATGCGCTCGCGGTTGACGTACGTGCCGTTCAGGCTGCCGACGTCGGCCACCGTGAACGAGGCGTCCGGACCGCGGCGGAACTCCACGTGCCGGCGCGAGACCGTCACGTCGTCCAGGAAAATGTCGCTCTGCGGGTGACGTCCGGCGGTGGTCAGCTCACCGTCCAGCAGGAAGCGGCTGCCGGAGTTCGGACCACGGCGCACGACCAGGAGCGCCGAGCCGAGCGGCAGCGCGTCGACGGCCGCCTGCGCCTCGGGAGAAAGCGCCGGCATCGCCGTCTGGCCGGTGACCTCGGCGTCGTACGCCTCCAGGCCGGAGATGGAGATCGTGGAGGTCGTCTCGGAGGCACGCTCCGGAACCGCCCCGGCACGCAGTGGCGCGCCGCAGTTGGAGCAGAAGCGGCTGTTCTCCGCGTTGCGGTTACCGCACCTCGTACAGACCAGGGCCGACATGGACGGATCCTCCTGCCGCGACTGCCCCGCCGGGGCGTTCGACGCGTACGGGCCGGGGGTAAACCCTCCACCCGTACCTGAGGTCGACGGTTGCCCGAAACCTATGTCGCCGGACTGTGCAGGGTCAACAGACGGCGCGCCCTGACCACCGGAAATGCCACCGCCCGGACCAGCCACCTGGTCCCGGAACATCGGGCGCCCGCCCTCCGCATCAGGCTGTGCCCGATGGCGAGCGGTCGCGTTCTCGCGACCCTCTCGCGCACTCTTGCCGAACAACTTCGCAAACAACTTCACGGGCGATTCCCCTTGACCGAAACAGACCCGCCCGTGGGGCAGGACGAACCCTGACTGACCGTACTGACCGACCCGGACACCTTCACAACGTCCGTCTCCACCAGACAGTTTCCACCACGCACCACCCAATCGGTGCGCCGACCCCCCGCAACCTCATGCCCCCGCCGGTCGCCCCCCATGCACCGCCGGTTCACTGGGAGGACGACCGAGCGTAGTCAGGCCGCTTCACCGCTCGCAAGGCGTCCACGACGATCTTGCTCGACCGCTCAACCGTAACGGTGGCCTGTTCCTTCTCCAGAGTCTGCACCACGCCTCCAGGAATGTTGAGAGCCGGTTCGAGGTCCTGCGGCTTGCCGATGACCTGGAAACGATAGGGCGCGTTGATCTTGTTCCCGTCGACGCTCACGGTCTTGTCCGAGTCCGTGAGGTACGTGCCGGCGACGACCCGTACGCCGTTCACCTGGATCGCCTCCGCGCCCGCCGCGCGGAGCTCCTGTATCGCGTCGAGCAGCATGTCCGCCTCGACCGCCCCCTTCGTGTCCTCGATCGTCACCGTGATGCCGGGCCCCTGCGCGGCCACGGTGCCCGCGAGAATGCCCAGTTGCCGCTCCTTCTCGAGCGTCTGCTTGCGGGCCTCTTCTGCCTGGTCGGAGCTGTTCTCCAACTCGTCCCGCTGCTTCTCGAGGCCCTGCTTCTCGTCTTCAAGACGCTGAGTACGGTCGTCCAGTTCATCGAGGATGCGGACCAGATCCTCCTGCCGGGCGCCGCGCAGCGCTCCGTCACTGTCACTGTTCGACGCCACCTGGACCGCCAGGCCGAAACCGAGGCCGAACAGGAGCAGGGCGACGATGAGTTGGGCCCGGGTGAGACGCGGCGGCCACAGCCCTTGGAAGAGCCGCTGCCTACCGGTCAGCCCCGGCCCCGGATCGGGCCGCCGCTCGACTCGCTCCTCGACCGGGGCGTCGGCGTCCGGTGCCTCCCCCGCCGGGGACCGCGTCGGGGACGCCGCCGCCGGCACCTCGTCGGGCAGTTCCCTGCGCAGCCTGTTCGCGCTCTGCTCTTCGTGGTCGCTCATCGGCCTCACGCCCGGAAGACGTGGCGTCGGATCGCCGCGGCGTTGGAGAAGATCCGGATACCGAGCACGACCACCACGCCGGTGGACAGCTGGGCCCCGACGCCCAGCTTGTCGCCCAGGAACACGATCAGTGCGGCCACGACCACGTTCGACAGGAACGACACCACGAAGACCTTGTCGTCGAAGATGCCGTCGAGCATGGCCCGCAGACCACCGAAGACGGCGTCCAGCGCCGCCACGACGGCGATCGGCAGATAAGGCTCGACGGCCGCCGGCACCTCGGGCCGGACCAACAGGCCGGCCACGACTCCCACGACGAGGCCCAGTACGGCGATCACGATGTGCCCTTCTCGGTTATCGGCTGTGCTGTACGTACGATCAAGCTCGTCGCGGCCGGCAGCTCGAGGTCGTCCGCGACGGAGATGGCGGTCCGGATGCCGTAGTTCTCCTGGAGGGCATGCAGATACAGCCCGTCGGCGCTGTCCTGGAACCGGGAGCTGAGCCCCTCGCCGTCCCCCACCGCGAGCACCGCGTACGGCGGCACCAGCGGCCTGTTGTCGACCAGTATCGCGTCCCCCGCGGCCCTGATCGCGGACAGCGCTGTCAGCCGCTGCCCGTTGATGGAGATCGCCTCGGCTCCCGACTCCCACAGCCCGTTGACCACGCGCTGCATGTCCCGGTCCCGAACCCGGCCCGTGTCGGAGAACCCGGAGGTGCCACGCGGCTGACCGTCACCGCCCGTGCTCGTGTCCTTGGCGTCGTTCACCACGAGCTTCACACCCGGGCCGTGCACCTGGACCGCGCCCGACAGGACGCCCATCAGGTCGGAGCGGTCACTGTCGCCGTTCTTCTCGAGCGCCTCGCGCTGCCGCGCGCTCACGTCCTCGCGCAGCTTGTCGACGCTCTCCTCGAGCTTGTCGGCCGTGGAGGTCTCGCCCTCTATCCGGTCGATGAGCTCTTCGCGCTCCTTGGCGACGGCCGGAGCCGCGACCCGCGCCTGGGCCGCGCCGACCGTGACGACCAGGGCGGCCATCACCAGCCCGGCGGCCAGTCCGAGCTTGGCGCGGAGGGTCTTGGGCATACCGCCCGTGCCCTCGGCCTTCTTGCGCGCGGCGGCCTCGGCGTATCCGTCGTCGAGGCTGTGGTCCATGACGTTGGTGAGCAACGACATGGACGCATCCGGGCGCGCGGGCCGCGTGAATGTGCTCCGAACGGGGGGTTGCTGCGGCATGCCGCACATCGTCGCACGCCACGGCCGCTACCTCCGAACGGCCCCACCGGCGTGCCGGACAGGCCCCCTTGGGGACACTTGTCCGGCACGCACGCGTGCGGCGCGTTCTAACGGCCCGCGCTGTCCACCACCGCGGACCACTCGTCGAGCAGCGCCTGCGCGGACGCGTCGTCGGGACCCTCGGCCCACAGATGGGTGACCGCCTCGGCCGGGTCGGGCAGCACCATCACCCAGCGCCCGTCGGTCTCCACCACACGCACGCCGTCCGTGGTGTCCACGAAGCGGTCTCCGGCCGCCTCGACGACCCGCCGCATCACCAGACCCTTGACCGCCCACGGAGTGGCAAGATCACGCTTCAGGACGTGCGCCCGCGGGATCCGCGCGTCGATCTGGCTCAACGTGAGCTGCGTCCGGGCCACCAGCCCGATCAGCCGCACGAAGGCGGCCGTACCGTCGTAGACGCTGCTGAACTCCGGGACGATGAAGCCGCCCTTGCCGTCACCGCCGAAGATCGCCCCTTCCTCGCCGCCGACCCGCGTCAGGTCGTCGGGAGAGGTGGTCGTCCACTCGACCTGGGTGCCGTGGTAGGCCGCCACCTGCTCGGCGATCCTGGTGGTCGTCACCGGCAGCGCGACCCGGCCGCTGCGCCGCTCGGCCGCGATCAGGTCGAGCAGCACCAGCAGCGCACGGTCGTCCTCGATGATGCGGCCCTTCTCGTCGACGAGCGACAGCCGCTCACCGACCGGGTCGAACCGCACACCGAACGCGGCCCGGGAGGACGCCACGATCTCCCCGAGACGCACCAGCCCCGACCGCCGCACGTCGGCCGACTCGGTCGGCCGGGACTCGTCGAGACCGGGATTGATCGTCAGCGAGTCGACCCCGAGCTTCCCGAGCAGACTGGGCAGGACCAGCCCCGAACTGCCGTTGGACGCGTCCACGACCACCTTGAGCCCGGACTCCGCGATCCCTGTGATGTCGACGTTCCGCAGCAGCGACCCGGTGTACGAGTCGAAGACGCTGGACGGGAAGTGCAGGTCCCCGATCTCTCCGGGGAACGCGCGCCGGTACTCCTGCCGCGCGAAGACCCGGTCCAGCTTCCGCTGACTGCCCTGGGACAGGTCGGCACCCTGTCCGTCGAAGAACATGATGTCGACGGAGTCCGGCACCCCGGGCGTGGTCCGGATCATGATCCCGCCGGCACTGCCCCGCGCGGTCTGCTGCCGCGCCACGGGCAGCGGTACGTTCTCCAGGTCCCGTACGTCGATGGCGCTGGCCTGCAGCGCGGAGATCACCGCCCGCTTCAGCGCTCGGGCACCACGTGAGTGGTCGCGGGCCGTGGTGACGGTGGAGCCCTTCTTCAACGTGGTCGCGTAGGCGCCGGCCAGCCGTACCGCCAGCTCCGGCGTGATCTCCACGTTCAGGATGCCGGAAACCCCGCGGGCGCCGAAGAGGTGCGCCTGGCCCCGGGACTCCCAGATGACCGACGTGTTGACGAAGGCACCGGCCTCGATGGTCTTGAACGGGTAGACCCGGACGTTGCCCTGGATGATCGATTCTTCACCGACCAGGCACTCGTCCCCGATGACCGCGCCGTCCTCGATCCGCGCGGCGCGCATGATGTCGGTGTTCTTACCGACGACGCAGCCCCGCAGGTTGCTGTGCGGTCCGACGTACACGTTGTCGGCGACGACGGCCTTGTGCAGGAAGGCGCCGCTCTTGACGACGACGTTGGAGCCGACGACCGTGTGTTCCCGAATTTCGGCGCCGGCCTCGACCTTGGCGTAGTCGCCGATGTAGAGGGGCCCGCGGAGCACCGCGTCGGGATGCACCTCGGCGCCCTCGGCCACCCAGACGCCGGGCGAGATCTCGAAGCCGTCGATGTCGACGTCGACCTTGCGCTCCAGTACGTCGGCCTGGGCCTTCACATAACTCTCGTGGGTGCCGACGTCCTCCCAGTAGCCCTCGGCGATGTAGCCGTAGACGGGCTTGCCTTCCTTCATCAGCTGCGGGAAGACGTCACCGGACCAGTCCACGGGCACGTCGGGGTCGACGTAGTCGAATACCTCGGGCTCCATGACGTAGATACCGGTGTTCACGGTGTCCGAGAAGACCTGGCCCCAGGTCGGCTTCTCCAGGAAGCGCTCGACCTTGCCCTCTTCGTCGACGATGGTGATGCCGAATTCCAGCGGGTTGGGCACGCGTGTCAGACACACGGTGACGAGCGCACCCTTTTCCTTGTGAAAATTGATCAGGTCGGTGAGGTCGAAGTCGGTCAGGGCGTCGCCGGAAATAACGAGGAACGCATCGTCCTTCAGCGCTTCCTCGGCGTTCTTGACGCTTCCGGCGGTACCGAGTGGCTTCTCCTCATTGGCATACGTGAGCTCCATCCCGAGCTCCTCGCCGTCACCGAAGTAGTTCTTGACCAGCGAGGCCAGGAACTGGACGGTGACGACGGTCTCGTTGAGCCCATGCCTTTTGAGCAGCCTCAGAACGTGCTCCATGATCGGCCGGTTGGCCACCGGCAGGAGCGGCTTGGGCATGCTCGAGGTCATGGGACGAAGGCGTGTGCCTTCGCCTCCAGCCATCACGACGGCCTTCATGTCGGAAGCGTCCTCCTCTAAGAGACGACGGATTGACCGACTTCACCCGACCAGACTCCCGCACTTTTGCCGTGGGGGCCATCCGGCCACTGGGGCCGCACAATCGGCGAGTTCAATCGGTCATGGTGTCCGCACGGACCAAACGGCGGACCTGTACTACGTAGAGAACACCTGCCCACCAATACAGGGTTGTACCCCATCCGGCGAACGCCCATCCGAAAACTGCGGCGAGTGACGCGATCCACCCGCTTCCGTCACTGAGAAGAAGCAGAGGGAAGGCGTACATGAGGTTGAAGGTGGCGGCCTTCCCCAGGAAGTTCACCTGCGGCGGCGGATAGCCGTGACGTCGCAGGATGCCCACCATCACGAGCAGGACCGCTTCCCGGGCAAGCAGTACAAGGGTCAACCAGAGCGGGAGAATCTCGCGCCAGGTGAGGCCCACCAGAGTGGACAGAATGTAGAGCCGGTCGGCGGCGGGGTCGAGGAACCGGCCGAGGCTGCTGATCTGGTTCCAGCGCCGCGCGAGCTTCCCGTCCAGGTAGTCGCTGACTCCGCTCAGGGCCAGCACCAACAGCGCCCAGCCGTCACTCTGCGGGCCGCCGAACTCGGGACGGAGGATCAGCCACAGGAAGAGCGGTACGCCGGCGAGGCGCGCCATGCTCAGGATGTTCGGGATGGTGAGGACCCGGTCGGTCTGCACGCGGGTCTCCTGGACCTCCACGCGGGGGCCTCCTGGGGTGAAACGAGCCAATGATGCTCCCTGACCTTACCTCAACGCAAAAAAGCTCTGGCTCTCGGGCTGCATGCCCAAGAGCCAGAGCTCTAAGAGGAGTTCGGCGGCGTCCTACTCTCCCACAGGGTCCCCCCTGCAGTACCATCGGCGCTGTAAGGCTTAGCTTCCGGGTTCGAAATGTAACCGGGCGTTT